>NZ_AP014809.1:4307926-5006783 GCF_002355515.1 Methylorubrum populi | reverse complement strand
GCACGCTCTACTCCTTCGCCATCTTCGCGCTCGCCTTCGTCGCCCGCCCGCTCGGGTCGATCTTCTTCATGTGGGTGCACAAGCGGCACGGGCGCGGGGTGAAGCTCACCGCCGCCCTGTTCCTGCTCGGCGGCTCGACCGCGGCGATCAGCTTCCTGCCGAGCTACAACTCGATCGGCGCCGTCGCCATCGAGCTGCTCGCGATCCTGCGGGTGGCGCAGGGCTTCGCGCTCGGGGGCGCCTGGGACGGGATGGCCTCGCTGCTGGCCCTCAACGCCCCGCGCGAGCGCCGCGGCTGGTATGCGTCGCTCCCGCAGCTCGGCGCGCCATTCGGCTTCATGGTGGCGAGCGCCCTGTTCGCGTTCTTCGCCGTCAACCTGACCCCGGAGGACTTCACCGACTGGGGCTGGCGCTTCCCGTTCTTCTGCGCCTTCACCATCAACGTCGTGGCCCTGTTCGCCCGGCTCAGGCTCGTCGCCACCCCCGAATTCACCCGCCTGCTCGACAAGGGCCGGCTGGAACCGGTCAGCGTCGTCGACCTCGCCCGCCATCACGCCCTCGACGTGTGGATCGGTGCCTTCGTGCCGCTGGCGAGCTTCGCTCTGTTCCACCTCGTCACGATCTTCCCGATCGCGTGGCTCGCCCTGTCGAGCGACCGTTCCGCCGGCGACTTCCTGATGGTGCAGTTCTCCGGTGCGCTGATCTGCGCCGGCGCCGTCGCCGCCTCGGGCCTGATCGCCGACCAGATCGGGCGCCGCAACGTGCTGCTCATCAGCGCCGGGCTGATCGCCGTGTTCGCCTGCGGCAGCATCCTGGCGCCGCTGATCTTCGGCGAGAACGCCATCGGCCAGACGATCTACGTCAATATCGGCTTCATGCTGCTCGGCCTGTCCTACGGCCAGACCGCCGGCGCCGTGACCTCGCGGCTCGGCGCGCGCTACCGCTACACCGGCGCGGCGCTGACCTCCGACCTCGCCTGGCTGTTCGGTGCCGGATTCGCGCCCCTCGTGGTGCTGTACCTCTCCACCGCCTACGGGCTCGCCATGGTCGGCGTGTACCTGCTGTCGGGTGCCCTGGCGACGCTGCTCGCGCTCTCGCTCGATCGCTCCGAGATGCGCCAGATGTGATGGTTTCGGCCCGCGGGCGGAGTGTGCCTCTCGCCGCGCGGAGCCTTGTGAGAAACGAACCGTCGCCGCGCGGGAAGATGCCCGCGCGGCCCTTGTGATGGAACGAAGATTCGTGGCCATGACCGCCGACCGTTCACTGAGAGCCCGTGCAGGCTCCGCGCGCCGGATCCTGAGGGGCCTTGTCCTGCTGCCCCTGTTCGGGCTGCTCGCCGGCTGCAACCTCGTGGTGATGCAGCCCTCCGGCGACATCGCCGTGCAGCAGCGCAACCTCGTCCTCGCCTCGACGGGCCTGATGCTGCTCATCATCGTGCCCGTGATCGTGCTGACCCTGCTGTTCGCGTGGCGCTACCGCGCCTCGAACACGGCCGCCCGCCACGATCCCGACTGGGACCACTCGACCGGACTCGAGGTGGTGATCTGGACCGCGCCGCTGATGATCATCATCGCGCTCGGCGCGTTGACCTGGATCAGCACCCACACCCTCGACCCGTTCCGGCCGCTCTCGCGCATCGAGCCCGGCAAGCCGGTCGCGGCGGATGTGAAGCCGCTCGAGGTGCAGGTCGTCGCCCTCGATTGGAAGTGGCTGTTCTTCTACCCCGAATACAATGTCGCCACCGTCAACGAGCTGGCCGCGCCGGTGAACCGGCCGATCCAGTTCAAGATCACCGCCTCCTCGGTGATGAACGCCTTCTACGTCCCCGCGCTCGCCGGCATGATCTACGCCATGCCCGGCATGCAGACGCAGCTCCACGCGGTGATCAACAAGGCCGGCGAGTATGAAGGCCTGTCCTCGCACTACAGCGGCAGCGGCTTCTCGCGCATGACGTTCAAGTTCCACGGGCTCGAGGGCGACGGCTTCGACCAGTGGATTGCCAAAGTGAAGCAGCAGGGTTCCGAGCTGAGCCGCGATGCTTATCTCGAACTCGAGCGCCCGAGCGAGCGGGTGCCCGTCACCTACTACTCCACGTTCGCCGACGGCCTCTTCAGCAAGATCGTCGGCATGTGCGCCGTTCCCGGCAAGATGTGCATGGGCGAGATGATGGCCATCGACGCCAAGGGGGGCGCCGGCAAGGAGAGCCGCGAGAACGTCGAGCGGCTCCAGTACGACAACCGCCACACGCAGCGCGGCGACGAGGCACCGGGGGCGACGACGCCGGCCTCGCACCGCGCCCCCAAGAGCGAGTCGCCCAAGACCGGGTCGCCGGACGGCAAGACCCACGAGAAGAGCGGCGAGGGCCAACCGGCCCCCGACCAGACCAACAACTGATCCGTCGCCGCCTCAGGATTTACGGACGAGTTTCGACCCATGTTCGCAAACACGGACCTGCAGCACCTGCTGTTCGGGCGCCTCTCGCTGGAGGACATCCCGTTCCACGAACCGATCCTGCAAGTCACCTTCGCAGGCGTCGCCGTGGCCGGGATCGCGGTGCTCGCCGCAATCACCTATTTTCGCTTCTGGGGCCCGCTCTGGCGCGACTGGCTGACCTCGGTCGACCATAAGAAGATCGGCATCATGTACGTGGTGCTGGCGCTGGTGATGCTGCTGCGCGGCTTTGCCGACGCGCTGCTGATGCGCTCGCAGCAGGCGATCGCCTTCGGCGCCAACGAGGGCTACCTGCCGCCGCACCACTACGATCAGATCTTCACCGCCCACGGCGTGATCATGATCTTCTTCGTGGCGATGCCCTTCGTCACCGGCCTGATGAACTACGTCGTGCCGCTGCAGATCGGCGCCCGCGACGTCGCCTTCCCGTTCCTGAACAACTTCTCGTTCTGGATGACGGTCTCGGGCGCGGTCACGATCATGATCTCGCTGTTCGTCGGCGAGTTCGCCCGCACCGGCTGGCTCGCCTACCCGCCGCTGTCGGGCGCGGACATGAGTCCGGGGGTCGGCGTCGACTACTACATCTGGGGCCTGCAGATCGCGGGCATCGGCACGACGCTGTCGGGCATCAACCTGATCGCGACCATCGTGAAGATGCGCGCGCCCGGCATGTCGATGATGAAGCTGCCGATCTTCACCTGGACCTCGCTGTGCACCAACGTGCTCATCGTGGCCGCCTTCCCGATCCTCGCCGCCGTTCTCGCGCTGCTGACCCTCGACCGCTACGTCGGCACGCACTTCTTCACGAACGACCTCGGCGGCAATCCGATGATGTACTTCAACCTCATCTGGATCTGGGGTCATCCGGAGGTCTACATCCTCATCCTGCCGGCCTTCGGCGTGTTCTCGGAGGTCACCTCGGCCTTCTGCGGCAAGCGCCTGTTCGGCTACACCTCGATGGTCTACGCGACCGTCGTCATCACGATCCTGTCCTACCTCGTGTGGCTGCACCACTTCTTCACGATGGGTTCGGGTGCCAGCGTGAACTCGTTCTTCGGCATCACGACGATGATCATCTCGATCCCGACGGGTGCGAAGATCTTCAACTGGCTGTTCACGATGTATCGCGGCCGGATCCGCTTCGACGTGCCGATGCTGTGGACCGTCAGCTTCATGGTGACCTTCGTCATCGGCGGCATGACCGGCGTGCTGCTCGCCGTGCCCCCGGCCGACTTCGTGCTCCACAACTCGCTGTTCCTGATCGCGCACTTCCACAACGTGATCATCGGCGGCGTGCTGTTCGGCATGTTCGCCGGCGTGAACTACTGGTTCCCGAAAGCCTTCGGCTTCCGCCTCGACGAGTTCTGGGGCAAGGTCAGTTTCTGGTTCTGGACCATCGGCTTCTACGTCGCCTTCATGCCGCTCTACGTGCTGGGGCTGATGGGCGTCACCCGCCGTGCCCAGCATTTCGACGACCCGTCGCTGCAGCCCTGGTTCGTGGTCGCCGCCATCGGCGCGGGCCTGATCGCCATCGGCATCGGCGCCATGATCGTGCAGTTCGCGGTCTCGATCAAAAACCGCGAGAAGCTGCGGGACGTGACCGGTGACCCGTGGCAGGGCCGGACGCTGGAATGGTCCACCTCCTCGCCGCCGCCGGACTACAACTTCGCCTTCACGCCCGTGGTGCACGGCCTCGACGCGTGGTGGGAGATGAAGGCCCGCGGCTTCCAGCGCCCGGCCTCGGGCTACAAGCCGATCCACATGCCCAAGAACACCGCCACCGGCGTGATCCTGGGCGTGGTCAGCATCGCCTTCTCCTTCGCGATGATCTGGTACATCTGGTGGCTGGCGGCGCTGACCTTCGTGGCGGCCCTGGCGATCGCGATCGGTCACACCTTCAACTACAACCGCGACTTCTACATCCCCGCCGAAACGGTCAGCCGCACGGAGCAGCGGCGGACCGAGGCACTGGCGGCGGTGCGGGCCTGAGGACACCATGGCATCCCATGCAAATCCCGCCCTGAACCCGGCTATCGCCGGGGCGGCCTCCGCCGACGTGCCGGACTTCCTCGATCTCGAGGGCGAGCATCACCCGGAAGGGAGCACGATGCTCGGCTTCTGGATCTACCTGATGAGCGACTGCCTCATCTTCGCGGTCCTGTTCGCCACCTACGCCGTGCTCGGCCGCAGCTACGCGGCCGGGCCCTCGCCCAAGGACCTGTTCGACCTGCCGATCGTGGCGGTGAACACGTCGATGCTGCTGTTCTCCTCCATCACCTACGGCTTCGCCATGCTGGCGATGGAGCGGAACGATCTGGCCAAGACCCAGCTCTGGCTGGCGGTGACGGGCCTGTTCGGCGCGGCCTTCGTCGGGCTCGAACTCTACGAGTTCGCGCACCTGATCCACGAGGGCGCCACGCCCCAGCGCAGCGGCTTCCTGTCGGCCTTCTTCACCCTGGTCGGCACCCACGGCCTGCACGTCACCTTCGGCCTGATCTGGCTCGTCACGCTGATGGTCCAGACCCGGCTGCGCGGCCTCGTGCCCGAGAACAAGCGCCGGCTGATGTGCCTGTCGATGTTCTGGCACTTCCTCGACGTCATCTGGATCGGCGTCTTCACCTTCGTGTACCTGATGGGAGTCCTGCAATGAGCGGGGCAGCGCACGCCGACGATCACGGGCATGGCCATGACGGCCACGGGCAGGACGCCCACGGCCACGGCTCGTTCAAGGATTACGTGACGGGCTTCGTGCTCTCCGTCATTCTGACGGCGATCCCGTTCTGGCTGGTGATGGGCAACGTCATCGACGACAAGGTCGTCACCGGCGCCGTCATCCTCGGGCTGGCCGTGGTGCAGATCGTGGTCCACATGATCTACTTCCTGCACATGAACACGAAGTCGGAGGGCGGCTGGACCTTCCTGGCGCTGATCTTCACGGTCACGATCGTGGTCATCACCCTGTGCGGCTCGATCTGGGTCATGCACCACCTCAACACCAACATGATGCCGATCTCGGCCGAGGAGATGCGTCACGCCCCCTGACGCCTCACCGAAACCCGCTGGTCCCCGGCCCGCCACCCCGGCGGTGGGCCGTCGGCGCCCTCTGCTTGCCCGGCTGGTGCTGGTCCTGGCGGGCTTGGCCGTGACGGGCGTGTTCCTCGGCCTCGGCACCTGGCAGGTCGAGCGCCGGGTGTGGAAGCTCGACCTGATCGACCGGGTCGAGGCCCGCAGCCGCGCCGAGCCGGCGCCCGCACCGGGGCCGGAGGATTGGGCCGGGCTTACGGCGGCCTCGGCCGAGTACCGGCGGGTCCGGCTCACCGGCCGCTTCGCCTACGACCGCGCCACCCTGGTCCAGGCGGTGACCGGGCGCGGCGCCGGTTTCTGGGTGCTCGTGCCGCTCGCGACCGATCGCGGCTTCACCGTCCTCGTCAATCGCGGCTTCGTGCCGACGGAATCCCGCGAGCGCGCGGCCCGCGCCGCGGGCGAGCCGGACGGGGAGGTGACGGTCACGGGCCTGCTGCGCCTGACCGAGCCCGGCGGCGGCTTTCTCCGCCGCAACGATCCGGCGGGCGACCGCTGGTATTCCCGCGATGTCGCGGCCATCGCCGCCGCCCGCGGGATCGACCGGATTCCGGCCGAGGTCGCCCCCTACTTCGTGGATGCGGATGCCGCGCCCAATTCCGGCGGCCTGCCGGTCGGCGGCCTCACCGTGGTGGCCTTCCACAACAACCATCTCGTCTACGCGCTCACGTGGTACGCCCTCGCCCTGATGAGCGCCGCGGCCCTCGTCTATGCGCTCAAGGTCTCGAGCAGAGCGCCGAAAGCTCCGAGCGCCTGACCCCGCGTGGCGGCGCACAGCCGCGGCACCGGGGCGGGCTGCACGCACAGCCGTCCGTCAAAACTTTCTTTGCTGCTCAGATTACGCAATCATGTCGATTCGACCGCTCAGGTTGTTAATCCTCTGCACGCTGGCTGCCGCCGCGATTCGCGGCGGTCATCGCATCCTCGGGTGACGTGAAGGAATCCGTATGGGAGTCGCCCTGCACGGGCTTGCGCGAGAGAGACTCGGCCGCCGGGACAGCGACGAGCCGTCCGCGCGCGTGCCCGTGCCCCTGGCGGGTCTCATCGTCTCCATGGACCGGACCCTGGCCGCGCTGGCGGGGGAGGGCGGAGGCCGCAACGAGCTGCATGCCCTGCGCAACTACCTCTCCGACCTCTGCGTGCTGACCGAGGAGACGCCGCGGATCCGGCGAGCGGTGGATCGCCTCATCCTCGCCGGCGACCGCCTCGGCGAGGCGGTGATCGCGCCGCGGGGCTACGAGCAGCGTTGGCGCAGCCCCCGCCTGGGCAAGGCCCGGCAGGCGCTCGCCTCCCTCGAACGGACGCTCGCCGGGGCCCGCCCGAGCCGGATCGCGGTGCGGCTCGACCGCGACTGGTGAGCCGAGCCGAGGGCGGCACGGTCGGGGTCGCAGGCGAAAACGGCCGAGCTTGGCGGGAACAGTTACGCCGGCCAACGGTTTGCGGACGCGGGCACAAGCCGCACCAATCCCCTTCGAGCCACCGAATGGATAAACCCAGCCGCTCGGCCCAGACCTGGGCAGCCACGGCCGGCGCCGCCGCCCTGGCGGTCGGAGCCTGGTACCTCCTGCCGGTCGAGGAATGGCTGCGCGCCTTCTCGGGCTGGGCGAACGGCCTCGGACCCTACGGCCTCCTGGCCTTCGGCGTGCTGTTCTTTCTCGCGACCCTCCTCGTCGTGCCGGGCACCCCGCTCACCATTGCCGGGGCGGTCGCCTTCGGCTGGGCGGTGATGCCGGTGGTGCTGCTCTCGGCAACGCTCGGCTCCTGGCTCGCCTTCGTGGCCGCCCGATACCTCTTCCGCGACCGGGTGCGGGGGCTGATCGAGCGCCGGCCGGGGCTGAACGCCACCGTGGAGGCGGTGGGCGACGGGGGCTGGCGGCTCATGACCCTGATGCGGCTCAGCCCCTTCGTGCCGTTCAATGCCCAGAACTACGTCCTCGGGGTGACGGATGTCCGCACCTCCGCCTATCTGATCTCCACGGTGATCGGCATGCTGCCGGGCACGGTGGTCTGCGTCTATCTCGGCGTGATCGGCCGCCATGCCGGCAGCGACGAGCCAACCCACTGGATCACCCTCGGCCTCGGCCTTCTCGCCACCGTCGCGGCGGTGGAACTGACCCGGCGGCGGGTGCGGGCCAAGCTGGAAACGGGCAAGTTCGAGGCGGGAAAGGCAATGGCGCGATGAGGGCTTCGCTCCCACGATCCGCACCGGATACTCGGCGCCCGTCGCCGCATGGCGGATCGCTGCACGCATGAGGATGGAACTCGGGGTGGGTCAAGGATCGGGCGAGAGCTGGCTGCGGCCCGGGCTCACCTGCTGGCGGCGGGAGCGGGCGGGACGCGTCGCGGTGCTGCATGACGGGGCGGCCTATTTCGCCGCGGCGCACGCGGCGCTCACGAACGCGCGCCGCTCCATCACCCTGATCGGCTGGAGCTTCGACCCGAGGGCGCGCCTGCTGCCGGGGGACGCGCCCGATGCGGGCGAGACCCTGGCCGAGCTGCTGCAACGCCTCAAGGCCGCGCGGCCCGAACTGGCCATCCGCATCCTGATCTGGGACATGCCCTGGCCGATCTCGGCGGGCAACGACCACACGCCCGACAGCGTGCGCGCGAGCCTCGGCCCCGCGATCGACTTCCGTATCGACGGCACGCTGCCCTTCGGTGCCTGCCAGCACCAGAAGATCCTCGTGGTCGATGACACCATCGCGTTCTGCGGCGGCAGCGATTTCGAGGTGAACCGCTGGGATACCCCCGCCCACCGCGACCGCGATCCCCGTCGGCGCCTGCCCTCCGGCGAGGACTACCCGCCGCGCCACGACGTGATGATGCTGGTCGATCGTTCCGCCGCGCGGGCGCTGGCCGAACTCGCCCGCGAGCGCTGGCACCGCGCCACCGGCGAGACCTTTCCGCTCGCCGCTCCCGATGGTGGCCGTGATCCTTGCCGTGATCCTTGCCACGATCCTTGGCCGACTACCCTGGCGCCGCACCTGACCGACGTGACGGTGGGGCTCACCCGCACCGATCCGCCGTTCGGCGGCCGTCCGGCGGTCACGGAGAGCGCCGCCCTGTACCGCGCCTCGATCCGGGCGGCGGAGCGCTTCATCTATCTCGAGAACCAATACCTCGCCTCGCCGGTCGTGGCGGAGGCGCTGGCCGCGCGCCTCGCCGAGCCGGAAGGGCCGGAGATCGTGATCGTGCTGTCCGAGCGCAGCCCGAGCGGCTTCGACCGCCTGACCATGGACAGCGCCCGCCGCGGCCTGATCCGCGGCTTGCGCCGGGCGGACCGCTTCGGCCGCCTGCGGATCGTGGCGCCGCACACGGAGAAGCGCCGGCCGATCCTGGTTCACGCCAAGGTCGCGATCATCGACGAGCGCCTGCTCAGGATCGGCTCGACCAACCTCAACAATCGCTCCTTCGGCTACGACACCGAGTGCGACCTCGCCGTGGAGGTGCCGGCCGAGGATAGGGAGTCCCGCGCGGCGGTGCGACGGCTGCTCGTGCGGCTGCTCGCCCATCACGGCGGCTGCCCGCCGGACGTGTTCGCGGAAGCCTTCGAGGCGCGCGGCTCCCTGAGGGCGGTCCTCGACGACCCCCGCCTGATGCCGAGCCCGCGGGTCTGTCCGCTGGTTCCCTCCCGCCGCGGTCCCGTGGCGCGCCTCGTCGAGGCGTTCCATCTCGGCGATCCGGTGGGCCCCGCCGACGCGTGGCGTCCCTGGCGGCGGCGCGCCCTCCTGCGCCAGGCCCGCGGGGAGGCCGCCTCGGACGTCGGGACGGCCGCGCGGCGGGAGGTGCTGGAGCCGTCCTGACGGCTATCTGTCGAACACCGCCTGCAGGGCCGCCCGATCCTTGCGGGCCTCCTTGTCCGCGGGGAGGGCGATCAGGGTAAGGATGCGCGCCTTGTCCGGCGTGAGGTCGCCCGCGAATACGGCGCCGGCCTTGCGCAGGGTGTTTCCGCCGCCCTTGAAGCCGTAGACCGGCAGGGCGCGACCGTCATGGACCTTGGTCGCCACGACCACCGGCACGCCCTTGGCGATGACCTCGGCGATGGCGTCGTGCATCTCGGCGTTGACGTTGCCCCAGCCATAGGCCTCGACCACGATCGCCTCGGCTCCGCTCTCGGCGGCGTGGCGCACCTGCGAGCCGTCCGCCCCGGCATACATCGCCACGAGATCGACCCGCGGCATCCGCTCCGGCAGCGGCAGGGTCTGGCGGCGCAGGGAACGGCGGCTGAACACGACGCGATCCTCGTCAACGTAGCCGAGGATGCCGGCCTCCCCCGAATTGAAGGTCTCGACGTTGCTGGTGTGGGTCTTGCGCACCTCGCGGGCGGCGTTGATGCGGTGGTTGAGCGTCACCGTCACGCCCTGGCCCCCAGCGCCCTCGGCCAGAATCTGCCGGGCCGCGTTGAGGAGATTGCGCGGGCCGTCGGCATCCGCGTCGGAGGCGTTGCGCTGGGCGCCCACCAGCACCACCGGCTTGTCGCTCTTCAAGGTGAGATCGAGGAAGTAGGCGGTCTGGTCGAGGGTGTCGGTCCCGTGCAGGACGATCGCGCCGCGGATGCCGGGATCGGCGAGCAGCGCGTCGAGCTTGGCGGTCAGAGCCGGCCAGCGGTCCGGGCCCATGTAGTCGCTCGGCACGTTGCTGAACTCGGTGACCTCGATGGTGGCGATGTCCTTGAGCTTGGGCACCGCCGCGACAAGATCCTCGCCGGAGAGTGCCGGCACCGGCGCGTGGGTCTTGGGATCGAGCTTCATCGCGATGGTGCCGCCGGTCGCGACCACGGCGATCCGCGGCGGTTCGGCCAGAGCCGGCCCGGCCGTGAGGGCGATCAGGGCGGCGAGACCGAGAGCGGTCAGGGGTCCGCTCGTCTTCTGTCCGGTCGTCTTCGTCATCGTGCGCGCGTCCTCACCCATCCACGGCCGGTCGTCGGGCCGGCCCGCGGAGGAGCATGCTCATACGCGGAAAAAACCCTCAACCCGGCCCGATCCGGATCTCCGCCAGAACCGGCAGATGATCCGACGCCTGCCGCGCCAGCGGCGTGTCCACCACCGCGACGCGCTCGACGCCGACCTGCGCGCTCACGAAGACATGGTCGATGCGCAGCAACGGGAAGCGGCTCGGGAAGCTCGCGCCGCCGCGCCGCCAGCCCCGCTCCCCGGTGAGACGGCGCGCATCGGTGAGGCCCCGGCTCAGCCGGCGGTAGGCGCGCGACCAGCCCGTGGCGTTGAAGTCGCCGAGCAACACCGTCGGCGCGCGGCAGGCGGGATCGCCGAGCCAGTCGGGTCCGAGCAGCGCCTCGGCCTGGGCGATGCGCTCCGCGCCGAGCAGTCCGAAATGGGTCGTGAGCACTTGGAGCGCCGTGCCGCCGGCCGTCACCTCGACCCAGAGCGCCCCGCGCGGCTCCAGGCTGGGGCGCCGCAGCAGGCCGGGCAGGGGGCCGGCGCGCCTGAGCCGCGAGGGCAGGTGGGTGAGCAGGGCGTCGCCGTAGCGCTCCTCCTCGATATGCAGGGCCGGGTGGAAATGCGTGAACATGCCGACGAGCCGAGCGATCTCCTCCGCCTGATCCAGGCCACCGGTGCGCGCGCGCCCGACATCGACCTCCTGCAGGGCGACGATGTCGGGCTCCAGGGCAGCGATCACCCGCGCGACTCGCTCCGGCGCCACCCGCCCGTCGGTGCCGCGGCAATGGCGGACGTTGTAGGTGAGCAGGCGCAAGCGCCGCGCGGCCGCCGGGAGCGCCGCTTCCCCCGCCGGATCCGGCCGATCACGCGTCTCCCCGTCGATTGCCTGTCCGTCGATCTGCTCCGCTCCCACGCCCGCTCCCCCGGCCGATCCCAGCGCATCCGTCTGCAAGAGCCAGAGAGGCGCGCCAACCGAACGCCGGGAGGGGCCAACCGATCCCGGATCGATCCGCGGCCCGCGCGGCAAAACCGCGCCGGAGGCCGTTTTCCGCGCCCGGCGGAACCGCATCGGGGATCACCTCTTTCGAACAGGCGAGGGGCGCGATACGGCGCCGAGGCGGGACCGGATGAGGGCGATGCGGACGCGAGGGACGCAAAGAAGGGTGCGGCAAGGAGCGCGGCAAGGGCCCCTGCAAGAGGCCCTGCAAAAGGCCCTGCAAGGAGCGCGCGGGGCATGAGGACCGAGGACGCCAGCGCCCGCTACGTCGACCTCGACGCCTGGGGCGGTCTCGACATCCTCCAGGCGCTCTGGGAGGGCCAGCTCGCGGCGGTCGCGGCGGTCGGGCCGGCCCTGCGGGCGATCGACGCGGCGGCGCGGGCCGCCGAGCCGGGCCTGCGCGAGGGCGGGCGGCTGGTCTATGTCGGGGCGGGAACCTCCGCGCGGATCGGCGTGCAGGACGGGGCGGAGCTGCCGCCGACCTTCGACTGGCCGGAGACGCAACTCGGCTTCGCCATCGCCGGCGGGGAGGGCGCCCTGCTGCGCGCCGTGGAGGATGCCGAGGATTCCACCACCGACGGCACCGGGTGGATCGCCCGCGCGGCGATCGGTCCCCGCGACGTCGTCATCGGGCTCGCCGCCAGCGGCTCGACGCCGTTCACCGTCGAGGCGCTGAAGGCGGCCCGCACCCGCGGCGCCGTCACCGTCGGCGTCAGCAACAATCCCGAGGCGCCGATCCTGCGCGAGGCCGCTCACGGCATCCTCGCCGCCACGGGCGCCGAGGTGCTGGCGGGATCCACCCGCATGAAGGCGGGCACGGCGCAGAAGGTGATCCTCAACCTGTTCTCGACGCTGGTGATGATCCGGCTCGGCCGGGTCTATCGCGGGCGGATGGTGGCGATGCGCGCGACCAACCGGAAGCTGCGCGCCCGCGGCGTGGCCATGGTGTCCGAACTCGCCGGCTGCCCGGCGGAGACCGCCGCCGATGCCCTGGCGCGGGCCGAGGGCGACATCAAGCGCGCGGTGCTGATCGCCGGCGGGATGAGCGCGATGCGGGCCGACGACCTGCTCAACCGCCACGACGGCAGCCTGCGCCGGGCGCTGCGCGAGGTGGGGCGATCATGAGCGCGACGACCTTCATGGCGCGGGAGATCGCCGAGATCCCCGCCGCCGCCGAAGCGGTGCTGACGGCGGGCGAGGCGGCGCGGATCGGCGCGGCACTGAGTGCCAGGACATTCCCGTTCGTGGTGGTGTGCGGGCGGGGCAGTTCCGGCCATGCCGGCGTGCATCTGCGCTACCTGATCGAGACGCGGCTCGCGCTGCCGGTCTCGGCCGCCGCGCCCTCGGTGGTGACGGGCTATGCCCGCCCCCCACAGGTCGCGGGGGCGCTCTTCATCGTGGTCTCGCAATCGGGCCGCTCGCCCGACCTCGTCGCGGCGACTGAAGCCGCGCGGGCCGGCGGCGCGCTGACGCTCGCCCTCGTCAACGATCCCGACTCGCCGGCCGCGCGGGCGAGCGACCTCGTCCTTCCGATCCTGGCCGGACCGGAGCGGGCGGTCGCCGCCACCAAGACGGTGACGAATTCCGCCATCGCCGGCGCCGCCCTGGTGGCCGCCTGGGCCGGCGATCGAGCGCTCGACCAGGGCCTTGCCGCCCTGCCGGAGCGCCTGAACCGCGCGCGCGCTCTCGACTGGTCCGCCTGGAGCGCCGATCTCGCCGGCGCGCCCGCGGCCTTCGTCACCGGGCGCGGTCACGGCCTCGGCCCCTTGCGCGAGATCGCCCTCAAGCTCGCCGAGACCCTGCGCCTGCCCGCGCTCGGCTACTCGGCGGCGGAGCTGCGCCACGGCCCGCGCGCCTCCGTCTCCGCCGCGACGCCGGTTCTGGCGCTGCGTCAGGCCGATCCGCTCGCCGAGGGCGTGGACGACCTCGTGCGCGACCTGACCGGGGACGGCCTGCGGGTTCATGCCTGCGGCGGTCCCCTCGGCACGCTGCCCTGGCTCGGCGACGGACATCCGGCCTGCGATCCCGTCGCCATGCTGGTGCCGGCCTACCGCGCCATCGAGGCCGAGGCCCGCCGCCGCGGTCTCGACCCGGACAAGCCGGTCGGCCTCACCAAGGTCACGGAGACGCTGTGATGAATCCGGATCTCGAAAGGGCGAGCCATTTCGCGGGTCCAGCTCAGGGCCCTGGAGGGAGGCCAGGGCTCTGCCCGGACCTCCCATTGTCCGCCCCGCCGAAGGGGTGACCCCTTTGCGATCCCAGGATCATCAGGCGCTCGCCGCCGAGCGGGTCTTCGATGGCGAGCGAATGATGCGTGACCGCGTCGTCGTGCTGCGCGAGGGGCGGATCGCCGATGTCGCCACCGATCCGCCCGCCGGCCTGCCCCTCGTGCGGCTGCCGGCCGGCGCGATCCTGGCCCCGGGCTTCATCGACCTTCAGGTCAATGGCGGCGGCGGGGTGCTCCTCAACGACGATTCCAGCGTCGCAGGCATCGCCCGGATCGCGGCGGCGCACCGGCGTGGCGGCACCACCGCCCTGCTGCCGACCCTCATCACCGACACGAGGCCGGCGATCCGGGCGGCGATCGAGGGCGTTGCGGCAGCGATCGCCGCGGGCGTTCCCGGCATTCTCGGCATTCATCTCGAAGGGCCGTTCCTGAGCCCGCAGCGGATCGGCATCCACGATCCCGGCCGCCTCGCCGGGTTCGGCCCCGGCGACGCCGAGCTCCTGACCGGATTGGGACCGCGCGGCATCACCCTGGTGACGCTGGCACCGGAGCGGGTGCCCGCCGGCGCGGTGGCCGACCTCGTCGCCCGCGGTGCGCGGGTCTGCGCCGGGCACACGGCGGATGCGGGCCCCGCGATCCGTGCGGCGATGGCGGAGGGGCTCACCGGCTTCACCCATCTGTTCAACGCGATGTCGCAGATCGGCCCGCGCGAGACCGGCGCGGTCGGCGTCGCCCTCTCGGAAGCGGCGACGTTTGCCGGGATCATCGCCGACGGCCACCATGTCGGCGACGACCAGCTCCGGCTGGCGCTGCGCCTCAAGGGGCATGACCGGCTCATGCTGGTGAGCGACGCCATGCCGCCGGTCGGCGACACCCGCGCGGACGCGTCCTTCACCCTGTTCGGCCGCCGCATCCTCCTTACCGGCGACCGCCTCACCGGCGAGGACGGCACCCTGGCGGGCGCGGCGATCACCATGGCCGAGGCCGTGCGCCACATGAGCACCCGGGGCGGCGCCTCCCTCGATGAGGCCCTGGCCATGGCCTCATCGACGCCGGCCCGCTTCCTCGGGCTCGACGCCCGGCTCGGCCGGATTACCCCCGGCTCGGCTGCGGACCTCGTCGCCCTCTCCACCGACCTGTCGGTGCTCGGCACGTGGATCGCCGGGGAACAAGCCCCTTAGGCCGCGGTTCGCCCTCTCACGGAGCCTCTCGGGGCCTTTTTCAGAGGATTGAGAACCATGACATATCCGCTTCGAAGCGGCCTCTTCGCCCTGGCCGCGGCGTTCGTCCTCGCGGCCGGCCCCGCCGCCGCGCAGGGCGCCAGCAGCAATGCCGGCAGCGGCCTGTCGCCTTCGGCGGCCGCCACCGGCAACGACCGCACCGCCGGCGTCAACAACGGCAACTACCGCCGGCCCGGCGGCTACGGCACGCGGGGGGCCTACCGTTCGGTCAAGACCCATCCGCGCCGTCTGATGCGCGGCGCACGCCGCTACTGAGCCGCGCCTCCGGTCCTCCCACGCCTGCGCACCGCGTCGCCTGATGTCGCAGGGGCGAACCCTGCGCATCACGGAACGTTGGCGCGGCGCCACTCGACGGAAGCGACCGTGACGGACAGACCCATCGCCGACTACGCCGTGATCGGCGATACCTGCACCACGGCCCTGATCGCCCGCGACGGTTCCCTCGACTGGCTGTGCTGGCCCCGGCACGACGGGCCGGCGGTGTTCCTGGCCCTGCTCGACAGCGAGCGCGGCGGCTCCTGCCGCCTCGTCCTCGACGGCCTGACCGAGACCACCCGCCGCTATCTGCCCGAAACCAACATCCTCGAGACCACCTTCGTCACCGCCACCGGCCGGGCGGTGCTCACCGATTTCATGCCCCTTCACCGGCCCGAAACCGTGCCGGAGGAGGGACCGGACGGCCGTGCCCAGGCCCAGGTGATTCGAAGACTCGCCTGCCTGTCCGGCCACGTCTCGGGCCGTTGGCGGCTGCGCCCGAGCTTCGACTATGCCCGCGCCCCGACCGAGATCGTGGCGCGGGGCGAGGCCTGCCTCCGCTTCCAGGGCGGCGGCGACAGCCTTCGCGCCCTCTGCGCCGTCCCGCTCGCCCGGCGCGACGACGGCGCCGAGGGGACCTTCGCGCTCGAGGCCGGGGGGCGTGCCGACCTCGTGATCGCTCACGGCGACGGCGATGATCACGCGGCGGGAGCGGCGCTCCCCGACGCGGTGGACGCCTCGCTCGCCGCCACGCGGGACTATTGGGAGGAATGGTCGGGCCGCTGCACCTACGAGGGTCCCTACCGCGAGGCGGTCCTGCGCAGCGCGCTCACCCTCAAGCTCCTGACCCACGGCCCCTCGGGCGGGATCGTCGCCGCCGCCACCGCCGGCCTGCCCGAGGCGGTGCCGGGCAACCGCAACTACGATTACCGCTACGTCTGGATGCGGGACGCGAGCTTCACCGTCACCGCCTTCGTCAATCTCGGCTACGACCGCGAGGCCGCCGAGTTCCTGCGCTTCCTGCGCGAGGCCGATGCGAGCCGGGGCCGCGACCTTCATCTGATGTACGCCCTCGACGGAGCAGTGCCGCCGGAGGAGACCCTCGACCACCTGTGCGGCTGGCGCGGCGTCAGCCCGGTCCGGATCGGCAACGCGGCGGCGGATCAGGATCAGTACGACATCTACGGCGAGTTCCTGGTGGCCCTCCACGGCTACCTGGAGGCGGTGGAGTACGACCCGCCGGTCAAGGTCAACGACCACCTGCCCGAGGCCCTCGGACACCTCACCGACCACATCCTGCGCGCCCGCCACGCCCCCGACCACGGCCTGTGGGAGATGCGGACGGAGAAGCGCCAGAGCCTGCACACCAAGGCGATGCTCTGGGTCGGCCTCGACCGCGCCGTGCAGATCGCCCGCTCCGATCCGAAGCACCGCCTCGCCGACCCGGCCACGATCGAGCGGTGGGAGCAGGCCGCCGCCGAGATCCGGGCGGAGTACCACGCCCGCGGCTGGAACCCCGCGCGCGGCGCCTACACCATGGCCTACGGCGCGGACGACCTCGACGCGGCGGTGCTGCGCACCGTGCTGTTCGACGCCTTCGATGCGCACGATCCGCGCGTCGCCCGAACCGTCGAACGAATCAGCGAGGATCTCGGCGCGGGCGACCTCCTCTACCGCTACCGGATCGACGACGGGCTGGAGGGCGACGAGGCGACCTTCACCGCCTGCGCCTTCTGGCGGGTCGGCTGCCTTACGCTGGCCGGCCGGAACGGCGAGGCGACCGCCCTGTTCGAGCGGCTGCTGGCGCGTGGCAACGATCTCGGCCTGTTCGCCGAGGAGATCGACGCGGAATCGGGCGAGCAGCGCGGGAACGTGCCCCAGGGCTTCACCCACATGGCGGTGATCAACCACGCCGTCCGCCTCGCCGCGGCCGACGGCGAGACCCGGACCGACGAGCCGGATTGCCGGGCGGAATCCGATGCGGTCCCGGCATGATCGGCCCGGCCTGATCGGCGCCGATCGACACAAACCGGACCGATTGTCGGGTTAACCCTTCGCTCGAGGGTGCGGCGATGCGGAGGCGATCCGATGCGAAGCTACAACCTGTTCCGGCGCCGGGGCGGGGAGGCGCTCTTCTGCGCCGTCCCGGAGAGTTGCGCCGTGCCGCGCTTCGTCGGCGGACGCCGCTGGACCTTCGGCGGCCGGATCGACGGCAGCGCGAGCCCTCCTCCCGGCTTCGACGATCGCGCCGCGGCGACCGCCGTGCGCTTCAACGGCTTCTACCTGTTCCACTGCCTCGACGAGGGCGAGAAGCGGCGATCGGCCGAAGAACCTTGAGTGGGTGCGCGGTCGCGTCGAGCATTCCTTAACGGCCGGCATGCCAGACAAGTCGGGCCGTCGGAGGGGCCGGAGACCGATCATGATCAGCGAGAAGCGCCAGGAGGCTCGCAAGCGCACCTTCCTCAAGGGAAGGATCCACTTCAACAAGGGGGCGTCCAGCATGGACTGCCTCATCCGCGACTTCTCGGAGATGGGCGCGCGGCTGGAACTGAGCGAGACCAACACCCTGCCGGAATCGTTCGACCTCTATATCCCGCAGAAGGAGATGACCCTGCGGTCGAACCTGCGCTGGCGCCGGGGCGACGCGGTGGGCGTCGCGTTCTCGGAAGCACACAAGCCCGCCTCGCCCGAGCCCGTTTCGGCGACCGACCCGTCGATCGCCATCCTGCTGCGCCGGATCGCCGAGCTGGAGGCCGAGAATGCCGGCCTGCGCGCCGTCATCGCCAGCATGGGAACCGGAGTCGCGAACGGAACCCGGCTCGCCTGATGCGACGCCCGCCCCCGAAGGGCGTGACGCCGCAGCGCGCGGATCAGCCCGCGTTCTCCAGCGAGCCGCGGATGCGTGCGGCGTGCTCGGCCAGCACGGCGTTGTCGGCCATGCCGCCCTCGTGGCGCTTCAGCGGCACGCCGTCGTGCCGCGGCACGAGGTGGAAATGCAGGTGGAACACCGTCTGCCCGCCCGCCGGCTCGTTGTACTGGAACAGTGTCAGCCCGTCCGCGTCGAAGGCCGCCTTCACCGCGCGTCCGACCCGCTGCACCGTGGCGATCAGCGCCGCGAGCGTCTGCGGCTCGGCGTCGAGCAGCCCGCGCGAGGGCGTCTTCGGGATGACGAGGGTATGGCCCTCCCCCTGGGGCATCACGTCCATGAAGGCGAGGCTGTGCTCGTCCTCGTAGACCTTGTGGCAGGGGATCTCCCCGCGCAGGATCTTCCCGAAGATGTTGTCCGGATCGTAGGGGGGCATCGCACGGTTCCTCGCAGAGATGGGCGGCAGGTTGCACGGGCCGTCGCCTCGCAGCAACCTCGGCCGCTCCGGCGGCGTTGTCGCCCCCGTGACGGCGGCGCGCCTGGGCGCCTGCCGCGCAGGAGCGGGACATGGCCGAGAGCACGGGTGCGATCTACACGGCGGCGGGCGCCAACCTCGCCATCGCGGCGGCGAAGTTCGTCGGCGCCTTCCTCACCGGCTCGACGGCGATGCTGGCCGAGGGCGCGCACTCGCTGGTGGACACCGCCAACCAGCTCCTGCTGCTGGTCGGGCTGAAGCGGGCGAAGAAGCCGGCGGACGCCAAGCACCCCTTCGGCTACGGGCGCGAGGTGTACTTCTACGCCTTCATCGTCGCCCTGTTCATCTTCCTCGGCGGCGGCATCTTCGCGATCTACGAGGGCGCGCACAAGATCGAGCATCCCGAGCCCGCCGCCGACGCGACCGTGTTCGGCTTTCACCTGTCCGGCTTCTGGACCAACGTCTCGATCCTCGGCTTCGCGATCCTGGCGGAGGGGTATTCCTGCCTCGTCGCGGTCAGGGCGTTCTGGGCCGAGAAGGGCGAGCGCAGCGCGATCACCGCGATCCACCGAAGCAAGGATCCGTCGCTCTACACCATCCTCGTGGAGGACGTCGCCGCGCTGATCGGCCTCGTCATCGCCATGACCGGCGTGGTGCTGGCCCACCTTCTCGACAAGCCGGCGCTCGACGGCTGGGCCTCGATCGGAATCGGCCTCGTGCTGATCGGCATGTCGATCTTCCTGATGATCGAGACCCACGGCCTGCTGATCGGCGAGGCCGCCGATCCGGAGGTGGTGCGCACGATCCGGGCGGCAGTGCGGGAGGAGGGCGCCGTGCAGCACGTCAACGAGGTGCTGACGCAGCATCTCGGCCCCTCCGACATCCTGGTGAACCTCAGCCTCGACTTCGCCGACGACGTGCCCGCGGGCGAGGTCGAGCGGACGGTCGCCCGGCTGGAACAGCGCATCAAGGCGAAAAGCCGCAACGTCACCCGCGTCTTCATCGAGATCCAGTCGCGGAAAGCGGATGCCGCCGGGCGTGCCCCGGTCGCGGCGCCCACGGGATCGGACGCGGCCCCGCCCGGCTCGGCGGTGCCGGCGTGAGCGCCTAGCGCATCGTGCTGGATATCGGATCCAGCACGATGCGCTAGGGATCTGTTTTTGCATCATCTTTTTCCGAAAGCCGCAAACCACCTTTCGGGATGATGCCCTAGCGCTTCACGCCCTCGCGGGCGAGAAGGGCCGCCTTGCGGGCCGTCCCCCAGCGGTAGCCCGAGAGCGCCCCGTCCGAGCGCACCACCCGGTGGCAGGGGATCGCCACGGCGAGCGCGTTGGCGCCGCAGGCCATGGCGACGGCGCGCACCGCGGCCGGCGCACCGATGGCGCGGGCGATATCCGCGTAGGTCGCCGTGCTGCCGGCCGGGATGCGGCGCAGGGCCTGCCACACCCGCTGCTGGAAGGCGGTGCCGCCGATATCGAGCGGCAGGTCGAAGGCGGACACCGGTGCCTCGACGAGGCGCACGACCGCGGCCACCGTCGCCGCGAAGGCCGCGTCGCCGCCGACGATCGCCGCCTTCGGGAAACGCGCCGCGAGATCGCGCCGGAGCGCCTCCTCGTCGTCGCCGAGCAGGATCGCGCAGATCCCCCGCTCGGTCGCGGCCACCAGAACCCGCCCCAGGGCACAGCTGTCGATCGCGAAGGCGATCCGCTCGCCCGCGCCGCCCTTGCGGAAGGCCGACGGGCTCATGCCGAGCCGCTCCGCACCGTCCGCGTAGAACCGGCTCGGCGCGCCGTAGCCCGCCGCGTAGACGCTCTCGGTCACGCTTTTGCCCTCCGCAAGGCTATCGGCGGCGCGGGCGGCGCGGTGCGCCTGCGCGTAGGCCGCCGGCGTCACCCCGGTCACGGCCTTGAAGGTCCGGTGGAAGTGGAACGGGCTCAGACCCGCCGCCCGCGCCAGGGCGTCGAGGGAGGGCGGCATCTGCGCCGCCTCGATCAGCCGGCAGGCGCGGGTGATTCTTTCGGCCTGCTGATCGAACAAGGCCGGCTCACTTGGCCGGCAGCGTCGGCAGGGCCGGAAGCCCGCGGCCTCGGCTTGCGCAGGATCGGCGTGGAAGGACAGGTTTTCCGGCCGCGCCGCCCGAGACGGACAGCCCGGCCGGCAATACACGCCCGTGGAGCGTACCGCGTAGACGAAGCGCCCGTCGAAGCCGGCATCGCGCGCGAGGACGGCCGCGCGCATGCGGGCCTCGGTCAGGGGCACCGCGTCGGGGAAGCGGGTTTTGGATTCGGCAAGCATGGACTCCTCCGGGAGACGGGGATGCGGCGATCCTGACGGACCGGCGCGGCGCGCGCATCCCGTCTCTTGCGGTCAAATCCCGATGCCGTCGCAAGCCCCTCTCCCTGCACGCGGGGAGAGGGGCTCAGCTTCGTCAAGCCGCCGTGCGCCGCTCCACCATCCGCGCCAGGTAGGCGGCACCGAGCGGGATCAGGCTGTCGTCGAAGTCGAAGCTCGCATTGTGCAGGCCCGGCCCCGGCGTCGCGCCGAGCCAGGCATAGGCACCGGGCACCGCCGCGACCATGTCGGCAAAGTCCTCGCTGCCCATGCGCGGCACGGTGTTGGCTTCGACCTTCTCGGAGCCGAACAGCTCGGTCGCGATCTCGGCGGCGGCCGCCGCCTGCTCCGGATGGTTGTCGAGCACCGAGAACACGTCGCGCAGGTCCACCTCGATGGTGGCGTCGTAGGCCGCCGCGAAACCGGCCGCCAGTTCGCGGATGCGTCCCGCGATCAGCTTGCGCAGATCGGCGTCGAAGGTGCGCACCGTGCCGGCGAGGTGCGCGCCCTCGGGGATGACGTTGTAGGCCGCGCCCGCATGGATCTGGGTGATCGAGACCACGGCGGATTTGAGCGGGTTGCTGTTGCGGCTGACGATCGACTGCATCGCCTGGGCGAGCCCCGTGGCGATCACGATCGGGTCGATGCCCTGGTGCGGCATCGCCGCGTGCGCGCCGCGGCCGGTGATGCGGATGTCGAAGAAGTCGGCCGCCGCCATGATCGGGCCGGGCTTCACCTGCAACACGCCGTGCGGCCCGTGCGGCGCGTTGTGGATGGCGTAGATCTCGTCGACCGGAAACTTCTCGAAGAGACCGTCGGCGATCATCGCGCGGGCGCCGCCCAATCCCTCCTCTGCCGGCTGGAACACGAACACGGCGGTGCCGTCGAAATCGCGGGTCTCGGCGAGGTAGCGGGCGGCGCCGATCAGCATGGTGGTGTGCCCGTCATGCCCGCAGGCATGCATCTTCCCCGGCACCGTGGAGCGGTAGGGGAGGTTGGTCTCCTCGGTGATCGGCAGGGCATCCATGTCGGCGCGCAGGCCGATCCGGCGGGAGC
This sequence comes from Methylorubrum populi, assembly GCF_002355515.1. Lineage (NCBI taxonomy): Bacteria > Pseudomonadati > Pseudomonadota > Alphaproteobacteria > Hyphomicrobiales > Methylobacteriaceae > Methylorubrum > Methylorubrum populi. The sequence goes on along the minus strand of NZ_AP014809.1, from coordinate 4,984,905 downwards.
CCGGCCGGCCCTGCAGCACGCCGACGACGCCGGTCTTGCCCAGCCCCCGATGCACCTCGATCCCGAATTTCTCCAGCTGCTCGGCGACGATCCCCGAGGTGCGGACCTCCTCGAAGCCGATCTCGGGATGGGCGTGGAGATCCCGCCGCAGGGCGGTCAACTCGTCGGCGTATTCACGGATGCGGTCGATCGTGTTCATTCGCTGGCGTCCTCGCAGGTCCGGCGGAAGGGCGACATCGCCTCGTACTCGGCGATGGCCGCGCGCACGTGGCGGCGCTCCCGCTTCAGGTAATCGGCGACGGCACGGGCCAGCGCCGGGTCGGCGATGTCGTGGGCCGAGTACATCGGCACCGGGCGGTAGCCGCGGGCGAGCTTGTGCTCGCCCTGGGCGCCGGCCTCGACCCGTTTCAACCCGCGGGCGATCGCGAAGTCGATGGCCTGATAGTAACAGACCTCGAAATGCAGGAAGGGGTGATCCTCGATGCAGCCCCAGTTGCGCCCGTAGAGCGCCGTGTCGCCGATGAAGTTGATGGCCCCGGCGATCGGCCGGCCCGCATTCCTGGCGATCACCAGCAGGATGCGATCCGCCATCCGCTCGCCGATCAGCGAGAAGAATGTGCGGTTGAGGTAGGGCCGGCCCCATTTGCGGGCGCCGGTATCCTGATAGAACTCGTAGAAGGCATCCCAGTCGGCTTCCGAGATGTCGGCACCGGTCCTGTGCTCGACCGTGATGCCCCGGCTCAGGGCGTCCCGCCGCTCGCGCCGGATCGCCTTGCGCTTGCGCGAGGCGAGCGCCCCGAGAAAGTCGTCGAAGCCGGCATAGCCCTCGTTCAACCAGTGGAACTGCTGATCCATGCGCGGCAGCATTCCGAGCGCCTCCGCCTGCTCGGCCTCCCGCTCGCGCATGAAGGTGGCGTGGATCGAGGAGGCCTCCGTCTCGGCCCGCAGGGCGCGCAAGCCCGCGACGAGGGCCGAGGCCGCGGCGTCGGGGTTCTCGCCCGGCGCGACGAGGAAGCGGGGGCCGGTGACGGGCGTGAACGGCACGCTCACCTGGAGCTTCGGATAGTAGCTGCCCCCGGCCCGCTCGTAGGCGTCGGCCCAGCCGTGGTCGAACACGTACTCGCCCTGGCTGTGGGATTTCAGGTAGCAGGGCGCCGCGCCGACGAGCTTGCCCTCGCGCTCGACGCGGACATGCAGCGGCAGCCAGCCGGTGTGGCGGGAGACGCAGCCCGCCTCTTCCAACGCCGAGAGGAAGGCGTGGGAGGTGAACGGGTTGAAGGTCTCGTCGCCGGCGCCCAGCGTCTCGGGGGAGGTGGCGCAGGCGTCCCACTCGGCCGCGTCGAACCGGGCCATGCCCGGCACGGCGCGCACCTGCAGGACGGGCTCGGGAGCGTTCGCCGTCGCGGGGGTGGTCATGGACGCCAAGGTAGAGCGCCTGTGCGCGGAAGTGGATAGCGGTTCGGCACATGCGAGGCGCGACAAAACGGGAATCCGGCGTGAAGCGGGCCAGCCGCCGCTGTGACTCACGTGTCCGAACCGCTTGATCCGGCACCCGCCGCACGACCATATCGACCGCATGTGCGGGCGCTTCTTCATCGGCCAGCCGCCGGAGGTCTACCGCGCCTCCTACGGCTACCCGGAACAGCCGAACTTCCCCGGCCGCTTCAACGTGGCCCCGACCCAGCCGGTGCCCGTGGTGGTGCGTGAGCAGGGTGAGCGGCATTTCCGGCTGATGCGCTGGGGCCTGTGGCCGGGCTGGCTCAAGGACCCGTCGGACTTCCCCGTCCTGTTCAACGCCCGCATCGAGACGGCCGCCGAGAAGCCGGCCTTCCGCGGGGCACTGCGCCACCGCCGCTGCATCTTCCTCGCCGATGGGTTCTACGAGTGGCGCCGCGACGGGGAGGGCAGAACCGCAACGAAGACGCCGTTTGCCGTGCGCCGGACCGACGGCGCGCCGATGGCGCTCGCCGGCCTTTGGGAGCCCTGGATGGGAGCGGACGGCTCGGAGGTCGACACCGCCGCCATCGTCACCTGCTCGGCCAACGGGACGCTCAGCGCGATCCACGAGCGGATGCCGGCGATCCTGGCGCCGGAAGCGATCGGCGCGTGGCTCGACGCGGCGGTGGATGCGCCCGAGGCGGCCCGCCTGTGCCGGCCCTGCCCCGACGACTGGCTGCGGCTCGACCGCGTGAGCGAGCGCGTCAACAGCGTGCGCAACGACGATGCCGGCCTGCCCGAGCCGGTGGCCGCGGAGCCGCCCGCCGGCCGTGCGGCTCCGGCGACGCCGAAGGCCGTTCAGGGCGAGCTGTTCTGAAGCGCCGCCCGCCTCAGGCCGCCGCGCCGCTCTCCCCCCTGAGCTCCGCCCCGAACCGTTCCGCGGCGTAGGCCTCCAGGTCGAAGTCGTCGTCGGGGACGCGGAACATGAAGCGTTCGGCGATTTCGGTGAGCAGGATGTCGGGCCGGACCCGCTCGACGTAGCCCCAATCGACCGAGGTGCTCCAGACGAAATGCACCTCGGCGAACGTCTCCGCCAGCATGATGGTGAGCATCAGCGGCGCGAAATGGGAGTAGGAATCGCCGAAGAGAACGAGGCGGCGCGGGTCGCGCGCGGCGGCGTTGGCGTAGATCACGTGCGAGCCGACATGGAGCGTGTCGGCGCGGCCGGCCGCTTCCCGCGCCGCCACGATCGGGCTGGCGTAGCGGCGCACGGCGTCGCGCTGGATCTCATGGATCCGGGTCCGCTCCGTGCGGGGCGGATCGAAGCGTCCCCCCAGATCGCCGGAGATCTCGGTCTCGCGGGCACCGCGCGCCGCGAGATCCGGACAGGGCTCGGCCCGCAGCGCGCGGCAGATCTCGCCATAGGCGAGGTGGCAGCCGGCAAAGCTCCAGTGGCTGTCGGTGCGGTAGAACAGATCCTCGCCCGACCGCGCGGCCCGCATCGGCTCGACGAGGTCGATGCAGGTCCGCCGCAGGACGCGCGTCGTGGGCCATTCCCGGAGCCAACCCTTCAGCCGCGAGAACCAGTGGCGGCGCGGCAGGCCGCGGATCAGGCGGCGGGCCGGGGAGAGGCGGTGATCGACCGCGATCCCGTCGAGGAAGTTGTCGTAGACGCTGAGCTTTTCCGGGACGACGACGTGGTGGTAGGCGATGCCGAGACCGCGCGCCCGCGCCGCGCGGGCGGCGATGCGCTGGCGCCACAGCTCGGATTGGTGCGCCATGAAGCCCGACGCGTTGAACTGGGCGATGACGTTGTTGCTGCCGGCGACGACGAAGAGCCAGCCGTCCCTGCCGACGTGAATATGATCGGTGGCCGTGTCCGACACGCAGGTCCCGCTCTTCCTCAACCGTCTTCGCCGATGCCGAACGCGCGGGCGGGCCGAGGCTCCCTACAGGCCCCGGCGGCCCCAAGGCAAATGCGGCGGAGGGCAGGGACATGCGTCGGACTTCGCCCCCGACGATATGCTAGCCGTTGCTGCGATCTGCTTGAGCGGACGACGATCCGCGAGGAACGGACTTGGACGGGCCAGGCGTGAACAGGACGGGAGCGGACGCGGCGCATGCGCGGCTGATCGAGGACAACCTCGTCCTCACCTGCGACGCCGGGCAGCTCTATCGCGACGGAGGATTTGCCGGCGAAGCCGCCCTTCTCGACCGGCTGCGGGGGCGGGTGAGCCCGCTGACCCGGGTGCTCGGCGAGGTCTTTCCGGGTTTTCCCGCTCACGATCCCGCGCCGCCGCGCCTGTTCGGCGGCAGCGCCGCCTTCCGCGAGAAGCAGGGCGCCGCGCTCGCGGCCCCGCGCCCGGCGGGGCCGCCCTCGCTCCTGTGCGAGACCCGCGACGTCCGGCTCGCGGGCAACGCCCTGTTCCACGTGGCGGACGGTCGGCCGCAGGTGCTGTTCGAGACCTATCGGCCGCAGGAGCGGCACGTGGTGCCCGGTCCCGGCCCCGATTTCCTGCAGGTGGACGAGACCGTCGCGGCGCCGGGCCCCGTCTTCCTCGTCAACTCGGCGGGCTCGTTCAACTACGGCCACTGGCTCATCGACGACCTGCCCCGCCTGCACGCGCTCGACGGGCTGCGCGCGCACCGTCCCGGGGAGCCGATCACCGTGGCGCTGGTGTCCTACTTCCCGCATATCGATGCGGCCCGGCGCACCTCCATCGAGCTTCTTCTCGGCGTCGGACACGGCGTCTCGATCCGCTTCCTCGACCGGTCCAAGTCCTACCACTTCGCCCGCCTGCACCATGCTACGCCGTGCAGCCTGCCGAGCACGGGCAAGTCTCCGCACGCGCTGCGCTTCCTCACTCGGCAGGTGCGTGCGCGGACGCGCCTGCCGCGCGCGCTGTTCGGGATCCGGCAGCTCACCGGGCGGGGACGCCGCCTGTTCGCCGATCGGCATCCGGGGCGGGGGCGGGGGCTCGCCAACCGCGAGGCGGTGCTCGCCGTGCTGCGCGGACTCGGCTTCGAGGTCTTCGATCCGGAACTCACCAGCGTGCGGCAGCAGGCGGTGCGCTTCTCGGGGGCCGAGATCGTGGTCGGCATCGCCGGGGCGGGCATGGCCAACACGGTGTTCTGCCGGCCCGGCACACCGGTCATCCACCTCGTGCCGGAGGGCTGGGAGGACCCCTTCTACGGCGAGATCGCCACCGCCTGCGGCCAGGGCTACGCGGCCGTCTTCGGCCCGCGGATCCCGTCGGAGGGGCCCGAATATCTTTGGGATTTTGCGATCGACCCCGAGCCCCTGCGCGAGGCCCTCGCGACCGCAGGTCTGCGATAAGGTTCCGGGGATTCCAGAGGGATCATCCCTTCGGCGGGAGGCCGGGGCGGAGCCCCGGCCTCCTTCCGGGACTCAGCGCGGGCGCCGCAACGTCCGTCCGGCGGGCTTGCGCGCCGCCTTGCGGAAGACCCCGACCAGCTCGACATGGGCCGACCACGCGAACTGATCGACCGGCGTGACCCGCTCCAGCCGGTAGCCGCCGGCGATCAGGGTCGCCGCGTCGCGGGCGAAGGTGCCGGGATCGCAGGCGACGCCGACGACGAGGGGCACCTTCGATTCCGCGATCCGGCGCGCCTGCGCCTCGGCCCCAGCCCGGGGCGGATCGAACACCACGGCGTCGAGGGCATCGAGCTCCGGCCCGAGCAGGGGGCGGCGGAACAGGTCGCGGGCCTCCGCCGTGATCCGGGCATAGCCGGCCCCGGCCCGGTAGGCGCGGGTGAGGCTGGTGATCGCCGCCGCCTCGCCCTCGGCAGCGTGGACTTCGCGGCCTCCGGCGGCGAGCGCCAGGGCGAAGGGGCCGCTGCCGCAGAACAGGTCGCCGACGCGCCGCACCTTGGCCTTGCCCTCGTCCATCGCCTCCAGAACCAGGGCGGTCAGGGCCGCCTCGCCGGCCTGCGTCGCCTGGAGGAAGCCGCCGGGCGGGGGCACGCGCCGGGCCGGACCCTCGCCGACGGCGGGCGGGCGGCGCTCCACCACCACGTCGCCGTGGATCGAGAGCCGGGCGAGGTCGAGTTCGCCGGCGAGCCGGGTGAGCACGCCGCGCACGCCCTCGCTCACCGCGCCGTGGCCGCGGATGTCGATGTCGAGGCCGGTGACGGTGGCGGTCGCGGCGATGTCGAGAGGTTTGTGGCCGTGCCCGAGCGGGGCGGCCAGCGCCTCCGCCACCGCGGGCGCCCGGTGCAGGGCGGGCACGGTGATCGGGCAATGGTCGATCGCCACCAGCGCGTGGCTGCGCGCCGCCATCAGCCCGGCCTCGGCCCGGCCCTCGATCTCGCGCACGTGCAGGGTGATCCGCCGCCGGCCGGCCCCGCGGGCATCGACGAGCGGCGCAAGCTCCGTCTCGATCCGCGCCTGGGCCAGGGCGCCGGCGACGAGGCCGCGCTTCCACTCCGCGTAAGGGCCGGGCGCGAGGTGCTGCACGGCGCAGCCGCCGCAGGCCGAGAAATAGGGGCAGAACGGCGCGATCCGGTCCGGCGAGGGCTCCTCCACGGCGATCAGCGTAGCGACGCGATCGCCGCGGCGCACCCGCACCCGCTCGCCGGGCAGCGCGCCGGGCACCGCCAGCGCGCCCTCGGTGAGGCCGTCGCCGCGGGCGCCGAGCCGGGCGATGGTGAGGGTCTCTTCGACCGGGGATTCTTCGGCAACGTCGGACATGTCATTCATCTTGAGCGGAGCGCCTCGCGGCGACCAGAAATTCGCGGTTGCCGTCGCCGCCCTCGATCGGGGAGGGGATCGGCCCGGACACGGTGAAGCCGAGGCCGACGAGCACGGCGCGCACGCCCTCGCAGACCTCGGCATGGACGTCCGGCTCGCGCACGATGCCGCCGCGCCCGACCCGCTCGCGCCCGGCCTCGAATTGCGGCTTGATCAGCGCGGCGATGGCCGCCTCTCCGGCGAGCTGCGCCGCCACCGCCGGCAGGACCAGCCGCAGGCCGATGAAGCTGACATCGATGGTGGCCAGACGCGGCGCCGGCTCGATCGCGCCGGGGGGCAGCGCGCGGATGTCGGTGCCCTCCAAGCTGGTCACCCGCGGGTCGGCGCGCAAGGCGGCGTCGAGCTGGTCACGGCCGACATCGACGGCGTGGACATGGGCAGCGCCGCGCCGCAGCAGCACGTCGGTGAAGCCGCCGGTCGAGGCGCCGACATCGAGACAGGGCAGGCCGGCGGGGTCGAGGCCGAAGGCGTCGAGCGCCGCGGCGAGCTTGAGGCCGCCGCGGGAGACGTAGGGGTGAGGGGCCGAGGCCTCGATCCGCGCGCCCGCGCCGATGAGGTCCGAGGGACGCGTGACGAGGCCGCCATCGGCGCGGACGAGGCCGGCCTCGATCGCCGCCCGCGCCTGCGCCCGGCTGCGGAAATGCCCGTGCTCGACCAGGAACCGGTCGGCCCGCAGGCGCTCGCCCGTCATCGGATCTCCCTTCCGGAAAAGCGCCCGGCCGCGTCATGGTGGCAGAGATGGAAGCGGCTTGTCCCCTGTCGAAAGGTGCCGCTTCGCGTTACCTAGAGCATCGCCCGGGGACGGGGCGTGCCGCACGGTCCGAACAGGGCGTGCCGGATCCGCCGGCCGCGGTAGCCCGGATCTAGCACCGCCTCAAGCGGTGGCGCGGCGCCGGATGGGGTGCAGCAACGGAGTGAGTCAGTTCATGAGAGGTGCCATCATGCGAGGGGCCACGACGCCTGCCATTCGACGCCTTCCGCTTGCGATTCCTCTTGCCGCGACCCTGCTCGCGGGCCTGGCCGAGTCCGCCCTCGCGCAGGACGCCAAGGAGGCCCCGAAGGAGCCCGCGCCCGCCAAGGCGGAGACGTCCGGCGCGCCGCAGACCTACGAGAGCGGGATCACCAACGGCAAGGGCGAGACCATCGGCAAGATCCTGATCCGCGACGGGGCGAACTCCCTGGTGATGCGGCTGACGATCGGGGCCGGCGGCCTGCCGCCGGGCTGGCACGGCATCCATTTCCACGCGGTCGGCGATTGCTCGGACACCGAGAAGTTCGAGAAGTCGAAGGCCCACGTGAACCACGACCAGAGCAAGCACGGCCTGCTCAATGCCGACGGCCCGGACGAGGGCGACCTGCCCAACGTCTACGCCAATGCCGACGGCTCGGTGAATGCGGAGGTGTCGAGCGAGACCCCGCTGACCGGCGAGGGCGGCCTGCGCGACGGCGACGGCTCGGCGCTGATCATCCACGCCAACGAGGACGACCACACCAGTCAGCCCATCGGCGGGGCGGGCCCGCGCATCGGCTGCGCGGTGATTAAGTAGTCCCTGAAAAACCCTCCCCCCTTTGCGGGGGAGGGTGCCTGCGGAGCAGGCGGGAGAGGGGTCGGCTCCGCATTGTCCGGAAACGTCGCACCCCTCACCTGACCGCCTTCGGTGGCCACCCTCTCCCGCAGAGGGGAGAGGGTTGCTGTGGTACTACCGCTTCAGGCTGACCACGCTGCCCTCGCGCTGTGCCGCCTTCTCCGGCAGTGCGGCGCGGACGGCCTTGAGGATGCCCTCGGCATCGAGACCGGCCTCGGCGTACATCTTCTCCGGCTTGTCGTGGTCCTGGTAGGTGTCGGGCAGCGTCAGCGTGCGCACCCGGACCCGGCCCGCATCCAGAACACCCCGCTCCGCGAGAAGGTGCAGCACCATCGCCCCGAAGCCGCCGACCGAGCCCTCCTCCACCGTCACCAGAACCTCGTGGCTCATCGCCAGATCCACGATCAGCTCGGCATCCAGCGGCTTGGCAAAGCGCGCATCCGCCACGCTCACCGCCACGCCCTCCGCCTCCAGCGCGTCGGCCGCCTTCAGCGCCTCCGACAGCCGTGTGCCCAGCGACAGCAGCGCCACCCGCGCCCCCTCCGGACGGCGCACCACGCGGCCGCGGCCGATGGCGAGCGGCTCGCCGTTCTCCGGCAGCTCCACGCCCACCCCCTCGCCGCGCGGGTAGCGCAGGGCGATCGGCCCGCTGTCATGCGCGTGGGCGGTCGCCACCATGTGCACCAGCTCCGCCTCGTCGGCCGCCGCCATCACCGTCATGTTCGGCAGGCAGCACAGATAGGCCAGATCGAACGCGCCCGCATGCGTGGCGCCGTCCGCGCCCACCAGACCGGCGCGGTCCAGGCAGAACCGCACCGGCAGGTTCTGCAGCGCCACATCGTGCACGACCTGATCGTAGGCCCGCTGCAGGAAGGTCGAGTAGATCGCCACGAACGGCTTGTAGCCCTCGGTCGCCAAGCCGCCGGCAAAGGTCACCGCGTGCTGCTCGGCGATGCCGACGTCGAAGGTCTTGTCGGGATGCGCCTTGCCGAACAGGTCGATGCCGGTGCCGCCGGGCATTGCCGCGGTGATCGCCACCACCTTCGGATCGGCATCGGCCGCCTTGATCAGGCTCTCGCCGAACACGCGGGTATAGGCCGGGGCGTTGGCCTTCGCCTTGGCCTGCACGCCCGAGACCACGTCGAACTTGACCACGCCGTGGTAGCGGTCGGCCGAGGCCTCGGCCGGGGCGTAGCCCTTGCCCTTCTGCGTCACCACGTGGAGCAGGATCGGGCCCTGATCCGAGTCGCGCACGTTCTTGAGGACCGGCAGCAGGTGGTCGAGGTTGTGCCCGTCCACCGGCCCCACATAGTGGAAGCCCATCTCCTCGAACATCGTGCCGCCGCCCACGATCAGCGAGCGGGCATATTCTTCCGCGGCCGCCGCGCGCTGGTAGAGCGCCTTCGGCAGCAGTTTTCCCAGTTGCTTGGCGGTCTCGCGCAAGCTCCGGTAGGTGCCGCCGGAAGCCAGCCGGGCGAGGTAGGCCGACATCGCGCCGACGGGGGGCGCGATCGACATGTCGTTGTCGTTGAGGATGACGATGAGGCGCGAGTGCAGCGCGCCGGCATTGTTCATGGCCTCATAGGCCATGCCCGCCGACATCGAGCCGTCGCCGATCACCGCGACCATGTTGCGGCGCTTCTTCGGCGCCTCGCCCCGGGCCTTGGTCTCGGCATCGTCGAGGTCGCGCGCCACCGCCATGCCGAGCGCCGCCGAGATCGAGGTCGAGGAGTGGGCCGCGCCGAAGGGGTCGTATTCGCTCTCCGAGCGCTTGGTGAAGCCGGACAGGCCGCCGCCCTGGCGCAGGGTGCGGATGCGGTCGCGGCGGCCGGTGAGGATTTTGTGCGGGTAGCACTGGTGGCCGACGTCCCAGACGATGCGGTCGTTGGGGGTGTCGAAGACGTGGTGGAGCGCCACCGTGAGTTCGACCACGCCGAGCCCCGAGCCGAGATGGCCGCCGGTGATCGACACGGCGTCGATCATCTCGGCGCGCACCGCGTCAGCCACCCGCTGCAGCTCGCTCTCCGGCAGTAGCCGGAGACGATCCGGCGTCTCAAGACCCTCGAGGATCGTCGTGTCCGCTAGTGCCACCGGACCAGCCTCATGCCCGAAGTGAGAAAAGGCGCGCAAACCTTTGCGCGCGATGAGTTTTGTTGGAAGTGAACCCGCACCCGATCCGCCTACTCGACGTCGAGCGGCGCGGTGCCGGCGGCCCGGCCGTCCGGCCCGATGGCGATCTTCTGGATCCGCGCCTCGGCCCGCTTCAGCAGGGTCTCGCAATGGCGCTTGAGCGCCTCGCCGCGCTCGTAGATCGCCACCGACTCGTCGAGGGGAACATCGCCCCGCTCCAGCCGGCGCACGATCTCCTCGAGCTGCTCCATCGCCCGCTCGAACGGCAGATCGTCCGGCGTCTGCGCCGCAGCGGCGTCGGGTGCAGATCCGTCGGGTGTCTGATCGTTCATCCGGATTCCCTTTGGGGCGGGTTATGACGGGCGACGTGCGGTCGCACAAGCCCGGGTCGATTGCGTGCGACCGATCTCCGCGGTCGGCCGCCGCCCGCTCACGCCAGGGTGAATTGGAACGGCGTTCCCTCGAAGGCCTCCGCCCCGCGCCCGATTCCGGCGATGGCCGCGCTCATCCGCCCCTCGCGTCCGAGCAGGCGGTCGGCGATCTCGACGAACAGGCGATTCGGCGTGGCGCTCGGCGCGAGCCGCCGCAGGTCCCGCGCGAGTTCCGCCTCGTCCCGGTCCGGCCTCAGGGCGCAGGCCGCGGCGAAGGCGGCGGCCGTCGAGCGGCTGATCCCGGCATAGCAGTGGATTACCATCGGTTTCTCGCGCGGCCAGGCACCGACGAAGTCGAGGACAGCCCGGACATGCGCCTCGCCCGGCGGCAGGTGGCCCTCCATCGGCGCGACGATGTCGCTGAACCCCACCCGCAGGTGGTGCTCCGGCCGGATCGCGGCCGGGCGCTCTACCGTGCTGCCGAGGGTGGCCAGCGTCACGAGATGGCTCGCGCCGGTGGCCGCGACGGTCTCGGGCAGGCGGGAGAGGGGGCAGATGTGGAGGCTCGGCATCCGTGTCCGGTCTCACGCTCCGCGCTGGAGCGTCTCGAAGCGGGCGAGATAGCACGCCTCCGCCTCCGCCGTCGGCCATCCGGCGACCAGCCGCTCGATCTCCCCGCGAATGGGATCGGGCAGGGCCGGCGGGCGGCCGAAGATCCCGTCGGCCTCCGCGCTCGAGAAGCCGGCGAGCCGGGTCGCCTCGATCGCGGCGGCGATCCGGTCGGCGCGCTTGACCAGGCGCGACAGGGCCGGGGAGGGGGCGGCGAGCCCGAAGCGCTGGCGGATCGCCGCGAGCAGACGCCGCTCGACGCTGCGATAGGCATCGCCGATGGCGGCCTTGAGCGGCGAGATGATGTCGCCGATCACGTATTCCGGCGCGTCGTGCAGCAGCAGTTCGAGCCGCTCCGGCGGACCGATCCGCGGATCGAGGGCGCCGCCGACCGCCTCCACCAGCAGCGAGTGCTGCGCCACGGAGAAGACGTGCGGACCCGCCGTCTGCCCGTTCCAGCGGGCGACGCGGGCGAGCCCGTGGGCGATGTCGGTGATCTCGACATCGAGGGGCGAGGGGTCGAGCAGATCGAGGCGACGGCCCGACAGCATCCGCTGCCACGCCCGTACCGGCTTCTTCGCGGCGGCACTCACGGATGGCGGTCCTGACCCATGGCAGCGCAGGCCGCGTGGCGATGGCAGCCGGTGAGGTGGTCGTTGACCATGCCGACCGCCTGCATGAAGGCGTGGACGATGGTGGGCCCGCAGAAGGTAAAGCCCTTCGCCTTCAGGGCCTTGCCCATCTTTCGCGAGACATCGGTTTCGGTGGCGATCTCGGCCCGGCTGGCGGCATTCGTCTGGATCGGCCGGCCGTCGCAGAAATCCCAGAGGAAGGGCGAGAAGCCGGGGCCGCTCTCCTCGATGGCGAGCCAGGCGCGGGCGCCGTTGATCGCGCCGCGGATCTTGGCGCGGTTGCGGATGATGCCGGTGTCGCCCATCAGCCGCTCGACATCGGCTTCCGTGAAGCGGGCGATGCGCTCCGGCTCGAAGCCCTCGAAGGCGCGACGAAACCCGTCGCGGCGGCGCAGGATGGTGATCCACGACAGGCCGGCCTGGAACCCGTCGAGGATCAGTTTTTCGTAGAGCGCGCGGGAATCATATTCGGGCACGCCCCACTCGGTGTCGTGATAGGCGACGTAGAACGGGTCGAGCCCCGGCCACCAGCAGCGCGGGCAGCCGTCGGGATGGGTGATGAGGCCGGACGCGGCGTCGCTCATCCGGCGGCGGCCGTGTCGGTGGGGAAGGCGAAGGTCGCGAAATCGGGCTTGCCGACCGCCGCGATGCTGCCCCCCGCCCGCACCGGCTCGCCGGCGGCCAGTGCATCGCCGAGGCGGTCGAGGCGGATGGTGGCGAGGCCGCGATCCCCCGCCGCGCTGCCCGTCACTCCGAGGCTGCGGGCGCCCGCCGTCACCTCGGTGCCGGGCGCCGGGGCCGGGCCGCCGCGGTAGACGATGGGCAGGATGCGGGTGCGGGCAGTGCCGCGGTGCTGCATCCGCGAGACGACCTCCTGGCCGACATAGCAGCCCTTCTTGAAATCGACGCCGCCGAGCTGGTCCATCAGCGCCTCGTGCGGGAAGGCGTCACTGAGCGCGAAGTCGCGCCCTCCCTCCGGCACGCCGAGGCCAATGCGGTGGGCGTGGTAATCGTCCTCCGTCGCGTCCGCTGAGAAGGCGCCTTGCGAAAAGTACAGCCGCTCGCCGAGAGCGGGGAGGCGCCCGTCGCGCACGCGCACCGTCTCGGCCGCGGTCTCCGCTTGGCTCCCGTCCTTTGCCCAGGCGGCGGCGACGCCGAGCGTCGGGTCGGCGGCCACCGTCACCTTGGCGCGCAGGCGATAGAGCCCGAGCCGCTTGACGAGATCGGCGACGCGCTCGGCGGCGACGTCGAGACGGAAGCCATCCTCCGCGCGGGATACCAGGAAATCGAACTGGATCTTGCCCTGGGGCGTCAGCAGCGCGCCGAGCCGCGCCTCGCCCTCCGGCAGCGTCTCGACATTGCAGGTGAGGATGCCCTGCAGGAAGGGGAGCGCGTCCGGCCCCGACACGGCGACGACGGCTCGGTCCGGCAGCAGGGCGATCGGCATGGCATCTCCTTCGGGGCGCGGGCGAGGCACGGGTGGCGTTGCGCGGGTGGGACGCCTGACATAAGCCGCGCCTATCCTCGTCTCAATCGCACGATGCGAACCGGGAGAGCCCGATGGAAGCGCCTTTCGACCTCGTCCTGTCCGGCGGCACGCTGGTGAACCACGACGGCGAGCATCGCGCCGACCTCGGCATCCGCGGCGGACGGGTGGCGGCGATCGGCGACCTCGCGGGGGCCGCGACGGCGGAGCGGCGCGACTGTCGCGGCCTGCACCTCCTGCCGGGCGTGATCGACAGCCAGGTGCATTTCCGCGAGCCGGGCCTCGACCACAAGGAGGATCTGGAGACGGGCTCGCGCGCGGCGGTGATGGGCGGCGTCACGGCGGTGTTCGAGATGCCCAACACCAACCCGCAGACGACGAGCGCCGCGGCGCTCGCCGACAAGGTCGCCCGCGCCCATCACCGGATGCATTGCGACTTCGCCTTCTGGGTCGGCGGCACCCACGAGAACGCGGCCGAAGTCGCCGAGCTGGAGCGGCTGCCGGGGGCGGCGGGGATCAAGGTGTTCATCGGCTCCTCCACCGGCTCGCTGCTCGTCGAGGACGATGCCGGCGTGCGCGCGATCCTAAGCCGCATCCGCCGTCGCGCCGCCTTCCATTCCGAGGACGAGCCGATGCTGCGCGAGCGCAAGGGGCTGCGCGTGGCGGGCGATCCCGCCTCCCACCCGGTCTGGCGCTCGCCGGAGGTGGCGGTGAAGGCGACGCAGCGCCTGATCGCGATCGCGCGGGAGACCGGCGCGCGCATCCACATCCTGCACATCTCGACCCGGGACGAGATGCCGATCCTCGCCGAGGCGAAGGACGTGGCGAGCGTCGAGGTGACGCCGCACCACCTGACGATCGACGGTAGCGAGGCTTACGCCCGGCTGGGCACGCTGGTGCAGATGAACCCGCCGGTGCGCGACGCCGGGCACCGCGACGGGATCTGGCGCGGGCTCGGCGACGGTGTGGTGGACGTGCTCGGCTCCGACCACGCGCCGCACACCCTCGAGGAGAAGGCCAAGCCCTATCCGGACTCCCCCTCGGGGATGACCGGCGTGCAGACGCTGGTGCCGATCATGCTCGACCACGTGAATGCCGGCCGGCTCTCGCTCGCCCGCTTCGTCGATCTGACCAGCGCCGGGCCGAAGCGGCTGTTCGGCATCGCCCGCAAGGGGCGGCTCGCCGTGGGCTACGACGCCGACGTGACCGTGGTCGATCTCAAGCGCCGGGAGACCATCCGCAACGAGTGGATCGCCTCGAAATGCGGCTGGACCCCCTATGACGGCGTCACCGTCACCGGCTGGCCGGTGGGCACCGTGGTGCGGGGCACGCCGGTGATGTGGCAGGGCGAGCTGGCCAACCCGTCGCGGGGCGAGGCGGTCCTGTTCGAGGAGGCGCTGCCGGCGGCGGGCTGAGCCCGCGCCGGGTTCGGGACGCGGCTCTCGCGTTCTTAACCCTCGCCTCGCCAGAGCGGCCGGATCTTGCCCCCGCTCGTCGCGAGCGGATCCCGCGCGCCCGTCTTCGTCAGTGCTGCAGCGTCGTGGTGAAGCCGCCGCCGCGGATGCGCTCGGGCAGGGTCTCGGCGTAGCGGGCGGTGGCGTCCTCGCCGTAGGTGGCGACCAGTTCCTGGAAGGCCGCGAACAGGGCGGCCTGGGCCATGCAGTCGCCGTCGATCCCGTCGAGGCAGCCTTCGGCGAAGGCCTCCGTCACGAGTCCGAGCGCGAGGCGCTTGCTCTCCGCATCGACGTCGAAGGCTGCGGTGTCGGAATCGTGGATCATGGCGAACGGCTTCGTTTCTCGGCCGGAACAGTGCCGGCAAGACATCGCCACGATACGGCAGCCTTAGCGGGCCGGGAAGCAGGGAATTGCGAAGAGGTTAATGTGAAGGCGCAATTGCGAAGGATTTTCGCAACGGCCCCGCAATGTGGCGTTCCCGCCACAGGCGCTGTTCTACCCTCCGAACCGTCCGGCAATGGCGTGCGAGAGCCGCTCGCCCTCGGCGATGTAGCGGCGGGCAGCCTCGCCCGCGGCGGGGGTGCAGACCCGATAGGTCAGGCTGTAGCCGCGAAAGCCGCGGTTATAGGCGCCGGCGAGCCGGTCGCGGCGGGTCGGCGTCACCCCCTCGCTGTCGAGGATCGCCTTCATCCGCGCCGGCCATTCGACTGCGTCTGGCTCTGAGCAGAGGCTGCGCAGGAAGGCGAGCGCCCCGACGATCTCCGAGAGCCGCATCAGGTCGCGATCGTAGGGCGCGGGCGGCGGCTCGGCCGGGGGTGGCGGCTCCTTCTCCTTCTCGGGCGGCTTCGGGGCGGACTTGGTCGAGCCGGAGCGCTGCTGCGCGAACGCCTCCGTCGCAGGCGTGAGGGCGAGCAGGGCGGCGAGGATCAGGCGGACGAATCCCGTACTCATACCGAACCTTCTGCCGAACCTTCTGCCGAACCTTCCGGTACCGAGCCCACACGGGAAAACGCTTCGCGCAGGGTGTCGATCAGCCCCGGCGTGGTGGACAGGCCCGCGACCTCGTCGAGCGTGGCCCAGCGCACGTCGAGCGCCTCAGGGCCCGGCACCGGCTCGACCGCGCGCCAGAGCGCGGCGTGGGGATGGATCACGTAGTGGTGGCGGATGCGGCCGGCCTCGTCCCGCAGGATGATCTCGGTGGGGGTCAGGCTCGGACCGACGATCTCGGCGAGCGCGCCGACCTCCTCCTGCAACTCGCGCAGGGCGCCGGCGGCGAGGGACTCGCCGGCCTCGACGAGTCCGCCGGGCAAGGTCCAGACGCCGCGCATCGGCTCGTTGGCCCGGGCGGCCAGCAGGACGCGGCCGCCGCGGATCACCGCGATCGACACGCCGATCAGCGGGCGGGCCGGAAACAGCCGCCCGTCCTCCTGCTCCCGGCCGCTCACGGAGCCGGTACCGCGACGAGGCGGCCATCGGCGAGGCCAACGAGGATCTTTCGGGCGACTCCGCCCGCATCGAGCACGGCGACGCCGTGGGCGGCCGGAGCGGGCAGCGGGATGCGGAGGCGCTCCTCCGGGCGGCCGCCCTTGAACGCGACCACGGCGAGGGCGCCGCGGCCCGCCACGGGCAGGGCGAGGTCCGGCGGACGACCGCTGCGGGGAACGGGGGCGGCGAGATCCGCCTTCTCGCCCGCGGCCGGGCCGGCATAGCCGGGTCCCTCGCCCACGAGGCTCAAGGCACCGTCGGCGAAGCGCCAGAGCTGCAGCACGCCCTCGCCGTCGGGAGCGCGGATCGTGGCGATCTGCGGCTGGCCGGCTCCGATGAAGTCGGCCAGGCCGGCGAGCGCCAGCGGGGCGCCCTCCGGCGCCTTGCCAGCCTGCGGCGGCGTCTGCGCCGCCAGCGTCCAGGCGCCGTCCTTCCCCTTGGCCGCAAGGGCGAGGCCGGAGCCTGCCGCCCCCTGCGCGGTCACGGCAACCGCCGCCGGGCGGCCGTCGAGGCGGGTGATGCGCGGGGTGCGGCCGGCGAAGACCCGGTCGTCCCCCGGCGCGAGGGTGTGCGTCGTCACCGGCACCGCCTTCGGCTCGGCGGTGACGCCGAGCGGCTGGCGCTCGCGCAGGGTCAGCACCGCGCCCTGGCCCGGGGCGCCGCCGAGGGCGCGGGTCGGCCCGGTGAGATAGGCGCTCAAGGGTCCGTCGAGGGCGCGGCGCGAACCTGGCACGGCGCCGCGCGGCGTCTCGGCGGCGGCAAAGCCCTCGATCGCCTCGGCGCCGATCAGCGTGGTGCGCAGGGTCGCGCCGTCGAGGCTGAGCACGGCGCCGCCGCCCTCGCCCCAGACCACGACGACGGGCGGCGGCGCGGTGTCGGCGCTCGCCTTCGGGTCGGCGCTCGCTGGGGCGCGAGCGATCGGCAGGAGGCCGGACGTCGCGACCGAGAGCGCCACGTCGCTGCCGGGGCCGCGCATCGCCTTGACGGCAAAGGGCAGCGTGACCGGCTCGGCGCGCGGCCCGTCCTCCGCCGCGAGAGCGGGAAGGGCGTGCAGCGACACCAGGGCGGCGAGCACCGCCCGGCGGTCAAACATGCTGGCCGCCGTTGATGTGGAGTTCGGCGCCGTTCACGTAGGAGGAGGCTTCGGTGCAGAGGAAGTAGATCGCCTTCGCGACCTCGTCCGGCGTGCCGAGCCGGCGCTGCGGGATCTGCTGCACCAGCTTGTCGGTGCCGGGCGAGAGGATCGAGGTGTCGATCTCGCCGGGCGAGATCGCGTTGACCCGCACGCCGAGCGGCCCGAAATCCGCGGCCATCTCGCGGGTGAGGCCGGCGAGCGCGGCCTTCGAGGTGCCGTAGGCCGCCCCCGCGAAGGGGTGGACCCGCGAGCCGGCGATCGAGGTGACGTTGACGATCGATCCGCGCGCGCGGGTCAGCTCGTCGGTGAGCCCCCGCGCCAGCAGGATCGGCGCGAAGAAGTTGACCTGAAAGACGCGGGCCCAATCCTCGTATTCCGTGCTCAGCGCGCCGAGGCGCTCGCCCTCCGGCCCCTTGGGCGAGATGCCGGCATTGTTGACGAGCGCGTGCAGCAGGCCGCCCTCGGCGGCGAGCCGTTCGGCCACCTCGCGCACGCCGCGCACGGTGTCGGCCGCATCGGCGAGATCGACCTGGAGGTGGTCCTCCGGACCCATCTCCCACGGGCAGTTCTCGGGGAATGCGTGGCGCGAGCAGGTGATGACGCGCCAGCCCGCGGCGGAGAAGCGCTTGACGGTGGCGTGCCCGATGCCGCGGCTCGCGCCGGTGAGCAGCATCACCCGTCGACGGTCGTTGGATGAGGCCAAGGCCGGGGTCCCTCGCTGCCCGCGATGCGCACCGCGGTGAGCGGGCCTGAGCGGGTCTTCGCCCCAAGGGATAAGCCGCGCCCCGCCGGAAATCCAGGGCGGCGCTGCATTGCGAAAACCCTGACGGACGCCGCGGCGCGACCCGCGCCTCCGCCCGCCCCGGTCTCGGCGGCTGCGCCCGCTTTCCGCGCTTGTTCTGTCACGACCTTCGTGCAACCCCGGGATGGGGTTCGCGGGTTCAAGAGATCGGACAGGGCGTGGGGGCGAAGGATGCGACGCGCGTGAGCGAAGCCGAAGCGAGGCCGACCGTCCTCGTCGTGGAGGACGATGCCGTGACCCGGCACGCCGCGGTGGAGCTGATCGCCGAGGCCGGCTACGCCGTGCGCGAAGCCCGCAACGGCAACGAGGCGATCCGCATGCTCGACGCCAGCGAGGAGGCGGGCGAGGCGGTGTGCGTCGTCGTGACCGACATCGACATGCCCCTCGGCATCGACGGCATCAAGCTGGCCGCCTGTATCGACCGGCGCTGGCCGGGGATCGGCATCGTCATCACCTCAGGCAAGGTGCGGCCGGCCCCCGGCGACGTGCCGACCGACGGCCTGTACATCCGCAAGCCCTACACCGAGGAAGGCCTGATCTCGGCGATCCGCTCGGTGATGCCCTGAAGGGCCCTAACCGGCTCCCGCGACATCAGGGATAGAGCCGCGCGCGTGTCCAGCCGTCGCCCGCGCGGGTGAAGCGGACGCGGTCGTGCAGGCGGTAGTCGCCGTTCTGCCAGAACTCCAGCTGCACCGGGGCGATGCGGAAGCCGAACCAGTGTTCGGGGCGCGGCACCGGGCCGTTCTCGTACTTCTGCGACAGGGCGGCGACCTCCGCCATCAGGGTCGGGCGGTCCTGAAGCGGGCGCGACTGCTGGCTGGCGATGGCACCGATGCGGCTGTCGCGGTGGCGGCTTTCGAAATAGGCGTCGGCCTCCTCGCGAGTGACGCGGGAGACGGGGCCGCGGGCCCGGATCTGCCGGCCGAGCGACTTCCAGTACAGCACCGTCGCCGCCTGCGGGTTGGCCAGCAATTGCTCGCCCTTGGCCGATTCGGCATTGGTGTAGAAGACGAGCCCGCGCGCATCGAAGCCCTTCAGCAGCACCACCCGCACATCGGGCAGGCCGTCCGGGCCGGCGGTGGCGAGCGCCATGGCGTTGGCGTCGCAAGGCTCCGAAGCCTCCGCCTCCGCCATCCAGGCGGCGAACAGCGCCCAGGGGTCTGACGATAACGTGAAATCCTGCGGGTCGACCGGCGGCGCGCCCGCATCACCCTCTCTTAACCGATCGATGGTCATTTTCATCCCTGTGGCAGCCGGGTCGGGGGGCACCGACGTGGGCAGCACACCCCGTCGGACCCCCGTCTGTCTCGAGTTCAGGTGTAATGCGTCTGCGTCCGTGTAAAGTCCTCGGTAAAGCCCTCGCCCGACCGCTCTTCGACCGGGAGGCCGCTTCGACGCGCGCACCCGCGTTCCGGCACGGTGTCGCGGGTCGGATCGCGGGCGTTGTGACGCTCGGCCTCGCCGCCTTCTCCTGCGGCGCCTGCAGCGGGCCGATCCTGTCCTTCAAGACGGAGGAGCCGCCGGCCGCGCCCGAGCCGCTCGTCACGGGCAGCATTCCGAAGCGGCCGGCAAGCTTCGGACGCGACCTCGACGGCGAGGATTGGCGCCGGGCCCACGCCGCCCTCTCGGTCGCCCTCGATCCGCAGGGCAACGGGCGCCCGGTGAAGTGGGAGAACCCGGAGACCGCCATGCGCGGCGCGATCAACCCGACCGGGCTGCCCTACGTGGCCGGCGACGAGATCTGCCGCGACTTCCTCGCCACCGTGGTGGGCGGCGCCAACAGCCGCTTCGTGCGCGGCACCGGCTGCAAGCCCTCCGGCGGCGAGTGGGAGCTGAAGCGCCTGCGCGGCTCCGTGGAAGCGCGGTCCTGACGCGGCCGGATCCTGCCAGTTCCGCTCCTGACGAGGCCGGACAGGGTTGCGCGAAATGACCGGTCGCGGAGCGGTGAAGCGGGCTCGCGAGGGTGTTGCAGAACCGCAACGCCCTTCCCACGTTGAAGCCACGCGGCAGAGGCCGTATCCCTAGACGGTTGCGATCCCCACAAAAGAACCCCGATGCGAAACCCCTACGACGTTCTGGGTGTGCCCAAGGGCGCGGGCGAGGCCGAGATCAAGAAGGCCTTCCGCAAGCTCGCCAAGGCCTATCACCCCGACAGCAACAAGGATCCGAAGGCCGCCGAGCGCTTCGCGGAGGCGAATACCGCCTACGAGATTCTCGGCGACAAGGAGAAGCGCGCGCAGTTCGACCGCGGCGAGATCGATGCCGAGGGCAAGCCGCGGGCGACCGGCTTCGAGGGCTTTTCCGGCTTCGGTGGCGGCCGCGGCGGCTTCGACTTCGAGGGCTTCACGCAGCGCCGCGGCGCGGGCGGAGGCGGCGGAGCGGGCCCCGGCGGCGTCGGCGAGGACTTCATCAGCCACATCTTCGGCGAGGCGTTCCGCGCCGGCGGCGCCGGGCCCGGCGGGTTCTCCCGCGGCGGACCGGTCCGCGGCGAGGATGTCGCGGCCGAGCTCAGCGTGACGCTCGAACAGGTCGCGGGCGAGGAGAAGATGCGCATCGGCCTGCCGGGCGGGCGCGACGTCGACGTGATGATCCCCAAGGGTGTCGTCGACGGCCAGACGATCCGCCTGCGCGGCCTCGGCGGCGCCGGCGGCCCCCGCGGCGAGCCGGGCGACGCGCTCCTGACCATCCGTGTCCTGCCCCACCCGCTGTTCAAGGTGGACGGGGCGGACCTGCGCGCCACCGTCGATCTGCCGCTGGAGGATGCGGTGCTCGGCGGGTCGTTGCGGGTGCCGACACTCACCGGCGCGGTCGAGATGAAGGTGCCGGCGATGACGAGTTCCGGCCGCACCTTCCGCCTGCGCGGCAAGGGGCTGCCGAAGAAGGACGGCAGCCGCGGCGATCTCTTCGCCACCACCGCGGTCGTCCTGCCGGCCGACGACGACGCGGCGCTCACCGAGTATGCCCGCCGCCGCCGCGAGGCGAAGGCCGGGACGGCCTGACCCGGCGGGGCCGCATCGCGGCCTCCCCGGCAGGCTGGCCCGAAAGACGGACGCGTACCGTATAGCCGGCGCGAAAAGCACCCGTGAGGGCGACCGCCGGCGTTCGAGGCCGGAATAAATCACCGGGATCGCCCTGACGCGATCCCGAACGCCTTGAGGCTTCCCCCTCCGGCCACCCTCCGCTAAGGAAGCCCCCGGCGCAGGGCCGTCCCTCGAGAGGCGCCCGCGCGGCCGAAGCGAAGGTGACGCATGTCGGAACAGAAGCCGGGCGGGCTGCTCGCGGGCAAGCGCGGGTTGGTGCTGGGAGTGGCCAACAACCGCTCGATCGCCTGGGGCATCGCCCGCAGCGCTGCCGCGCACGGGGCGGAGCTGGCCTTCACCTATCAGGGCGAGGCGCTCAAGAAGCGCGTCGAGCCCCTGGCGCGCGAACTGAACGCCCACGTGGTCGGCCATTGCGACGTCACCGACCCGGCCTCGATCGATTCCGCCTTCGCGGCCACCGCCGAGGTCTTCCCCGAAGGGATCGATTTCGTCGTCCACTGCATCGCCTTCTCCGACAAGGACGAGCTGACCGGGCGCTACATCGAGACCTCCGAGGCGAATTTCACGAAATCGCTCCTGATCTCCTGCTACTCGTTCACGGCCGTGGCGCAGCGGGCGGAGAAGATCATGCGCGAGGGCGGCTCGATGCTGACCCTGACCTATTACGGCGCCGAGAAGTGGATGCCCCACTACAACGTGATGGGCGTCGCCAAGGCCGCGCTGGAAGCCTCCGTGCGCTACCTCGCCGCCGATCTCGGCCCGAAGCAGATCCGCGTCAACGCGATCTCGGCCGGGCCGATCAAGACGCTGGCGGCCTCGGGCATCGGCGATTTCCGCTACATCCTCAAGTGGAACGAGTACAACGCGCCGATGCGGCGGACCGTGACGATCGAGGAGGTCGGCGAGACCGCGGCCTACCTGTTCTCCGACATGTCCCGCGGTATGACCGGGGAGATCCTTCACGTCGATGCCGGCTACCACGTCGTCGGCATGAAGAACCCCGACGCGCCCGACATCACCCGCGAGCGGGACTAGTTCAGGCCTCCTCCCCGAGCCTGCGGCGCCAATCCTCCACGGCGCCGCTCGCGAGCCGGCGGGCGGCGAGTTCGCGCCAGGATGGCGTGAGGGCGGCGAGCCCGGCGATCGCCCGCAGCGCCGCCGCGTCGAGGCGATCGACGTAGAGGTGGTGCAGAAGCCGCGACAGCGGCCAGTCCGGATGCGGGCGCCCGACCAGCTCCAGCCGGTCGCCGGCCGAAACGACGCCTTCCTCGATCACCCGGTAGTACCAGCCGGTGCGCCCGCTCGCCTGCACCCGGCGCGCCATGTCGGGCACGCCGAAGCGCAGGTTCAGCTTGAAGCAGGGCTGGCGCGCCTGCGAGACCTGGAGCAGGGCGCTGCCCGTCTGCCACAGGTCGCCGACGCAGACGTCGCGCTCCGTCAGCCCCGATGTCGAAATATTTTCGCCGAAGGCGCCGGGCCGCTCCAGCAGGTCGGGCAAGCCGGGCAGGTCGGCGCGCCACGCGGCGGCATGGTCGAGGGCATAGTGGTGGACGGCCTTTTCCGGTCCGCCGTGGAAGCGGCGGTCGGCCTGCGCGTCGCCCGCGAGACCGAGCGGCCCCACTGCGACCGGCTCCTGCACGGGGATCTTGGCGATGGCGCTCGCCGCCGTCCCGAGCGGCGCGACGCGCCCGGTCAGCACGGCCCCGATCACGATCCGCATCGCTCAATCGTCTCCATCGGAAAAATCACCGGAGAGCCGCAGGCCCTCGATCCAAGTCGCACCCTCGCGCTTGAGCACGATCCGCGGACGCACGCCCCCGTGTTCGGCCACCGCCGCGGCGAGGCGCTCGGAATGCGTCACGAGCCAGACCTGCGTGCGCCCCGACGCCCGGACGATCATCCGCGCCAGCGGTTCCATCAGGTCGGGGTGCAGGCTGGTCTCGGGCTCGTTGAGCGCCAGGAAGGGCGGCAGCCGGTAGGCGAGCAGCGCGCCCGCCAGCGCGAGGTAGCGCAGCGTCCCGTCGGAGAGTTCCGAGGGCTCGAAGGTCCGCTTGGGATAGTCGGGAAAGATCACGCCGAACCGCGCCTCGCGGTCCGGCGGCGGCACCACGAGGCGGGCGCCGGAGAAGGCGTCGGCGAACGCCGCGTCGAGGTCGGCGGTGTCGCCGCGGATATGGGCCAGCGTCGCGAAGACGGCGGCGAGGTCGGCCCCGTTGGAGGCCAGCGTCGGCGTCGTCACCGCCAGGCAGGGGCGGCGCAGGGGCGAGCCCGCATCGGTGCGCACGTCGTGGTAGAAGCGCCACGCGCCGAGCGCCTGCCGCACGATCTGCAACTCGGGAAAGCGCACGGCGTCCTGCAGCGCGGCGAGCGCCGTCTCGGTCGGCAGCAGGTCGGCGCCGAAAGGTCGCCGGCGGCCCTCCTCGTCGCGCACGAAGCCCGCCGGCCCGTCGCGGTCGAGCACGGTCACCGGCCGCGCGCCGGTCTGTACGGTGAGCCGCTCGGTCTTCACCTGCGGCTCCAGGGCGAAGGCCGCGGCCGTCATCAGCGGCGGGATGCCGACTTCGACGGCGTAGGTGTAGACGTGGCCGGTGACGTCGTCGGACAGCTCGGCGGACAGCCGCACCCGCGCGGGCTCGCCTTTGCGTCGGAGCCCCGCCCAGAGCACCGATTCCATTCCGCCCTCGGCGGCGAGCGCCCGCGTCAACTGGCCGGAGGCGGCCGCCTGGAGCAGGGAGAGGGCGCGGTAGAGGTTGGTCTTGCCGGTGCCGTTGCCGCCGACGAAGACCGAGAGCAGCCCGACCGGAAAGCGGATGCTCCTCAGCGACCGGTACCCGGCCGCCTCGATCTCGCGAACCGTCGGCATCGGCGACCTCACGCGTTGAAGGGGAACAATCTAGACCGTTGGCATGATTCGGGAAGGAACGTGCGGCCCTGATCGCTCTCGTCCATCTTTTTCCCATGACGAGAAGAGGTTAGCATTCGAGAAGAGCCGTTGCCGATCGCCGGGGATGCCACATGACGGAAGGAGAGCGCTTTGTCGGATCACTTCCGCGCAAGGCCGACTTCCACGACGGGAACAAGCGTCGGTCCTACGAGCTGACGCGACGGATCGCGGCGCGCCTGATCGACGATCCCGAACTCGTCGCCAGCGGCAGGTCCTACCTGGACCGCTTCGTCCGCCCTGACCCGGCCCAGGCCCACGCCTACTCCCTATGGAACGCGCTTCTGGATCAGGACATCAGCCAGATCGTGCGCCAGATGCTGGAGGATTCGCCGAAAGGCGAACTGCTCCGGGATACGCAGCCCGTCTTCACGGTCATCTCCTCGCAAGGAAGCAAAATGGCCGAGATGGTCGGACTTCAGTACCGACCCACTGCCAGTCCGGAACGCCGTGAATGATGCGGCGGGACAGGCTCGACCACATCCTGCGTGCTGCGGCAGGCGTCACGGGCCACGATACCTTCGTTCTTGTCGGCTCATCGGTGATCGTCGTTCGATGCCGGAATATCCCAGGCGACATGTTGATGACGCGCGAGGCGGACGTTTATGTCCCCGACACGAGCGAGACCGAAGCGCTATCGGATATGATCGACGCCAATATCGGCCAGGGATCCGCTTTCCATCGCCAGTACGGATACTACGCAGACGGGGTTTCGCCCGGCACATCGGTGATGCCGAGCGACTGGATGGATCGCGTTCAGCACTATCGAGGCACCGGATGCCCCGGCGTGACCGCGATCGTGCCCGACATTGAGGATGTGGCCTTGGCTAAGGTCGTAGCCTGGAGAGAGAAGGATCAGAACTGGATCTTATCCGGCGTCAGATCCCGGCTGTTCTCCCTCGAACGGATGGCATCTCGCATCGATCGAATGCCCAGCGCTGCCCCCGAACCGGCCGAGATGATGCGGCGGCTCCGCTCGGTCGCGGCGACGTGCGGGATGGCTTCGGCCCTTCCCGGCCCCCTGGCCTCGGATGTCGACTTGGAAAAAGGAATCAATCCGGCACCTTGATCCCCACGAGCCCCTCGCGCGGCTCCGGGAAGCGCGGATCCATCGCCTCCAGGGTGTCGGCGATGGTGCGGGCGACCATGACGTTGCGGGCCCATTTGCGGTTGGCCGGCACCACGTGCCAGGGGGCGTAGGGCGTCGAGCAGCGGGCGAGCGCGTCGTTGAACACGGTCTGGTACACGTCCCAGCTCTTGCGCTCCACGAGGTCGGCGGGATCGAACTTCCAGTGCTTTTCCGGATCGGCGAGGCGCGCCTCCAGGCGCTCCTTCTGCTCGTCCTTGGAGATGTGGAGGAAGAATTTGAGGATGACCGTGCCCGAGAGCGTCAGGAGCCGCTCGAAATCGTTGATGAGCCCGTAGCGCTCGCGCCACGTCTCCTCCGGCACGAGCCCCTTCACCCGCACCACCAGCACGTCCTCGTAATGGCTGCGGTTGAACACGCCGATCAGGCCGCGGCCGGGCGTGCGCAGGTGGTAGCGCCAGAGGAAGTCCTGATCGAGCTCCTGCGGGCTCGGCACCTTGAACGACGAGACTTGGCACCCCTGCGGGTTCACCCCCTCCAGCACGTTGCGGATGGTGCCGTCCTTGCCGCCGGTGTCGATGGCCTGGAACACCACGAGCAGGGCATGGCGGTGCTCGGCGTAGAGCTTTTCCTGCAGGGCCCTGATACGCGCGCGCTGCGCGTCCAGCGCCGCCTTGGCCTCCGCCTTGTCGAGGCCGCCGGTGGCGTCGGGATCGATCGTGGAGAGATCGACGCTCTGGCCGGGCTCGACGGTGACGATGCCGGGCGCGGCCGGCGGCAGGACCTGGTGGAGATGCGGCGACAGGCTCGGTGCCGTGCCGCTACCCGCGATCGCGGCCCGGGCCCAGCCGGCGAAGGAGGGCGGATGGTCGCGCCAGCCCGCCTGCGACTTTGTTTCCGCGGCTTTGTCGGCCGCTTTGTCACTTGCGGAGCCGCTGCCGTCCTTGCCGTTCTTGCGCGCCATGCCGAAGATTATCCGCTCACGAGCCGTTCGCGAGGCCGCCGGTGCGGGCCCGCAGGAAGGGAAAAGCTTGGAGCCCCAACAGATGCGCCGCCTTCGCCGTTCCCGATCCGGCGCGTCGGGGTTTGCGAGCGGATATGCCGGCCGCGGCGTAGCGACCGCATGAGCGAGGGCATGAGCGGAGTGCCGACGATCTGGTTCGTGCGCCACGGCCAGACCGACTGGAACGCGGAAGGGCGCCTCCAGGGCCATCGCGACACCGATCTCAACCCAAGTGGGCTCGCCCACGCGGCGGAGGCGGCCGAGCGCCTGCGCCGCGTCGCCGGGGCGGAACTGCCGACGGCCGATTACGTGGCGAGCCCGCTCACCCGCGCCCGCAGGACGATGGAGATCCTGCGCGCCGGCATCGGGCTGCCTCCGACGGGCTTCCGTGCCGATGCGCGGCTTAAAGAGATCGGGTTCGGTACCTGGGAGGGCCAGACCTGGGCGGAGATCCGGCGGCGCGATCCGTCGGGGGCGGCGGCGCGCGACCGCGACCGCTGGGGCTACCAGCCGCGCGGGGAGGGCGCGGAGAGCTACGCCATGGTCGAGACGCGGGTGGAGGAGGTGGTGGCCGAATTACGCCGCCCGACCGTGATGGTCGCCCATGGCGGCGTCGCCCGGGTGCTGCTGGTCATCCTCGGCCATCTCGACATCTACGCCGCCCCGCGGCTCGGCATCCGCCAGGGCAGCATTCTCGTCATCGAGGCCAAGGGCTGGCGCTGGGCGTGAGCGCCCTTCGGGACAAGCGCGGGCAGCGACGAGCCACCCCGCCCGGCCGCCGTGTCCGCAGCCCGGTGCCGGACGCGCGCGGCGCGTCCGGGGCCGGTCAGGCGCGGGCGGCGCGCCCGCGGGCGAGCAGCCGCACGGCGGTGACGGGAAGGAGCAGAGTCTTGACCGTCGCGGTCACGGCGAGGACGGCGACGACGGGCAGGATTGCGAGACAGATACCGCTCACGCGCATCGGACACTCCCTGAAGCTTCTGACTCGGCGGCGCCGGGCCACCCGGTTGAGGACAGTCCGCCACTCAATCGCGGCAAGACCAAGGTAAACGGGGCACATTCACGCATTTCTGCGCTCCGCGCCGGGCTCTCGTCTCGTCTCTCGCCTCGGCTCGCCCGGGCCGGCCTTCCGAACAGCATAGCCGGCATGGGCGCCCGAACCTTGTTCCGCGTCAACGGATTCGATCGGCGCCCGGCCCGCTTCGGGCCGCGGCGGCCGCCGCCGTGCGCGGGGATGGGCGTCCTCGAAGGCGCTCATCAGGCGGGCGGCATCGACCTTGGTGTAGATCTGCGTGGTCGAGAGCGAGGCGTGGCCGAGCAGTTCCTGGATCGCCCGCAGCTCCCCCTGGCGGGCTAGGAGATGCGTCGCGAAGGAGTGGCGCAGGGCGTGCGGGGTCGCGCTCTCGGGCAGTCCGAGCGCGCCGCGCAGGGCGGCCACCGCATATTGCACCACCCGCGGCGAGAGCGGTCCGCCCTTCACGCCGACGAAGAGCGGCCCCTCCGGATCGAGGGGGTGCGGGCAGAGCGACAGGTAGGCGGCCACCGCCTCCGCCACCGCCGGCAACACGGGCACGGCGCGGACCTTGCCGCCCTTGCCCGTCACCCGGACCTCGTCGATGCCGGGAACCGGCGCGTCGCGGGCGGCGAGCCCCAGCGCCTCGGAGATGCGCAGGCCCGAACCGTAGAGCAGCGCGATCACCGCCGCGTCGCGGGCGAGCACCCAAGGGTCGCGGGCATCGTCGGGGCGGGTCTCGGGCGCGGTCATCGCGAGGGCGGCGGACACCGGCAGCGGGCGCGGCAGGCGCCGCTCGACCTTGGGCGAGCGCACCGCGCCGAGTGCGGCCACGCTGCCGTGCCCTTCGCGCTCGAGGAAGCGGGCGAAGGAGCGCAGACCCGCCAGCATCCGCATCAGGGAGCGCCCGCCGACGCCCTCCGCCCGGCGCGCGGCCATGAAGGCGCGCAGGTCGCGGGGTTTGAGGGCGATCAGCCCGGCAATGGTCGGCGTGCCGGACCGGCCGGCGCGATGGATCAGGAACTGGCGCAGGTCCCGCTCGTAGGCCTCGACGGTGTTGGCCGCCAGGCGCCGCTCGCGGGCCAGCGCCTCGCGCCAGCCGCGCATCGCAGCGCGCAGGGCGGCATCGCCCGGCGGCAGCAGGGCGTCGGCATCGACGGCATCGGGGGACGCGGCTCGCATCATCGCGGCCAGCAAAGATCCCTTAAGGTTGACGAAGGGTTAAGGCGCAAAACCCTTTCCGCCCGGCCGCCCACGCGCCAGATGAGCGCACATTCGCTCAGGTTCGCCCGAGGGCGTTCCCCCAAGGGTACGTTCGCTCAGAAAGAGAGGGCCGATGGCCAAGCCCGTCCACACCATGATCCGCGTCCGCGACGAGGCGCGTTCCCGCGACTACTACGCCCGCGCCTTCGGCCTGGAGCCGGCCGACCGCTTCGACTTCCCGGACTTCACGCTGCTCTACCTGCGCGACCCGTCCTCGCCGTTCGAACTCGAACTGACTGTCAACAAGGACCGTTCGGAGCCCTACAATCTCGGCGACGGCTACGGCCACCTCGCCTTCGTGGTGGAGGACGCGGAGGCGGAGCACGCCCGCTTCGAGCGCGAAGGGTTTCCGGTCACGCCGGTCAAGACGCTCAAGCACGGCGGCACCGCGCTCGCGACCTTCTTCTTCGCCACCGATCCGGACGGCTACAAGATCGAGGTGATCCAGAAGGGCGGCCGCTTCGCCTGACTTCCGGGAGACGCTACGGCGCCTTCTCCAGCCGCTCGAGACCCGCCAGCGCCTTGTCGCACGCGCCCGGAGAGGGCGCCGGCAGGCTCGTTTCCAGGCGCATCGCGTCGTCCAGGGCGAGCGCGTAGCGCTCCTCGGTCAGCGCCCGGCCGACCGCTGCCAGCATGCGCTCGCGGCCGGCCCTCAGCACACGCTCGATCCGCCCGCGCTCCGCGCCGCAGGCCAGCGCCCGGCCGAGGACCTTGCCCTGGCGCTCGCCTTCGACCTGGGGGATGACCAGCGGACGGGCGCCGCTGACGTCGGGCGCCGTCTCTGCGCGGGCCGCACCGGCGACGAGGCCTGCGAGCATGAGCGCCGGGATCAGGGCCGGGATCGGTACGCAGGTGCGGCCGGTCGCTGAACCCATGGAATCGTATCCTTCCCGTCTCGCGTGGGCGCGGCGTGCCGCGTGCGCTCCCTCACGCTCAGGCGAGCGAATCTCGGCCACGGTCAAGCCGGAAACGACAGGGGGCGGCAATGAGTCCTTCCGGCAATGCGGCGACGGCAGATGAGCC
The DNA here is from genome assembly GCF_002355515.1 of Methylorubrum populi. Lineage (NCBI taxonomy): Bacteria > Pseudomonadati > Pseudomonadota > Alphaproteobacteria > Hyphomicrobiales > Methylobacteriaceae > Methylorubrum > Methylorubrum populi. The sequence goes on along the minus strand of NZ_AP014809.1, from coordinate 4,955,636 downwards.
CGTGATCGGGCAGGACGGCGTCAGAGACGGTGTCAGGGGCGTCCGCGCGCGCAGCCCCGCGCGCATCCCCCTGAGCCTCAAGCTCGCCTACTCGGCCTTCATGGCGGTGCTGGTTCCGGTCTATCTCACCCAGTACGGGCCCACGAACTTCCTGTATTTCTGCGACATCGCCCTGATCCTGACCCTCGTCGGCATCTGGGCCGAGAGCGCGCTGCTCGTCTCGGTCTGCGCCGTCGGTCTCCTCGCACCGCAGACGCTCTGGGTCGTCGATTTCGCGGCCGAGGCGGCGGGCACCCCGCTGACCGGCATGACCGCCTACATGTTCAACCGCGAGACCTCGCCGTTCCTTCGGGGGCTGTCGCTGTTCCACGGCTGGCTGCCGTTCCTGCTCGTCTTCCTCGTGTGGCGGCTCGGCTACGACCGCCGCGCCTGGACCGCGTGGTCGGCGCTGGCCGTGCTCGTCCTGTTCGTCTGCTTCTTCCTGATGCCGCCGCCGCGGCCCGATCCCGGGCTGACGCCGGTCAACATCAACTACGTCTGGGGCATGGGCGACCACGCCGCCCAGACGATGATGCCGGCCTGGGCATGGTTCGCGGGCCTCGTCGCCGGCATCCCGCTGCTGATCTGCTGGCCGACCCACCGGCTCCTGATCCGGCTGATACCCAAAGTCCCCGTCACGTCCCCCGCGGCTTCGCACGGCGGGTCGGCGCCTCGCTGAGCGGATCCTCCGGCCAGGGATGGCGCGGGTACCGCCCCCGCATCTCCGAGCGCACGGCACTCCACGAGCCGCGCCAAAAACCCGGCAGGTCGCGGGTGATCTGGATCGGGCGGTGGGCCGGCGAGAGCAGGTGGAGCACCAGCGGCACGCGTCCGCCGCCGAGGGTGGGGTGACGGTCGAGCCCGAACAGCTCCTGCACCCGCACCGCGAGCACAGGTTCGGGGCCTGATTCGTAGTCGATCGGGATGCGCGAGCCCGTCGGCACCTCGATATGGCTCGGCGCCTCCGCCTCCAGGCGGGTGCGCAGGGTCCAGGGCAGCAGGCCCTGCAGCGCCTGGCCGAGATCGTCGGCGGTGATCGCCGCCAGCGAGGCGCGCCCGAGGATGGCTGGGGCGAGCCACTCCTCGACACCGGCGGCCAGAGCCTCGTCGGACAGGTCCGGCCATTCCCCGCCCTCGGCCTCGTGGAGGAAGCGGATGCGGGCCCGCCACTGCGCCAATGCGGGTGTCCAGGGCAGGCGGTCGAGGCCGAGCCCGGCCACGCCGCGGGCCAGCACCCGCGCCGCCTCCGCGTCGGCGGGGACGGGCATCGTGCGCTCGTCCAGGGTGACGGCCCCGAGCCGGCGCCCCTCGCGGGCGCGCAGCGCGCGGGCTTGCCCGTCGAAGCCGACGCTGCGCACGGTTTCGATCCGGTCGCGGAACAGGGCGTCGATGGACTCGGAGGAAATCGCGGCGGCCGAGAGGATGCGGGCGGAGGCCGCGGCGCCGGTGAGGTCGGCGACGACGATGAAGGGCTCGCGGGCGAGCGGGCTCGCGGGGTCGACGAGGCCGGCGCGGCCATTGGCCATCAGGAACGCCCCATCCCGACCCCGCGCCCGCGCCACCCGATCCGGGTAGGCCAGCGCCAGCAGGGCACCGGGCTCGGCGAGAGCGGGATCGGGATCGGCCGCATCGCCCGAAGCCCGGGCCGCCTGCCGCGCCCAGCCTTCGGCGAGGCGGCGCATATCGGCGGCCCGGCCGCCGCGGTCGCGGCGGAAGCGGTCGAGGCGCTCGGCGAGATCGGCCGCGTCGCCGCCGAGGCCGCGCTCGACCAGCACGGCGGCGAGATCGGCGGCGGCCCGCGCCTGACCGGATTCGGCGGCGCGGGCGACCATCCGGGCGAGACGGGGCGGCAGCGGCAGGCTGCGCAGGGTGTGTCCGGTGGCGGTGAGTCGCCCGTCCGGGTCGAGGGCGCCGAGATCGGTCAGCATCGCCCGCGCCTCGGCCAGCGCCGGAGCCGGCGGCGGATCGAGGAAGGGCAGGGCGGTCGGGTCGGTGACGCCCCAGGCGGCGCAGTCGAGGGTGAGGCCGGCCAGATCGGCGGAAAGAATCTCGGGCCGGGCGAAGGGTTCGAGCGCGGCGGTCGCCGCCTCCGGCCAGAGCCGCCAGCACACGCCGGGCTCGGTGCGGCCGGCGCGGCCCCGGCGCTGGTCGACCGAGGCGCGCGAGGCCCGCGCGGTGACGAGGCGGGTCATGCCGTTACCGGGCTCGTAGAGCGGCACGCGGGCGAGCCCGGAATCGACGACGATGCGCACGCCCTGGATCGTCAGCGAGGTCTCGGCGATGGAGGTCGCGAGCACCACCTTGCGCCGCCCGGGCGGGGCGGGCGCCACCGCCCGGTCCTGCTCGCCCTGGCTCAGCGCGCCGTAGAGGGGGGCGAGGTCGGTGTCGGCCGGCAGGCGCTCCGCCAGCCGCTCGGCGGTGCGGCGGATCTCCGCCTGCCCCGGCAGGAAGGCCAGAACCGAGCCGGGATCGGCCCGCAGCGCCCGCAGGATCGCGGCGGCCATCGCGTCCTCGATGCGCTCGCTTCCGTCGCGGTCGAGATGGCGCGTCTCGACCGGATAGGCGCGCCCTTCGGATTCCACGACCGGCGCGTCGCCGAGGAGCCCCGCGACCCGAGCCCCGTCGAGGGTCGCCGACATGGCCAGGATCCGCAGGTCCTCCCGCAGCGCCCCCTGGGCATCGAGGGCGAAGGCCAGTCCGAGATCGGCGTCGAGCGAGCGTTCGTGGAACTCGTCGAACAGGACCGCGCCGATGCCGGCAAGCTCCGGATCGTCGAGGATCATGCGGGTGAACACCCCCTCGGTGACGACCTCGATCCGGGTGCGGGCCGAGATCTTGGAGCCGAGCCGCACCCGCAGGCCGACCGTGTCGCCGACCCGCTCGCCGAGGGTGGCCGCCATGCGCTCGGCGGCACCGCGGGCCGCGAGGCGCCGGGGTTCGAGGAGGATGATCTTCTTCCCCCCGATCCAAGGTTCATCGAGGAGGGCCAGCGGCACCCGCGTGGTCTTGCCGGCTCCCGGCGGCGCCACGAGCACGGCGGAGCTGCGCGCGGACAGGGCCGCCCGCAGGGCGGGGAGGGCGGCTTCGATCGGGAGTGCGGAGGCAGGCGGCGACATGGTTCGGGAGGTGCCGCGGTTCGCGCGCGGGTGCAACCGTCCCGCTACGGTTGATTGATCAAAGTAATCCAACACGAAAATTTGTTAACATAGCTTGATCTCTACCCGGAACGGAGGGGTGAACGACGACTTGTGCGCTCGGCGTGCGTCCCATGCACGCGACGGAGAAAGACGACGATGCGTATTGCCCTGACACTCGCAGCCGGTGTGCTGCTCGGCAGCTTCGGCCTGGGAATCGGGGCCGCATCGGCCGCCCCCGCGATGCCCGCGCCCGGCGTGATCGCCGGCGACACGGTCGAGATCGTTCGCGACCATGGCCGCCATCACCGGCGCTGGCACCGCTCCCACCGCAGCGTGCTCGGCCACCACCACTCGACCAAGGCCGAGCGCCATCGCCGCCGCATGAACACCTATCGCCACGGCAACCCGAACGCCCGCAACCCGGAGCGGTCCGGCTACCAGCAGCAGCTCGGCAACACCACGGGCGGCCCGCGCTACTGAGCTTCGGCCTCCGGAAGCAGGTTTGTTGAAAGAGGCCCGTCCGGGGCAATGCCGGGCGGGCTTCGGCTGTTCTCGCTGGCCCCGTCGCCGCTTGCGAGGGCTGGGGAGAGCGCCCACTTGTCCACGGTCTTCACGGCCGGCCGGCGGTGCCCGGCGCAGGCGGGGCTGCTAGCCTCCGATCCATGCCCAGACCCCAGCGTCCCCAACCCCTCGAACGGCGTGCCCAGGCGGCGGATACGGTGACTTCCTCGCCCCTCGACATCCCCGGCGCCACGCCGATGATGGCGCAGTACATCGAGATCAAGGCCGCCAATCCGGACTGCCTGCTGTTCTACCGGATGGGCGACTTCTACGAGCTGTTCTTCGAGGATGCGGAGATCGCCTCCCGGGCGCTGGGCATCGTCCTGACCAAGCGGGGCAAGCACGGCGGCGCCGACATCCCGATGTGCGGCGTGCCCCTGGAGCGGGCCGACGATTATCTCCACCGGCTGATCGCACTGGGCCACCGCGTCGCCGTCTGCCAGCAGACCGAGGACGCCGCCGAGGCCAAGAAGCGGGGCCCGAAATCGGTGGTGCGGCGCGAGGTGATCCGCCTCGTCACGCCGGGCACGCTCACCGAGGACCGCCTGCTCGACCCGACGCGGGCCAACCTGCTGCTCGCCATCGGGCGGCGGAGGGTCTCGGACAACCGCGAGGCCTACGGGCTCGCCGCCCTCGACATCTCCACCGGCCGCTTCTCCTTGAGCGAGGTGGAGGGCTCCGAACTCGCCGCCGCGATCGCCCGGCACGAGCCGCGGGAGATCGTGCTCTCGGAAGTCATCCACGCCGATCCGGCACTCGCCAAGCTGTGGCGGGAGACCAAGGCCGCGGTGGTGCCGCTGGCCCAGGGCGAGTTGGAGCCGGCCTCGGCCGAGCGGCGCATCCGCGAGCAGTTCGGCGTCAAGACCCTGGACGGGTTCGGGACTTTCAGCCGGGCGGAGATCGCCGCCGCCGGGGCGGCTTTGCTCTATCTGGAGCGGACGCAGCTCGGCACCCGCGTGCCGCTCTCGGCGCCGAGCCGGGAGGCGACGGGGGCGACGCTCGCCATCGACGCGGCCACCCGCGCCAACCTCGAACTCACCCGCACCCTCTCGGGCGAGCGCCAGGGCAGCCTGCTCGACGCCATCGACCGCACGGTCTCGGCGGGCGGCGCCCGGCTGCTGGCCGAACACCTCGCCGGCCCCCTGACGGACCTGACGAAGATCGGGCGCCGCCACGACGCCGTCGCCTTCCTCGCCGATGACGGCGCCCTGCGCGCGCAACTGCGCGACGCGCTCCACGCCGCCCCCGACATCGCCCGGGCGCTCTCCCGCATCGGCCTGAACCGGGCCGGCCCGCGCGACCTCGCCGCCCTGCGCGACGGGCTCGCGGCCGCCGCGACCATCAGCGAGCGGCTGGCGCGGGAGGATTTGCCGGACGGGCTCGCCCGCCTCGCCCGCCGCCTCGACAAGGCCGACCGGGCGCTCACGGAGGAACTGGCCGCCGCGCTCGCCGACGACCTGCCGCTCAACCGCCGCGACGGTGGTTTCGTGCGCGCGGGCTACCACGCCGAGATCGACGAGGCGCGCCTCCTCGGCCAGGACTCGCGCAAGGTCATCGCCGCGCTCCAGGCGCGCTATGCCGAGGCCACCGGCTGCAGGACGCTCCGGATCAAGCACAACAACGTGCTGGGCTACTACATCGAGGTGCCGCAGGCGGTGGGCGAGGCCTGCCTCAAGGGCCTGATGCAGGACTTCGTGCATCGCCAGACCATGGTCGACGCGATGCGCTTCACCAGCGTCGAACTCGGCGAGCTGGAATCGAAGATCGCCGGCGCTTCCGACCGGGTGCTGGCCCTCGAATCGGCGGTGTTCGACGCGTTGAGCGCGCGGGTGAGCGAGGGCGCGGAGGCGATCGCCGATATCGCCGAGGCGCTGTCGGGCCTCGACGTGGCGGCAAGCCACGCGGAACTCGCGGTCGAACTCGCCTGGACCCGTCCCGTCATCGACGAGAGCCTCGCCTTCGAGATCAAGGGCGGGCGCCATCCTGTCGTGGAGGCGGCGCTGGTCAAGGCGGGCGAGGCCTTCATCGCCAATGCCTGCGACCTGTCGGGCGACGAGGCCGGGCGCATCCGCCTCGTCACCGGCCCGAACATGGGCGGCAAGTCGACCTTCCTGCGCCAGAACGCGCTGATCGCCGTGCTGGCGCAGATGGGCGCCTTCGTGCCGGCGGCCTCCGCCCGGCTCGGCGTGGTGGACCGCCTGTTCTCCCGCGTCGGCGCGGCCGACGACCTCGCGCGGGGCCACTCGACCTTCATGGTCGAGATGGTCGAGACCGCCGCGATCCTCAATCAGGCGACCCGCCGCTCGCTGGTGGTGCTCGACGAGATCGGGCGGGGCACCGCGACCTTCGACGGCCTCTCCATCGCCTGGGCCTGCCTGGAGCACCTGCACGAGAAGAACGGCTGCCGGGCGCTGTTCGCCACCCATTTCCACGAGCTGACGGCACTGAGCCAGCGCCTGCCGCGCCTCGACAACGCGACCCTGAAGGTGGCCGAGGACCGGGGCGACGTGGTGTTCCTGCACGAGGTGGTGCCGGGCGTGGCCGAACGCTCCTACGGCCTGCAGGTCGCCCGCCTCGCCGGCCTGCCGCCGAGCGTGGTGGCCCGCGCCGGCGCGATCCTCAAAGGTCTCGAAAGCTCCGAGCGCGAGCGCCCCGCCCGCCGCAAGATCGAGGACCTGCCGCTCTTTGCGAGCCTTTCCGCCGCGCCGCCCCCGCCGCCGGAGCCGGCGAAGCCCGAACCGGACGACCGGCTCGGCCGATTGATCGATGCCCTCGATCCCGACGCGCTGACCCCGCGCGAGGCGCTCGACGCGCTCTACCGGCTGAAGAAGGAGCGCGCCGCGGGCTGAGGGCGGCGCGGTTCGAGGCCGCGGGGCCGTGCGGCTCACGGGGCGGGGAAGGTCTGCTATACCGCTCGGCTCGTGACAGCCGGCCCGCCCCGGCCCGACCGGCTTCTCCGCCCTGCGCGGTCTCGGGCTTGCCCTGGGACCGCACCATCCGCGGGGGGAGAGGCGCCGGGCTGCTCGGAAACAGATCGATGCTCCGCCTTCTCCTCGCCCTCCTCCTGACGCTTGCCGCCCCCGGCCTCGCCGGGGCGCAGGGCGCGATGACGGCGGCCAAGGCCCGGGATCTCGTGCGCGCCAGCCTCGTCGCCGAGAGCGATGCGCTGGTGCCCGGCCGTACGGTGACGCTCGGCCTGCACATGGCGATGAAGCCGGGCTGGCACGTCTACTGGCGCAATCCCGGCGATTCCGGCCTGCCGCCGGAGATGGCGTGGCGCCTGCCGGAGGGCTTCACGGTCGGCCCGGTGCAGTGGCCGGTCCCGGAGCGCATCCCGGTCCAGACCCTGATGAATTTCGGCTACGAGGGCGCCGTCACCCTGCTGGTGCCGCTCACAGTGCCGGAGAGCGCCAAGGAGAACGCCAAGGCCGGCGACACGGTGCGGCTCGCCGGCACGCTCTCCTACCTCGTCTGCGAGGAGATCTGCATTCCGGGCTCGGCGGAGCTGAGCCTCGACCTGCCGGTGGCGGGCACCGCCGAGCCGGCCTCGGGCCAGGCCGCCCTGTTCGCCCGCGCGCGGGCCGCCCTGCCCGAGGCCGCGCCCGGTCCCCATCGCACCACCCGCGAGGGCGACCGGCTGGTGCTGCATCTCGACCGGCCGGGCCTCGCGGGCGTGAGCAGCGCGGCGTTCTTCCCCTACGCGGAAGGCGCGCTCGACAACGCCGCCCCGCAGGATCTCGCCGTCGATGCCGCCGGCCTGCGCCTCGCCCTCACGCCGGGCGATGCGGGACAGGCCCCCGAGGCGCTTGCCGGCGTGCTCGCCCTCACCGAGGACGGGGCGCGCCGGGCCTACGCGCTGGGACCGGAGCCCGCACCCGCACCGACGGCGGCCGCGGCCGTGCCCGCCGCGCCCGAGACGCCGCCCGCCACGGCGGCAGAGGAGACGCTAACCCTGTGGAGCGCCGCCGGTCTGGCGCTGCTGGGCGGCCTCCTCCTCAACCTGATGCCCTGCGTCTTCCCGGTCCTCTCGATCAAGGTGCTGAGCCTCGTGCGGCAGGCGGGCGAATCCGCGACCCGCGTGCGGCTGCACGGGCTCGCCTACACCGCGGGCGTGCTCGCGAGCTTCCTCGGGCTCGCCGGGCTGCTGATCGCGCTGAAGGCCGGCGGCGCCGGGATCGGCTGGGGCTTCCAGCTCCAGTCGCCGGTGGTGGTGGCGCTGCTGGCCTACGGGCTGTTCGCCATGGGCCTCAGTCTGTCGGGCGTGGTGCATCTCGGCGGGGGAATCGCCGGGCTCGGCGACGGCCTGACCCGGCGGGCGGGCTATCAGGGCTCGTTCTTCACCGGCGTGCTGGCGACGCTCGTCGCCACGCCCTGTACCGCGCCGTTCATGGGCGCGGCGGTGGGCTTCGCCCTGACGCAATCGCCGCTGACCGCGCTCACCGTCTTCGCGAGCCTCGGCCTCGGGCTCGCCCTGCCGTTCCTGGGCCTCACCCTGTTTCCGCAGGCGCTGCGCCTGCTGCCGCGGCCCGGCGCCTGGATGGACGTGCTGAAGGGTGCGCTCGCCTTCCCCGTCTACGCCACCGTGGCGTGGCTGGTCTGGGTGCTGGCGCAGCAGGTCGGGCCGGACGGGCTGCTCGCGGGGCTGACCGGTCTCGTGCTGGTGGCGCTGGCCGCCTGGGCCTGGGAGCGCGCCCGCCACGCGGGACGGCTCGGCACGGGGCTCAGCCGGGCGGCGGCCCTCGTCGCCCTCGCCGCCTCCCTCGGCCTCGTCGCCGTCCTCGACGGCGACCGCGCCACCGCGCGCGCCGCCCTGGCCCAGGGCGAAGAGGCGTTCACGCAGGCCCGCCTCGACAGGCTGCGGGCGGAGGGGCGCACGGTGTTCGTGGACATGACCGCGGCGTGGTGCATCACCTGCCAGGTCAACGAGCGGACCGTCATCGCCCGCGACGCGGTGCAGGCGGCGTTCCGGGCAGGCCAGGTGGCCTATCTGAAGGGCGACTGGACCAACCAGAACCCGGAGATCACTCGCCTCCTCGAGCGCCACGGCCGCAGCGGCGTGCCGCTCTACCTCGTCTATCGCGGAATGGGCGAGGCGCAGGTGCTGCCGCAGATCCTGACGGAAGGCATCGTGCTGGCGGCCATCGGGCAGAAGGACGTCGCGGCGGCCCAGCAGGGCACGCTCCAGTAGGGCTCGATCCGGTTCAGCGCATTCCCTCTCCCCGCCCAGCGGGGAGAGGGGGGAAAAATTCGCCTCAGCCCGCGAGCTTGGCCGCGATCCCGGCCACGTGGCGGCCCTGGTAGCGGGCGCCGTCGAGTTCGACCTGGGAGGGCTGGCGCGAGCCGTCGCCGTCGGCGATCGTGGTGGCGCCGTAGGGGGAGTTGCCCTTCACCTGCTCGACGCCGTTCTGACCACTGAAGCTGTAGGGCAGGCCCACCACCACCATGCCGTGGTGGAACATCACGGTGTGGAAGCTCGTCAGCGTGGTCTCCTGGCCGCCGTGCTGCGAGGCGGTCGAGGTGAAGGCCGAGCCGACCTTGCCGACGAGCGCGCCCTTGGCCCAGAGCCCGCCGGTCTGGTCGATGAACTGCTTCATCTGCGAGGCCATGTTGCCGTAGCGGGTCGGCGTGCCGAAGATGATCGCGTCGTAATCGGCCAGCTCCTCGACGGTGGCGACCGGCGCCTCCTGGTCGAGCTTGTAGTGGAACTGCCGGGCGACCTCTTCCGGCACCAGCTCCGGCACGCGCTTGACCGCGACCTCGGCCCCGGCCTCGCGGGCGCCCTCGGCCACCGCCTTGGCCATCTGCTCCACATGGCCCCAGGACGAGTAGTAGAGCACCAGAACCTTCGCCATCGTCGTCTCTCCTGTTCGCGGGCCCGGCGCATCGTCCGAAAGCGGGTTCCGCTTCCGATCGGAGAACGATGCGCTCGCGCTGGCCCGAGCGTCGAATGCGCGGCGAGTATGGCGGTTCGCCCTCTTTGCAGAAATGCCCCGTCGTGCAAGACCATCCTTGCAAGTCTGCAAGGAGGAGGGCGGAGTGCCGGTGGCCTGGGACGAGTTCCGCCTCGTGCGGGCCATCGCCGAGCGGGGGGCGCTGGCACCGGCCGCGGCGCATCTCGGCATCAATCCCTCCACCGCCTTCCGCCGCCTCGCCGCGGTCGAGGCCGAACTCGGCGCGCGCCTGTTCGAGCGCCACCGCTCCGGCTACGTGGCGACGCCGGCGGGCGAGGCGATGGCCGCCGCCGCCGCCCGGATGGAGGAGGAGGTGGCCCGCTTCGACCGGGAGGTCGCCGACCGGGCGCAGACCCCCTCGGGGCTGCTGCGCGTCACCGCCGCCGCGACCCTGGTGACCGACCTCCTGATGCCGATGCTCGGCCGCTTCCGGGCGCGCTACCGACAGGTCCAGCTCGAACTCGTCACCTCCGAGGAGGCGCTGAACCTGTCCCGCCGCGACGCCGACGTGGCCTTGCGCGCCACCCGCGACCCGCCGTCCAACCTCGTCGGGCGCCGGCTCGCCACCATCGCCTGGGCGGTCTACGGCCCGGCGCAAGGGAGGGCGGACGGCGCCGAGGCCGACTGGGTCAGCCCGAGCGAGGCGGTGGCCGGCGGCCTGTTCGCCCGCTTCGTCGCTGCCCGTGCCGGGCCGGAACGGGTGGCCCTGCGCCTCAACACCGTGCAGGGCCTGTGCGAGGCGATCTGCGAGGGCGTCGGCATCGGCCCGCTGCCCTGCTATCGCGGCGACCGGCTCGCCTCCCTGCGCCGCCTCTCGGGGCCGGAGCCGGAGCTGGCCGGCACGCTCTGGCTCCTGACCCATCCGGACCTGCGCCACGCGGCACGGGTGCGCGCCTTCATGGACCATGTCGCCGCCGAAGTCGGGCCGCTGCGCCCCGCCCTGGAGGGGCGCAGCGTGGAAGGATGCTGACGGTCAATGCAATTGCGCATCGGCCGGTCCCGCCTGTATAAGAGGCGATCCCCTCATTCATCGCGACATGGGATCCTTCGGACCTGACCGGGCCGGAGGCCGCGGGAGAGCCTTTCCGGGTTCCCGCGCCTTTCCCCGCCGCGAACCACGAAAAACTGCCTGGAGCTTTGTCCGATGTCCCAAGGTCCGCTGATGCCCAAGGCGACCGCCGTGTGGCTCGTCGAGAACACCTCGCTCGCCTTCGAGCAGATCGCCGACTTCTGCAAGCTGCACCCGCTCGAGGTGAAGGGCATCGCCGACGGCGAGGTCGCCGCCGGCATCAAGGGCCTCGACCCGATCACCACCGGCCAGCTCACCCGCGACGAGATCGAGAAGGCGCAGAAATCGCCGCACTACCGGCTCAAGGTCGCGGTCTCGAAGGTGAAGCTGCCCGAGGTCAAGCGCACCACCAAGGGCCCGCGCTACACGCCCCTGTCGCGCCGCCAGGACCGACCGAACGCGATCCTCTGGCTGATCCGCAACCATCCCGAGTTGAAGGACGCGCAGATCATCCGCCTCGTCGGCACCACCAAGGCGACGATCCAGCAGATCCGCGAGCGCACCCACTGGAATTCCGCCTCGCTCCAGCCGATGGACCCGGTCACGCTCGGCCTGTGCTCGCAGATCGACCTCGACTTCGAGGTCCAGCGCGCCGCCAAGGACCGCCCCGCCGTGCTGCCGACCGACGGCGGCGCCAAGCTCCTGCCGACCGAGATCTCGACCGCCCCGGCCGCCGAGGAGCGGGAGGAGGAGCGCGACGAGGAGGATCTCAACGCCGACGCGGTCTTCGCCAAGCTCAAGGGTATGAGCCGCATCGACGAGGACGACGACGAGGATTGATTGGGCCGAGGCCGGGCCGAGAACCGCCGCTCGCGGGCGACGGCCGGCTGAAGGAAAGAAACTGCTCGCCCACCCACGCCAAATGAGAAATAATGCCAGCCGGCCGCTCCCGCGGAGCGGCGGCAGCGCGAGGACGTGGCATGATCCACGGTGGCGTGACCGAGAGCGGCTCTCCCCCGGGCGGCTCGAATCCCGGCGGCCTGGCAGAGGGCGGCATGACCGGTCCCGCCCTGTCCGATGACGCCACGGCTGCGCTCGATCGGCCGGTGGGCACCGATCATCCCGGCGAGCCGGTGACGCTCGCCGAGTCCCTGATGCGCGAAGCGGGCTGGGGCCCGGAGAATTTCGGCACCGAGGGCCCGAACCCGCCCTACCTGCGCATCGGCGGCAAGCTGCGGGTGACGCTCACGGAGTTCGAGCCCTGCTTCGCCTCGTTCCGCCGCGACCGCGGCCCGTTCCGCTCCAAGGTCGCGATCGTCGATCACCTTGCCAAGTACGACGCGATCATGGTCGATCCCCTGGCCTTCGAGGAATGCTTCGGCCCCGGTGAGGGAGCCGAGACGGTGTTCCCGTTCGGCGCGTGGCTGGAGATCCGCCGCGTCGGCTTCGGCGGCCTCGACCTGTGGGGCAAGCGCCAGGGCGCCGTGACGCTCCCGCTCGACGCCCTGGCGGTGGCCTCGGCGATCTGGCTGCGGCGGAAGGATCGATCCGGAGAGCCGTCGACGGCCTCAACCATGAGCGGCTGATCCAATCCGCGCGTTTTCTGCTATCCTCGACAGGCTGAGGAGAGCGGTATGAACGTTTCCGTGGGTGATCGCTGGGAAGGATTCATCGAGCAGGTCGTGCGCGAGGGGCGTTATGCGTCCGCGGGTGACGTCGTGCGCGAGGGGCTGCGGCTGGTCGAGGAACGGGAAGCGCGCCTCGGCGCTCTTCGGGAAACGCTTGCTGCGTCCCTTGCAGCGGGAGGAGAGGTCAGCGAGAGCGAGATCGATGCCGCGCTCGCGGCTCGGAGCGCGCAGCTCGAAGCCGAGGGCTTCTGATCTCGACTGTCCGAGCGTGAGACGACCCGTCTTCCTGGCCGCCGCCAGAGCCGACCTCCTGCAGATTCTCGAGGATGTGACCCGCGCCAGCGGAAGCCTTGCGACGGGGCAGAGCTTCGTTCGCCAATTGCGGGCGCAGTGCCACCGCCTCGCAGGTCTTCCCGGCACCTTGGGCCGAGCCCGGCCGGACCTGCAGCCCGACATTCGCAGCAGCCCGTACCGGGGTTACATCATCTTCTTCCGCTATCTCGGCGATCGGTTCGAGATCGTGAACATCCTTCATTCCCGGCGGGACATCGACGATGTTTTCGCGGCCGACGAGACGCCGTAGCGTCATGGCTCACGCCGAGGCCAGCGGCTTCGACACGTCCTCCAGCGACTTGCCCTCGGCCGCCGTGCCCCAGACCGCGCCGACCACGGCCGCCACCGCCATCAGCGCCGCGCCGATGAGGTAGCCGACCAGCACGAGGTCGCGCGAGCCGGTCTCGACCAGGGTGCCGAACAGGAGCGGGCCGGAGACGCCGCCGATGCCGGTGCCGATGGCGTAGAAGGCGGCGATCGCCAGCGCCCGGATCTCGAGCGGGAAGGTCTCGGCCACGGTGAGGTAGGCGGAGCTCGCGGCCGCCGAGGCGAAGAAGAACACGCCCATCCACGCCGCGGTCTGGCCCACGGGGCCGAGCAGGTCGGCGCGGAAGACGAGGCCGACGACGGCGAGCAGCACTGCCGAGATGCCGTAGGTGGCTCCGATCATCGGGCGCCGGCCCACCGTGTCGAACAGGCGGCCCAGGAGCAGCGGGCCGAGGAAGGAGCCGAGTGCGAAGGGCAGCAGGTACCAGCCGACATCGCCGCCGGGCACGTCGTAGAAGCGCTCCAGCACCAGGGCGTAGGTGAAGAACAGGGCGTTGTAGAAGAAGGCCTGGGCGATCATCAGTGCCAGCCCGACCATGGTCTGGCGGCGGCTGGTGACGAACATCGCCTGCGCCACTTCCGCGAGCGGCGTATGGCTGCGGACCTTGAGCTTGAGGCGCCGCTTCTCGTCCGGCGGGGGCAGGGTGATGCCCTCGTCGGTGAAGCGCTTCTCGATGCCCGTCACCACCCGGTCGGCCTCCGCGGCGTAGCCGTGGGTGACGAGCCAGCGCGGGCTCTCGGGGATCCAGGTGCGCAGGAGCAGGATCACGAGGCCGATGCCGCCGCCGACGAAGAAGGCGATGCGCCAGCCCCAGGCCGGGTCGATCCATTCCGGGCGCAGCAGCGCGATCGAGAGGAAGGAGCCCAAAGCCGCGCCGATCCAGAACGAGCCGTTGATGACGAGATCGGTCCAGCCGCGCACGCGGGCCGGGATCAGCTCCTGGATGGTCGAGTTGATCGCGGTGTACTCGCCGCCGATGCCCGCCCCCGTGAGGAAGCGGAACAGGCAGAAGCTCCAGATATTCCACGACAGGCCCGTGGCCGCGGTGGCCACGAGGTAGAGGGCCAGCGTGATGAAGAACAGCTTCTTGCGCCCGATCCGGTCGGTGAGCCAGCCGAAGCCGACCGCCCCCGTCACCGCGCCGACGAGGTAGGAACTCGCGGCAAGGCCGACGTCGAACTCGGTGAAGGACATCGGCGCCTTGCGCAGGGCCCCGACCAGGGCGCCGGCCAGCGTCACTTCGAGCCCGTCGAGCACCCAGGTGATGCCGAGCGCGACGATGACGAGGGTGTGGAAGCGGCCGAAGGGCAGGCGGTCGAGCCGGGCGGAGATGTCGGTGTCGATGACGGTGCCGGCCGCCACGCGCTCGGGGGCAGCCGCCCCGGCCTGACCTTCCGCTCGGCTCGTCATTGCCCCTCCGTTTACCCTGACTCGGTAAAATTGTTCGCAAAACCGGCCCGGTGAGAGCAGGCGGCGGCGTTCGGAAACGCTTCAGGTTGCGGAATGGCCCCATTCGCCGGGCCACCCGCCATGACTTTTTTCGCGCATCTTTCCGTCAGAACCCTGCTTCCCCCGATCGCCGCCGGACTGGCTTCCATGGGCGCCGTGCTCGCACTCTCGACGCTGGCGAGTGCCGGCGGCGCCGAGCGCTGGGCGCTGCGGCCCAAAGCACCGACCGCGCCGATCGCGCCTCCCGGTTCAGCAATCGCCGAAGCCGGCCCGGCCGTGCCCGCCCTGCGCGGGTCGCGGGCGATCCCGGTCTCGGACCTGCCCGGCGAGCGGCGCACGGTGCGCATCGTCTATCAGGGCTACCTGCCGGCCGAGTCCCGCGGACCTGAGTCCCGCTGATATCGCGGATCGAGCGCCTCGCCGAGGCCGTCGCCGAGCCGGTTCAAGGCCATCAGGGTGACGACGAGGAAACCTGCCGGTGCCGCGAGCATCCAGGGCGCGGATTCGAGCGCCCGCGACCCTTCCGCGATCAGCACGCCCCAGGAGGTTGCCGGCTCCTGCACGCCGAGGCCGAGGAAGGACAGGAAGCTCTCCAGCAGGATCACCCGCGGCACCAGCAGGGTCGCCGCCGCGATGATCGGCCCGAGCGTGTTGGGCACGATGTGGCGGGCGATGACCGACTCCGTCGAGAGCCCCAGGGCATAGGCGGCACGGACGAAGTCGCGGCTTTTCAGGGAGAGCGTCTGGGTGCGGACGATGCGGGCCATGTCGAGCCACTCGACCGCCGCCACCGCCACCAGCACCAGCCACAGCCCGGCGCGGAAGAACACCAGCAGCATGATGACGAAGAACACGAAGGGCAGGGCGTAGAGGATGTCGAGGAGGCGCATCATCAGCGCATCGACCGCGCCCCCGGCCATGCCGGAGACCGCGCCGTAGGCGACGCCGATGAGGAGCGCGGCGAGCGCCGCGGTGAGCCCGATCAGCAGGGAGACCCGCCCCGCCGCGAGGCAGCGGGTGAGAAGGTCGCGCCCCAGCGCATCGGTGCCGAGGAGGAAATACAGCCTTCGGACCGGCGCCTCGGCCACGAGCCGGCGGCCATCCGCCGACCGCTCCAGCACGGTCGCCGCGCCGAACAGGCCGGAGCGGGACAGCAGGCGCAGGGCGCGCGCGTCGATGGGTTTTGGCGCCGTCAGGGTCAGGCGAACCCGGTCGCCCTCCTGCGCCACATCCTCCAGCGAGACCCGCATCCGGAAGGCGAGGCGTTGAAGCGCCGGGCGCAGCGCGTCGGGCTGCGGATGGGCGGCGAGGCTCGGGGGGATCCGCACGAAATCCGGATAGATCCGCTCCGGCGGGTGGCCGGTGAGGAACGGGCCGATCAGGCAGGCCAGCACGATCAGCACGAGGCTCGCCAGGGCCGCGAGCGCCGGCCGGTCGCGGGCGAGGCGGCGGGCGAGGTGAGCCAGCGCCGCGCTCATGCCGAGAGCCTCAGGCGCGGATCGAGGGCGGCGGCGATCAGGTCGGCGATCAGGTTGAAGACGATCACCAGCACGGCCACCAGCACCACCGTGCCCATCACCAGGGTGTAGTCGCGGTTGAGCGCCCCCTCGACGAAGTAGCGCCCGATCCCGGGCAGGCCGAAGATGGTCTCGACCACCACGGAGCCGGTCATCAGCGCCGCCGCCAGCGGCCCCAACGTCGCGACGACGGGGAGCAGCGCCCCGCGCAGCGCGTGCCGGGCGATACGGGCCCGCGACAGCCCCATGGCGCGCTGGGTTCGGATATGCGGCTGGATCAGCACCTCAGCCAGCGAGGCGCGGGTGAGGCGGGCGATGCCCGCCGCATGGGGCAGGGCGAGCGTGAGGACCGGCAGGACGAGGTTTCTCGGATTCCCGTCGGCCCAGCCGCCGACGGGGAGCCAGGCGAGCCCGAGGCCGAACACGATCTGGAACAGGGGCGCGGTGACGAAGTTCGGCACCGCGAGCCCGAGGGAGGCGGCGAGCCCCACCAGCCGGTCGGCGGTTCCGCCGCGGTCGAACGCGGCGAGGCTCCCGACCGCCAAGCCGAGGGCCAGCGCGAGCGCGAGCGCGAGGCTGCCGAGCGTCAGCGAGACCGGCAGGCCGCGGGCGAACAGGTCGGTGACGGTGAGGTCGCGAAACGTGAAGGAGGGGCCGAGATCGCCCCGCAGCAGGCTCAGGAGGTAGCGCCCGAACTGCACGATCAGCGGCTGATCGAGGCCGTAGACCCGGCGCAGGTTCTCCATCGCCGCCGGCGGCAGCGGCCGCTCCAGATCGAACGGGCCGCCCGGCGCCAGCCGGATCAGGAAGAAGCTGCCCGCCACCACGAGGAACAGGGTCGGCAGGCTCTGGGCGATCCGGCGCAGGATGAGGGCGATCACGGATCGAGCCAGAGATAGCGGGTGGGGGCGACGTTGCGGATGTTCGGGTGCATCCCGTGCAGCCGCGGCGAGACCAGCGCCTTCGACCGGTAATGCAGCAGCGGCAGCCAGGGCAGCTCGTCGAGCACAATGGTTTCCGCGTCGAACAGCATCCGCGCGCGGGCCTGCACGTCGCGCTCCTGCGCCGCCCGCGTCAGCAGCCCGTCGAAGGCCGGGTTCGACCAGCGCCCAGCATTGAACCCGTCATTGCCGGTGCGCAGCAGAAACAGAAAATTCTGCGGATCGGAATAGTCGGCGACCCAGGACATCCGGGCGAGGTCGAAGGGGCCGCCGTCGCGCAGATAGGCGAAGTGGGTCTTGGCGTCGGTGGAGACGAAGCGGGTCTCGACGCCGATGCCGCGCCAGGCATCGGCCAGCGCGATCGCCGTGTTGCGATTGTTGTCGGTGACGTTGAAGCGGTACTCGATTCTCAGGGGATTGCCCGGCCCGTAGCCGGCCTGCGCCAGCAGCCGCAAAGCCTCCTCCTCGCGGTCGATCGGCCCGTCCTCGCGCCCCGGCAGGAGCGGGGGCGGCAAAGCGTTGTCGAGGCCCGGCGGGCAGAAGGAATAGGCCGGGGCCATGGTCTGCCCCCACACGATCTCGGCCAGGAATTCCCGGTCGATGGCGAGCGAGAGGGCGCGGCGGACCCGGACATCGTCGAAGGGTTTTTTTCGCAGGTTGAAGGCGATGGCGAGCAGGCCGAGCCCCGGCCCGAGCTGCACCTGGGTGCCGAAGCGCTGTTTCAGCGAGGCGATCTGGTCGGCGGGCAGGTCGGACAGCGAATCGATCTCACCGCCCGCGTAGCGCCGCACCGCCGCGGCGAGGTCGGGGGTCGGGATGACGTCGACCCGCTCGATCGGGATCGCGGCGGCGTCGCGGTAATGCGGGTTCTTCGTCAGGGTGATGCGGTCGTTCGGCACCCAATCGACCAGGGCGTAGGGGCCGTTCGAGACGAGGTTGCCGGGCCGCGCGAAGGCGTCGCCCCAGCGCTCCAGCGAGGGGCGGTGGACCGGCAGCGAGGTCTGGTGGGTGAGGAGTTCGAGGAGGTAGGGCACCGGCTCGGACAGCCCGATCTCCAGCGTCCGGGCATCGGGAGCCGCCACCGCCAGGGTCTCCGGCGGCTGCTCGCCCGCATTGACGGCCGCCGCCCCGCGGATCGGGAACAGCACCTCGGCGTATTTCGCCGCCGTCTTCGGATCGAGGATGCGGCGCAGCGAGAACAGGAAGTCGTCGGCGCTCACCGCATCGCCGTTCGACCAGCGCCCGTCGGGGCGGAGATGGAAGCGGTAGGTGAGGCGGTCGTCGGAGACGGTCCAGCCCTCGGCCATGCCGGGGATGATGGTGCCGCGGTTGTCGTAGGTCAGCAGTCCCTCGAACAGGTCGCGCAGGATGTGCGCCTCGGCCACCGTCGAGGTCTTGTGCGGATCGAGCGTTTCCGGATCGGCGTCGTTGCCGCGGCGATAGACGGGGGCGGCCGCCCGCGCGGGCGCGGGGAGGGCGAGCCCGGCGGCGAGCGCCGCGCCGCTGCGAAGGACGGTGCGGCGGGGGAGGGTCATGGAACGGACCGCCTGCGGGGTGCCGCTTCATTCCCCTCGCCCCGCTTGCGGGGAGAGGGCCGCGTCTCCCCCTTGTCGGGGAGCGCAGCGAGGCGGCAGCCGAAGGTGAGGGGGCGGCTACGGAGGAGTCTCATCCGGACATACCCCCTCACCCTTGCTCCAGCTTCGCCTGCGCTTCCCGCAGGCACGACAAGGAGCCTGCGGGCCTCTCCCCGCCTGATCCCGGGCTTGTCCGGGATCAGATCAGCCGTCGCCAAAGTCGGGCGAGCCCGACTTTGATCGGGGAGAGGAGTCAGGCGGTGCGCGTCGCCGACCACGGCCGTCAGGCGCTCACGCCCCCGTATCTCCCTTCAAGCCCGCCGCCTCGATGCCGGCGAGCGCGCAGATCTCGTCGTTGTCGGAGGTATCGCCGGAAACGCCAACCGCGCCGAGCAGACGGCCGCCGGCATCGCGGATCAGCACGCCGCCGGGCACCGGCACCAGCGCGTCCGGGCCGACGAGGTGGCTCACGGCGGCCACGAAATGCGGCTGCTCCTCGGCGCGCTTGGCAATCGCCCGCGAGCCGAGGCCGAGCGCCAGCGCGCCGTTGGCCTTGCCGCGGGCGATCTCGGCCCGGCGCAGGGAGGTGCCGTCCTCGGCCGCGAGGCATTTGAGAGCGCCGCGGGCGTCGTAGACCACCACCGCCAGCGGCTTCAGGTTGCGTTCGCGCGCGGTCTTCAGGGCGGTCGCCACGAGGGTCTGGGCGGCGGCGAGCGTCAGGTCGGTCATCCGGATGTCCTCGAAGGGGCAGGTCGTCCCGAGGACATGCACCGGCGGAGGCGGTTTCGCCAAGCGCGGCTCGAAGCGCGGGCAAGCGCCGCCCTCAGGCGACCGTCACCTCCGTGCGCACGGAATTGGCGATGAAGCAGGTTTCGTGCGCTTGCGTGTGGAGGGCGGCGAGCCGCTCCGCATCGGGCGCCGCGCCGGCCCACTCGATGCGCGGGTGCAGCACCACCCGCGTCACCGCCTGCCGGCCGGGGGCGATGTCTGCCATGCTGCCCTCGGCATGGTCGCGGTAGGCCTGCGCGACGAAGCCGGCGAGCCGCGCGACGTGGAGGAAGCTCAGCATGTGGCAGGAGGAGAGGGCCGCCACCAGCATCTCCTCGGGATCGACCGCCGACGCCACCGCCCACTTTCCGACGACGTGCGGCGAGGCCGAGCCCGCGAGTTCCACCCCGCCGTCGAAGCGCAGGGTGTGGCCGCGGCTGTAGCGCCCGGCGGCAAAGTCCTCGCCGGCGGCGAGCGTCCAGCGGAGATCCGCGGTGTAGGTCGCCATGCTCGGTCTCCTCGTGTCCGGCGCGCAGCCTATCCGCGGCGCCCTACGCAAGAAAGGCGGCGCGCCCTGCCCCTGGCCGGCGGCCGAAGGCGGTCTAGTTGCGGCCTCCGATCCCGAACAGCAGGAAACCCGCCGCCATGGCCGACACCGCGGAGCGCCCCTACGTCCTGTGCCACATGACCACCTCGGTCGATGGGCGCATCAAGGTCCGGCGCTGGACCACCATCGACGCGGATTCGCACTACGAGGAGGTCCATAAGCGCCTCGGGGGCGATGCCTGGATGTGCGGACGCATCACCATGCAGGGCTATGCCGACAGCGCCAAGCCGCTGGCCTCCGCGCCCTCGGACGAGCCGGTGTCGCGCGAAGACCACGTCGCCCGCACCGACGCGCCCGGCTACGCGGTGGCGCTCGATGCCCGCGGCGCGATGGATTGGGGCGCGCGCAACGACATCGAGGGCGATCACGTCATCGTGCTCACCACGGGACAGGCCTCGGACGACCGTCTGCGCCGCCTGAAGGCCGGCGGCCAGTCCTACATCATCGCCGGCGCGCACGAGGTCGATTTCGCCCTGGCGCTGGCCAAGCTCAAGCGCCTGTTCGGCATCGAGCGGCTGTTGGTGGAGGGCGGCGGGCGCATCAACGGCTCGATGCTGAAGGCCGGGCTCGTGGACGAACTCAGCCTGCTGCTGGCGCCGGCCGTCGACGGCGTGATCGGCACGCCGGCCCTGTTCGACTTCGAGGGCGGCGAGGACGCGTCCATGGGTTCGCGCCGCCGCCTCACCCGTACCGCCTGCGAGCCGTTCGACGATGGCACGGTCTGGCTGCGCTACCGGATCGAATCGGTCGGCTGATACGGTTTCGCTTGATCAAAGCGAAGACCGTATCAGCAAGCCCGCGCGGCGCCTGAGCGACGTCCAAATCCACCATCCCGAAGGGATCAAACGGATTTGGTATGATCCCGCGCCTCGGGATGGGCGGCGAGGAAGGCGTCGTAGGCGCCTGTCACCGCCGCCCGGTCCTCGAAATGCGGAAAGGCGCCGGTGGGCAGCCGCAAGATCGTCCAGTTCGGGCGCCCCGCCACCGCGCCGACATGGCGGTAATCGACGAAATCGCCGCGCGCCCCGTGGACCATGAAGACGGGCAGGCGCAAAGCCTCGTAGACCCGCATCGTGTCGTCGGGGAACAGGTAGCCGGAGAGGAACGAGAACGGCGCGTGCTCGGCCCCCGGCTGGCGGGCCGAGAGCTGGTCATAGGCGAACAGGCCCTCGTCGATGTCGCGGCTGCCCCAGGTCTTTTCCAGGAAGAAGCGCATGCTCGGGCGGCTCACCAGGGCGTCGAAGAGCGGGCGGCCCCAGAGCGGGAAGGCGGCGAGCCCACGGGCCAGCGGCTTGCCGCGGTTGGCGTCCTTCGGTCCGCGGCCGGAGAGGCGGGCGTCGAAGCCGGTCGGGCTGATGAGGCCGAGCGTCGAGAACAGGTCCGGCCGCTCCAGGGCGGCGCGGGCGAGATAGGCGCAGGGCAGTGAGAGCGCGATGGCGTCGAGCGCCGCGCCGCCGTGACGGCCGGCGATCTCGGCCGCCGCGTCGAGGATCGCGTCGGTCATCAGGCGGGGCGTGTAGATCCGGTCCGCCCGCTCGGAGAAGCCGAAGCCCGGCAATTCGAGCGCGTAGACCGGCCGTCTGCCCCGGTAATGCTCGTAGAGCGGCTTCACCTCGTAGGCGTTGGCGGCGGCGTTGATCGAATGGATCAGCAGCAGGGGCCGGCCGCCCTGCGCGTCAGCGGCGTAGAGGTTCACCCGGCCGGAGCGCGTGCGCAGGGTGGTGCGCCGCCCCGGCAGGGCCGGAGGCAGGGGGCCGGCCCGGTTCAGCCCAAGATGGCTCCAGGCGATCCAGGCGCCGGCCGCCGCGAGCGGCAGCAGAGCGAGGGCCTTGCCGCTCTTTCGTGTCACGGGATGGCTCGTGCCGCGCATGGTTCCTCCGTTCCGGCCTCGCAGCGGACAACGCGGGGCGGGGGCCGGCGTTGCTCCGATAGCCTGCCACCCACGGTTCACGCCGCGGCGGCTTCCCGTTAAGCTTGCAGGCGAACGAAGGGGGGAAGGAACCAGATGCCGGAGCGCCGCGTCCTCGCCATCATCGCCGTCCTGACGGGTTTCGGAGTGACGGTGCTGCCGACCACGGGGATGGCGTTCCTGATGCCGTGGGTGATGCAGCAGGGGGCGTACCCGGTCTCCACGGCCGCGGTGATCCAGTCGGCGCACACCCACGGGCTGATCCTGGGCGCACTGCCGATGGCGGCGCTGGCCGCGCGCCTCGGACCGCGGCACGGCTTCCTCGCCGCGCTCCTCGCCCTCACGGGGCTCGTCCCCACCGCGGCGCTGCCGCTCGACCTCGTGCCGCTGCTCGGTCTGCGCCTGGCTCAAGGCATCGCCACGGCGCTTCTCGTCTGCGCGGGATGGAGCCTGCTGCGCCGCCTCTTCGGCGAGGCGCGTCTCGGGCTCGGCCTCGGACTGGGGGAGGTGGCCGCCCTGCTGGCGCTGCTGGTGCTTCAGATGTCGGCTGGGTTCGCGCTGCCGCGGTTCGGAAGCCTCGGCATCCTCGTCCCCACCCTTCTCCTGGCGGGGCCGAGCCTGTTCCTCGGTCTCCTTGCCCTGCCGAAGGACGACGCCCCGCGGCCGCGCTTCGACGGGCTCGGCGCCGTCCTCTCGGTGCTTTGCTTTGGGCTGCTCCTGGCCGCGGCCGTGCTCGCGGCGATCCGGCCCGTGATGGCGCTGCTCGTGCTCAATCTCGGCCTGATGGGGTTGGGGCTGTGGATCTGGCAGCAATGGCGGCGGCCGGCGCCGCTGCTGCCGCTCGACCTTCTCCCGCGACCGGGATTCGCTTGGCCGCTCGCCGCGGCGCTCGTGGGCAACGGCGCCCTCACCGCGGCGGACACGGCGCTCATGCCCCCTCTCAACGCGCTCGACGGCCTGTTGCAGGACAGCGTCGGCATCGTCTTCCTGGGGCTTGCGGCCCTCAGCGCCGGGGCGGGCTTCACCGCCGGCCGGTCCGGCGCGCCGCGTCTCCCCCGGATCGGGATGGGGCTCGCGGCGGCCGGCCTCGCCGCCCTCGCCGTGGTGCCCCCGGAGGGCGGCGAGACGGCGCGCGCATGGCCGATCCTGGCCCTTGGCCTCCTCGCCTTCGGAATCGGCCGCGGCCTGTTCGTCGTCGGCAACGTCCTCGCCCTGCTGCGGGCCGCGCCGCCCGAGCGCAATGCCGCCGCGGCCGGATTGTTCGTCCTCGCGGGCGGGCTCGGGACGCTGCTCGGTCCGCTCTACCTCGTGCAGCTTCCGGCGCTGTTCGATGCGACCAAAGCGAACTCGTCCGGGCTCTGGCTGGGGCTCACGGCGGGGGCGGCGCTGGTCGCGGCTCTACTCAGCCGGTCGGGCACGGACCCGTCCGTCGATGCCGCGCCGGGGGGCGGGCGCCTTTCGCGGGAGCCCGTTTGAGCGACGGTTCTCCCGGCAGCCCGCCGCCGTGGCATCGACCGTTCCGGCGTGCTTCGGACAGGTTCGCGGCGGGACCCTCAGGCCGCCTCGATCTCCCCGCTCACCTCCAGCCACTCCTCCTCGGCCTTGGCCAAAGCCTCGGCGGCCTCGGCACGCATGCGGGCGAGGTCGCCGGCCTTGGCCGCATCCTTGAGGAAGGCGGTGCCGTCGGCCAGTGCCGCGTCGATCTTCTCGATCGCCCCCGAGAGCTTGGCCATCCGCGCCTCGATCGTCTCGAGCCTCTTCTTCAGCGGCGCCAGCGCCGCGCGCCGCTCCACCGCCGAGCGGCGCGCCTCCGCCTTCTGGCCGCCGGTGCCCTCGCCGGACGTGTCCACCCGTTCCGGACCGGCGAGAACGAGGCGGCGATAATCGTCCATGTCGCCGTCGAACGGCTTCACCGAGCCGTCGCCGACGATCCAGAGCCGGTCGGCGCAGGCCTCGATCAGGAAGCGGTCGTGGCTGACGAGGATCACCGCCCCCTCGTAATCGTTGATGGCCTCCACCAGAGCCTGCCGGCTCTCGATGTCGAGGTGGTTGGTCGGCTCGTCGAGGATCAGGAGGTGCGGCCCGTCGAAGGCGGCGAGCCCCATCAGCAGCCGCGCCTTCTCGCCGCCCGAAAGCTTCTCCACCGGCGTGTCGGCCTTTGACGCCGGAAAGCCGAGGCGGGCGGCGGCCGAGCGCACACGCGCCTCCGGCGCGTCGGGCATCCGGTCGCGCACGTGGGCCACCGCGCTCTCGGACGGGCGCAGCTCGTCGAGCTGGTGCTGCGCGAAATAGGCGACCTCCATCTTGGAGGAGCGCTTCAATTCGCCCGCGAGCGGCGGAAGCCGGCCGCCGATCAGCTTGCAGAAGGTCGACTTGCCGTTGCCGTTGGCGCCCAGAAGCGCCACCCGGTCGTCGGGGGCGAGCGAGAGGTTGAGCCCCGAGAGCACGACCCGCTCGCCGTAGCCGGCCTGCACCCGCTCCATGGCGACGATCGGCGGCGAGAGCGGCTTTTCCGGGCTCGGCAGGTGGATCACCGGCGCCTCGTCCTCGAGGAGCGCGGCGATCGGCTCCATCTTGGCGAGCCGCTTCATCCGCGACTGGGCCTGACGCGCCTTGGTCGCCTTGGCCTTGAAACGGTCGATGAAGCTCTGGAGATGCGCCCGCTCGGCATCCTGCTTGGCCTTCGCCTTAGCCTGGAGCACCCGCTTCTCGGAGAGCTGGCGCGAGAAGCTGGTGAAGCCGCCGCGGTAGATCGTCAGCTTGCCGCGGTCGAGATGCAGGATGTGATCGACGGATGTGTCGAGCAGTTCCCGGTCGTGGCTGATGATGATCGCCGTGCGCGGATACTTTTCGAGGTAGTCGTAGAGCCAGAGCGTGCCCTCGATATCGAGGTAGTTGGTCGGCTCGTCGAGGAGCAGCAGGTCGGGCTCGGAGAACAGGATCGCCGCGAGCGCCACCCGCATCCGCCAGCCGCCGGAGAAATCCGAGCAGGGCCTCCCTTGCGCCTCCGCATCGAAGCCCAGGCCGTGCAGGATCGCCGCGGCGCGGGCCGGTGCCGAATGCGCGCCGATATCGACGAGCCGCGTCTCGATCTCGGCCCGGCGCAGGCCGTCGGCCTCTTCCGCCTCGCGCATCAGCCGGGCGCGTTCGAGGTCGGCGGCGAGCACCACCTCGTGCAGGGTCTCGGGGCCGGCGGGCGCTTCCTGCGCCACCGCGCCGATGCGCATGCCCTTCGGCACCGAGACCGCCCCGGCGTCGGTCGGCAACTCGCCGAGAATCGCCCGGAACAGGGTGGTCTTGCCCGCCCCGTTGCGGCCCACCAGCCCGACGCGGGCCCGGTCGGGAATCGCGAAGGTCGCCGAATCGAGGATGACCCGCTCGCCGATGCGGTAGGTGAGATCGTTGACGCGCAGCATGAGCGGCGTTCTGGGGGCGGGCGCGCCTCAGTGCAAGAGCGCCCGCCCCGCGACCGCCCCGCGACTGTCCCGCGCCGTCCATTCCCGGCGCGTCCGCGAACGTTTTGCCAGCTTGAGCGTTCGGCTCGGACGAACAACGACAACAACGAGCGGAGGAACCATGGCCGAGCCGGATGTCGCCAAGCCGGGCTTCAAGGCGCCGCGCCCGCCCGAGCTGCTCTCGCCCTGGCGCACGGAGAAGCGCGTCGCCCTGCAGCAGGAGGCGCGGGATTTCGCCCGCGACGTGATCCTGCCGATCGCCGACGAACTCGACCCGCAGAAAGGCGAGATGCCCCGCGCGCTCATCGACCAGATGGCGGCGAAGGGCTGGTTCGGCATCACCATCCCCGCCGAGTATGGCGGGATGGGGCTCGGCGTGTTCGAGTACTGCCTGATCTCGGAGGAACTCGCCCGGGCGTGGCTCTCCACCGGCTCGATCCTGGCCCGCGGCCAGGGGCTCGGCACCCAGACCCTCGACGACGAGAGCCGCCGGGCGCTGCTCGCCAAATCCGCCAAGGGGCAGTGGATCGGATCGATCGCGCTGTCCGAACCCAAAGCCGGCTCGGATCTGGCCGGCGTGCAGACGCGGGCGGTGCGCGAGGGCGACGAATGGGTGCTCACCGGCACCAAGCGCTGGGCCGGCTTCGCGAAAGGCGCCGACTTTATCGAGGTCCTGGCCCGGGTACGCGACCCCGAGCCCGGCGAGCCGCGCTCGGCCGGGCTGGAGCCCTTCCTCGTCGTCAAGGAGCCCGGCACCTTCCCGAAGGGCATGACCGGCACGGTGATCGACAAGATCGGCTACCACGGCTTCCTCACCTTCGAGCTGACCCTCGACGGGGTGCGGGTGCCCGAGCGCGACCGGCTCACCGGCCTCTACGGCGACGAGGGGGCGGATGCGGATTCCGGCGGCTTCGCCTCGGTCCAGCGCGGCCTCAACATCGCCCGGGTCCACACCGCGGCCCGCGCCGTCGGCGTGGCCCGCGCCGCGGTGGAGGATTGCACAGCCTACCTTCAGGAGCGCGAGCAGTTCGGCCAACCGATCGGCCAGTTCCAGGCCCTGCGCTTCGCGCTGGCCGACATGGCGGCCGAGGTGGCCCAGGCCCGCGCCTACTGGCAGCAGGTGGCCCACCTCCTCGACGAGGGCCTGCCCGCCGAGAGCGAATCGGCCGGCGTGAAGCTGCTCGCCACCGAGATGGCGGTGCGGGTGACGAACCAGGCGATGCAGCTCCACGGCGGCAACGGCTACACCACCGAGCGGCGGATCGAGCGCTACTGGCGCGATGCGCGGCTCACCACGATCTTCGAGGGCACCAGCGAGATCCAGCGCCGCATCATCAGCGACCGGATGCTGCCGCGGGGATGAGGCCATGAGAGACCGCCGGCTCGACGGAAACACCGTCGGGCCGGCGGTAGGCAAGGGGTCAGGCCGACCCGATGCTCAAGGCTTGGAGGGCCGGGCCGGGCGTCGGGACATCGGCGAGGCCGATTGCTGCGACACGGAGGTCGCCGTCTGCAGGGGGCAGGCGTTACACTGGCAGACCGACAGCTCGCCGGTATAGGACGCATTGGTCCAGTTCCCGTTCCAGCCGGCGTGCTGACTGCAGATCGGGTTGCAGATTGCCGGCGCAGCGCTGTTGTTCGCGATCACCTGACCGGCCGAATAGTCGCATCCGCACTGATAATTCAGCCTGTAGTCCCTCTTGATGGTGTCCTTGACCGAATTCACCCAGTTTCTGGCGTCGGCATTGAGGGCGAACAGGATCGGATTGGTCTGCGTCAGTTTGAACATCTCCGCGTAGATCGGATATTTCGGCGCCAGTGCGTTGAACACGCTCGGCCGTGCCGGCATCAGGTATTGCGGCGGTACACCGGCATCCGTACCGGCGAAGCTTGCGACGACCGTGGCACTGGACGCCATCACGTTGGCGAGTTGCTTGGCCAGTGCCGTCGTCCCGCGTGTGCTCGTCGCCGTGTTCACTCCGATCATGTCCGAGTAGAAGAGCGGACGGTTGGACGAATTGTCGGACAGCGGCATGACTTTGAACGCCGTATTTTCGAGCGTCTGCGGACTCATCTCGCTCATCGACTCCGTGAAACCAACCACGGATCGCCCGAAACCTTGCGAAAACCAGGCGCTCCGCGCATAGGCATCGACGGTGTCGGCTGTCGCGTTGTAGTAAGACGACGTCGCGAACAGCAGCTTCATCGTCGCAATCGCCTTTTCATCGAGGTCCCCCGATGGGGGCTGCGGCAGGGGATAGATACCGGTGATCGCATGATCGATATCGGCATAGAGCGCGGCGTTCGTCGTACCGCCGGCCATGTCGATCATGATACCGCGCCGATCCGGTGGCTTGATGCTGGTGAACGTGCACTGATTGAGCGTATTCGTCACGGCTGTGAGCGTCGCCGCCTGCGCCAGCTGCGCATCATTTTTCTGATAGAAAAGAATATTGGCGCAGCCAAGCAGCGGTATCGCGAGGATGTCGTTATCTGAAGACGCTCCCTGGATTGCATAGCTCAAAAAATCATCGATGTTATCGACCTCAGCCCGACTGAACGGAACCAGATTGTTCTGCGACTTGAACAGGGCGAGGTACATGGCGTCGAAGACAAAGACGTCCGCGCCGTCCGGCGGGTTGTTCGTGTATCCGCCATCCCAGTCCCGCGTCGGCAGGAACGTCAGCGGGACCTTCGGCTGTACCTCGGCCCAGGCTTCCGTGATCGCGGTTTTGAACTGTTCGATGCGAGGGACGTAGGGATAGAGAGCGACCGTCAAAGATTCCGCGGTCGATATTTGCGTAAAACTACATAGAAACAGCAAGGACGCAGCCCAAATGTTGAGCGCGCGGCTGATTTTCTTAATGGGCGGCGGCATGATCCATCCTCCGTGAAACTGGTCGATTGGCCTTGTTTCGCGATGCAAATCGATTGTGCTGAACGAAGGAAAATTCAGCTGTCGCGACGATAATTTGTATTTTCACCACGCGACTTCGCGGCAAAGCAAATGGTGACCAAAATATTTGATTAAGTGAGCAATCGAACTGCGGAGACCTGCGACTGTGTTCGGCTCCGATCACACTTCAGCGAGCGATTCGCGCTCAGGTTGCGCGATGATACTGGATTGAGACGCGATTTTAAGAAACCTCAAATTGATAAATTTCTTTTGAGTTTATTTTGCTCGTCGGCGCCGGCTTTGGAGGTGCCTATCGGGCGGCCCTCGGACCCCCTATATTTTGCGGGTCATGTCCGCCGCTCCCGACGTCCGCAATCCGCCGCGCACCGCCGTCCGCCGCCTCGACCCGATCCTGGTCGACCGCATCGCCGCCGGCGAGGTAGTCGAGCGGCCGGCCTCCGCCGTGAAGGAGCTCGTGGAGAACGCCATCGATGCCGGCGCGCGCAGCATCGAGGTGGCGATCGAGGGCGGCGGTCGGCGCCTGATCCGCGTCGTCGACGATGGGATCGGCATGGGGGCGGAGGATCTGGCGCTCGCGGTCGAGCGCCACGCCACCTCGAAGCTCCCCGACGGCGACCTCACCCGGATCGGCTCGCTCGGTTTCCGCGGCGAGGCGCTGCCCTCGATCGGCGCGGTGTCGCGCCTCACCCTGACCTCGCGCACCGCCGACGGGGAGGGAGTGAGCCTGACGATCGATTCCGGCACCAAGGGCCCGGTGCGGCCGGCGCCCGCGACGCGGGGCACCCGGATCGAGGTGACCGAACTCTTCGCCGCGACTCCGGCCCGGCTGAAATTCCTCAAATCCGACCGGGCCGAGACGGCGGCGGTCTCCGAGATCCTGCGCCGGCTCGCGGTGGCGCAGCCGCAGATCCGCTTCACCCTGCGCACCGAGAGCGGCAGCCCGACCGTGTTCCCCGCCGAGAGCGAGCCCGGCCCGGCGGCCCTGCTGCGCCGCCTCGGCGCGGTGCTGGGGCCGGACTTTCCGGGCAACTCCGTGCCCGTCGACATGGCCCGCGAGGGCTTCGCGCTTCAGGGCCATGTCGGCCTGCCGACCTTCCACCGCGGGGCGGCAAACCACATACACTTCGTCGTCAACGGGCGCCCGGTGCGCGACCGGCTGCTGCTCGGGGCCGTGCGCGGGGCCTATGCCGACACGATGAGCTCCGACCGCCACCCCGTGCTGGCGCTGATGCTCACCTGCGATCCCGCCCTCGTCGACGTGAACGTGCATCCGGCCAAGACCGAATTGCGCTTCCGCGAGCCGGGGCTGGTCCGCGCCCTGATCGTCAGCGCGATCCACGAGGCCCTGCGCCGGGCGGGCGCGCGCTCCTCCAGCACCGGCACCCAGGCCGCCCTCGAGGCGCTTCGGGCCGGCGGCGGCGACGCGCCGCCGATGGTATCCGCCGGCGGCTTCGCCGTGCATTCGGGCGTCACCGCCGCGAGCCCGCTCATGCCGCGTCCAGCGAGCCGCCTGTTCTCCGGCCCCTCGGTGGCCGCGCCGGCGGGCTACCGCCCGCCGCAGCGCCCGGCTTATCAAGCGGAGCGTTCCGGCTTCGCCGAGACACCGCAGGCCTTGTTCTCCGCCGATCTCGCCCCACCCGGCGCCGACCTGCGGCCCGAGCCGGAGACGGCGCCGGAAGCCGAGGCGCATCCCGAGTCCCATCCGCTCGGTGCCGCCCGGGCGCAGATCCACGAGACCTACATCGTCGCCCAGACCCGCGACGGGATCGTGCTGGTCGATCAGCACGCCGCCCACGAGCGCCTCGTCTACGAGCGGCTGAAGCGCGAGCGGGCCGGCGGCGGTGTGCTCGCCCAGGGCCTGCTCATCCCCGACGTGGTCGAGATGGCGCCCGAGGAGGCCGACCGCCTCGTCGAGGCCGCGCCCGAGCTGGAGCGGCTGGGCCTGAGCCTGGAGGCGTTCGGCCCCGGCGCGGTGCTGGTGCGGTCCGTGCCGTCGGCGCTCGCGGGCGGCTCGGTGAAGGGTCTCGTGCTCGACGTGCTCGACGCGCTGGAAGCGAGCGGCGTCGAGGAGGGCGGGCCCGCCGGCGCGGGCGATCCCGACCCGGTGAGCCGCCGCCTCGACGCGATCCTCTCGCGGATGAGCTGCCACGGCTCGATCCGCGCCGGGCGCCGCCTCAAGCCCGAGGAGATGAACGCGCTCCTGCGCGAGATGGAGGCGACGCCGCTCTCCGGCTCGTGCAATCACGGCCGCCCGACCTTCGTGACGCTCGGTCTCGCCGATATCGAGCGGCTGTTCGGGCGGCGGTGACGGCGTCCTCCCGCGGAGGGCGCCGCCGGGCGTCAGACCCAAGCTGAGCCCGGACGCCGCCTCGCGGTCAGGCCAGGATGCCGACCGCCAGGGCCGCGCCGCTCGGGGGCGTCCGCGGGCGCGGCCTCATCGCCGCCGGGCAGGGCGGCGGATCGTCGTCATCGTTCCGGCGCCCAGGGCGAAGGAACCGGTGCCGGTTCGACAAGCGCCGCGGGCGCCGGGGCTCTGCGCGACGGCCCGGATACGGATTCGTCGCGGAGGAACGCTCCTGGTCGAGGGTGCCGAGCGCGGCGAGCACGGCATCGACCGGCACCGGCTCGGCCTTGCAGCCGGTGAGGCACCGCATCGCGGGCGCGTTCTCGAGGGCGCAGGCATCGGACGCCCAGGCGGCCAGGATCGCGCGCTTGTCCGCGCGCGCGAGGAGCGGGTGGGCCAGCACCTCGCGCGGATGGCGGAACACGTCGCCGGGGGCGACGAGCGCCTGCCACGTCTCGAACGAGGCGGCCGGCGCGCCGGCCGGGTTCATGGGGCCGGAACGGGCGGGATCGATTTCCATCATCGTCACGGGTCATCTCCCTGAAGGCACGGGGTTTTCGTGCGAAAAGGAAGCGGTCCCCGGAAGCGTGAGGCCCCGGGGATGCCGGCTCGTGTGCGCTTGCGCGATCGGTCAGGCGGCCTTGGACCGATCCTCGACCTGAACCGGCGCGTTTCGGGCCGGCCCGTTGTCCTGCCCGACGGCGGCCTGTGTGCCGCCGATGGCGATGCGGCGGGGCTTGAGCGCTTCCGGCACCTCGCGCTTCAACTCCACCGTGAGCAGGCCGTTTTCCAGGCTCGCGCCCGTGACCCGCACGTGCTGGGCCAGGTTGAAGGTCTGGCGGAAGGTGCGGCCGGCGATGCCCCGGTGCAGGTACTGCCGCTCGCCCTCCTGGGCCTTTTTCTGGCCCGTGACGAGAAGCGTGGTGTCGTGCTGGGTGAGCTCGATCTCGTCCTGCGCGAACCCGGCGACCGCCATGGTGATGCGGTAGGCGTCGTCGGACATCTTCTCGATGTCGTAGGGCGGCCAAGCGGCCGAGGTCTCGGCCTGGTCGAGCAGGGAGAACAGTCGGTCGAAGCCAACGGTGGAACGGTAGAGGGGAGCGAAGTCGAAGGTCCTCATGACCACATCCTCCTTGGAGCAACGTGATGACGAGGGCCGCCGGACACCTGCGTCCGGCGCCCAACCTGTGAGCCCTGCGGGGCCTCACACGCGCGTAACGCGGATGACCGCGCCGGGTTCCCGCATCTTCGAGATTTTTTGCAATTTTCCAGAGGAGGGCGTTCTGCTGTTCCCGAAGGGAGGCAAGTTCGCCCCGACGCGGTGCCGACATGACGGGAGGCGCACGCGGGTCATGGGACGTCCGCCGTCCCCACGCCCCGCAACAGCGGCACGAAGGAGACCGGGCCGAGATCGCGGGTCTCGAACCGGTCCGGCCCGCGCCGGATCAGCCGCAGCAGCGTCTGCCCGCCGGGCGGGCCGGCCGGGATGACGAGGCGGCCGCCGTCGCGAAGCTGATCCTTCAGCGCCCGTGGCACCTCCGACCCCGCCGCGGAGACGAGGATCGCGTCGAAGGGTGCGGCCTCCGGCCAGCCCACCTGTCCGTCGCCGACGCGCAGATGCACCGAGGCGAAGCCGAGCGCGGCGAGACGCGTCCGGGCCGGCTCGGCGAGAGCGGCGTGGCGCTCGATCGCGAAGACCTGCGCCCCCATCCGCGCCATCACCGCCGCCGCGTAGCCGCAGCCGGAGCCGACCTCCAGCACCCGGTCGCCGGGCCGCAGGGCGAGCGCCTCGACCATCAGGGCGAGGACGTAGGGCTGCGAGATCGTCTGTCCGGCCCCGATCGGCAGCGGCCCGTCGCCGTAGGCCTCCACCGCGAGATCGGCCGGGACGAAGGCCTCCCGCGGGACGCGCCCCATCGCGTCGAGGACGGCGGCGTCGCCGATGCCGCGGGCGATCAGCTGCGCCGCGACCATCCGGGCTCGGTCCTCGGCACGATCCGGCACCGCCTCACTCCGTGCCGCCGCCGTCCGTCCTGTCACCGGGGGACGATTCGTCGGAGGGGGACGGAGCCGGCGGCAGATTCGGCGGCGGCAGCCGACCGGGGCTCGGCGGCGTCGGCAGGCCGGCATCCTCGCTGACCGGCGGGGGCGGCACGGGGTTGGTTTCGGGCATCGATCCGTCGCAAGCTGCGGCGGCGCGGGGGCGCGCCGCCTTCCCTGATTCAACGCCGAGAGATCGGCTCGGTCGCACACCGGCTCGGGTTTCGGCGCGTGCTCCCGGCCAGGGGAGACATCCGCATGACCGCCCGCAACACCGTC
Organism: Methylorubrum populi; assembly: GCF_002355515.1. Taxonomy (NCBI): domain Bacteria; kingdom Pseudomonadati; phylum Pseudomonadota; class Alphaproteobacteria; order Hyphomicrobiales; family Methylobacteriaceae; genus Methylorubrum; species Methylorubrum populi. Next base: position 4,922,850 of record NZ_AP014809.1, on the reverse strand, counting down.
TGTCCGAATCTGTTCGCCGGATTGCCGGCGCAGGCGGATGAGGAACTCTTCGAGACCCTGCTCGCCCGCCCCGGCATGCGGGTGGAGCGTATCGTCTCGACGGGGCAGGCGAGCCCGCCGGGCTTCTGGTACGACCAGGATGAGGACGAGTGGGTCGCGGTGCTCCGGGGCGGCGCCGAACTGCGGTTCGCCGACGAGCCCGCGCCGCGCCTGCTGGCGGCGGGCGACCACCTGCTGATCCCGGCGCACCGCCGGCACCGCGTCGAGAGCACGCAGAATCCGACGATCTGGCTCGCGGTTCACTTCGCGCCGCGCTAACGCCTGTCGCCATGATCGCGTGCCGCATCGAACCGAAGGGACAGGTCGAGCCGGAGGGGGAGGGCGTGTGGCGCTCCACCGGCTCCGACCCGCAATTCCGGCTGACCCATCCCCGCGGCGGGCGGCTGTTCCCGTTCCGGCTCGCGGGGGGCTGGGTCCGCATCCGCGCCGACCTCGAAGGGCTGGGCTCCACGAAACCGGTGCCGCTCCTCTACGTCGATGACGGCTCGGGTTTTCGCGAGGACGAGGCGGTCCGGCTCGAAGTACGGGAGGACGGAGGGATCGACGACCTCGTGCGCCTGCCGCGCCGGGTGCGGGGCCTGCGCCTCGATCCGCTGGCCGCGAGCGGGCGCTTCCGCCTCGCTCGGGCGACGCTGGAGCCGCTGCGCGGCCCGGCCGCCGCGCTCGCCGTCGCCCGCCGGCTCGTGGCACGGCTGCCGGAGGAGGAGCGGGGGGCCGCTTCCCTGCTCGGGCGCCTCGCCCGCCTCGCCGCGAGCCGGCCGCCCGCCGCCCTGTGGCGGGCGTTCTGGGACAGCGCCCGGCCGCGGCCGGCCGCGGCCTCCTACGCCGCCTGGATCGAGCAGGTCGAGCGCCCGGCCCTGCCGAGCCCGGAGGCGATGCGGACGGCGATCGCGGGGTTCCGCCTGCGGCCGCGCATCTCCATCGTCATGCCGGTCTACAACACGCCCAAACCCTATCTCGAGGCGGCGCTCGCCAGCATCCGGGCGCAAGCCTATCCCGACTGGGAGCTGTGTCTCTGTGACGACGCCTCGACCGCCCCCCACATCGCGCCGATGCTCGACGCGCTGGCGGCGCAGGAGCCGCGGGTGCGGCTGCACCGGAGACGTGAGAACGGCCGCATCGTCGGGGCGAGCAACGACGCCCTGGCACTCGCGACCGGCGACTGGATCACCCTGATCGACCACGACGACGTGATTCCCCCGCACGCGCTGTTCGCCTTCGTCGAAGCCCTGAACGCGGATCCGCGGATCGATTTCCTCTACTCGGACGAGGACAAGATCACGGTGGCGGGCGAGCGCTACGAGCCGTTCTTCAAGCCGGACTGGTCGCCCGAGACGCTGGAGGCCTGCATGTACACGGCCCATCTCGCGCTCTACCGGCGGGACATCGTCGACCGCATCGGCGCGTTCCGGGCGGAGTGCGAGGGCGCGCAGGATTACGACTTCGTGCTGCGCTACACCGAGCACGTGACGCGCGTGCGCCACGTGCCCCAGGTGCTCTACCACTGGCGGGCGATCCCCGGTTCGACCGCCCAGGCAATGGACAACAAGGGCTACGTCGTCGCTGCCGCCGTCCGCGCTCTGGAGGACCGGGCGCGGCGCACCGGCGGGCTCGATTTCGTGCGCCCCACCGCCTTCGCCGGCAGCTTCCACCTGCGCCGTCCGCTCAAGGAGCGGCCCCTGGTCTCGATCGTGATCCCCACCGCCGGCCGCGACAGCGAGGTGCGGGGCCGCAGCGTCGATCTGCTCGCCGCCTGCCTTGCCAGCATCCGCGAGCGGAGCAGCTACGAACACATCGAGATCGTCGCCGTCGACAACGGCGATCTCCGGCCCGCGACGAAGGAAGCGCTGGCGCGCTTCGGCGCCCGCTCGGTCACCTGGGACCGGCCGGACTTCAACGTCGCCGCCAAGATGAATCTCGGCGCGCGGGCGGCGAAGGGCGAAGTGCTGATCTTCCTCAACGACGACATCGAGACCATCAGCCCCGACTGGATCGAGGCGATGCTGGCGCTCCTGCAGATCCCCGGCGTCGGGGCGGTCGGCCCGAAACTGCTGTTCGAGACCGGCGAGTTGCAGCATGTCGGCGTCACGGTGATCGACGCGACCCCCGACCATCCCCGCCGCTCCTATCCGCGGGAGGATCCCGGCCACTTCTTCTCGACCGCGGGCAACCGCAACTACCTCGCGGTGACGGGCGCCTGCGTGATGGTGCGCCGCGCGGATTTCGAGGCGATCGACGGCTTCGACGAGGGCTTCGCCGTCAATTACAACGATGTCGATCTCTGCCTGCGCCTGCGGGAGCGGGGCCTGCGCAGCGTCTACTGCGCCGAGGCCGCGCTCTACCATTACGAGAGCCGCAACCGGGCGCGCACCGTCGCGGCGGACGAGCAGGCCCGCTTCCGCGCCCGCTGGGCGGAGGCGATCCCGCGCGACCCCTATTACAGCGAATGGTTCGAGGCCCTGCCGCCGACCTTCGAACTCGATCCGGCGCGGTTTTAATCGCACGTGCCGGCTGGGCTTTCCCCTCTCCCCGCCACGCGGGGAGAGGGAATCCGAGCCTTGATCCGCGCGACGAGACGAGGGCTTGCCCCCTCACCGCGTGTTGATCATCTCCTTGATGCGCGCGGCGAGCACCTCCATCACGAAGGGCTTGGTGATGACCTGCATGCCGGGCTCCAGGTGACCGTTGCCCACCGCGGCGTTCTCGGCATAGCCGGTGATGAACAGCACCTTCAGGTCAGGCCGCAGGACGCGGCCCGCATCGGCCACCTGCCGCCCGTTCATGCCGCCCGGCAGACCCACATCGGTCACCAGCAGGTCGATGCGCACGTCCGATTGCAGCACCTTGAGGCCGGAGGGGCCGTCGGCCGCCTCGATCGCGGTATAGCCGAGATCCTCCAGAACCTCCGTCACCAGCATCCGAACGGTCGGCTCGTCATCGACGATCAGCACCGTCTCGCCCTGCTCGGCCCGCGGCGCGGCGGCCAGATCCGGGGCGAGATCGGGCTCCTCGGCGGCTCCGTAATGCCGCGGCAGGTAGAGACACATCGTCGTGCCCTGCCCGACCTCCGAGTAGATCCGTACCTGCCCGCCCGACTGGCGCACGAAGCCGTAGATCATCGACAGGCCCAGCCCCGTGCCCTGGCCGATCGGCTTCGTGGTGAAGAACGGATCGAACGCCTTGGCGATCACCTCCGGGCTCATGCCGGTGCCGGTATCGGTCACGCAAAGAGACAAGTACTGGCCGGGATCGAGATCGCGCTCCCGGGCACCGCGGTCGTCGAGCCACTTGTTGGCGGTCTCGATGGTGATGCGGCCGCCATCCGGCATGGCGTCGCGGGCGTTGATGCAGAGGTTCAGCAGCGCGTTCTCGAGCTGGCTCGGATCGACCAGCACCGACCACAGCCCGCCCGCGGCCACGACCTCCAGGGTGATGGAGGGGCCGATGGTCCGGCGCAGCAACTCCTCCATCCCCATCACCAGCCGGTTCACGTCGGTGGGCTTCGGATCGAGCGTCTGACGCCGTGAGAAGGCGAGCAGGCGATGCGTCAGCGCCGCCGCCCGCTTGGCTGCCCCCTGCGCCGCGTTGACGTAGCGGTCGATCTCGGTGAGCCGCCCCTGGGCGAGGCGGGTCTGGAGCAGTTCGAGCGAGCCGGTGATGCCGGTGAGCAGGTTGTTGAAGTCGTGGGCGAGGCCGCCGGTGAGCTGGCCCACCGCCTCCATCTTCTGCGACTGGCGCAGCGCCTCCTCGGTCCGCATCAGTTCGGCGGTGCGGGCCGCGACCTGCTGCTCCAGGCTCGCGTTGAACGCCTCCAATTGCGCCTTGGCGCGCAACTCGTCCTCGATGTTGCGCGCCTCGATGACGGTGCCGATCGGCGCGCCGCCCTCGTCGCGGATCGGGCTCGCGGTGAAGGCGACGGGGTAGAACGAGCCGTCGCGGTGGACGAAGATCTCCTGGCCCTGCTCCTGGTTGTTCTCCGGGAAGGCCTGATCGATCGGGCATTCGTGGAGCGGGTAGGGGCTGCCGTCCGGCCGGGTGTGGTGGACGACGTCGTGGAGCGCCTGGCCCCGCGTCTCCTCCAGGGTGTAGCCGGTCAGCCGCTCGGCGGCGCGATTCATGTAGGCGCAGTGCTGGCGCTCATCCATCATGAAGATGGCCTGCGTCGCGTTGTCGAGCACCGCGTCGAGGCGGCGGGTGGCCTCGAGGAGGCGCTCCTCGGTCGTCTTGCGCGCGGTGATGTCGATGGCGCTGCCGACGGCGCGCAGGCAGCGCCCCTCCGCGTCGAACACCCCGCGCCCCTTGGCGGCGATCCAGCGGACGGTGCCGTCCGCGCGCCCGATCGTGCGGAATTCCTCGTCGTAGAAGGCGCGGGAGACGGGATCGAGGGCGGCGGCGAAGGCGGCGCTGACCCGCGCCCGGTCGTCCGGATGGAGGCCTTCGGAGAAATCGTCGAGGGTCACGTCCGCCTCGGGCGGCAGTCCGAACATCGCCTTGATCCGCGGCGGCCAGAACAGGGTGCCGGCCCGCGGATCGAAGTCCCACAGGCCGATCTCGCCGCTCTCGACGGCGAGCCGCAGGCGCTCCTCGCTCTCGGCGAGCGCCAGCTCGGCGGCGCGGCGCTCCTCGATATCGACCACCGAGCCGATATAGCCCATAAAACTCCCGTCGGCGGCAAAGCGCGGGCTCGCGGTATCGATCGCCCAGCGATAGGCGCCGTCGCGGCGGCGCAGACGGTATTCGAGGCTGAAGCCCTCGTGCCGGGCATTCGCCCTCAGGAAGGTCTCGCCCGACCAGCCGCGGTCGTCCGGATGCACGGCGTCGAGCCAACCGAGGCCGAGCGCCTGCGCCTCGATCTGGCCGGTGAACTCGTACCAGCGCCGGTTGAGGTACTGGCAGGCGCCGTCCGGATCGGTGACCCACATCATCACCGGCGCATCGTCCGCCATGGTGCGGAAGCGCGCCTCGCTCTCGGCGAGCGCCGCGTTGCCGGTGATCCGCTCGGTCACGTCCGAGCCGTCGACGAACACGCCGGTGATCGTGCCGCTCGCGTCGCGCATCGGCTGGTAGACGAAATCGAGGAAGCGCCGCTCGGGTACGCCGCCGGGCACCCGCAGGAGCGTCACGGGCGCCCCGTGCGCGGTGTGGGTGCGGCCGGTGACGAAGACCTCGTCGAGCAATTCGAAGAAGCCCTGCCCCTCGATCTCCGGCAGGGCCGCGCGCACCGGCTTGCCGAGAATGTCGCGGTGGGCGACGAGCCCGCGATAGGCGGCGTTGGCGAAGGCGAAGACGTGGTCGGGCCCGTCGAGCACCGCGACGAAGCTCGGCGATTGCTCGAACAGCCGGGCGAAGCGCTCGCGCTCGGCATGCATCTGCCGGCCGGCGCGCACCGCGGCGGTGGTCTCCGAGCAGGCGCAGAACATGCCCGCCACGGTACCGTCCTCGACGCGCACCGGCGTGTAGCCGAAGGCGAAGTGGGTCTCCTCCGGATAGCCGTTGCGGTGCATCGTGAAGGTGATGTCCTCCATATGCGTGGCCTCGCCGGCATAGGCCCGCGACAGGATCGGCTCCACCTGATCCCAGATGTCGTGCCAGACCTCGTCGAAGGGCCGGCTGAGCGCGTGCGGGTGGCGGGCGCCGCACATCGGCGCGTAGCCGTCGTTGTAGAGCGTGACATGCGCCTCGCCCCAGACGATCAGCATCGGCTGCTGCGAGCCCAGCATCACCCCGACCAGGGTCTTGAGCGCGGCCGGCCACGCCTCGGGCGGCCCGAGCGGCGTCGATGCCCAATCGAGCGCGCGCATCAGCGCGCCGGTCTCGCCGCCGCCGGCGAGGAAGGTGGGCGTGGCGCTCACGCCGCGCGCTCCCGCCACGGCGGCAGCCCCCCGGGATGCGGGATCGATCGGAGACCGGGCGAGGGGGTCGGGTTCGGACAAGAGAGCCGGTGCGCAGACAAGGGGGAAGGGGACAGGAGGGAAGCGGGCAAGGGGGAAGCGAGACCGTATGTTCGAGAGCGTTCAACGCGCTGGTTCGCCAGCCGTGCCATCGCCGGGCACAGGAAGCTGAGCCGGGCGCGTTCCGAACGCCTGCCATGGCCTCAACCGGTGGCCGTACCAAGACGTTCGATCGCCGCGGATCCGGGCGCCCAGAAGGGCTCGAGGCCGGTCAGTGCTTTGTCGGTGCCTTGTCGCCGCCTTGTGTCGACGCACCGGCCGCGCCAGCATCGGACCAGCCGCCACTCCACCCGCCGGCGCAATCGAGCGGCCCGATACCTGAAGGAACCCCTCTTCGTGGACGCGCTGCCTTCCTTCTACGACGACCTCGACGGCTTCCGCGCGGAGGGCTGGCGCTGCCTCACGGAGGGGGTCGAGAACCGGCGCAGCCCCTTTCACACGCCCGCGCTGGCGACCGTCGATGCGGGCGGCCGTCCGCGGCTGCGCACCGTGGTGCTGCGCGCGGCGGATGCCGCGACGGGCGCCGTGCGCTTCCACTGCGACCGGCGCTCGGACAAGGCGCGGGAGATCGCGGGGAGCGGGCTCGCCGCTCTCCACGTCTACGATCCGCGCGCCAAACTCCAGCTCCGCCTCGAGGGGCGGGCGCGCCCGCATCACGACGACGCGGTCGCCGACGCCGCCTGGGCCGCCGCGCTGGCGATGAGCCGGGTCTGCTACGGGGTCGAACCCGCCCCCGGCACCGCGCTCCCCACCGGGGACGCCTACGCCCTGCCCGACGAGGACCCGGAGGCGCGCCTCGGCCGCGAGAATTTCTGCGCGGTGGTGCTGACCGTCGAGCGGATCGACCTGCTCTACCTCGACCGGCGCGGGCACCGGCGGGCCGTCTTTTCCGGGGAGGGCGGGGGCTGGCAGAGGACGTGGGTGGCCCCTTGAGGCCCCACCGCGAGACAGAGCCCGCACCCTTCCGATCACTGGGTCGGCTCACGCGCCTTGCGGCGGCGAACCGGCAGATGCCTCGACAGGAATCCGGCCTCGAACCATGATCCCGGGCCGTATCCGGCCTGATGCGATCGGGTCGAACACGGCTCAAGCGCCAGATCATTCGTCGGCACGACCGGACGTCGAAACCAGGATCCCGAGGCGCCGGCCCGATGAGATCAGGCCGGCCTCACCTCTAGACGCGCTCGATCTCGAGATAGCCGATCACGCCCATCACGTCCTCCGTGTAGGTCGTCCGTCGGACCTGGGACGTCTCAAGCTCCTGCGCGAAGGCCTCGACCTCCTCACGGGTGCGGTACAGGAGGTACCAGTCCATGAAGACTTCCATATAGGCTTCCTCCGGGACGCCCCAGAGAAAGTTCGGAATGAGGAGCCGCCCGCCTTCGTTGAGGTGCTCGAAGAGAATCCGCGTCAGGCGTGCCGCGACTCTCGCATCGAGATAGTCGTAGAGCCCCGCGGCGTAGATGAGGTCGAAGCGGCCCAGATCCGCCTTTTCCGAGAGAATGGTTCGGACGGTGACCTGCCTGGTCTCGATCGCGTCCGAGATCGAGGTGCGGTATCCATCGACAACCGCGAGGCTGGAAGCGTCCTGATCGGTTGCGAGCAGACGCCCGACCCGGCCGTCCGTCAGGGCGATGCTGAGCTCCGCCTCGCGCAGATGGCCGCTGGCAACCGACAAGATCGAGGGACGATCCCGGCGTGCCGCGGCCTCGTCGATCTTCCCGGCCAAGATGGACCGGCGGTGGCGCACCGCTTCACACGCCGTCACCCCCACGGTGAAGGTCATGACCGTGCGCCCGGCCTCCGTCGCGGCCTCCTGTGCGGGCCGCGCGGCCGGGTGGCGATAGACGAAGTCGAGAAGCCCGGCATCTCCGGGGTATCCACGGGGCTTCGTGAAAGAGTGGCGCGTGAAGGGGCACTCGTGAACGAGGCCGGCCAGGGCATGAGCGCGGGCGGCCGGCAGCACGGCTTCCCGCCATGTCCGGTCACTGAAGGTCTCCTTCAGCAACTTCAGCAGATCGATGACCGCGTCCGTCAGGCCCGTGTAGTTTCCCGGAAGCGCAAGGTCGAGAAGGCCGGTCAAGGCGCGGCTGACGTCATCCGCCACCACCGGATAGAGCGCCGCCGGCAGCTCCGTCGGGATCCGACCGCCGTCGAGTCGTGATCGTTCGAACTCTCTGAGCGAAGCGAAATCGCGCAAGCGATCAGGGTCACGAGATAAAGAAAGTTGCCCACCCGACATGCTCGACCGCCCTTAGCCTCAGACGCCGGAGCGCATCCGGGTCTTATGGTTAAGGTTAATGAATGGTTAAGCTTTGTCCAGGGGCTTGTTCCGCTTGTTCAATGGCTTCGTTCATCGCTGCCTGTAGGCAGCGCGCCCGCATCTCGACGTGGCTTTTTCGCACTTGTATGAACGCTTTTTTTCGTCCTCATCCGGCGATGCGCGGCCGAGTCGCTGTTGCCGGGGTCTGTGCATAACGCGCCGCACCTGCCGATCGGGCTTGGCACTGCCAAAGATCCCGAATGATGATGCATCAAGGGTTTGATGCCCGGGCCGTACGATCCACAGCGACGAAGCCAGCATTAAGAGTTTTGGGACACCGCGTTGGTATCGATGCTGGATGAGGCTCGGTCCACGATGAACAGCGATACGCTTGATCTACTCGATCGGGAGCTCGGCAAGCGTTGGTTTCAACGCCGTTCGCCGATTCTCCATGCCGCGTTCCGGGCGCAATACGCACAGGCGATGCGCGAAGAGATCGGTCGCGCCTGTCAGTTGGTGGGCCTGCTCTACATCGCGTTCGGCGTGATGGATGCGCTCCTCATCCACGACATGCTCCCCCAGCTCATCGCGCTGCGTCTCGTGCTCGGCGTGGGCTACGTCACGGCGATCGTGGTGCAGGTCCGTCGCGGCGTCGATACGCGCATCCTTGAACTTCAATGCGCGCTCGGCATCTACATCGGCTTCGCGGCCTGGCTCTATCTCGCGACCCAGAGTTCCGACGAAACAGCGCTTCTCTACTATGCCGGCTACGGCCTGATCTTCATGCTGGTCGCAAATTTGTTTTTCGACCTCAGCTTCGGGTTTGCCCTGCTCTCGTCCGGTCTGATCACGGCGACATTCCTGTTTTGGGCCCTCCGATCGACGGGGAATGCCGCCTACATCATCTGCTTTGGGTCCCTCTATATACTGAGTTTTGTGCTCACCGCGTTCCTGAATCTCAAGTACAATCGCGAGCGGTATCGCGTGCATCTGAACGCGTGCCGGGCCGAGCTGCGGCAGCGTGAGGTCGTCCAACGCGGCGAGGAACTGTTCCGGCTGTCCACGACCGACGTTCTGACGGGCTTGGCCAACCGCCGCGCGATCGACAGCGTCCTCCAGGAACTCTGGCTCGCCAACGTCAATTCGGGGCAGGCGTTCGGCGTGATCCTGATCGACGTCGATTTCTTCAAGCTCTACAATGACCGCTACGGGCATCAGCGGGGGGATAGCTGCCTTGCCACCCTGGGGGAGGCGATGCGCGGCGCGGCCGAGAAGAGGCAATATGCCCTCGGGCGCTTCGGAGGCGAGGAGTTCGCGGCGCTCTTTCAGGCCGATTCGGCCGAAACGGTTCTCGAATTCGCCGAGGAGGTGCGTCAGGCCGTCGAGTCGTTGCAGATCCCCCATGCCGCACGGCGGGATCTTCTCTCCAACGTTACGGTGAGCATCGGAGCGGCGTTCTCGGCGGATGTCGCGGCCGACAAGCCGGAGCGTGCGATTTCCGCCGCTGACAACGCTCTCTATGTCGCCAAGGAAGAAGGCCGCAATCGCGCGCGCATCTTCAATGCGAGGATGCTCCACAGCGCTGAGAGCGACGATCTCAATGCGGAGATGCTTCGAGCGGCCGTCACGGACGGGCGCATTTCCGCGGTCTTCCAGCCCATCATCGATGTCTCGAGCGGACGCGTCTGGGCCGCGGAGACGCTCATGCGGCTCAAGGACACGCAAGGCCGAGCGGTTTCCCCCGACACGTTCATCCCGATCGCCGAGCGCACAGGCGCCATCCTCGAAATGGGCGCATGGATCCTGCGTCAGGCTTGCGACCTGCTCGCGAGCGAACCCGAACTGTCCATCGTCAGCGTGAACATCTCCGCACGGCAGATTGCCGACCCGAACTTCATCAGTTCGGTCGAAGCCATCGTCCGTGCGGCCGGTATCGCTCCGTCACGTCTTGCCCTGGAGATCACCGAGAGCGGACAGATCAGTGGCAACCCAGAAGTCGCCCGGCTGATGGACCGGCTCAACGCGACAGGGATCCGCGTCTGGCTGGATGATTTCGGGACAGGGTTTGCCGGCCTCACATGCCTGAGCGAACTGCGCTTCGATATGGTGAAGATCGACCGTTTCTTCGTGCAGAGCTGCGACACGCCGCGCGGGGCGAAGCTGCTCAAGAACATCATCGATTTGGTCAACAACTGCGCCCAGAGACCGATCGTGGAAGGCGTCGAAGAGGCGTGGCAGATCGACCTCGTATCGTCCTTCGGCGCGGATCTCTTTCAAGGCTACCATCTCGGCAGGCCGATGCCCCGCAGTGAACTCAAACAGATGCTGTCCGAGTCTTCATCGCCGAAAAACACCCTCGAGAAGGATCCTCTCGAGAAGAACACCGTCGAGATGCAGTGCAGCGCTTGAACGCCTCGCCCGGCATCCGACGTATTCGGCTGACGATGGCATCGCGCTTCGGTCGCAGCCTCCGTGGACTCGCATCCCTGACGAGGAATGGGGCCACGGGCCGGCTCAGCGGCCTGAGGCCCGGATCCGCCCAAGCGTGAGGTGCGAGCCGGGCGGCGGCAACGGGCGCAAAGCCGAGTCAACGGCTGGCCCCCTCTCCCGTCCCGGCTCTCTCGAATTGGCCGCGGTTCAACCGCGGGCCAAGCCGGCCATCCGCGCGAAACCGGCTTCCAGATCCGCCTTCAGATCCTCCGGATCCTCCAGCCCGATATGGAAGCGGAGCGCCGGGCCGCCCGGCTGCCAGCGGGTGGCGGTGCGGTACACGGTCGGGTCGAAGGGGATGACGAGGCTCTCGAAGCCGCCCCAGGAAAAGCCCATCCCGAACAGTTCGAGCCCGTCGAGGAAAGTGGCCAAAGCCTCCTCGGAGACGGGTTTGAGGATCACCCCGAACAGGCCCGAGGCGCCGGAGAAGTCGCGCTTCCAGATCGCGTGGCCGGGATCGTCGGGCAGTGCCGGATGCAGCACCCGCAGCACCTCGGGACGGGCCTGGAACCACTCGGCCATGGCGAGCCCGCGGGCGCCGTGCTCGCGCAGGCGCAGGCCCATGGTGCGCAGGCCGCGAAGCCCCAGAAAAATGTCCTCGGGGCCGGGGCAGTTGGCGAAGTGCTCGTAGGTCCGCTTGAGCGCCGGGTAGTGCTTGGCGTTGGCCGAGACGAGGCCGAGCAGCAGGTCGGAGCCGCCGCTGAGATACTTGGTGCCGGCTTCCACCGCGAGATCGACGCCGCGCTCGTGCGGCGGGAACAGCAGCGGCGTCGCCCAGGTATTGTCCATCACCACCGTGCCGCCGCGGGCGTGCATGGCCTCGGCGATGGCCGGCACGTCCTGCATCTCGAAGGTCTGCGAGCCCGGCGCCTCCACGAGCACGGCGCGGGTGTTTTCGCGCATCAGGCCCGCGATGCCCGCGCCGATCACCGGGTCGAAATATTCGACCTCGACGCCGTAGCGCTTCAGCACGCCGTCGCAGAAGATCCGGGTCGGGCGGTAGGCGGAATCGGTGACGAGGAGGTGGTCGCCCGCGCTGACGCAGGTCATCAGCGCCAGCGTCAGGGCGGAGAGGCCGGACGGCGCCAGCACCGTGCCGGCGGCACCCGCGATCTCGCTCCACGCCTCGCACAGCGCGTCCATCGTCGGCGTGCCGGAGGTGCCGTAATTGTAGCGCCCGCGCCGATGCTTGATGTCGTCGTAGGTCGGGTAGAGGACCGTCGAGCCGCGATAGATCGGCGTGTTGACGAAGCCGTGCTGGGCGCCAGGGTCGCGCCCGGCGAGCACGAGGCGGGTGTCGGCGCCGAAGCGGCCGCGGTCGCGGGGAGGGGTCTTGGACATCGGCCTCGGAGGAAGTGAGCAGGCGTTGCGGCCCTTTCAGCCCTCCGGGGCCGGAAGCGTCAAGACGGGCGTCACTCCGCCGGGTCGTCGGCGGCCGCCTCCTCGTAGGCCTGGAGCCAGGCCGCGCGGTCCTGGGAGCCCTCCGGATAGGGGCACGCCTCGATGCCCTTGCCGTAGAGGCGAGCGTTGCGGCCCTGGATGAAGGGGCTGTCGCTCGCCGTCGCCTGCTCGTTCATGGCGCGATCCTTTGCCGGTTGTCCTGAATAGGGCCGGTCCGCGGCGGGCCCGGCCGTCCGGTTCGTTAACGACAGCGGGCGCATCCTGTTTCCGGGGGCCGCCGTTCACGCTCCCGCGTCGCCCGCGTATCCGAGTTCCCCATCGTGAGCATCCTGCGCGTCATCGCCTTCGGAACGGTCATCGTCTTCGGCACGCTGTCGGTCGTCCTTGTGAGTGCGGACCGCCTCATGCATCAGGCGGTCGCCGCCGCGCCGGCCCCGACGATCGCGCGGGCCGCCCCGATCCTGCCCGATCCCGTCACGACCGGCACGGTGACCCAGGGGCCGGCGGCGGAGTCGAAGAAGGACCGCATGCTCACCGGCTTCGACACCGAGCGCCTCAACGCCCTGATGCGCGGCGAGATCGCCCCGGCGCCCGCCCGCAAGCGCTGACCGCGGCCCCGGTCCGGGCTACAAGCGGCGCCCCGCCACGCCGCCGACCGAGACATCGTGGGCCTGATCTACGCGCTCGCCGCCTATCTGAGCTGGGGCCTCGTCGTCCCGGTGCATTTCCGGCTGCTCGACGGCATCCCGCCGGGAACGATCCTGGCGCAGCGCATCCTCTGGTCGGCGCTGCTCGTCACCGGCCTGATCGCGCTGCTGCGCAGGCGGCTCGCCAACCCGTTCCCCCTGCGGCCGCGCCATGCCGGACTTCTCGTCTCGGCGGCCCTGATCGCGATCAACTGGATGCTCTACCTCCTGGCGGTGACGAGCGGGCACATGCTCGATGCGAGTCTCGGCTACTTCATCAACCCGCTGGTCTCGGTGGCGCTCGGCGCCCTCGTCCTCGGCGAGCGCCTGCGCCCGATCCAGGTGGCGGCGGTCGCCATCGTCGTGCTCGGCGTGGTGATCGCGGTGGCGATGGCGGGGCGCCTGCCGCTGCTGTCGCTCGGGCTCGCGGTCACCTTCGCGCTCTACGGACTCGTGCGCAAACTCGTCGCCGTCGACGGCATCGTCGGCTTCTGCGCCGAGACCTTCCTGCTGCTCCCCGCGGCTTTGGCCTATCTCGCCTTCGCTGCCCCGCCCGTGCCCGACGACGCCCGCACCTGGGGGCTGCTGGCGCTCACCGGCGTGACCACGGCGCTGCCGCTGATCTGGTTCGCCGCCGCCGCGACCCGGCTGACGCTCGCGACCCTCGGGCTGATGCAGTACATCGCGCCCTCCTGCCTGATGGGGCTCAGCACGCTCGTCTACGGCGAGACCCTGACGCCCGACCGCATCGTGCTGTTCGGGCTGATCTGGCTGGCGTTGGGCCTGTACGCCTACGACGCGATTTCGAGGCACCGCAAAATATCAACGATTTAGATCATATATTCGTTGACCCAAATAGTCATGGAATTGGATTTTCTCCTCCCGAAGAGGAGGATTCGATGAAGTATCCCGGACGAATTATCAAGATCGGCGAGGCGGATACAACTCTCGTTGCGACGATCTATGCTGGCTTGTCAGCGAAGGGATACGTGATCGCACCGCCGCCGACGCGGTACGACGGCAAGTTCGCGGCGCTCGTGAAGTTGTTTCAGGCTCAGAACGTGAGCAGGGGCGGGCAGCCCCTGGTCGTCGACGGAGAGATCGGGCCGCTGACATGGCGCACGATCTTCGGAGGCGAATCAACCAATCCCGCACCGGCCGGTCTGGCGGGCGCGGCCCTCGGCAAAGCCCTCTCGCAGGTCGGCGTTCGCGAGCACCCGGTCGGATCGAACGACGGTCCGGAGGTCAGGGCGTATCTCGCCTCCGTCGGCCTTCCTCCGCGACTGTTCTGGTGCATGGCGTTCGTCTACTGGTGCTTCGATCGGGCGGCCCGTGACGCCGGAATCAGCAATCCCTGTCCGAAGACAGGCAGCGTCATGACCGCCTGGAACAGGGTCAAAAGCCGGTCGCCCCAGCACATCATCACCCGCAGTGCCGCCATCGCCAACCCGAGTCTGGTCAAGTCCGGGCAGGTCTTCATCCTCGATTACGGCCGCGGCATGGGACATACGGGCTTCGTCAAGAACGCCAACGGCGGCTCCCTCACGACGATCGAGGGCAACACGAACAACGACGGCAGCAACAACGGCATCGGCGTGTTCGAACTCAACAGAAGAAGCGTCATGAACAAAAACCTGAAGGGCTTCCTTGACTTCACCTGACGTCGACTCACTCTCCGGAGACGGTGCCGTCTCGGCGTGACGGAGGGCATCGCACAGACAGTCCGGGCATGACCGATCCGACGGGACCGGGCACGGTTCCGGCGGTGCCCGAACCCAGGACGATCCTTGCCCGCATCCCTCAGCCGCATCACCGACATTTCCGGGATCCGCGTCGGCCACGCGGAGGACGAGCGGGTCGCGAGCGGCGTCACCGCCCTCGTCTTCGACACGCCCTGCACCTGCGCGGTGGACGTGCGCGGCGGCGGCCCCGGCACCCGCGAGACCGACCTGCTCGATCCGGCCGCCACCGTGCAGGCGGTCGACGCCCTCGTCCTGTCGGGCGGCTCGGCTTTCGGGCTCGACGCGGCGGCGGGCGTGGTTGCCTACCTCAGGGAGGCCGGGCGCGGCTTCGCGGTCGGCGACGTGCGGGTGCCGATCGTGCCCGGCGCCATCCTGTTCGATCTGCTCAACGGCGGCGACAAGGCGTGGGGCCGCTACCCGCCCTACCGCGATCTCGGCTACGCGGCGGCTGAAGTTGCGCGCGGCGGAGCCTTTCCGCTTGGCTCGGTCGGGGCCGGGTTCGGTGCCCGCACCGCCAACCTCAAGGGCGGTCTCGGCTCGGCCTCGAGCACGGTGCCGGGGCTCTCGGCGCAGGTCGGCGCGCTGGTGGCGGTCAACGCCTTCGGCCGGGTGACGATGGGGCAGGGGCCGCATTTCTGGGCCGCCCCGTTCGAGCGCGACGGCGAGTTCGGCGGCCTCGGCCTGCCGGCGCCGTTGCCCGACGACGCCCTGTCGTGGCCGCGCGCGCCGCTGCCCGGCGCCAACACGACGCTCGCCGTCGTCGCCACCGACGCGGCGCTCACCAAAGCCCAGGCCAAGCGCCTCGCCATCGCCGCCCAGGACGGCCTCGCGCGGGCGATCCACCCGGCGCACACACCGCTCGACGGGGACGTCGTGTTCGCCGTCGCCACCGGTGCAGTGCCGCTCGGGGATGAGGTGGCCGACCTCGCCCGCCTCGGTGCGGCGGCGGCGGAGACGCTGGCGCGGGCGGTGGCCATCGGCGTCCACACCGCGACCCGGCTGCCGTGCCTCGACCTGCCGGCATGGCGCGAGCTTTACGGGACACGATAGCGCCGCCCGTCGTCGCGACGCGGAGCCGAAGCGATCCAGGGCGCGACCCTGCCGGATCGGACCGCGCCGCCGGATCGCTCCGCTCGCGCGGGCGGCCCTGCGTCCTACAGGTTGGTGTAGTTCGGCCCGCCCGGCCCCTCCGGGGTGACCCAGTTGATGTTCTGGTTCGGGTCCTTGATGTCGCACGTCTTGCAGTGGACGCAGTTCTGCGCGTTGATCTGGAAGCGCACGCCGTCGCTGGCCGAGGCATCCTCGACCCACTCGTAGACGCCGGCCGGGCAGTAGCGGCTGGACGGACCGCCATAGACGTCGTGCTCGGACGCCTTCTGCAGCTCCATATCCTTCACCTTGAGGTGGGGCGGCTGGTCCTCCTCGTGGTTGGTGTTCGAGAGATACACCGAGGAGAGCCGGTCGAAGGTGAGCTTGCCGTCGGGCTTCGGGTAGACGATCGGCGTCACCTGCGAGAGCGGTTTCAGGCAGGCATAGTCCGGCTTGCCGTGGCCCAGCGTCCCGAACAGCGAGGCGTTGGCGATCGAATTCATCCACATGTCGAGGCCGCCAAGGCCGACGCCGACGAGGGTGCCGTACTTCGACCAGAGCGGCTTGACGTTGCGCACCGGCTTGAGATCGCGCCCAATCGGGCTGTCGCGCCAGCCCTCCTCGTAGGCGGTCAGCTCGTCGCCCTGGCGGCCGGCGACCAGCGCGTCGAAGATCGCGTCCGCCGCCTGGATGCCGGACAGGATCGCGTTGTGCGAGCCCTTGATGCGCGGCACGTTCACGAAGCCGGCGGAATCGCCGACGAGGCAGCCGCCGGGGAAGACGAGCTTGGGCACCGACTGCCAGCCACCCTCCATGATCGCGCGGGCGCCGTAGCCGATCCGCTTGGCGCCCTCGAACGTCTCGCGGATCATCGGATGGGTCTTGAAGCGCTGGAACTCCTCGAACGGCGACAGGGTCGGGTTCTCGTAGTTCAGATGCGTGACGAAGCCGACCGAGAGCAGGTTGTCGTCGAAGTGGTAGAGCCACGAGCCGCCGCCGGCCTTGTTCGGCAGCGGCCAGCCCATCGTGTGCTGCACCAGCCCCGGCTCGAACTTGTCGGAGCTGAGCTGCCACAGCTCCTTCACGCCGAGGCCGTACTTCTGGTGGTCGCTGTTGCGGTTGAGCCCGAACTTTTCGATGAGCGTCTTGGTGAGCGAGCCGCGCGCCCCCTCGCCGAACACCGTGTACTTGGCCCGAAGCTCCATGCCGCGGGTGAAGTCGTCGCGCGGATCGCCGGTGCGGGAGATGCCGAGATCACCCGTGGCGATGCCGGTCACCGTACCGCGCTCGTCATAGAGCACTTCGGAGGCCGGGAAGCCGGGATAGATCTCGACGCCGAGCCCTTCCGCCCTGGCGCCGAGCCACTTGACGGTGTTCGAGAGCGAGCCGACGAAATTACCATGGTTCGACAGCAACTTGGGAAAGAACAGGTTCGGCATGCTGACGCCGCTGTTCTTGGTGAGGAACAGGAACTCGTCGCGCTCCACCGCCGTCTTGAGCGGGCGCTCGGGATCGTCGCGCCATTCGGGCAGCAGGGTATCGAGGCCGATCGGATCGACCACGGCGCCGGAGAGGATGTGCGCGCCGACCTCGCCGCCCTTCTCCACGACGACCACCGAGATCTCCTCGCCCTTCTCCGCGGAGAGCTGCTTGAGACGGATCGCGGCGGCGAGGCCGGCGGGTCCCGCGCCGACGATCACCACGTCGAAATCCATGCCTTCGCGTTCGGGCAACGCCATCCTCATTCCTCCTGCAACCGCTCGTTGGACGCCGTCTTACGCCGCTGCGGCCCTATCCATTGTCAAGATGTCTCTCAAGCGATTCCAAGGTAGGAAGGCAAGTCTGTTCGGGTAGCGTCAGGCGGGCGCAGGGGATGCGGAGGCTGCGCCCGTGCGACGATCCGCGGGGCGCGCCCGGGCGCCATCCGACGTTGTCCACAGGGCGCTTCCACGCCACATGGAAAAGATGACTGCGAACCACGCGGATAGCGACGCCAGGGCCGACCTGATCTCCTACCTCGACTTCCACGTCGAGGCGGGCGTCGACGCGGCCCTCGACGAGCGGCCCCACGACCGTTTCGCCGAGGCCGAGGCGGCCCAGGCCGCCGCCCCGCGGGCCGAGCCGGCCCCGCGCCGCGATCCGCCGCCGCGCCGGGAATCTCCCTCCGGCGAGGACGCGCCCATAGAGTTCCGGCGCGAGCTGCCGAGCCGCGATCCGCCGCCGCGGGAACCCGCCCGCACCTACGGCAATGCCGCCGGCGCCAAGCCCGGCGAGGCCGCGGACGACGCCCGGGCGCGCGCCGCGCAGATGACGACGCTCGAGGAGCTGGAGGCGCTGCTGCGCGGCTTCGAGGGCTGCGGCCTGCGCTTCACCGCCAAGAACCTCGTCTTCGCCGACGGCAATCCGCAGGCGCGGGTGATGTTCGTCGGCGAGGCGCCGGGTGCCGACGAGGACCGGATCGGCAAGCCGTTCATGGGCCGCTCCGGCCAGCTCCTCGACCGGATGATGGCGGCGATCGGCCTCGATCGGTCGAGCGCCTACATCTCCAACGTCGTGCCCTGGCGCCCGCCGGGCAACCGCAACCCGACCCCGCAGGAGATCTCGATCTGCCGCCCCTTCGTCGAGCGCCAGATCGAACTCGCCAATCCCGACATCCTCGTCTGCCTCGGCGCGCCCGCGACGCAGACGCTGACCGGCACCAAGGACGGCATCCTGAAAGCGCGCGGGCGCTTCTACCCCTACCGCTTCGGGGATGGCCGCGAGATCCGTGCGCTCGCCACCCTGCACCCGGCCTACCTGCTGCGCCAGCCGGTGCAGAAGCGGCTGGCCTGGCGCGACTTCCGCATGCTGAAGAGCGCCCTCGACGGGAGCGCTCCGGGCAAGTAGGCCCGGGGACGGGCGGAAGCGGAACCGTAGCCTCCGCGCAGCCATTCTAGAAACCAAGCCCGGCATCCGGATCAGGCCGGGCATGATGCGGGCGGCGGGAGACTCTATGCGCTGGGACGATTTTCGCGCCTCTGAGAACGTCGAGGACCGGCGCGGCGAGGGTGGCGGCGGCGGCTTTCCCGGCGGCGGCATGGGGGGCCTGGGCATCGGCACCATCGTCGTGGTGCTGCTGATCTCCTGGGTCACCGGCATCAATCCGGCGATCCTGCTCGGCGGCGCCCAGCAAATGGCCGGCGGCGGGCAGCAGCGCGAGCAGCGGGTCGATCCCGAGACGCAGGCGCGCCGCCGCGAGGCGCCGACCGACCGCGCCGGCCAGTTCGCGTCGAAAATCCTCGGCAACACCGAAGACGTCTGGAAGGAGATCCTGCCGAACCAGACCGGGCGGCAATACACACCGACCACGATGGTGCTCTACCAGGGCGGCACCCGATCGGGCTGCGGCATGGCCCAGGCCGCGATGGGTCCGTTCTACTGTCCGCTCGATAAGAAGGTCTATATCGACCTGGGCTTCTTCAAGGAGATGCAGACGAAGTTCGGCGTGAAGGGCGACTTCGCCTACGCCTACGTCATCGCCCACGAGGTCGGCCACCACGTGCAGGACGTGCTCGGCATCCTCGGCAAGGTGCAGAACCGCCAGCAGAACGCGAGCAGCAAGACGGAGGCGAACCAGCTCTCCGTGCGCGTGGAACTGATGGCCGACTGCCTCGCCGGCGTCTGGGCCAAGAACTCCAACGACCGCTGGAATTCCCTCGACCAGAGCGACATCCAGGAGGCGTTGAACGCCGCCAGCGCCATCGGCGACGACAAGCTCCAAGAGAAGTCGCAGGGCTACGCCGTGCCGGATTCCTTCACCCACGGCTCGTCCGAGCAGCGGATGCGCTGGTTCATGACCGGCTATAAGAGCGGGCAGACCAAGTCCTGCGACACCTTCCGCGCCAGCCGCGGCTGATACCTTCGGATTGGGGAGGCTGACATGGCCGAGACCGCCCGCGAGCTGATGCTCGCCGGAAAGCCCTATCGCGGCGACGATCCGGAATTGGTCGAGCTGCGCAACGCCGCCAAGCGGCGGCTGCTGCGGCTGAACACCATGGAGCCCGAGCATGCGGCGGGCCGCGAGGCGGTGGTCCGGGAGCTCCTGGGATCGGCCGGCCGCAACCCGACGATCTGTCCCGGCTTCGCCTGCGACTACGGCAGCAACATCACGGTCGGCGACGACTTCTTCTGCAACTTCAACTGCGTCTTCCTCGACTGCGCCCCGATCACGATCGGCCACCGGGCGCAGATCGCCCCGGCTGTGCAGATCTACACCGCCGAGCATCCCCTGGACCGCGCCGCGCGGGCCGCCTTCTGGGAATCGGCCCGGCCGGTCACCATCGGCGACGACGTGTGGATCGGCGGCGGCGCGATCCTCCTGCCCGGCATCAAGGTGGGCGACGGGGTGGTGATCGGCGCAGGCGCGGTGGTGACCCGTGATGTTCCGCCCTGCGCGGTCGTGGCCGGCAATCCGGCGCGGGTGGTGAAGTGGACTCAGGAGTGATCGCGGCAGACGGCTGAGGCAGCAACGCTCGCCCGCTACTCCACCCGCACCCAGCCCTGCGGCATCAGCCGCTCCTGCGGCAGGAACTTGGCCTTGTAGTCCATCTTGCGGGAGCCATCGACCCAGTAGCCGAGATAGAGATACGGGAGGCCGAGCGCGCGGGCGCGCTGGATGTGGTCGAGGATCATGTAGGTGCCCAGCGAGCGGCTGGCCTGCGCGGGATCGTAGAACGAGTAGACCATCGACAGGCCGTCGGCGAGCACGTCGGTGAGGCAGACGGCGACCGGGGCGCCGACACCGCGGCCGTGGATCGCGCTGTCGGGGCCGCGCTCGCGGTAGACCACGAGATGCGTGTCGACGTGGCTGTCCTCGATCATCATCGCGTAGTCGAGCACGGTCATGTCGACCATGCCGCCGTCGCCGTGGCGGGCGTCGAGATAGCGGCGGAACAGGGCGTACTGCTCCGAGGCCGGGCGGTTCGGCTCCGGCGTGCCGATCAGCCCGGCATTGCGCTGGAGGATGCGCCGCTGGCTTCCGGTAATGGCGAAATCCTCGACCACGACCCGCACCGAGACGCAGGCACGGCAGGTTTCGCAGGCCGGGCGGTAGGCGATGGTCTGCGAGCGGCGGAAGCCGCCCTGGGTCAGGATCTCATTGAGGTCGCGCGCACGGCGCCCGACGAGGTGGGTGAACACCTTCCGCTCCTCCTGGCCCGGCAGATAGGGGCACGGGGAGGGGGCCGTGAGGTAGAATTGCGGGGTGTCGCGCGGATGACTCGTCACGCTCGGAAGGCTCGCCCTCGGGGCCGGCGGCATCGGACGCCGAGGCCACCGTCAATGTAGCGGGATCACGGCGGCGCTCAACCGGATTGATGAGCCGTGGCGGCGTCTTTGCGGCGTCTTTCCGCCGCCATCCCCTCAGCCGAAGGAGGGATCAGTCACGCACGACCGCGAGGCCGAGCAGCAGGTCGTGGCCGAGGCGCCGGTCGGAGCGGACGAGGCCGAACAGAACGTCGAGGCACCAAAGCAGGAAGGTCGAGATCGCCACGTAGAACAGCAGCGCATGAACCGCCGCCGTCAGGAAATCCACCGGCCGGCCGCTCTCGGGCGCCACCACCCGCAGGCCGAGCATGCGCATGCCCAGCGTGCTCTGCTTGGGGCCGCCGACGGTGATCGCGCTGTAGAGAATGCCGCTGATGCCGAGGATCGGGAACAGCATCCAGGCGAAGCCGAAGGTGAGCACGCCGAGGATCGCGATCGCGGTGGCGAGCACGGCCGTGAATACGAAGATGAAGGCGAGGTCGAGCAGGTAGGCGACCGTGCGCCCGCCGAGACTGGCGCGAACGTAGGGCACCGGGAATCCGCCGGAGCCCTGCATCCCCGCCGGGTTGGTGTAGCCGGGGTGATAACCGGGCTGGAAATCCGTCATGGCCGCCGCTTCCTCGACCGTTGCGTGCACGTTCGATCAAGTGGGGAGACGGCGCGGCGATGCCAAGAGCGGCCCTGGCGAGAGCGGCACTGGCGAGAGGAGGCGGGAGCGAGCCGCCCGCCCTCATCGGGCTCCCGGATCGGCGGCCTCGGCCTCGGGCGTCGCGAGATAATAGCGCCTGAGCAGGTAGAGCGAGGCGCCGGTCACCGGTCCCTGCTCGGTCGTGAGCGCGGTGAGGTCGTCGCCCGCGCCGAAATGGCAGACGAGATGGCGGGGCCGGGTCGCCTCGGCCTTCGGCAACGCGCCGCTCCCGCCGACGAGGCGGTAATCGACGCGCACGCTGCCGCGGCTCGCCCCCGGCCCGACCCTGAGCAGGTCGATCTCGGCTCCGGGGGGAGCCAAGGCCGGCACCGCCCGGCGGCAGAGCGTCGCCCGGCGCGCGTCGAGCGCGGTATCGCAGCCGGATCCGGCCGCGAGCCAGAAAAGGAGGGCGGTCGCCAGCGCGGCGCCCCGGCGGCCCCGAAGCACGTTCGTCCCGCTCCCGCCGTCTCGGCCGGCCCGGCCCTCAGGCGCCCGCGCGCAGACGCTCGGCGACGCGGGGGGCGTAGTAGGTCAGGACCCCGTCGGCACCCGCGCGCTTGAAGGCGAGCAGGCTCTCGGTCATCGCGCGCTCGCCGTCGAGCCAGCCGTTGCGGGCGGCGGCCTCGATCATCGCGTACTCGCCCGAGACCTGATAGGCGAAGGTCGGCACGCCGAACTCCGTCTTCACCCGGGTGATGATGTCGAGGTAGGGCAGGCCCGGCTTGACCATCACCGAGTCGGCCCCCTCGGCCAGGTCGAGGGCCACCTCGCGCAGGGCCTCGGAGGCGTTGCCGGGATCCATCTGGTAGGTGCGCTTGTCGCCGACCAGCGCCGCCTTGGTGCCGATGGCGTCGCGGAACGGGCCGTAGAAGGCGCTGGCATACTTGGCGGCGTAGGCCATGATCTGCACGTCGCGGAAGCCCGCCCGGTCGAGGCCGGTGCGGATCGCGCCCACGCGCCCGTCCATCATGTCGGAGGGCGCGATGATGTCGGTGCCGGCCTCGGCCTGGATCAGGCTCTGCTCGACCAGCACCGCGACCGTCTCGTCGTTGAGGATCGCACCGTCCTCGATCAGGCCGTCATGGCCGTGGCTGGTATAGGGGTCGAGCGCGACATCCGTCATCACGCCGATCTCGGGCACCGCCCGCTTCACCGCCCGCACCGCCCGGCAGACGAGGTTCTCGCGGTTCAGGGCCTCGGAGCCGGTAGCATCGCGCAGGCCCGGCTCGGTGTAGGGGAAGAACGAGACCAGCGGGATGCCGAGCTTCGCCGCGCGCTCGGCCTCGCGCACGACCTCGTCCACGCTCAGGCGCTCGACGCCGGGCATCGAGGCGATCGGCTCGCGCCGCCGCTCCCCCTCGATCACGAAGAGCGGCCAGATCAGGTCATCGACGGTGAGGGTATGCTCGCGCACGAGGCGGCGCGACCACTCCGCCTTGCGGTTGCGGCGCGGACGCTGGGTGAGGCTCAGCGGCCCCGAGCCCGGTGCGGCCTCGCGCGCGGTTTCGATGGCGAGCGGGCGCGGGGTGGCGTCTGACATGGCCCTCAGGACTCCGGTGCTCCAGCGCGCTCTCGAGCCGAAGGGTGCGCCGGCTCGGGGGTAAAGCGCGCATCACGACTAAAGACGTCAGAGCCATGGTCGACGGCAAGTCGATCGGCGATGGCCCGAGGCGAAGCATTCCAGGCTCGCATCCCCAAAAACCGTCCGGCGGCCGGAGGTTTCCCCCTCAGGGCGGATCGGTGGGGAGAGCGCCGCGGAACGCGCGGCCACGGCCGATGCGCCTACCACATCCCGATTTGGACCCGAAAGGCGCCATTGCCGCAGGGCAGGCTCCCGCTTCGCTGCGGATCTTCCCGCGATCCCGCTGGAGATCTCCCGCTGAGGACATTCCGCCGAGGAGATCCCGCCGAGCGTCCGCGGCTCGGCGGAGAGCGGGCCGGATGCGGCGCGCCGCGTTGACGCTGCCGCCGGGACTTCGTCTAAGAGGCCCGCCCGGCCGGTACCCGCGACGATCGCGCCGCCGGGCAGCGGGCGTCCGCCCGGGAGCGGGGTGGCGGAGAGGAGCGCGGCGGTGGAGCGCGGAATGTCGGGTGGGCCAGGTAGCGTGCGAGAGGACGTGCGAGCGGATGCGGCCGAGCCCGAGATCGTTTTCGAGACACGCGGCGAGGCCGGGCTGATCACCCTGATGCGGCCGCGGGCGCTCAATGCCCTGACCCTGCCGATGGTGGAGGCGATGCACCGCCAGCTCCGGGCCTGGGCCGCGGATGCGCGGATCAGCCGGGTCGTCGTGCGCGGCTCGGGCGGGCGGGCCTTCTGCGCGGGCGGCGACATCCGCCGGATCCACGCCCTGGGCCGGGCCGGGCGGCACGCCGACGTGATGGCGTTCTGGCGCAGCGAATACTGGCTCGACGCCACCGTGAAGACCTATCCCAAGCCCTACATCGCCCTGATCGAGGGCATCGTCATGGGCGGGGGCGTCGGCATCTCCCTGCACGGCGACGTGCGGGTGGCGGCCGAGAGCTACAGCTTCGCCATGCCCGAGACCGGCATCGGCTTCTTTCCCGATGTCGGCGCGACCTACGCCCTGCCGCGACTGCCCGGCTGCACCGGGCGCTACCTCGCGCTGACGGGTGCCCGGATCGGCGCGGGCGACGCGCTCGCCGTGGGATTGGCGACCCACGCGGCGCGGGCGGCCGATTTCGAGACGATCATCGACCGGCTGGCGGCGGGCGGAGCGATCGCCGACGCCCTCGACGGCCTCGACGCGCCGGGGATGGAGACCGGTCCTCTCGTCGCGGAACGGGCGCTGATCGATGCCTGCTTTTCCGCCGACACCGTCGAGGAGGTGCTCGCCCGCCTCGACGCCGCGGCCCGGGAGGGCTCGACCTTCGCGGAGGCGAGCGCGGCGACGATCCGCACCCGTTCGCCCACCAGCCTGATCATTGCCCAGGCGCTGATGCGCCGGGGCGGCGACCTCGACTTTGCCGAGGCCATCCTCGCCGAGTACCGGTTGGCCGAGCGCGTGATGCGCGGGCACGATTTCTACGAGGGCGTGCGGGCGGTGATCATCGACAAGGACAACCGGCCGGACTGGCGCCCCGCCTCCCTCGAAGAGGTCGACGGCGCGGAGATCGAAGCCGCCTTCGGCCCGCCCGAAGAGGCCGACCCGCGCTTCGACGGCAGCCAGGGCCCCTGCGGCCCAATGCCGGCCGCGGGAGCAGACCCGGGAGACCGGACGTGAGGGCGTTGAGCAAGGTGGGCAGCACCCTCGACGGGCGCGGGCGCCCGAGTGCCGGAAATGGCGACCGGATCGAGGGCACCGCGCCGCGGGCGCAGACCCGCTGGGACGTGGTGCTGGTCTGGTTCATGCGCATCACCGCCCTGGTCTGGCTCGCCAAGGGCCTCGCCACCTGGGGCGAGATCCTGGACCTGATTCCCGGCCGGACGCCGTTCGCCGACCTGCCGATGGGGCGGCAATCGGCGATCGTCTACTTCGCGGTGATCGACTTCGTGGCGGCGGTCGGCCTGTGGCTGACGAGCGCCTGGGGCGGGGTGGTCTGGCTGCTCGCCGCGACCTCGGCGCTCACCCTGGCGCTGCTGACGCCGCAGCTCCTGCCGATGTCGGTGCCGCTGATCGCAGTGCAGGCAAGCATTGTCGCCGTTTACTTCGTGTTATCCTGGCTGGCGGCGCGCGATGTAGGCTGAACAGGAGGTCAACATCATCGTTTCATTTTGCATTTACCGACAGAAGTAAATCGCGAGTTCATCCTGTCGCTTAAATCGGCTTTCATCGGTGCGGCCTAGGTTCACCTCATAAGCGAGGCCGGCCAGCAAGAGCCGGCACGAACCGACAGGAAGGCACCACGATGAGCACGAAGGCCGCCAACACCGCCCTCAAGACCACCGAGACGACCCCCGAGACCCAGGGCGCCGCCGGCTCCTATCTCGAAGCGCTGCACCTCGTGGAGCGGCTGCACCGCCGTCTCCTCGACGTCATCAAGGACGAGTTCGACCGGCGCGGCCGGGAGGACGTCAACAGCGTCCAGGCGCTCCTGCTCTACAACATCGGCGACAAGGAGCTGACGGCGAGCGAGCTGCGCTCCAAGGGCTACTATCTCGGCTCGAACGTGTCCTACAACGTCAAGAAGCTGGTCGAGGCCGGTTTCCTGCACCACGCCCGCTCCAAGACCGACCGCCGCTCGGTGCGCATCAGCCTGACGCCCAAGGGCCGCGAGATCCACGACCTGATCCAGGGCCTCTACGACAAGCACGCCCGCACGATCCAGCCGATCGGCGGCATCTCGGAAGACGATTTCGGACGCCTGAACCAGGCGCTCACCCGGCTGGAGCGCTTCTGGACCGACCAGATCCGCTACCGCCTCTGAGAGCGGAAGCGCGCGAATTCGCCCTAAAATGCGCAAGTCCGGAACACCGGACTTGCACGCGCTTCCGGCTCGACCCGATCCGCTCTCGTCCCTGATCGGGTTTTCCGACGATCGCCTTGCTGACGCTCGCGACGGTGGCGTGCAGGACAAGCCGAAGCGAGCCCCTCGAACAGCGGAAAGACCCGAGGGTTCATGACAGAACCCTCGGGTCTTTCCGCTTGCCGTTGCGACGCCGCGAACGAAAAAAGGGCGCCGTCCTTTCAGGCAGCGCCCTCGATTTCACCGGATGAGCCCGGCGACAGCCTTCTTAGTTGAAGGTGTCGATCTCGGCGGACTCGTAGGAGGTGACTTCCATGCCGACGCAGATCTCGGCAACGACGGGAGCGGACCACTTCATGACGTTTCTCCTGCTGGACGAATGGATCAAAACCGGACCGGTCTAGGACCGGCGACGCCTTCTCAGTTGAAGGTGTCGATCTCGGCGGACTCGTAAGAGGTGACTTCCATGCCGACGCAGATCTCGGCAACGACGGGGGCAGACCACTTCATGGCGTGTCTCCTGGTAGCAATTTGAATACGAAGGTCGGCTTTATCACCGCTTCACCTCGAACTGAGGTGGTGGCCGTTCGATTGCCGGGCCCCTCGTGTTCGACGCCCTTGATATAGACAATCCGTTGGGCGCAATTCAAGCGGACCCTACACTTATATTTCTCATAGATTGCTCTCAGAAACGGCCACGCTGGGGCTCGAAGGCGGCCGCTTCCTGCCGGAAGCGCGAAAAAGTGCTGACTTTCCAACGAAATGGTGGCGACCTCAGCGATCCACAAGCGAGAGTGGCGGGATCATTCGCAAAGACTCTTGCCGAATCGTCCCATTCACTTTTGCCGGAAATCCGGCGCTTCGGGCCCCGACCGGCGCACCGGGGGGCCGCGCCGGCACGCGGCGGGCCGGCGCGGCCGCTCTTGTGATGCGGGGGGCGATGCGGCAAAGCGGGGCCCTCGCGCGCACAAGACCTCAAGAGCCCCGAAATGCACGACATCCGCGCCATCCGCGAGAACCCGGAGGCCTTCGACCGCGATCTGGAGCGCCGCGGCCTCTTGCCCCTGAGCGCCGAGTTGATCGCCCTCGACGATGCGCGCAAGGGCGCCGTCTCGGCGGCGCAAGCGGCCCAGGAGCGGCGCAACGCGCTGTCCAAGGAGATCGGCGCCGCCAAGAAGGCCAAGGACGAGGCCCGCGCCGCCGAATTGATGGCCGAGGTCGCCCGCCTGAAGGAAGAGGCGCCGGCGCTGGACGCGGCGCAGGCGCAAGCCGCCAAGGTCCTCGACGAGCGCCTCGCCGCGATCCCGAATCGGCCGAAGGAGGACGTTCCCCCCGGCGCCGACGAGCACGGCAATGTCGAGTACCGCCGCTTCGACGCCTCCCGCGAGCGCTTGGTGCAGGGCCGCCAGCATTTCGAGTTGGGTGAGGCCACCGGGCTGATGGATTTCGAGGCCGCCGCGAAACTCTCCGGCTCGCGCTTCGTGGTGCTCAAGGGCCAGCTCGCCCGGCTGGAGCGGGCGCTCGGCCAATTCATGCTCGACCTGCACACCGGCGAGCATGGTTACACGGAAGTGGTGCCGCCTGTTCTCGTGCGCGACGAGGCGATGTTCGGAACGGCGCAGTTGCCGAAGTTCCGCGACGACCAGTTTGCGGCGGGCGACGGCTTTTGGCTGATCCCCACGGCGGAAGTCCCGCTCACCAACCTCGTGCGCGAAAGCATCCTGGCCGAGGACGAGCTGCCCCTGCGCTTCACCGCGCTCACTCCCTGCTTCCGCGCCGAGGCCGGGGCGGCGGGGCGCGATACCCGCGGCATGCTGCGCCAGCACCAGTTCAACAAAGTCGAGCTGGTCTCGATCACCGCGCCGGAGAAATCCGCCGAGGAGCACGAGCGGATGCTCGCCTGCGCCGAGGCCGTGCTGCAGAAACTCGACCTGACCTACCGGGTGATGACGCTCTGCACCGGCGATATGGGCTTTGCCAGCCAGAAGACCTACGACATCGAGGTCTGGGTGCCGGGCCAGCAGACGTTTCGCGAGATTTCGTCCTGCTCGGTCTGCGGCGAGTTCCAGGCGCGGCGAATGAATGCGCGCTACCGGGCCAAGGAGGGTAGGGGGGTCGGCTTCGTCCACACGCTCAACGGCTCCGGCGTCGCCGTCGGCCGCGCCCTGATCGCCGTGATGGAAAACTACCAGAACCCCGACGGCAGCGTCACGATTCCGTCGGTGCTCCAGCCCTACATGGGCGGCCTGAACCGGATCGAGGGACCGAACACCTGATGCGCATCCTGGTCACCAACGACGACGGCATCCACGCGCCGGGCCTGGAGACGCTGGAGGGAATCGCCCGCGAGCTCAGCGACGACGTCTGGGTGGTCGCGCCCGAATACGATCAGTCCGGCGTCTCGCACTCGCTCTCGCTCAACGATCCGCTGCGCCTGCGGCAGGTCTCCGAGAAGCGGTTCGCGGTGAAGGGCACGCCCTCCGACTGCGTGATCATGGGGGTGTCGCACATCCTCAAGGACCACCGGCCGGATCTGGTGCTGTCGGGAGTCAACCGCGGCCAGAACGTCGCCGAGGACGTGACCTATTCCGGCACCATCGCCGGCGCCATGGAGGGCACCATCCTCGGCATCCGCGCGATCGCGCTGAGCCAAGCCTACGGCGCGGGCGGGCGGGCCAACCTGAAATGGTCCTGCGCCGCCGCGCACGGGCCGCAGGTGATCCGCAAGATCCTGGAGATCGGGATCGAGCCCGGCATCCTCGTCAACGTCAACTTCCCGGATTGCGATCCGGATCAGGTGCAGGGCGTGGCGGTCTCGGCGCAGGGCCAGCGCAACCAGGCGCTCCTGCAGATCGACGCCCGCCACGACGGGCGCGGCAATCCCTATTTCTGGCTCGCCTTCGCCAAGGCGCGGTTCGAGCCCGGCAACGGCACGGATCTCAAGGCGATCGCCGAGAACCGCATCTCGGTGACGCCGCTGCGGCTCGACCTCACCGACGAGCCGGAACTGACCCGCTTCGCCGCGGCGTTCCGGCCGTGAGCGGAGGCGGTCGATCCGGCGGCCGCCTGGGGCCCCATGCCTCCTGAGGGTGAGGAGCCGGACGCGACCGGGCTGACGCAGGATCCGGCGCAAGAGCTGGAAGCGGCGACCGGCAACGCCGCCTTCGTGCTGGCGCTGCGCGAGCGGGGCGTGCGCGACACCGCCGTGCTGCGGGCGATGGAGCGAGTGCCGCGGGAGCGCTTCGCCCCGCCGGCCCTGCGCACACACGCCCGGCGGGACATCGCCCTGCCGCTCGCCTGCGGTCAGACCATGACGGCACCGAGCATCGTCGCCGCCATGCTCGGCGCCCTCGACATCACCCCCGGCGTTCGGGTGCTGGAGGTCGGCACGGGCACGGGCTACGTCACCGCCCTGCTGGTGCGGCTGGGCGCGGCCCATGTGCGCAGCCTGGAGCGCTACGAGGGGCTTGCCCGCGCCGCGCGGGCGCATCTCGGGCACGATTTCGACGCCGCCGCCGTCGAGACCGCCGACGGGCTGGCGCCGGAGGTCGTCCGAGGCGGCAGCTACGACCGCATCCTCCTGAACGGCAGCCTCGCCGCGCTGCCCCCGCACCTTCCCGCCGCGCTCAAATCCGGCGGGCGGCTGGTCGCCGGGTTCTGGACCGGGCGGGGAAGCCGGCTGGTGACCCTGACCCGCGACGGCGCGGCGGCTTTTGCGCGGTCGGAAGGGCCGACCCTGCGCCTCGGCCCGCTCACCCCGGGGCGGGCGCTCGCACCGTAGCGGCTCGTGCCCGATCACGCGGCGGCGGGGAGGGGGCGGAAACGGCTGCGCACAGCGAAGATGCAACCGGCGCCGTCACCAGGATTCCTCAACCTTTACGGAACAGGCGCGAAACTGACCCCTGCATCGATCTCGGGAACGGTTGCTTAACCTGAATCCCGTTTGAATAGCGCATCACGTTGCGTCAGTGTTCAAACGGGTGCGTCGATGCCGGTTCGGGGGAAAGTTCTGGGCTTGAGGACGCTGTCGCGCTTCGCCCTCATCGGAATGATCGGCGGCGGCACCGCCGCCTGCTCGTCCGACGCCTCGCGCCTCGGCGATCCCTTCACCAACCCGTTCGCCTCGCTTTCGGGCGAGCCCTCGGCCACCGGCAGCCTGCCGGCGGAGGGGAGCGAGGGTGAGATGGCGGCGGCCCCGGCGATCCGCACACCGCGGATCCAGTCGCAGGCGCTGCCCGCCCCCGGCCCGGCCCTGTCGCCGCGCCCCGGCGCGATGAGCGCCGCCGCGCCCCGGGCCGCGACCCGCGTGGCGACTGCCGAACCGATCTCGGGCGGCATGGCGAGCAGCGTGTCGGGCCTGAACCCGGATTCGGGCCGCGCGATGACGCCGCGCGCCCCGGCGCCGCAGCCCAAGCTCCAGTTCGGCAAGCCTGTCGACAAGGCCGCCGAAAAGGCCGCGGAGAAGCGCGCCGCCGAGGCTGCCGCCGCGAAGGCGGCCGACGCCCGCCGCGAGGCCGAGCGCCAAGCCGCCGCAGCCAAGATCGCCGAGGCGAAGGCGGCCGAGGCCAAGGCCGCGGAGAAGGCGGCGCAGTCGAAGAAGCTCGCGGAAGCGAAGAAGGTGGCCGACGCCAAGGCGCATCCGCGTCCGGGCCAGAAGGGCGCTGAGAAGACGGTCAAGGCCGAGACGAAGCCCGATCCGAAGGACGTCGCCAAGGAGGCAGCAAAGGCGGAGGCCGCTCGCAAGGCGGAGGCCGAGGCCAAGCAGGCCAAGGCGGACGCCGCCAAGAAGCTCGCCGAGGCCCGCGCCGCGGAAGCGGCCGCCAAGGCCGCCGCCAAGGAGAGCAAGGAAGCCGCCAAGGCGCCCGCGAAGGAAGCCGCCCCGGTGAAGGTCGCCAGCGCCGATGCTTCGGCCCCGATCCCTGCCGCGGCGGCCCCGCAGGCGCCGGCCGAGTCGTTCCGCTGGCCGGCCAAGGGCCGGATCATCAACGGCTACGGCTCGAGCGGCAACGAGGGCATCAACATCGCCGTGCCCGAGGGCACCCCGGTCAAGGCCGCCGAGGACGGCACGGTCGCCTATGCCGGCTCCGACGTGAAGGGCTACGGCAAGCTGGTTCTGGTGCGGCACAACAACGGCTACGTCTCGGCCTACGCCCATAACGGCGAGCTGGACGTGCGCCCCGGCGAGAAGGTGAAGCGCGGCCAGACCATCGCCAAGTCGGGCGCGACCGGCAACGTCACCTCGCCCCAGCTCCATTTCGAGCTGCGCAAGGGCGCGACCCCGGTCGATCCGATGCCCCATCTCGGCGGCTGAGTTTTCTCCTGACGTCAAACGGAAACGGCGGCTCCGCGAGGAGCCGCCGTTTTGTTTTTGGCCCTCTCCCCGCCTGCGGGGAGGGGGGCGCAGCGAACTGGAGCGTCTGAAAAACTTAGCCGTCGAGCCGCTGCCCGAGCCGCCCCGCCAGATCCTGGATGAACTGGAACGCCGTGCGCCCCGAGCGCGAGCCGCGGGTGGTGGCCCATTCGAGCGCCTCGGCCCGCACCCGGTCCGGCTCCGCCTTGAGACCGTGGCGCTCCACGTAGGCGCGGATCATCGCCAGATATTCGTCCTGGCTGCATTTGTGGAAGCCGAGCCAGAGGCCGAAGCGGTCGGAGAGCGAGACCTTCTCCTCCACCGCCTCGCCGGGATTGATCGCGGTGGAGCGCTCGTTCTCGACCATCTCGCGGGCGAGCAGGTGGCGCCGGTTCGAGGTGGCGTAGAACAGCACGTTGCCGGGCCGGCCCTCGATCCCGCCGTCCAGCGCCGTCTTGAGCGACTTGTACGAGGTGTCGTCGGCGTCGAACGAGAGGTCGTCGCAGAAAACCAGCCAGCGGTGCGGGTCGTTGCGCAGCAGGCTCATCAGTTCCGGCAGGGCCTCGATGTCCTCGCGGTGGATCTCCACGAGCTTCATCGGTAGCGCGCCCTCGGGCCGCCGGGCGTTGATCTCGGCATGGGCCGCCTTGACCAGCGAGGACTTGCCCATGCCGCGCGCGCCCCACAGCAGGGCGTTGTTGGCAGGCAGTCCGCGGGCGAAGCGCTCGGTGTTCTCGACCAATATGTCGCGGGCCCGGTCGATGCCGGTGAGGATGCCGATCTCGACCCGGTTGACCCGCGGCACCGCGATCAGCCGGCGCTCGGGCCCCCAGAGAAAGGCGTCGGCGGCACTCGTATCCACCTTCGGGACGATGGGCGGGGCGGCGCGCTCCAGGGCTGCGGCGATCCGTTCCAGGAGCGGGAGAAGGTCGGCGGGCGTCGGCTCTGCGGCCATGATGGGCGGGTCCGGTTGCGGGGGGAGGGCGGCGGCCCTCGCTGCGGTGGCGCCTTTTAGGCCGAGGGCGGACGAAAGGGGAACCACCGGACCGCGGCGGCGGATGCACCACCCTGCCGTTGCTTTCGAATCGCCCGTCGCTATAGTCCGCGCGCTTTTCGGCAGGCTCGTCGTCGCAAGGCTCCGGCGTCGCCGGGCCTCACGGGCCGCATGCCCTCGATCAGGAGTGTTCGGCGTTGATCACCCCCGCCTTCGCGCAAGGAGCCGGTGCCGGAAGCGGCGCGGATGTCGCGTTGCAATTCGTACCTTTCGTCCTGATCTTCGTGATCATGTACTTCCTGATCCTGCGCCCGCAGCAGCGCCGGCTCAAGGATCACCAGAACATGGTGAAGAACGTCCGCCGCGAGGACACCATCGTGACCACGGGCGGCCTTGTCGGCCGGGTCACCAAGGTCGCGGACGACGCCTCGGAGATCGAGGTCGAGATCGCCCCGAACGTGCGCGTGAAGGTGGTGCGCACGATGATCTCCGAGGTCCGCGTCAAGGGCGCCCCGGTCAAGGCCTCCTGAGGCGCCACACGCGCGTGCCGGTCCTCAAACGCCCGGCACCCATGACAGAAAAGTCGGAACCGGGCGGATGCTGCGCTTCTCGAGAACCAAGATTTTCGCGACCCTGGCCATCATCCTGATCGGTCTGAGCCTCGCGGTGCCGAGCTTTTTCTCGAAGGAGCAGCGCGAGGCCTTCGTCAACGCACTGCCGAAGCCGATCCAGTGGATGGTGCCGACCCGGGCGATCGTGCTCGGCCTTGACCTCCAGGGCGGTTCGCAGATCCTCCTGGAAATCGACCAGCCCGACCTCGTCCGCTCGATGGTCACGGGCCTGCGCGACGACGTGCGCCGCATCCTGCGCGAGGCCTCCGTCTCGCCCGAGGGCGGCATCCGCGTGATCAACCGCGGGGTGGAGCTGCGCATCCCCGATGCGGCGGCCCGCGCCAAGGTGATGCCGAAGCTGCGCGAGCTCGCCCAGCCGATCAACAATCCGCTCGCCGCCGGCGGCCAGACGCTGACGGTCAACGAGGCCGAGAACGGCACGATCCAGCTCGTCCTGACGGATGCCGGCGTCAACGACCGCACCCGCCGCGCCGTCACCCAGGCGATCGAAGTGGTGCGCAAGCGCATCGATTTCGGCGGCACCAAGGAGCCGTCGATCCAGCAGCAGGGCGCCGACCGCATCCTCGTCCAAGTGCCCGGCCTGCAGAACCCGCAGGAGCTGGAGGACCAGCTCGGCAAGACCGCCAAGCTCGAATTCCGCATGCTGGCCGATTCGCCCTCCGGCGACGTCGATCTGCTGCCCTCGAAGGACGAGGGCGGCGCCAAGGTGCCGGTCGAGCGCCGCGTCATGGCCGATGGCAGCGATCTCACCGACGCCCAGCCCGCCTTCGACCCGCAGACCCACGAGCCGATGGTGAGCTTCAAGTTCAACCTGCGCGGCGCCCAGCGCTTCGGTCAGGCGACCTCGGAGAATGTCGGCCGCCGGATGGCGATCGTGCTCGACGGGGTGATCCAGTCGGCCCCCGTGATCCGCTCGGCGATCACCGGCGGCTCGGGCCAGATCACCGGCAACTTCACCGTCAAGGACGCCAACGACCTCTCGGTGCTGCTGCGGGCGGGCGCGCTGCCGGCCAAGCTCACCGTGGTCGAGCGCCGCGTCGTCGGCCCCGGCCTCGGCCGCGACTCGATCGAGGCCGGCAAGATGGCGACGCTGGTCGCCGCCGGGCTCGTCATCGCCTTCATGTTCGCGACCTACGGCACCTTCGGCTTCATCGCCAACATCGCGCTCATCGTCCATGTGGGCCTGATCCTCGGCCTGATGTCGGTGCTGGAGGCGACGATGACGCTGCCCGGCATCGCCGGCATCGTGCTCACCATCGGCACCGCGGTCGATTCCAACGTGCTGATCTACGAGCGCATGCGCGAGGAATCCCGCGCCGGACGGTCCCTGGTCTCGGCGCTCCAGGCGGGCTTCGACCGGGCGTTTGCCACCATCATCGATTCGAACTCGACCATGGCGATCGCCGCCCTGCTCCTGTTCTTCATGGGTTCCGGCCCGGTGAAGGGCTTCGCCGTGGTGTTCATCCTCGGCATCCTCACCACCGTCATCACCGCCGTGACCCTGACCCGCATGATGATCGCGGTGTGGTACAACTGGTTCCGGCCCAAGGCCCTGCCGTTCTGATCGACCCCCGCCCGGGGATTTGAGGCGGTCCGCATGAAGCGGGCCGCGGACACCGCTTCGAAGGCTCAGGCGCGGCGCGCCGGCCTTCATGATCCGAGACCGACCATGCGCCTGCTCCGCCTCTGGCCCGACGAATCGCATTTCGACTTCATGCGGTTCCGGCGCGTCACCTTCCCGCTCTCGGCGGTGATGTCGGTGGTGACCGTGCTGCTGTTCGTCACGGTCGGGCTCAATTTCGGCATCGATTTCAAGGGCGGCACCCTGGTCGAGCTGCAGGCCAAACCCGGGCAGACGGCGGACGTCGCCGAGATCCGCCACACCGCCAACGGCTTCGGCTTCGGCGAGACCGAGGTGCAGGAACTCGGCGGCCAGGGGCAGGTGCTGGTGCGCTTTCCGCTCCAGCCGGGCGAGCAGGGCCAGACCGCGGTGATGCAGAAGGCGCATGCCGCCTTCGACGCGCAGTACGATTTCCGCCGCACCGAGACGGTGGGCCCGCGCGTCTCCGGCGAGCTGGTGCAGTCCGGCACGATCGGCGTGGTCCTCTCGGTGCTGGCGGTGCTGCTCTACCTGTGGTTCCGCTTCGAGCGGGAGCTGGCGCTCGGCGCCATCGTCGGCACCCTGCACGACATCGTGCTCACGGTGGGCATCTTCATCATCACCCGCATCGAGTTCAACATGACCTCGATCGCCGCGATCCTGACCATCGTCGGCTACTCGCTCAACGAGACGGTGGTGGTGTTCGACCGTACCCGCGAGCTGATGCGCCGCTACAAGACCATTCCGGTGGTCGAGCTGCTGAATCTCTCGATCAACTCCACCATGTCGCGCACGGTGATGACTTCGCTCTCGACCACGCTGTCGCTGGTGGCGCTGGTGCTGTTCGGCGGCGAGGCGATCAAGGGGTTTGCCGTGGTGATGCTCTGCGGCGTGGTGATCTGCACCTACTCGGCGATTTTCGTCTCCACGCCGGCACTGATCTATATCGGCCTGCGTCTCTCGGGGGCGAAGGCGTCGCAGCGCGAATCCGGCCTGCCGCAGGCGGCGGAGTAGGGCGGGGCGTGCGGCGCGCCGCGGGATACCGGTTCGACACGGTCCCCGCAGCCGCGGCGGTCGAGGGCGGCGCCGGCGCGTCCGATTTCGTCCGGGACGCGATGAGGGGAGACGCGGCGTGAGCGAGGGACGGGTACCGGGGCAGATCCACGACGGCTTCCTGCCCGGCCGCCACGGCATCGACGCCTACGGCAATGGCGGCTTCCGCTTCGGGCAGATGTCCCATCGCGGCTCGATCCTGCTGCTGCCCTCGGGCGTGCGCGCCTGGGATGTGAGCGCGCCCTCCGCCATCGACGGGCCGAGCCTGTCGCCCGTCCTCGCCGAGGCCGAGGCCATCGAACTGCTCCTCATCGGCACCGGCGCCGATATCGTCTTCTTGCCCGAGGCCCTGCGCCAGCGCCTCAAGGCCGCGGGTATCGGCCTCGACACCATGCAGACGGGGGCGGCGGCGCGCACCTACAACATCCTGATGGCCGAGAACCGCAAGGTCGCGGCCGCGCTGATCGCCGTTGCTTGAGCCTTAGAACGCCGCATGAGCCCCGCTCCATGACGCGCCCCGAGACCCGAACCGAGACGAGCCCGGAGGCCGGCAATGGCGGGCTCGCCTTCGCCTTCCGGCACTGCGAGGAGCTGGTGCGCGCGGGCGACCCCGACCGCTACTTCGCGACGTTGTTCGCGCCGGCCGCCTTCCGGCCGCACCTGTTCGCGCTGGCCGCCTTCAGCCTGACCATCGCCCGCGTGCGAGAGGCGGCCTCGAACCCGATGGCCGGCGAGATCCGGCTGCAATGGTGGCGCGACGCGCTCCAGGGCGAGGCGCGGGGCGACGTGCGGGCCAATCCCGTCGCCGCGGCGTTGGAGGACGCCATCGTCACCCGCCGCCTCGGGCGCCAGCCCTTCGTCGACCTGATCGATGCCCGGGTCTTCGACCTCTACGACGACCCGATGCCCCGGGTGAACGATCTGGAGGGCTATTGCGGCGAGACCGCCTCGGCGCTGATCCGCCTCTCCGGCCTCGTGCTCGCCGACGGGGCCGAGCCCGGCGGCGCGGCGGCGGCCGGCCATGCCGGTGTCGCCTACGGCATCACCGGCCTCCTGCGGGCTCTGCCCTGGCACGCGCGCCAGGGACAGGTCTACCTGCCGGGCGACCTGCTGCGGCAGAACGGGGTCACCCGCGAGGACATCGTCTCGGGCCGCGGCGGACCCGGCCTCGTGCGCACCTGCGCCGAGCTGCGGGCCTTGGCGCGCCGCCATCTCGCCGCCTGCGAGGCCGCCCGCGCCACCATCGCGCCGGCCGCCCGGCCCGCCTACCTGCCGACGGCGCTGGTCGAGCCCTATCTCGCGGCGATGGAGCGCCCCGGCTACGACCCGCTCAACAGCGTGATCGAGATCCCCCGCTGGCGCCGCCTCTGGCGGCTGTGGCGGGCGGCGCGCACTGGGCGGTGAGAGTGCGGGAGAGAGCCGGCGATCATCCGAATTGCGCCTGCATTCGATAGCAAATTGCTATTCTATAGCATTTTGCTATGCATGTCGCATGGCCGCGGTCCTCTAC
Organism: Methylorubrum populi; assembly: GCF_002355515.1. NCBI lineage: Bacteria > Pseudomonadati > Pseudomonadota > Alphaproteobacteria > Hyphomicrobiales > Methylobacteriaceae > Methylorubrum > Methylorubrum populi. Next base: position 4,885,612 of record NZ_AP014809.1, on the reverse strand, counting down.
AGCAAAGCTGCCTTGAAGGCCCTGCTTCGGCTCCCGCCCGACGTCACTCGAAAGATTCGCCTTAAATTCGAGCAGTATGCGGCCGCACCCGAGTCACTCGCCAACAACGTGAAAGCGCTTCGAGGCGAGCAAGGTGTCCTGCGTCTGCGCGTCGGGGATTGGCGCGTGCTCTTCACAGAGGACGGTATCGTGGTTGCGGTCATCAGGATCGCACCACGGGGTGACGCTTATGACTGACGGGTGAAGATACGACGATCATGACCAGGCAGATCATCACGACGCCCGGCGGCGAACGACTTGTGCTGATGCCCGAGGCGGATTTCGAGGCGCTGGTCGCAGCCGCTGAAGACAATGCGGACCGGACCGCCGTCGCGGAGTTTCGGCGCAAGCTCGCTGCCGGCGATGAAGAGCTGCTTCCGGCTGCTCTCGTCGAGCGTCTCATTTCCGGTGAGAACCGTGTCCGCATCTGGCGCGAGCACCGCGGCCTGAGCGGGGCCGCACTCGCCAAACAGGCCGGTCTGGCACAGGCGTACCTGTCACAGATCGAGACGGGAGCACGGGAGGGTACCGTCGAAACCTACGGCAAGCTCGCCGCGGCTCTCGGGGTTTCCCTGGATGATCTCGTGGGCTGACGCCCCGCCGGATTGGCGGCCGGCGTTCCGGCCGGCCGCCGATGGTCGCCTCAGCGTGCCTTCTTCGTCAGCTTCTGCGCGATCTCGAACATCTCCTCCGGCGCGTAGTCCGGTGCGAAGGCCGAGGGAATGCCGGTGAGCTGGTGGATCTTGCCGCCGTCGGGCATGCCCTCGACGACTTCCAGCTCGCCCGGCGGATCGCCCGGCAGCGCGTGCTCGCTGCTGTTCCAGATCCCGGCAATGTCCCGGTAGTCGTTCGGACTCCAGGTGTAGAGCCGGCGGTGCGAACCCTCCTGGAGGTACTTCTGACACTCGGGGATCTTGTCGAGATTGATGTTCGGCGTCGGCAGGAACTTGTCGAGATCGACGCCGGTGATCTGCTTCAGCGCCAGGGCATAGGCGTGGGCATGAACCGAGCCGCGGACCAGCAGGTAGCCGCAGACCTCGCGCCCGGTCGGATCGGACAGGGTCTCGTACACCCGTAGCTTGTGCAGACGGGCCCCGCATTCGAGGTGGAAATTGTGCAGCAGGTCGACGACGACATTGCCCGTCGAGGTGATGAAGTCGTTGTTCCAGGGTGCGCCGTTGCTGTTGATCGGCGCCGAGCCGCCGCCGTTCGAGAGAAAGGCCGCAGCGAGGCGGATGTCCTTCATGTCCTCGAAGGGCGCGCCCGAGATGTCGCCGCCATCCGTCGCATCGCCGTCGTTGTCGGGGCCGTTGTTGAGCATGGCCACGCCGTTGCTCACGAGCTCGACATGGCCGAGTTCCTCCGCGGTGATGCTGGCGACCAGGCTGTAGAACGGTTTGAGCTTGTCCTTGCTGCGAAAATTGAAGCTCTGGAACATGTAGTTCCCGAGCGTGGACATCTCCCCGTACTTGCCGCCGAGCAGCTCCTGCAGCGCGGCGGCCGCGTTCGGATCCTTGCGTTTCGGGGCGGGAAGCTCGGCTTGTAGCTTGTCGACGCGCATGAACATGGGAGGAGTTTCCTCTCGCTGCGTTCGGAGGTCGCCCGGAGGCACAAGGCGGGAACCGGCGTTTTCCGACCCAGTTCCTGGTTGTGTCGAGCAATCGGCTCACGCCGGCGTGAAAAGGCCTCTTCCCTGACGCCGCATTGCTTCGGCCGCCGCCGGTGCGAAAAAGCGTCACCCGGCCAACATCGGCCGGGATACGGATTGAATACATGATGTCGTGCGTTGAGCGAGCTTGGCGGCTCTGCTAGCACCCTGTGCCAGAAGGCTCCGGCGGAAGATCGGGGCGTGGGAGGAGGCCGACACCCGTGACCCCCTGGAATCAGGTCTACGATCCATTTGGGAGCCAGTGGCTCTCGACCTTCGTCGCGTCATTGCCGGTCATCGCCCTGCTCGGGATGATCGCCAGCGGCAAGATCAAGGTCCACATCGCCGCGGTGCTGGCCCTCATCGTCGCCTTCCTCGTGGCGGTGGTTGCCTTCGGCATGCCGACGGATCTCGCCGTGCGCGCCACGATCCTCGGCGTCGTCACGGGCATGTTTCCGATCGGCTGGATCATCCTCAACGTCATCTTCCTCTACCGCCTGACGGTGGAGAAGGGATGGTTCGCCATCCTCCAGCAATCGGTGGCCGGCATCACCGAGGACCGGCGCATCCAGCTCCTGCTGGTGGCCTTCGCCTTCGGCGCCTTCTTCGAGGGGGCGGGCGGCTTCGGCACCCCAGTGGCCGTCACCGGCGCCATCCTGATCGGTCTCGGCTTCTCGCCGCTGGCCGCCTCCGGCCTCTCGCTCATCGCCAATACCGCCCCCGTGGCCTACGGCGCGCTCGGCGCTCCGGTGCAGGGTCTCGCTTCGGTGACGGGCTACGACCCCTACGTGCTCGGCGCGATGATCGGCCGCCAGCTGCCGTTCTTCTCGGTGATCGTGCCGTTCTGGCTGATCTGGGTGTTCGCGGGCTTCCGCGGCATGATGGCGATCTGGCCGCCGATCGCGGTGTGCGGCATCTCGTTTGCCGCGGCGCAGTTCCTGATCTCGAACTACATCAACCCCTGGATCGTCGACATCGGCGCCTCGCTCGTCTCGATGGCGGCGCTGGTCGCCTTCCTGAAGGTTTGGCGCCCGGCCCAGATCTGGACCTCGCCGGCGCTCCGCGGCCACGACCCGTCCATCGGCTACGGCGAGCCCAAGCCCGCCTCCCTCGGCGCGGGCGTCCCCGGCGACCTGCCCAAGGTGCATGTCGGCGGCCGCTCGGCCTCCTCGCAGGAGATCCTCATGGCCTGGGTGCCGTGGATCATCCTCTCGATCATCGTGGCGATCTGGGGTACCGGCTGGTTCAAGGGGATCGTGAACCCGATCTTCTCGTGGAAGTACGAGGTGCCGGGCCTGCACAACATGATCATGAAGGTGCCGCCCGTGGAGGCTGCGCCGAAGGCCGAGGCCGCGATCTTCAACTTCACCTACATGTCCTACACCGGCACGGGCGTGCTCTTCGCCGCGATCATCTCCGGCCTGATCATGCGCTTCTCGCCGGTGCGCCTCGTCACCGCCTATGTCGAGACGATCTGGGTGCTGCGCTACTCGCTCATCACCATCGCCGCGATGCTCGCGCTCGGCGTGCTCACCCGCTACGCCGGCGTCGACGCGACGCTGGGTCTGGCCTTTGCCGGCACGGGCATCCTCTACCCGTTCTTCGGCACGCTGCTGGGCTGGCTCGGCGTCGCGCTGACGGGCTCTGACACCGCCTCCAACGTGCTGTTCGGCGGCCTGCAGCGGATCACCTCGGAGCAGCTCGGCCTGTCGGGCATCCTGATGGCCTCGGCGAACTCGTCCGGCGGCGTGATGGGCAAGATGATCGACGCCCAGTCGATCGTCGTCGCCTCGACCGCGACGGGCTATTTCGGTCAGGAGAGCAAGATCCTGCGCTTCGTGTTCTGGCACTCGATCGTGCTGGCCTGCCTCGTCGGTGGTCTCGTGATGCTCCAGGCCTACGTCTACCCGTTCACCGAGATGGTGATCCATCCGGCCGCCACGGCGCCCGCGGCGCACTGACCGACCGGATCGACGACCGCACGACGAAAAGCCCGCCCCGATCACTCGGGGCGGGCTTTTCGATTTCCGGCGATCCCAGGGGGATCATGCAGCGTCCGCCGGATTGAGGCGGAAGCCACCCGGCCCCGCCCTCGGTGAGGGGCGGAGCGCGCCTCGCGGAACACGCCGATGGGAATGCGTATCGACGCGGCTCAGCGCGGGCCGGGCACGTCCGGCTTCGCCGTCGGCGCGGAGGGCGGGACCGGGCGCGCGAGCCGTCCCTCCTCGGCCCGGTGGACGTACTGGCTCGCCACCAGCCAGCCCTTGAAGAAGCGCAAGGGGAGGGTGCAGGTGATCAGCACCACCGGGAGCGTCAGGACGAAGTGCAGCCAGAGCGGCGGGTCGTAGGTCAGTTCCAGCCACAGGCCGAAGGCGACCGCCGGAATCGCCGTCGTCATCATCACGAAGAAGGCCGGACCGTCGGCGGGATCGGCGAAGGAGAAGTCGAGCCCGCACACGTCGCAGCGCGGAGCGAGATTCAGAAACCCCTTGAACAGGTGGCCTCGGCCGCAGCGCGGGCAGGCGCTGCGCGCCGCCACGGAGAGCGGCGACTGGGGCTCGTACCGGGTGTCGTCACGGGTATCGTTCATCGCGGTCTCCTGGCGGGGCAACCGGCACCCGCTGCGATGGTTCGCCGACGCCCCGCACTCTATCCATGCGGGACCGAACCGCCTTTTTCGAGCCAATATTTTTTCGGGCGAGCGGGATTAACCGGCGCCATCGGCGCGTTCATTCAGTCACGCGTGCCACATCGTTTCCCGACAATGTTCTTCCGCCGCGTCCGCCGCGACAGCCTGAACGACCTGCCCGGTCTCGAGACCGCGCGCCTGACGATCGCGCCGCTCGGCGCGGGTGACGCGCAGGCCCTGCGCAGGCTCACCGACGATCCGGCGATCATCGGAGCGGTCGATTTCCTTGCGGTTCCCTTCACTCTGGCGGATGCCGAGGCGCTGATCGCCTCCGGCCGGCACGGACGCGACCGGTTCCTCGGGGCTTGGAGCCGCGAGGAAACCACCCCGCTCGTCGGCGTCGTCGGCACGCATCTGCGGGGGGAGGGGGCCGTCGAGATCGGCTACTGGATCGGCGGTGCCGCCCGCGGGCGCGGCTTCGGGACGGAGGCGGTCTCCGCCATCGTCGGCCTGCTGCGCCGCCGCTTTCCGCGCCGGGCGATCGTGGCCGAGTGCCGGCCGGGCAACGTCGCCTCCTGGGGCCTGCTGCACAAGCTCGGCTTTCGCGAGACCGGCTCGGAGGGGCACCGTCCCGGCCGCCGCCAACTCGTCCTCGAAGGGGCGTGACGCCGGACGCCGCGCCCTCCCGGATTTCGTCGGGAGCTCTCCATCCACGGGTCGAGGATGCGTCGCCATCCGCTCCCGCATCGCAGCCGCGAGGATCTTTCCGGCTTTCCGGACGGCTCGCATTGGACGAAAGGTCGAGAGGCGGCCGCGCCCGAAATGCCTTATGAGATCCAGGAAGGGACCGTGGGCCGGCCCCGCCGGAAGGCATGATCGCGATGACGGCCACCGCAGCATCGGACTTCGTACCGGACACGAGGGAGAGCACGGGTTTGCCCGCGCTTGCGGGCGAGAACGCCCTGCGCCTCCTCCTCGTCGACGATCATCCGCTCTTCCGCGAGGCGCTGGCGAGCGCCATCGCCCTGGCCTTTCCGAAGGCGGAGCTGCACGAGGCCGACGGCATCCGCGCGGCCTGCGAGGTTCTGGACCGGAACCCCGCCATCGACCTGACCCTGCTCGACCTCTCGATGCAGGGCGTGACTGGGTTCGAGGGGCTCACCACGATCCGCGCGCGCTTTCCCCGCGTCCCGATCCTGATCGTCTCCGGCGTCACCGAACCGCGCGTCATGCAGGAGGCCTTGCGCCACGGCGCGGCGGGCTTCGTGCCGAAGGCCGTCGACAAGGCGACCCTGACCCGGGCGATTTCCGAGGTGCTCGGCGGCGCCCTGTTCATGCCGCCCGACCTCTCCGCGACGCCGGCCCCGGTGCGGGGCGGCGACAAGGCGCCGATCGCCGAGCGGGTCGCCCGCCTGACCCCGCAGCAGATGCGGGTGCTCGGCATGATCCGCCAGGGCAAGCTCAACAAGCAGATCGCCTACGAGTTGCAGGTCGGCGACTCGACCGTGAAGGCGCACGTCTCCGAGATCCTGCGCAAGCTCGAAGTCATCAGCCGCACGCAGATCGTGATCGAAACGGCCTTTCTCGACTTCGATCAGACGTCGGGCTTCTGAACCGATCGCCTCAGGCGAAGCGCTTGGCCGCGACGACGCACAGCACCACCCCGGCGGCGACCGCGATCATCCCGCCCTCGACCGGCTCGTGCAGCAGGAGGCCGGCCAGCGCGAGGGCGAGGAAGGGCTGGAGCAGTTGCAGCTGCCCGACCCCGGCGATGCCGCCGAGCGCCAGCCCGCGATACCAGAACACGAAGCCGACCAGCATGCTGAAGACGGAGACGTAGCCGAGCCCGGCCCAGGCCGGCAGGCCGATGCCGCGCCAGGTCTCGGGCAGGGTCGCGAGCGCCAGGACCGCCATGGCAGGAGCGGCCAGCAGGAGTGCCCAGGAGATGACCTGCCAGCCGCCGAGCCGGCGCGACAGGTGCGCGCCCTCGGCATAGCCCAGGCCGCAGAGCAGGATCGCGCCGAGCATCAGCCCGTCGCCCGCGAGGTCGCCGCCGCCTCCCCGGGCCAGAGCGAAGCTCGCGACCAGAAGGCTGCCCATGCCCGAGAACAGCCAGAAGGCGGGTTTGGGCCGGTCGGACGCGTGCAGCCACACACCGAACCCGGCCGTGGCGAGCGGCAGCAGGCCGATGAAGACGATGGAGCGGGCCGATGTGATCTGCCGCAGGGCCAGCGCCGTGAGCAGGGGAAAGCCGACCACCACGCCGAGGGCCACCACGGCGAGCGGACCGAGATCGGCCCGCGCCGGCCGCCTCTGCCGCAGCAGGGCCAGAAGGACGGCTCCGAGCCCGGCGGCGATCACGGCGCGCGAGGCGGTGAGGAACAGCGGCGTGAAGCCGCCCACTGCCAGCCGCGTGGCCGGCAGCGACCCGCTGAAGATGATCACGCCGAGGAAGCCGTGGCCCCAGCCGTCCCAGTTCGTCCCGCGCGGTTCGTTCTTGTCATGATCCTGCATCGTTCGCCTCTTGAGCCGTCAGAGGCTAACCGGCGGGCCCTGGCCGCGACAGAAACAGTAACGTACGGTTTTGCCCAAACTGTATGGTCCGCTGCATCGGTACGCCCGGATGATCGTGACATGACGGATGAAGCAGGCGGACGCATCGGAGCGGTGGTGACGGCGATCCGGCGAAAGCTCGCCGGCGGCGCCTTGATGCCGGGGGAGAAGCTGCCCTCGATCCGCGGCTTCGCCGCAACGATGGGCGTCTCGCCCTCGACCGTGGTCGAGGCCTACGACCGGCTGGCGGCGGAGGGGCTGATCCGGGCCCGGCCGGGCTCCGGTTTCTACGTCGCGGGTGCGGTCTCGCCGCTGGCGCTCGCCGAGGCGGAGCCGCGCCGGGAACGGGCGATTGATCCGCTCTGGGTGTCGCGTCAATCGCTCGATGCCGGGCCGGAGATGCTGAAGCCGGGCTGCGGCTGGCTTCCGGCCGAGTGGATGCCGAACGCGGCGCTCCGCCGGGCCGTGCGCGGCCTCGCGCAGGCCGGGGACACGGTTCTGACCGATTACGGCGCCGCCCGCGGCCCCCTGTCCCTACGCCGCCACCTCGTGCGCCGGCTCGCGGGGGAGGGGATTGAGGCTGGGGCGGACCAGTTGCTGCTCACCGCCTCGGGCACGCAGGCCATCGACCTGATCGGCCGCTTCCTCCTGCGGCCCGGCGACACGGTGGTCGTGGACGATCCCTGCTACTTCAACTTCCAGGCCCTGCTGCGCGTGCACGCGGTCCGGATCGTCGGCGTGCCCTACACGCCGACGGGCCCCGACCTGACGGCCTTCGCCGCGGCGCTCGCCGAGCATCGCCCGCGCCTCTACGTCACCAATTCCGCGCTCCACAATCCGACCGGCGCGACGCTCGCGCCGCAGACCGCTCACCGGCTCCTGACGCTCGCGGCGGGCCACGACCTCACGATCGTCGAGGACGACATCTTCGCCGATCTGGAGCCCGAGCCCTCGCCCCGGCTCGCCGCCCTCGACGGCCTCGCCCGCGTCATCCGCATCGGCAGTTTCTCCAAGACGCTCTCGGCCTCGATCCGCTGCGGCTACGTCGCGGCCCGGCCGGACTGGATCGAGGCGCTGGTCGATCTCCAGGTCGCGACGAGCTTCGGCGGCCCGAGCCCCGTTGCCGCCGAGCTGATCGCCGGCACGCTCGCCGACGGCAGCTACCGCAAGCATCTGGAGAGTTTGCGCCGCCGCTTGTCGCGGGCGCGCTTGGAGGCCACCGCCCGGCTCGGGTCACTCGGCATCGCGCCCTGGATCGTGCCGCGCGGCGGGTTCACTCTCTGGTGCCGCCTGCCCGAGGGGCTCGACGCGGCGGCCCTGGCCCGCGCCGGCCTGCAGGAAGGCTTGGTGCTGGCGCCCGGCAACGTCTTCAGCCACTCGCAGACGGCCGGCGGCTTCATGCGCTTCAACGCCGCGCAGATGACCGACCCGGGGGTCTACGAGAGGCTGGCGCGGGCGATGGCATGCGCGCGAATTGGCGCCGATCGCCCGTCCACACCCTGAGGCAGGCGGCCGGAAAAAGGCCGGCCGATGCTACGGCGGCAGCTTGTCGATCAACCGCTGGATCTTGCCCGGCAGCGGGGTGCCGTCCTGTCGGGCGTAGAGGTCGCGCAGTTGCCGGCCGATCTCGGACAGGCTCATCGAGCCCTTCATGATCAGCCGGTCGGCCTGGGCGCCCAGGCTCTCCCTCTCCGAGGGGGTGATCTCCTTGGCGGTGAGCACCACCACGGGGATGGTGTCGCCGTCCGGGCGCCCGCGCAGCGCCCGCAGGAAGGCGAAGCCGTCCATCACCGGCATCATCAGGTCGAGCAGGATCAGGCTCGGGCGCTCCGTGTCGAGGCTCTCGAGGGCGGCGGCGCCGTTCTCGGCCTCGCGCACCTGCCAGCCGTCGCGCGCGAGCGTGCGGCGTACCCGCTCGCGGGCATCCGCATCGTCGTCGACCACGAGCACGCTGCCCTCGCGGTCCACGGGTCGGTAGCGCTCCATCGCCTCCTTGAGCGCGCTCCAGTCGATGGGCTTGACCATGTAGTCGGTGGCGCCGAGCACGTGGGCGAGGCTGAACTCGTTGACCACGCTGGTGATGATCACCGGGGTCTCGGCGATCTCGGGATCGGTGCGGATCGCGTGCAGCACCGCCCAGCCGTCCATGCGCGGCATCTCGATGTCGAGCAGGATCGCCCTGGGCTTCAACGCCCGGGCCAGGGTCAGCCCGGCCCGCCCGTCATTGGCGGTGCGCACGCGAAATCCCTCGCGTTCGAGGAAGCGCTGGAGCAGGTCGCGGGCGGCGGGGTCGTCGTCGACGAGCAGCACCACGTCGTGCAGATGCGCCTCGCCGTCGGTGATCTCGTGGACACGGGCGGCGACGCTCTCAGCCTCAACCTCCTCCTCGTGGGCGTCGATCTCGGCCGGCAGGCGGATCGTGAAGGTCGCGCCCGCGCCGAAGGTGCTCTCGACGCCGATCGTGCCGCCCATGCGCTCGACGAAGGCGCGGGTGATGGCAAGGCCGAGGCCGGTGCCGCCGAACTGGCGCGTGGTCGATTCGTCGGCCTGGGAGAAGCGCTCGAACAGCCGGCCGATCTGCTCCTCGGTCAGGCCGATGCCGGTGTCGGAGACGGCAAAGCTCATCCAGTCGGCCCCGTCCTCCCGGAAGCGCCGCACGGAGAGGACGATCTCCCCGTCCTCCGAGAACTTGGCGGCGTTGCCGATCAGGTTGATCAGCGACTGGCGCAGCTTCAGCTGGTCCTGATGCATCGCACCCAGGCCGGTCGTCGGATCGCCTTCGAGGTCGAGGCGGAAGTGGTTGCGCTTCTTCGTGATCAGGCTCTGCGTCGCGGCGGTGACGTCCTCGATCAGCGTCGCCACGTCGAAGCTCTCCGCCGCCAGCGTCAGCCGCCCGGCCTCGATCTTGGAAATGTCGAGCACGTCGTTGATGAGGCCGAGCAGGTGGCGGGCGGAGGCCTCGATCTTGCGCAGGTCCGGCAGCAATTCCGCCTGCCCCAGATCCTCCAGCTCCTCGCCGAGCATCTCGGAATAGCCGATCACCGCCGAGAGCGGCGTGCGCAGCTCGTGGCTCATATTGGCCAGGAACTGGCTTTTCGCGAGATTGGCGGCTTCCGCCGCCGCGCGGGCGTGCTCGATCGCGGCCTCGGCTTCCTTGCGGGCGGTGATGTCAATGTTGAGCCCGACCCATTCGCGGATGGTGCCGTCCTCGCCGAGCACCGGCACGCCGCGCACCTCCATGTCGCGCCACACCCCGTCGTGGCGGCGCAGGCGGTACTCGACCTCGTAGGTCTTCACCGCCTCGACGCATTCCGCCCAGACCTCGGCGGCCCGCGCCCGGTCGTCGGGATGGACCGCGTCGACCCAGCCCCAGCCCTGGTAGGCCTCGTCGCCCTGGCCGGTATAGGCGGCCCAGCGCGGCTGGGGCGGCATCAGCTCGCCCGCGGCCGTGGTGTTCCAGATCACGGCGGCGGAGGCATCGACCAGCGCCCGGAAACGCTGCTCGGAATGGCCCAGCGCGTCCTGCGCGAGGCGCGTCTCGGTGACGTCGGTGTTGGTGCCGTACCAGCGCACGATGACGCCGTCGGCGTTGCGCACCGGCTCGGCCAGCGACAGGAACCAGCGATACCGCCCGTCCCTGCCGCGCAAGGGGAAGGTGTCCTGCCACGATTCCCCGGCCGCGATGCAGGCGGCGAAGCGGGCCGCCGCGCGCTCGAGATGGTCCGGGTGGTGCAGCTTGCGCCAGCCGTGATCGGCCATCTCGGCGGGCGTGGTGCCGGTGTAGTCGTACCAGCGGCGATTGTACCAGACGAGGTTGCCGTCGGCCTCGGCGATCCAGGCGAGTTGCGGCAGCGCGTCGGCGAGGTTGCGGAAATCCGCCATGGTCGGCCCGGTGGCCGGCACCTTCCCGTCCTGTACGGTCACGGTGATGTCTCCCGTCATGACGCTGCCGTCCGGCATCGCGTTGAAAGCTGTGGCCGGCTTTCGCGGCGATGCGAAATCAAAAGTCGGAGCCGCCGCTCAGCGCCGCAGCCGGTTGCCGAGGACGAAGCCGAACAGGCCCATCAGCACGATCCCCGCGGCGCCCTGCAGCCCGACCAGCAGGTTGGTGACGCGCCCCAGCGGCTTCACGCCGATCTCCGGGGGATTGGCGGTCATCATGTTGAGCGCGCTGTAGCTGACGAGGTCGAGGGGGTTGTAGGTCGGGGTGTTCGCACCCTCGTGGAACAGCCCGCCCGTCGCCCCGTAGGCCGCGGCGAAGAGCAGGATGCCGACGAGGAAGGCGCGGGCGATCCGCGACAGGCTCTCGCCGTAATCGCACAGCCACTCGACAAAGCGGTCGGCGATCCAGCGGTAGCCATAGCTCACCGTGCCCCGAAAATCGCGGGTGGAAAGGGCCTCGCGGGCGCGTAAGCCCGCATGGCGGCGGCCCATGCGGCGCCCGCGCTTGTAGGCCCAGCTCGCGCCTTCGGGGCTGCCGATGCTCTGGAGGTTGCGTTCGAGCGCGAGATAGCTCGCCTGCGCCGCCTCGTACTCGCCCGCGATCTCCTCGCCGACCGCTCCGCCGAGCTGATCGACGGTGAGGCGCACGCCCTCCAGCCACGCCCCGGCGAAGCGCGCGTGGCGCAGCCGGCACCCGGTGAGATCGAGCCGTACGAGGCTGGTGCGGGAAAAGTCGGCCCCCGACAGGTCGGCCCCGTCGAGCCGCGCGTCGGAGAAGTTGGCGCCGCGCAGCCGCGAGCCGACGAGCCGCGCCTTCTTGAGGCTCGCGCCGGAAAAGTCGGCGCCGGTCAGGTTGCAGTCGGAGAGGTTGGCCTCGTCGAGCCGGGCCTTCCGGAACACGGAATCGTCCGCATCCGCTCCCGAGAAGTCGGTGCCCCACAGGTCGGCGCCCTCGAAGCGGGCGCCGTCGAGCAGCGCCTTGTCGAGCCGGGCGAAGCGCATGGTCGCGCCGGAGAAGTCGGCATCCTCGATCATCGCCTCGCGGAAGGAGGCCTGTCCGCCGGCGATTCCGATAAAGCGCGCGCCGCTGAGGTCGGCGCCGGCAAAATCGGCCTCTTCCAGGCAGGCGCCCGCGAAGCCGGCGGAGCGCGCGAGCGCACCCGCGAGCGAGGCGCGGCGCAGGTTGGCTCCCGACAGGTCCGTCTCCTCCAGCCGGGCATCGGCGAGATCGGCCTGCGCCAGATCGAGCCCGCCCGGGTCCCGCGCCCACCAGCGCGGCGGCGCCTGCGGGTCGAGGCGCGCCGTCAGGGCGGCGTGCCCGAGGTCGAGCCCGGCGAGGTCGTCGCGCCCGCTGATCGCGAAAGGCGCCTCGCGCACCGCGAGATGCGCGAGCAGCGCCGCGACGCGCGGATCATCGTCCTCCGCCCCGCCATCCCGCACCGCGCCAGCCCCGCATGATCCGCCCGTGAGCCCCTTAACCGCGTCGGGCCGAGCGAGACAAGGCGACGAAGATGACAAGGGTTACGGATTGCGCGCAGCCCCATGACACCGCAACGGGTTTTTGCGCGTTAGAGCATCGTCCCGAAAGGTGGCCTCCGGCTTTCGGAAAAGACGGTGCAGAAACGAAGGCCTGGAGCCTGCTCCCGATCCGATATCCGGAACGGGCTCCAGGCTGCGGACAGCCGCGTGCGGCGCGGGAAGGGGTTTCGGGCGTGTCGGGAAAAATCCTGCTGGTGGAAGATCACGAGGAGATCTGGGACTTCCTCTCCCGCCGGCTGAAGCGCCGCGGCTACGAGGTGGTGCTTGCCCATGATGGAGAGGCCGGCGTGCAGCAGGCCCGCGCGGCCCAGCCCGACGTGATCCTGCTCGACATGAACCTGCCGATCCTCGACGGCTGGTCGACCGCCCGTGCCCTCAAGGCCGCCGCCGATACCCGCACGATCCCGATCATCGCCCTCACCGCCCACGCCATGTCGGGCGATCGCGACAAGGCGATCCAGGCCGGCTGCGACGACTACCATCCGAAGCCGATCGACTTCCCCAAGCTGCTCACCCAGATCGGCACGGCGATCGGAACGGGGGGTTGAGGGCGGCGGCCCGGCTCCCGTCTCATCCTCGGCCTCGTCCAACGCGGCCGCGATGCGGCCTCGAAGTGCGGTCCGAGAATCGCGCGGCGGGCGGAGTCCTCCGAGGCCTCGCTGTATCCCCTCAGGATGCGGGGCGCGATGGGAGCAGCTCTCCGTGCGATCCCCCGGTCCGGTCCCGGAAGTGCGGCCTTCCGCACCTCCCCGATGCCCGTGAGTCCGCCTTCATGAGGACGCCATGACCAACGACCCGGTCACCACGCGGCTGCTGCGCCAAGCGCTGCCGGTGGTGACGACGCTCGCCTCGCTGCTCCTCGTCGTGACCCTCGCCGGCGCGCTCTATCTCGGCCGCGACATCCTCGTGCCGGTGGCGCTGGCGATCCTGCTCAGCTTCGTCCTCGTTCCCGCCGTGCGCTGGCTGCGGCGCCTGCGGGTGCCGCGGGCGGCGGCGGTGCTGCTCGTGGTGCTGCTCGCCTTCGGAACGCTGGGGGCGGTGGGCAGCCTGATCGCTCGCGAGGCGGCGCAGCTCGCCGCCGACCTGCCGCGCTACTCGCTCACCCTGCGCGACAAGATCACGGCCCTGCGCGCCGCCACCGCCGAGCGCGGCGGCCTGTCCGACACCTTCTCCGGCTTCTTCGACATGGCGGAAGAGATCGGCAAGGAGTTGCAGCCGCCCACCAAGACCGAGTCCGAGACGGGCGCGGCTTTGGGCACGGCGGAGCGGCCGATGCAGGTCGAGATCCACGCCCCCCGCACCGGCCTGCTGACGACGCTGGGCAGCGTGGCGGGCGGCGTGCTGCACCCGCTGGCGACGCTCGGCCTGATCCTGCTGTTCACGATCTTCATCCTGCTCCAGCGCGAGGACCTGCGGAACCGCGCGATCCGGCTCGCGGGATCGAGCGACCTGCGCCGGACGACCGCGGCGATCGACGACGCCACCGCCCGGCTCAGCCGGTTCTTCATCGCGCAGCTCATCCTCAACCTCGCCTTCGGCCTCGTGATCGGCGTCGGCCTCTGGTTCATCGGCGTGCCGAGCCCGATCCTGTTCGGCGTCATTGCCGGCATCGCCCGGTTCGTGCCCTATATCGGCGCGGTGATCTCGGCGGTGCTGCCGCTCGCCATCGCGGTCGCGGTCGATCCCGGCTGGTCGATGGCGATCCAGGTCGCGATCCTGTTCGTGATCGTCGAGCCGATCGCCGGCCACGTGGTCGAGCCGCTGCTCTACGGGCACTCGACCGGCATCTCGCCGGTGGCGGTGATCCTGGCGGCGACGATCTGGACCTTCCTGTGGGGGCCGATCGGCCTGCTGCTCGCCACCCCGCTCACCGTCTGCCTCGTGGTGCTCGGCCGCCATGTCGAGCGGCTGTGGTTCCTCGACGTGATCCTCGGCGACCGCCCGGCGCTCGGACCGCAGGAGATCTTCTATCAGCGCATGCTCGCGGGCGACCCGGCCGAGGCGATCGAGCAGGGGCGGCTGTTCCTCAAGGAGCGGGCGCTCGTCACCTACTACGACGAGGTCGTCCTGGCCGGCCTGCGCATGGCCCAGGAGGACGCGGCCCGCGGCATGCTCGACCGCGAGCGGCAGAGCGAGGTGGGTGCGGGATTCCGCGCCGTGGTCGAGGCGCTGGGTCAGGCGCGCCGCCGCGTCATGCCGCGGCGCTCGCGCAAGCCCAGGGGCGCCGAGGCCGAGGCCGCCTTCGCCGCGGTGGGGCCGGATCGGCGCGCGGCCGGCATCGTGCTCGCCCCCGAGGATCTGGCCCCGGCCTGGCGCGGCCCGGCACCGGTCCTGTGCGTGGCGAGCGGGGGCGCCTTCGACGAGGCGGCCACCCTGATGCTCGCCCAGACCCTGTCCCGCCACGGCCTGGGTGCACGGACGGCGGCGGGCGATGCTCTGCGCGAGGGCGTGCCGGAGAGCGAGCGCCCGGCGATGATCTGCTTCTCCTATCTCGACCCGATCAGCCTCTCGCAGATCCGCCTGACCATTCGCCGCGCCCGCAAGGCCGCCCCGGGGGCGACGATCCTCGTCGGCTTCTGGCGCGAGCGCGACCCGGCCTCGCTCGCGCGTCTGCGGCGGGCCGTCTCGGCCGACCTGCTCGTGACCTCGCTGAGCGATGCCCTCGACGCGGCGCTGGAGCGGGCCCGGACGGCGCCCGCGGCTTCGGCCGCGCCCCGGCTGGCTGCGGAATAGGGCCGGTCACGGCTCCTCCGCGGCCCGATCCGCACGATTCCTCTCGGAGCAGCGGATGCGGGCCTCGCTCGGCCATCGCGCGGGCTGGCCGAGGCGGCCCTCGGCTTCGATCGGGCGCAGTCCGTGTCAGAACAGCGCCACCAGGGCGACGCCCGCGATCATCAGACCGCCGCCGACGAGGCGCGCGAGGCTCGCGGGATGGGTCGCGAAGCCCTCGAGTCCGAAATGGTCGAGGGTGATCGAGGTAACGACGCCCGCGGTGACGAGGAGGCCGAGGAAGGTCGCCGCCCCGATCCGCTGCGCGACGAAGAGCTGGGCCAGGATCACGCCGGCCCCGAGCACGCCGCCGCCCCAGGCCCACCAGGGCGTGCCGGCCACCTGCTGAAGCCCCGGCAGATGCAGCCGCCCCGTGGCGAGGCCGACGGCGAGCATGGTGACGGTGCCGACGAGCATCGAGACCAGCCCGGCCGCGAAGGGCTCGCCGCCGAAGGACCGCGCGAGTTGCGTGCTCTGGCCGGGCTGGACCGCCGTGGCGATGCCCGCGAGCAGGGCGATGCCGTAGAGGAAGATCATCGTTTTCCAGATCCCTGCGGCGCGATGGGAGCGTTTCGAGGACGCGTAGACGATTTCTGCTTGATCGCTTCGGGGCCGCCGGCTTCCGTCATCTGGAGGGCCGCGCAGCGGAACCCGGTATCCACCCGTGATGCGGGAAACACGGCTCCGTCGAAGCCCGTCGTGGATTCCGGCTTCGCTCGTCAGCCGCCCCGGAAGGCCGGTTGTGAGAATCGAACCCGAGTCAATTGGCCGGGAACGATCTCAATTCTTCGGCACCTTCTCCTTGCCCCTGCCGGGGTTGGAGGTGTTCACGAGGTCCGGAGCGGATTGCGCCGAAAGCGTCTGCTTCTGCGCCTCGGTGTCGATGCGGCGCCCGCGCGTGAACGGCTCCAGCTTCACCGGCCCGCCGGTTTCCAGAGCCTTCAGGATACCCTCGATCACCCGCAGGTCGGCATAGCCCTCCTCGGCGTCGGATTCGGGGTCGGTGCCGTTGAGGATGCAATCCGAGAAATACTTCAGCTCGCCGCCGAAATGGTCGGTGTTCTTGAAGCTCTCGTGGCTCTTCTTCTCGCCGAGCGTCACCGTGCGCTCCAGCGGCTTGCCGTACATGTAGGCCGGATTGACCTCGACGCTGCCCTTGGTGCCAACCACGGCGTAGGTATCGAGGACGTTGCCGTAATAGGACAGCACGAACTGTGCGAGGCGGTTGTTCGGGAAGCGCAGCGTCACCGCGACCGTGTCATCGAAGTCGCCGAACCCGGCCTCCCCGTGGCGCACGCCGACGGCCGAGACCACTTCGGTCGGCTCGTCACCGAACAGGTAGCGCACGGCATTGATCGGGTAGGGGCCCATGTCGAAGATCGGGCCCGCCTCGACGCCGCTCTTCGCCCGGTGGTTCTCCGGCGAGACCATCTGGGTGAAGGTCGAGCTGAAGGTCAGGATCTCGCCGAGCTCGCCTGAGCGGATCAGGTCGATGGTGGCCAGCGTCGCCGGCTCGAAATGCAGCCGGTAGGCGACCATCAGTTTGGCCGAGGATCCGGCCTGGGCCGCCATAATCTCCCGGCATTTCTGCGTCGAGATCTCCAGCGGCTTCTCCACCAGCACGTGGATGCCGGCCTTGAGGGCGGGGATCGCGAACTCGGCGTGGCGCCAGTTCGGGGTGGCGAGGTAGATCGCGTCGATGGTCCCCGAGGCGAGAAGATCTCCGAACTGCCCGTAGCCGTAGGTGTCGCTCACACCGTACCGCTCGCCGACCCGGCGCGCCTTCTCGGGATCACCGGTGACGAAGGCCGTGACCTCCGAATTGCCGGTATGCGCCACGCCCGGAAGCATCGCCTCCTGAGAGATGTCGCCGAGCGCCACCACGGCGTAGCGGACCTTCTTGCCCGAGGTCAGACCGAGGGCGGACAGGACGCTCATGCGGGAAATCTCCTTGATGCTCGGACAGGATAGCCACGGGCGACGGGCCCGTGCCGGTGGCCCGCTTCGCGGCGAAAGTCGGCGGGCTCGGGAAGGCCAGGGAAGGACGAGGGAAGGACGAGACCGGACGGCTGCAGATTGCCCGGGAAACCGGGGGCGACGGGCCCTGTTCCGCCGCACGGGACCATCAGCCGCGGTTCATCAAGCGTGGCGTAGAGGGGCGCGAGGCGCTGGCCGGAACCGCATCCGGTCCGTCCGGCGCCTCTCTTCGGCCTTCCCGGAGCCCGTCCGTGCCGCCCGTTTCCCCGACCCTCGACACCATCATCGCCATTCCCGTGCGCAACGAGGCCGAGCGGATCGCCCGCTGCCTGACGGCGATCGACGGGCAGGCCGGCCTCCCGCCGGGGCGCCTCGGGCTCGTGCTGTTCCTCAACAACTGCACCGATGGCACCGAGCGGATCGTGGCCGATCTGGTGCCGCGGCTAGCGATCCCGGTCCGGGTGATCGAGCGCGTCCATGCCGGGGCGCATGCCGGATGGGCGCGCCGCGCGGCGATGGACGCGGCGGTGGCGTGGCTCGAGGAGGAGGGGACGGCCGAGGCGGCCACGCTCCTGACGACGGATGCCGACAGCATCGTGCCGCCGGATTGGGTCGCGGCCAACCTCGCCGCCCTGGAGGCGGGTGCCGATGCGGTCGCCGGCCGGGTCGAGCTGATCCCGGAGGAGGCGGCCCTGCTGCCGCCCTCGCTGCCCGCCCGCGGCCGCCTGGAGGACACCTACGACGCGCTCATCACCGAGATGGAGGCGCGCATCGATCCCGATCCGCACGATCCCTGGCCCTGCCACCGCACCACCATCGGCGCCTCGCTCGCCGTGCGGCTGCCGGCCTATCGTGAGGTCGGCGGCATGCCGGAGATCCCGCTCGGCGAGGACGGCGCCTTCGTCGGCGCCCTGCTGCAGCGGGGCTTTCGCGTGCGTCACGACCGGGCGGTTCTGGTGCTGATCTCGGCCCGCCTCACCGGCCGCGCGGCCGGCGGCGTCGCCGACACGATCCGCTCCCGCTGCGAGGAGCCCGACGCCCTGTGCGACGCCCGGATGGAGGCGGTGCCGCGCGCGCTCCACCGCTACGTCTGGCGGGCGCGGCTGCGCCGCCTCTACAACGAGGGCCGTCTCACCCGCGATCTCGGCTGGGCGCGTCGGCTCGGCATCCCTGACGGCGAAGCCCGCCGCATCGCCGCCCTGCCGCGGGTCGGCGAGATCGTCGCGGCGGTGGACCGGGCCAGCCCGCGCCTCGCCTACCGCCCGCTGATGCCGAAGCAGTTGCCGGGGCAGATCCGGCTCGCCCGCCTCGTCCTGCCGCTGCTGCGCGCGGCCCTGCGCCGGCCGGCGCCATCCGCACTCCCCGTCATCCCGGCGGCCACCGCCGACGCGTAAAGTCTGGGATCCCAAAGGGGTCACCCCTTTGGCGGGGCGCCGGGGCAGCGCCCCGGCTTAACCCACCACCAGGGGTCCGCCCTGGACCCGCGAAAGGGATGATCCCTCTCGAAACCCCTGATCTCAGGCCTCGTCGCGGGTCGGGCCGAAGATCGGCTCGAAGGCCGCGCGCAGCGCCATGTCCACCTCGGGCAGGCTGACGATGCGGCCGAGATCGGCCAGGCTCGTGACGCCGTGCTCGCGCACGCCGCAGGGCACGATGCCGGAGAAGTGCGACAGGTCCGGCTCGACGTTGAGGCTGATGCCGTGCAGGCTGACCCAGCGCCGCACCCGGATGCCGATCGCCACGATCTTGTCCTCGACGCAGACACCGTTCACCTCGCCCTTCTCCGGGCGGCGCACCCAGACGCCGACCCGGTCCTCGCGGCGCTCGGCCCGGACGTTGTAGGCGTCGAGCGTCGCGATCAGCCACGCCTCCAGGCTCGCCACGTAGGCCCGCAGATCGGGCTTCCGCCGGTTGAGGTCGAGCATCACGTAGGCGATGCGCTGGCCCGGCCCGTGATAGGTGTACTGGCCGCCCCGCCCCGTGCGGTGAACGGGGAAGCGGTCCGGCTCGACGAGGTCGGCGGCCTTGGCCGAGGTGCCCGCGGTGTAGAGCGGCGGATGCTCGAGGAGCCAGACCAGCTCGTCCGCCTCACCCCGGGCGATCGCCGCGGCGCGCGCCTCCATCTCGGCCTCCGCCGCCGCGTAGTCGACGAGGGCGTCGGTCACGCGCCAGGCCACCGGCGGCGCGCCCGTGCGCGGCAGGAATGTCGCGGGTGCGATCGAAAGCCGGGAAGCGGGCGCCGTGAAGGAATTGTTTACCAAGACTTCACCCTTGCATGCGGAAGGTTGTCCGAGGGTTGACAAACGGAGCATCCGCGCGTGGCGGTCCTGGACGAATTGCAGGTCGATCTCAAGGTCGTGCTGGGGCGCAGCCACATGCCGCTGCACATGCTGCTGCGCATGGGCCGCGGCGCGGTGATCGAACTGGAGGCCACCGAGACCGACATGGTCGAGATCCTCGCCAACGACCATCCGATCGCCCGCGGGCAGATCGTGGTGACCGGCAACCGCATCTCCGTGGAGGTGACCGAGCTGATCCGCAAGGCCGAGGTGGTGCGCACCCCCGGCGTGACGATCGGCGAGGGCGCCGTGCCGATCCTCGACGACACGGATGCGGGGCTCTGACGCGTTTTCCGAGGCGGCAAAATGCGAAGAAGCGAATCCGGCGCTTGTGCCCGCCCCGGGCTTCTGTTATCCGCTGCGCCGCCCACACAAGACACCGGCCGCTGACGAAGCGGCACGGCGGCAAGGGCGGCCATGGCGGAATTGGTAGACGCGCTAGCTTGAGGTGCTAGTCCCGCGAGGGGTGGAGGTTCGAGTCCTCTTGGCCGCACCAACCTTTTTCCTAACGATGGGAAGAGGTTAGGTGGATGATAGAGATGAGGATGACCGCACTCTCACACAGCGGTCTCACACACAGTGCCTCTCAGAGTAGCCCGACCGTGGAAGGACCCTAAGACAGGGGTCTACCATCTACGGCAACGAACTCCCCGTGACATTCTCCCGAGCTTGAAGGGACAGTCCGTAACACTGCCGGTGGGTAGCTTGCGGGTGTCGGTCATGGTCGGTGTCATCGTCCAAGTGTCGTTGCGGACGAAAGAGCCGAATCAAGCGCGCATCTGGCATTCGGTCGCCGATGGGGCTTTGAAGCTCATCTGGCAGGCCTGCAGGGATGGCTCCAAGGGATGCGCTGAATCCGATCAGCCCTTGAAGGGTGCCGGACACGCTGATCCTATTCCGGTTGCGAATCTGGACGCTGAAAAGCCACGCTCAAGGGCGGCCACTGCATCGAGTGAATCGAAGACGCCTCCCATCACCGTGTGCGATCTGTTTGAGCGGTGGGCCGCATACAGCGCGGATAAGAAGGCCCTCAACACCATCAAGCGGTACCGCAACAGTTTCCGTTCGCTTGGGGCCTTCGCCAAGAAGCGTGACGTTCGAACGCTTACGGCCGATGACCTGTATGGGTGGGCAGAACACCGGCGCGATGTCGAAGGCGTTTCACCGCGTGCCATCAACAAAAACGACACCCAAGCCGATGGGCGGAGATCAACGCTCGCACCGGATCGAGACGCAGGCCGACCTGATCCTGTCGCTCTACGAGGCGCAGCCCGGCATCTACCTGCATGAACTCCGTGCGGCCCTGGCCGAGCGCGGCGTCAGCGTGGCTCAGAGCAGCCTTTCGCGCTTCTTCAAGCGCCATGGGATCTCGCGAAAAAAAGCACGGGCCACGCGGCCGAGCAAGACCGGCCGGACGTGAGGGCTGCGCGCGAGGCGTGGTTCGAGGGCCAGCTCGACCTCGATCCGGATGGCCTCGTGTTCATCGACGAGACGGCCGCCAACACCGCCATGGCCCGCCGCTACGGACGTGCGCCCCGCGGCGAGCGCTGTCGGATGAGCGTGCCTCAGGGCCACTGGAAGACCACCACCGTCACGGCGGCCTTGCGCAGCAACGGCATCACCGCACCGTGGCTGCTCGACGGTGCGATGAACGGGCAGGCCTTCCGCACCTATGTGGCCGACGTGCTTGCCCCAACCCTCAAGGCCGGCGACACCGTCGTGCTCGACAACCTGCCGGCCCACAAGGTCAGCGGCGTCCGCGAGCGTATCGAGGCCGTGGGAGCCCGGCTGCTCTACCTCCCCGCCTACAGCCCCGACTTCAACCCGATCGAGATGGCCTTCGCCAAGCTGAAGGCGCTGCTGCGCAGCGCAGCGGCGCGGACCATCCCGGACCTCTGGGACGCCATCCGACGCAGCCTGTCCCGCTTCGCGCCAGCCGAGTGCCGAGCCTACTTCGCCGCAGCTGGCTACGATGCAACCTGATCGGATGCCGCTCTAAGTGATACAAGTTAATTTGCACGCTTTGATCGATTGATACCAAAGCAACGCGTTATACTGAGGGAGCTTAGCCATGGCCGAACGCCAACAATTGTTAGATACAAAAGTTCTCATCGTCGAAGACGAGTATCTGATCATGGATGAAGTCAAGCGCATTGTCGAAGCCGCTGGCGGCATCGTAGTGGGTGCGCACGGCAACCTTGATGATGATGTCTTCGAGCGTTCCGCGCTACGCACAGACATCGCCATGCTAGACATCAACGTTCGTGGAAAGATGATCTATCCGCTTGCTGACGTTCTACGTGAGCGTGGCGTCCCGTTTATATTTGCAACAGGCTATGATTTTGAAAGTATCCCGGATAAGTTTGCCTCGGTGCCAAGGATTCAAAAGCCGTTCGATGCAGATGAGCTTGTGAACGCCTTGGCTGACACCCGCACAAGGACATCGCATGCCGGATGAAACAGAATTGGCCCTCGACTTTTGAGGGCTTCTTCCTTACGACCTGCTTCAACACCGCGTCGAAGTTTGCCTCAAGCGCCGCCATAATGAAGCGCCGCCGCAGCTCCGGTGTCAGCTTGACGCTTGCCCAAGTTCTCTTAGGAGTCGGTCACGGTCGGCAACATGCGTAGCTTGCGTAGCTTCGAAGGTGCGCAGCAACTCCCGCGCGAGCGCACTGTCGAGGCCGGCCGCTTCCATCTTGGCAACAATTTCGTGCTGCCGGCTTAGGTGACGGTCGCCTTCAGCAACATGCTGTTAGGCCAAGGCGAGGCGATCAAGCAGACTGTTTCGACCCATGTGTTCTTTTCACATGGATCAGCGGTGTCATCGCTGCCCAATGACACGATCTGCACATCGTGGCCGCAGGGTCCGTCGAGCGTCGATCAACAAGTCAAATGGTTGCCACACCTTTCGTCCGATCCGACCCTAGCAGGCGGTAGACGGAGGCGCGGCTGACCCGCAGTTCCTTGGCGATCGCGGTGCCGCCCATGCCCGATGCCGCCAGTTCCCTCACACGGATTGCGTCGATAGAAGGCTTACGGCCCTTGAACGCCCCTTCGGCTTTGGCCTTGGCGATACCCTCCATCTGACGCTCACGCCTGATCGCTGTCTCGAATTCCGCGAACACGCCGAGCATCTGTAGGAAGCATCGGCCAGCAGGTGTGGACGTCTCAATGGGCTGCTCGATGGCGACGAGGATTACGCCAATCGATTCCATCCGCTTCACGATAGCTGATAGGTCAGCGATGGAGCGTGCAAGGCGATCTATGCGGGTCACGACGATCCGATCCCCGGCCCTGGCAAACTGAAGCAACGTCTCAAGCTCCGTCCGCCCTTCGACCTTGGTGCCCGTATGGGTTTCCGCCCTGATGATCTCACACCCATACGCGCGAAGGGCTTCCTGTTGGATCGTCAGGGACTGTGAGGCCGAACTGACCCTTGCATATCCATAGGTCGCCATGGCGTGATTGTCTCTTATGGGTCTAGACCCTCAAACCATGCCGTCTCATAATGCGGATGTCGAGTCTAAAAAGACACCGGCCTCGGATGAGCGGGTGTCTTGGGGCGGTGACTCGTAAGGGTTTACCCCAAAAAAACTAAATCCGTTCACCGAAAGAGGCTAAGTGGCCAAACGAAGCAACAAAGCCGATTCGCTCGGCGGGAACGAAACGCTCGATACGCGGCGCAGCCGTGAGGCGAGATACTAATGACGCTAAGCAATGCCTTATCGGCCAAGTCACTTAAACGCGTAGTACGAAGAGGTGACTCAGCCCGCTTCAAAATTGATCTCGCAAAAGATCGAGAAGCTATTATCACAGAAATAGCCGAAAGCGCTTCCTGCCGCGAGATTGATTTAACATCTTTCGTCAAGTCAAAAATTAAAGGGCGAAGGTGCATAAGTTATAATAACTACAATGCTAATCTCTTGCTTCGCGCAGTTGCGAAGCATATAACGAGCCGCTTTAGGATAAGAAACCCGAGTAGAGAGTCTATCGTCGACGGGGTGATCGAGTCACTGATAGAATCCACGCCGATGTACATCATCCGGCGCGACATAAAGTCGTTCTATGAAACTATCCCTATCGACGAAGTTCGGAAAAGACTTATATATGACACAGCGATCCCAAGGACAACAAGACACTATATTCGATCTTTTTTCGAAACGCATTGCAATGGAGCAGCTGCCGGGCTTCCGCGCGGCGTAGGTCTCAGCTCAACAATTGTTGAGCTCGCGATGGAGCGTTTTGACAAGGAAGTCCGCGGACTTGAAGGCGTCTATAAGTACTTCCGCTATTCTGATGATATATTGATTTTTACTTTTATTGAACCAACTCAGATAGAGATTAAAATTGGTGAGCTTCTGCCCGAGCCGATGACTTTCAATACGGAAAAGTTTGGAACTACCTCGCTTATTAATAAGGATAAGAAATCGACTTCAAAAAAATCTATAGAGTACCTCGGATATAAGTTCATTGTATCGGACTACTGCGACAGCAACAAACATCGCAAGGTTGAAGTTACCTTGTCGGACAAAAAGACTATTAAGCTGAAGACACGTATAGTACTTGCCCTTAATGAATTCGTCAAAACTGGGAATGGCAATTTACTCTGCGAGAGAATGGAATTTTTAAGCGGAAACTATCGGCTTAGGCGAGTTGGTAACAGCTATGTCGCAAGCAATGACTTCTTCCTTTCTGGAATCTACTATAGTTATAGACACTGCGGAATTCACACCTGTGACGGTTCTGAAGAACAAACCCCGCCTGAATTGACTTTAGTAAACTTATTTTATCACAATTTGATCAGAAACAAAAGGCATCGGTTTCGGCGATATCTCTTACAAAATCTGAATCATCAGCAGATGGAACGGTTGCGCAAAGTGAGTTTCCCTCACGGATTTTCAAGCCGGATGTCCATCAAAATACGTTACGATAGGCTTAGATCAATAAAATCGGTGTGGCAAAATGCGAAATGATAAGCACGCGTCGGTCAAGTATCGCGCGCTATTAACCGATACATTGCCATACGAAGTTCCAGTAATATTCTCGAACGATAAATTTCATCTTGGCCTCTGCGCACCTATGAGCGCAGATGTGGAGAAGGCATACTTGAAAGTTGTCAAGCCAAGCACGGCATTCACAATACCTTATAGTTATACGATTTCGAAAGACAGCTCTCGAACCACAACTTTGTCTATTGTGCATCCTCTTGCTCAAATGGCAGTCGCAGAATTCTACACAATTCATGCTAATAGCTTATTGAACTACTGTGCGAACAGCCGATTTTCGCTTCGTCGGCCAACTGACGTTGCATCTCCCTACGGCGCTGTAGTCACTGCTGAAGCGGACGAAGGGCTCAAATTAGGGCTTGTAGAGGCGCTTAGAGAAGACGGACAGCCCGACGTCGGACATTTGTCGTCATTCTTTGTATATGGAAAGTACAATCTGCTCGGAAAGTTTATGGATTCAAGAGAGTTCATCCGGCTTGAATCAAAGTTCAGATTTCATCGCTCGGCCGACGTGTCTAAATGCTTCTACAACATATACACACATTCTCTAAGCTGGGCAGTCAAAGACAAGTCTTTTGCCAAAGACAACAGGAACTACTATAGCTTTGAGAATGAATTTGATAAGCTGATGCAGATTTGCAACTACAACGAAACGAATGGCATTGTTGTAGGTCCAGAGTTCTCGCGCATATTTGCAGAGATTATATTGCAGGACGTCGACAGCAGAGTTGAAACCGAATTGAAGCAAGACAAAATCTTTGCTGGTACGGACTACGATCTTCGTCGGTATGTCGATGACTATGCTATCTTTGCAAACGACAAATTTATATTGAGCAAAGTTGAAGCTGCTGTCAAAAAGCACCTTGAATCCTATAAACTCTTCATTAATGAAAGGAAAGTGGTCGATAGCGAGAGGCCTTTTGTATCCGCAATCACACTCGCTCGCAATGAATTAGGTCCAATACTTCGCAGTATACAAGGTCGACTATCTGACATTGAGAAAACATCGGAAGTCGCTCCAGATACTGTTAGATTTATACGGTCTCAATCTAAAAGCATTCGCATCATCGTTGCGAAGCATGAAATTTCATTTTCGAATGTTAGCGGATGGATTATGTCCGTCATCAGGCGTGCGATTTTGCATGCTGTGAAGCTTATAGAAAATCCTGATTTCGTCGAAAATCAAACCGCTCTGTGCGATGTTGTCGCAATGCTACTCGATGTTGCGTTTTACATCTGCGCTATGGACGCTAGAGTTCGCACAACATACTCTATATGTCAGATTGTACTCTCTGTCAGCTCCACTTTTGATAAGATGCCGGAGGAACAAGCTGATACTATTCGACATGTGATGATGGAAGAAATAACTTCTATTGTACGAACGCTGCGCTCGAAACTGGGAGATCATTTGGGAAGCGTTGACAATATTGAGATATTTAATCTACTAATCTGCGGATCGTATTTTGTGGGAGAGGAGTTTCTCAACTCAAAGCATGTACAAGATACGCTTAAAAGCATCATACGTGCTCCGAACTTGTCATACTTCTCTTATATAACTGCTAAGTTCTGCTATTTGAGAAATGATACTTTGTTCCATGATGAAATCAAACAATTGGAACAAGAGGTTAAAGAGCGCATTTTAGCGCGGCCCGACGCCGTATTTTCGGAATCTCAATCATTTCTAATGTTTTGCGACTACATATCCGACAAAAAAATCGATATCAAAGAAAGAATGGTGTTATTTAAACTCTGCGCGCCTGGCGAACTTTCCAAGTCGTGCTTCGAAGATGTCTCGGACCGCCTCGGTTTCGTTGATTGGTCAGGCATCAGCGTTAAACACCTTCTGAGAAGAAAAGAGTTGCGTCCCGTGTACGCATGGCGATAGGAGAGTGGTGGGACTGCTGGGGTGAAGCACTTTCGTCCTAGGATGGAAGTTACAGAGCTTTTAGTTCTGGGCTCATGAATTTGCGCTTCCCGCGCGAGCGATTGGCACACACACATCGCTCTGGCGGTCCCGCCCATCTAGGTTTCATCGTTACCAAGATCGACGTCGGCCGTTGATGGTTCGTTGTCAGCGAAAAACTATGTTGATCCGGACGGCTTGAAACGGTCTCTCAGGACTGGCCCGAAGCTCGCTTCACCGTCAGAAAACTGTTGCTACGGATTCTCCAAAGGACGATGCGTTAGGTTCGGTTGACGGATGCACCAAACTCTCGCACAGTACGGTCAATTAGGTCGTCTTTAGCTTCGAAACAACAGTAAAATGATGTTTCGAGTCCTCTTGGCCGCACCAAACTCTTTCCTGTTTCGGAGCAAAGAGTTGGTGCTTTTCGGCGGTCGGTGATCGACCCCGTTTCACACAACGATTTCACACAGAGCGGCGCCGGCCTGAAGGTCTGGAAGCGCAGTTGCATCGTAGGCGCGGTCGGTGCCGTCCAGCCCGCGGCTGACGGCGCGATCGGATCGCCGCCGACCGTGCCGCAACGAGCGCGCAGCGCCTATATGAGGGCCGTCCCTTCCGCGGAGATGGCTCATGGACCTCGACGTTTCGCTTCACATCGCCGGCCGGTGGCGCTCCGGCAGCGGCGGCGAGACCCTGTCCATCCTCAACCCGGCCACGGGTGAACCGGTCGGGCGGGTCGCGGTCGCCGGGCGGGCCGATCTCGATGAGGCGCTGGAGGCGGTCGAGCGCGGTTTCGCCGCGTGGCGAAAGGTCTCCGCCTTCGATCGGTCCAAGGTGCTGCGCCGGGCAGCCGCCCTGATGCGCGAGCGCGCGGAGGCGATCGCCCGCACCATGACCCTCGAACAGGGCAAGCCGCTGGCCGAGTCGCGCATCGAGACCGGCGTCGCCGCCGACATCATCGAGTGGTTCGCGGAAGAGGGGCGCCGCGCCTACGGCCGGGTCATCCCGGCCCGCGCCGAGGGCGTGCTCCAGATCGTCACCCGCGAGCCGGTCGGGCCGGTGGCGGCCTTCACGCCGTGGAACTTCCCGATCAATCAGGCGGTGCGCAAACTCTCGGCGGCGCTCTGCACCGGCTGCCCGGTCATCCTCAAGGGGCCCGAGGACACCCCGGCCTCCTGCGCCGAACTGGTGCGCGCCTTCCTCGACGCCGGCGTGCCGGGCGACGCGCTCGCCCTGGTCTACGGCGATCCGGCCGAGATCTCCGGCTACCTCATCCCGCACCCGGTGATCCGCAAGATCACCTTCACCGGCTCGACCGCAATCGGCAAGCAACTCGCGGCGCTCGCCGGCCAGCACATGAAGCGGGCGACGATGGAACTCGGCGGCCACGCCCCGGCGATCGTGTTCGACGATGCCGATGTCGACACAGCGGTGCGGGTGCTCGCCGCCAACAAGTACCGCAATGCCGGGCAGGTCTGCGTCGCCCCGACCCGTTTCCTCGTGCAAGACCGGGTGTACGACCGCTTCGTCGACGGGTTCGTCGCGGCCTCGAAGGCGCTCAAGGTCGGCGACGGTCTCGATCCCGCGACGCAGATGGGTCCCCTCGTCCACGGCCGCCGGGTCGAGGCGATGGAAGCCTTCGTGGCCGATGCCGAGGCGAAGGGGGCACGGCTCCTCACCGGCGGCAGCCGCATCGGTAACCGCGGCCATTTCTTCGAGCCCACCGTCTTCGCCGACGTACCGCTCGATGCGCGCATCATGAACGAGGAGCCGTTCGGGCCGATCGCGGCGATCCGGCGCTTCGCGGCGGACGAGGAGGCGTTCGCTGAGGCCAATCGTCTGCCCTACGGGCTCGCGGCCTACGCCTACACGCGCTCGGCCACCCGGGCGAACCGAGTGGGCGAGGGGGTCGAGTCCGGCATGATCTCGATCAACCATCACGGCATCGCACTCCCCGAGACGCCCTTCGGCGGCGTCAAGGATTCCGGCTACGGCAGCGAGGGCGGCGCGGAGGCGATCGAGGCGTATCTCGTGACGAAGTTCATCACCCAGGCCAACACCTGAAACGACTTCCGCGCGATCGCGTCGGGGCCGCGGCCCGTCATCCCGGGCCGCGGAGCGGTCCCCGAATTCCACCCGGGATGCGGGAAACACGGCCACGTCAGGGGTCATCGTGGATTCCGGGTCCGCCTTCGGCACCCCGGAAGGACGGCTGCAGGGATCGAACCGAACCCATCGACCGGGAGCGGTTTGAAACCGCGCTTTCGCGGCAAAAGCCGTCGGCCCCGTTAGACAAGTCGGTCCGCGATGATGCGGGCCGCCTGTTCCGCCTGTCACCCTCGCGCAACTCGCAATGTCACGTAACGCGCAATGTCGAGTGAATGTCGCGTGTGCGCCCGCGATGACCCTCACGGCTCAAGGCAATCGAGGGCGGCGGGCTCTTCCGTTTTTTGCCAGTCCATCCTCAAGCTCGGGCGGCGCCATCAACAGGGGGATCTTGTACAAACGAAACCTTTTCTCGGGCCCGCGAGTTGCACCTTCCACCAACGCAAGAAAAGGACAGCTTGGGTCAAGCGAGCTGCTCCAGGGAAGCGCTCGCATGCTGTACCCTCTTTATGAGGCTGGCCATCTCATGCTCGCACCGATGCGCCTGGCGGCGGAAGCCACCCGGCTTGCCTGCGAGAACCCGTTCAATCCTCTCGCCTACGCCCCCCACAGCCGCACCGTGGCCGCCGGCTGCGAGATGTTCGAGCGCGCCACCCGCGTCTATGCCAAGCCCGCCTTCGGGCTCGGCGTGAGCGAGCGGATCGTCTGGGAGCGCCCCTTCTGCCGCGTGATCGCCTTCGGCGAGCCCTCCGCGGCGCTGGACGCCAAGCCGAAGCTCCTGATCGTCGCGCCGATGTCGGGCCATTACGCCACGCTGCTGCGCGGCACGGTCGAGGCCTTCCTCGACAGCCATCAGGTCTTCATCACCGATTGGACCGATGCCCGCCAGGTGCCGGCGCGCGCCGGCCGGTTCGGGCTCGACGACTACATCGACACCTGCATCGACCTGTTCGCGGCGCTGGGGCCGGACCTGCACGTCGCGGCCGTGTGCCAGCCCTCGGTGCCGGTGCTCGCCGCCATCGCCCGGATGGAGGCGGAGGATCACCCGCTCGTGCCGCGCTCGGCCGTGCTGATGGGCGGGCCGGTCGATACCCGCCGCTCGCCCACCGCCGTCAACGTTCTCGCCCAGGAGAAGGGCTTCGCCTGGTTCGAGCGGCACTGCATCCACACCGTGCCGCCCGGCTATCCAGGCGCGGGACGCGCGGTCTATCCGGGCTTCCTGCAGCTTGCCGGCTTCATGGGGATGAACCTTGAGCGGCACCGGGACGCCCACCACGCGATGTTCGACCATCTCGTGCGCGGCGACGGCGACTCGGCCGCCCGCCACCGGGCCTTCTACGACGAGTATCTCGCGGTGATGGACCTCACCGCCGAATTCTACCTCGAGACGATCGAGCGGGTCTTCATCGGTCACGACCTGCCCCGCGGCACCCTGCGCCATCGCGGCGAGCCGGTCGATCTCGGCGCGATCCGCCGCTGCCATCTGATGGCGGTGGAGGGCGAGAAGGACGACATCACCGGCCTCGGCCAGACGAGAGCCGCGCTCGATCTCGCCGTCAATTTGCCCGAGGCGGCCAAGAGCTACCACATGCAGCCGGGCGCCGGGCATTACGGCATCTTCAACGGCTCGCGCTTCCGCGCCGACATCGTGCCGCTGATGCGGGACTTCATGGAGCGCAGCCAGCTGCGGCCCGCCACGCCGCGGCCGGCTCCGGTGGTGCCGGCGCCGGAGCCGCACCCGATCCTCCTGCGCGACGGCCCCACCCTCCAGCCGCCGCGCGCCCTGCCCAAGCGGCCGATCCTGCTGCCCGAGCCCGTTCCCGTCCTGGCCGAGCGGCACGGCCCTCAGGAGACGATCCCGCAGCGGATCGCGCTGTAGACCCTCCGGTTCCATCTATACAGCCGAGCGGCCACCGATCCCCTCGGCGGCCGCTTCGTCGTGTGACCCGGCCGGCACGACGCGTGGAAGCCGCGCCGCGACAGGGTCATTGCAGATCGCTTTACATTCCAGATCACGTGATGCGCCCCGCGACGCTGCCGCGTTTGACCCGCCCCTTCGCGCGAATTATGAATTCAAAAAAGCCGAACGCCTGTCCAGGGTGCGGCGCGGGGAGGGAGGTTCCACTTGAGCGCGAATCCGGGCGCGAGCGCGAAACCGGCCGAGGCACCGGCTCCGACCGCGCGGGCGAAGGCCCGCAACGATGCCGGGCTGCCGCGCAAGCTCGCCGAGGTCCTAGAGGGCGAGGCCCGCTTCGACACCTTCACCCGCGGGCGATACGCGACCGACGCCTCGATCTACCAGATCATGCCGGCGGGCGTGGTGTTTCCCAGGAGCGCCGCCGACATCGCCGCGACCCTGAGGGTGGCGGCCCAGTTCGACCTGCCCGTGATCATGCGCGGCGGCGGCACCTCGCAGAACGGCCAGCCGATCGGCGCCGGCCTCGTGGTCGATTGCTCGCGCCACTTCAACGGCGTCGTCGCCTACGACGCGGAGGGCGGCACCGTCACCGTCGAGCCCGGACACGTGCTGGAGCGCCTCAACGCCCGGCTGAGGGCGGACGGCTGGTTCTTCCCCGTCGAGCCCTCGACCGCCACCCGCTGCACCATCGGCGGCATGGCCGGCAACAATTCCTGCGGCGCCCGCTCGCTGCGCTACGGCAAGATGAGCGACAACGTGCTGGCCATGGAGGCGCTGTTCCACGACGGCGCCGCCTTCGGCTTCGGGCTGACCGGCAACGAGGCGAGCGCGGTGACGGGTGGGGCGCGGGCGGACGACCTCGCCCGGCGCATGCTGGCGCTCGCCGCCGAGAACCGCGACGAGATCGAGAGGATGTACCCGCGGGTGCAGCGGCGGGTCGGCGGCTACAACCTCGACTCCCTGGTCGAGCCGCGGCCGAACCTCGCCCATCTCCTCGTCGGTTCGGAGGGGACGCTTGCCGCCACCACCACGGTGACGCTGAAGCTCTCGCGCCTGCCGGCCCACCGCGTCATGGGCGTGTGCCACTTCCCCTCGTTCCGCGCGGCGATGGAGACCACGCGCCACATCGTGGCTCTCGACCCCGTGGCGGTCGAACTCGTCGACAACAACGTACTCGTGCTCGGCGCCGACATCCCGCTGTTCCGCACGACGCTGGCCGACATCACCCGGGGCCAGCCGAACTGCCTGCTGCTGGCCGAGTTCGCCGGCGACGACCTCGCCGCGCTCAAGCAAGACCTGAAGCGCCTCGACCAGTGCATGGCCGATCACGGCTTTCCCGACGCGGTGGTCGAGGTGGTGGAGCCCAACCGCCAGAAGGCGGTGTGGGAGGTGCGCGAGGCCTGCCTCAACATCATGATGTCGATGAAGGGGGACGCCAAACCGGTCTCCTTCATCGAGGATTGCGCCGTCCCCCTCGACCATCTGGCCGACTACACCGACGCGGTCACCGAGGTGTTCACGCGGCACGGCACCCGCGGCACGTGGTATGCCCACGCCTCCGTCGGTTGCCTGCACGTGCGCCCGATCCTCGACATGAAGAAGGGCGGCGACGTCCGGAAGATGCGCGCCATCGCCGAGGAGACCGCGGAGCTGGTGCGCCGCCACAAGGGCTCATACTCGGGCGAGCACGGCGACGGCATCTCGCGCTCCGAATTCGTGGAGCCGCTGTTCGGCGCAAAACTCACCCGCGCCTTCGAGACGGTGAAGGACGGCTTCGACCCCGAGAACCGCCTGAACCCCAACAAGATCGTCCGCCCGCTGAAGATGGACGACCGCACCCTGATGCGCTTCGCGCCCGACTACGCGGTGAGCGCCCCGGTGAAGACCGCGCTGGACTGGTCGGATTGGGGCGGCTTCGGCCCGGCGGTCGAGATGTGCAACAACAACGGCACCTGCCGGAAGCTCGCAGGCGGCGCCATGTGCCCCTCCTACCGCGCCACCAAGGACGAGCAGCACCTCACCCGCGGCCGCGCCAACTCCCTGCGGCTGGCGATCTCGGGTCAGCTCGGCAAGGATGCCTTCACGAGCCCCGAGATGAAGCGCACGATGGACCTGTGCGTGTCGTGCAAGGCCTGCCGCCGGGAATGCCCGACCGGCGTCGACATGGCCAAGATGAAGGTCGAGTTCCTGCACCACTACCACGCCCGGCACGGCCTGCCGCTCAAGGAGCGGCTGGTGGCCGAGATGCCGCGCTATGCCGGCGTGGCCGCGGCGCTGGCGCCGCTGCTGAACCTGCGCAACCGCTATCCGGCGCTCGCCCGGTTCGGCGAGCAATGGGCCGGCTTCTCCGCCCGCCGCTCCCTGCCGGAATGGCGCCGGCCCTGGCGCGAGAGCGGCGAGGTCGCCCATCCGGAGGACGTGATGGGCGATTTCCGCGACCTCATCCTGTTCGGCGACACCTTCAACCGCGCCTTCGAGCGCGAGAATCTGGAAGCCGCCGAGCGGGTGCTGCGGGCCGCCGGCTATCGCCTGCACCGCGTCGTCGCCCACAAGGGCCGCCGTCCGCTCTGCTGCGGCCGCACCTATCTCGCCTCCGGCCAGACCGACCGGGCGCGGGAGGAGGCCCGGCGGACGCTGGACACGCTCCTGCCCTTCGTGCGGGCCGGCGCCCGGGTGGTCGGCCTCGAGCCCTCCTGCCTCCTCACCTTCCGCGACGAGTTCCTGTCGTTGCTGCCGCGCGAGGAGGCGGACGAGCTCGCGAGCAAGGCTTTCCTCTTCGAAGAACTTCTTGCCGCCGACCTCGCGGCCGGCCGGATCACGCTTCCGCTCGCCGACCAGGGCGGCCGGGTCGCCCATCTGCACGGCCATTGCCACCAGAAGTCGTTCGGGGCGATGGGGTCGGTGGAGACGGTGCTGCGCGCGGTGCCGGGGCTCGATGTGCGGGTCATTGAATCGAGCTGCTGCGGCATGGCTGGCGCCTTCGGCTACGGCCGGGACACGATCGACGTCTCCTTCGCCATGGCCGAGCTGTCGCTGTTCCCGGCCTTGCGCAAGGCCTCCGCCGACGACCTCGTGGTGGCTGACGGCACGAGTTGCCGCCACCAGATCCACGACGGCCTCGGCCGCGACGCGATCCACGTCGCCCGCGTGCTCGACGCGGCCCTGACGCCGGGGCGCTGAGCGCGGCCCGGCGTCGCCCTTCGGAACGGCGGCCCTCGCCTGCGGTTGTCGCGGCAATCCCCAAAAGGAGCCGTGATGACCGATCCGCTGACGAAGTACCCGCGCCCGCCCTTCGAGACGCAGCCCCAGAGCTTCCCCGGCAAGACGGCTCAGATGGCGCCCGAGCCCGACCACGGCGAGGAGAGCTACAAGGGCTCCGGCAACCTCACGGGCAAGGCCGCCCTTGTGACGGGCGGCGACAGCGGCATCGGGAGGGCGGTGGCGATCGCCTATGCCCGCGAGGGCGCCGACGTGGCGATCGCCTACCTGCCCGACGAGCAGAAGGATGCGGAGACGGTCGGCAACTGGATCGAGAAGGCGGGCCGGCGCGCCCTGCTGCTTCCCGGCGACATCAAGGACCCGGCCTATGCCCGCGAAATCGTCGAGCGCACGGCGAAGGAGTTCGGCCGGCTCGACATCCTGGTGAACAACGCCGCCTTCCAGCAGCCGAACCAGGGGGTCGCGGACATCGACGACGACGTGTTCGAAAAGCACTTCCGGACCAACATCTTCGGCCCGTTCTACGCCACCAAGGCGGCGCTGGCGCATCTCAAGCCCGGCGCCTCGGTGATCTTCACCTCCTCGGTCAATTCCAAGCACCCGGTGCCGACCCTGTTCGCCTACAGCGCCACCAAGGGGGCGCTCAGCAACATGGTGCTCGGCCTCGCGCAGCTGCTCGCCGAGACCGGCATCCGCGTGAACGGCGTGCTGCCGGGCCCGATCTGGACCCCGTTCATCCCCGCCGGGATGAGCGAGGATGCGGTGAAGACCTTCGGCAGCCAGGTGCCGTTCAACCGCCCCGGCCAGCCGGCCGAGCTCGCCTCGGCCTACGTCATGCTGGCAGCGGAAGAGAGCAGCTACACCTCCGGCGCGCTGATCACCGTCGCCGGCGGCATGCCGATCTTCTGATCGCAGGTTTCGAAAGGACGAGTCCTTTCGCGGGTCCAGGGCAGAGCCCTGGAGACAAGCCGGGGCTCTGCCCCGGCGCCCCGCCGAAGGGATGATCCCTTTGGGATCACACAATCTTCAGCGATAGGCCGTCATCCAGCCGAGCCCCGCCGCGGTGCCGGAGGCGGGCAGGTATTCGCAGCCGATGAACCCGTCGTAGCCGAGGCGGTCGAGGGTCGCGAAGGCGGCGGAGAAATCGATGCGGCCGGTGCCGGGCTCGTGGCGGCCGGGGGCGTCGGCAATCTGGACATGGGCGATGCGGGCGCGATGGCCTTCGAGGCTCCCCGCAAGGTCCTCGCCCATTGTCGCCATGTGGTAGAGATCGGCCTGGATGAACAGGTTGTCGGACCCCACCGCCTCGATCACCGCCGCCGAGTCCGCGAGGCGGTTCAGGACGAAGCCCGGCATGTCGCGGTCGTTGATCGGCTCGATCAACAGGCGGATGCCCGCACGGCCCAGCGCATCGGCGGCGTAGGCGAGATTCTCGGTGAGCGTCGCGCGAAGGCGGGCCGGCTCGACCTCCGGCGGCGCGAGGCCGGCGAGGCAGTTGAGCTGCCGGCATCCGAGCGCCCCGGCATAGTCGATCGCCCGCGCCACCCCGTCGCGGAATTCGGCCTCACGGCCGGGCAGGGCGGCGATGCCGCGCTCGCCCGCGGCCCAGTCGCCGGGGGGCAGGTTGTGCAGCACCAGCGGCAGGCCGGTCTCGGTGAGGCGCGCGGCCAGCGCCGCCTTCGCCTCGGCATAGGGAAACTGCATCTCCACCGCCGCGAACCCGGCGGCGCGGGCCGCCGCGAACCGATCGAGCAGCGGCA
The DNA here is from genome assembly GCF_002355515.1 of Methylorubrum populi. Taxonomy (NCBI): domain Bacteria; kingdom Pseudomonadati; phylum Pseudomonadota; class Alphaproteobacteria; order Hyphomicrobiales; family Methylobacteriaceae; genus Methylorubrum; species Methylorubrum populi. The sequence continues at coordinate 4,850,265 of NZ_AP014809.1, read as the reverse complement.
CCTCCATGAACAGAAGGCTCAGATTGGCAGCGAAGCGGGGCATAAACGAGCCGTTCGGTCGCGCAAGATGCATTCAAAAATGATGGAGATGCGGGCGTCAGGCACTCTCGCCGACGACGATCTCGCCGAGGGCCGGCGCCGCGGCCTCGCGATCGGCGGCGGCCTTCCGCTTGTTGCGCAGGTGGCGGAACAGGATGTCGCTGAGTTCCGCCCCGGCCCGGCGGCGCAGGGCGTCGAGGATCTCCTCATGCTCGCGCATCGCCTCGCCCCAGCGGTCCCGGTTGGCGTCGAGATTGGCCGAGTAGCGCGCCCGCCGCAGGCGCCCCGCGAAGCTCGCGTAGGCGGCGCTCAGGGCCGCGTTGTCGGCCGCCTGCACGATGCGGTCGTGGATCGCCTGGTTGCAGGTGAAGTAGCCGTGCAGGTCGCGCCGCAGGTAGTGGCCGTACATGTCGTGGTGGAGCCGTTCGATCTCGGCATAGGCCTCGCTCGAGATGCGCTCGCAGGCGAGCCGACCGGCCAGGGACTCCAACCCGCCCATCACGTCGAACAGCTCGACGATCTCCCGCTCACCGATCCGGCGGACCCGGGCGCCGCGGTTCGGCAGCAGGTCTATCAGCCCCTCCGAGGCCAGCACCTTCAGGGCCTCGCGCAGGGGGGTGCGCGAGATGCCGAAGCGCTCGCACAGGAGGCGCTCGGGCACCCGGGCGCCGGGCGCCAGATTGCCCTCGACGATGAAGTCGCGCAGTCGTGCCAACACCTCGTCGTGAAGGGAATGCACGAGGTTTTCCCGGGGTTTGGCGGGCGATCCGGCCGAACGCCCGGCGGGGAGGGGGATCGGACGGTCCGCGCCCCCCGATTCGCCTTCGGCGTGTATCACGGCGGGAATCGTGGCGGAGGTCATGACGGATTGGTAGCAGCGGGCTCGATCGCCGTCGATGGGATGATTGAAGGCATGATACTTCTTGTCTCAATCAAAAATGAATGCAAATCTGGCGGGATGAAACGATCGGGCGCAGCGTGAAACGCCCGGCATCCGGCCGAACGGGAGGAACCATGACGAGCCGCACCGGACGACACTTCCTGCACATCCCGGGGCCGAGCCCGGTGCCCGAGCGTGTGCTGCGCGCCATGGACCGGCAGGTGATCGACCACCGCGGGCCGGAATTCGGCGCGCTCGGACGCGAGGTGCTCGAGGGCTGCCGCACCATCTTCCGCACCAAGGGTCCGGTGGTGATCTATCCGGGCTCGGGCACGGGGGCCTGGGAGGCGACGATCGTCAACACGCTCTCCTCCGGCGACCGAGTGCTGATGTTCGAGACCGGCCACTTCGCCACCCTGTGGCGGCAGATGGCGGCGCGCTGGGGCATCGAGGTCGAGTTCGTGCCCGGCGACTGGCGCCACGGCGTCGATCCGGCCCAGGTCGAGGCCAAGCTCGCGGAGGATCGCGGCCACACCTTCAAGGCGGTGATGGTGGTCCACAACGAGACCTCCACCGGCGTGACGAGCCGCATCCCGGCGATCCGCGAGGCGATCGATGCCGCCGGCCACCCGGCCCTGCTTCTGGTCGACACCATCTCCTCGCTCGGCTCGGTCGATTACCGCCACGACGAGTGGGGCGTCGACGTCACCGTCAGCGGCTCGCAGAAGGGGCTGATGCTGCCGCCGGGCCTCGGCTTCACCGCGATCTCGGACAAGGCGCGGGCGGCGGGCCGGTCCAACAACCTTCCCCGCTCCTACTGGGACTGGGAGGAGATGCTGAAGCCCAACGCCAACGGCTACTTCCCCTACACGCCCGCCACCAACCTGCTCTACGGCCTGCGCGAGGCGGTGGCGATGATGCTGGAGGAGGGGCTCGACAACGTCTTCGCCCGCCACCAGCGGCTCGCCGCCGCGACCCGCGCCGCGGTCGAGGCCTGGGGACTCGAAGTGCTGTGCCGGAACCCGGACGAGTACTCGCCGGTGCTCACCGCAGTGATGATGCCCGAGGGCAAGGGCGCGGACGCCTTCCGCGCCCTGGTGCTCGAGAAGTTCGACATGTCGCTCGGCGCCGGGCTGTCGAAGCTCTCCGACAAGATCTTCCGCATCGGCCATCTCGGCGAGACCAACGACCTGACCCTGATGGGCGCCCTGTCCGGCGTCGAGATGGGGCTGGCGGCGGCCGGCGTGCCGCACCAGCGCGGCGGCGTGCTCGCCGCCATGGCGAGCCTGCGCTCCGGCCTCGACGGCTGATCCGTTTCCAAGACGCCGACGCCCCGGGCCAAGCCGCGCATCAGATGCGGGGCCCGGGGCGATAGCCCAAAAATCCAGAGGAAACCCCGATGATCACGATCCCACGCCGCGTGACGGCGCCGGGCATGGTGCTGTTCCTGCTCTGCCTGATGTACTTCATCACCTATGTCGACCGGGTCAACGTCGGCACCGCCGGCCCGGCGATCAAGGGCGAACTCGGCCTCAGCAACACCGAACTCGGCCTCGTCTTCTCGGCCTTCGCCTACCCCTACGCGGTGTTCCAGATCATCGGCGGCGCCATGGCCGACAAGTGGGGGGCGCGGCGCACCCTGCTCATCTGCGGCCTGATCTGGGCGGCGGCGACGGTGGCGACCGGCTTCGTCGGCGGTGTGGTCTCGCTGTTCCTCGCCCGCTTCGCGCTGGGCTTCGGCGAGGGCGCGACCTTCCCCACCGCGACGCGCGCCATGCAGTCCTGGGTGGCCAAGGACCAGCGCGGCTTCGCGCAGGGCATCACCCACTCGTTCGCCCGTTTCGGCAACGCGGTGACGCCGCCGCTCGTCGTCCTGATGATGGCCTATGTCGGCTGGCGCGGCGCCTTCGTCGTCCTCGGCATCGTCAGCTTCGCCTGGGTGCTGGTCTGGGCGTTCTACTACCGCGACGATCCGCGCGAGCATAAGGGCATCACCGGCGAGGATCTGGAGCGGCTGGCGATCCGCGACCGCACGGCCAAGCCCGTGGCCAAGCCCCCCGTGCCGTGGCGCCGGCTCGTACCGCGCATGGCCCCCGTCACGCTGACCTATTTCTGCTACGGCTGGTCGCTGTGGCTCTACCTCAACTGGCTGCCCTCGTTCTTCAAGGACGGCTACGGCCTCGACATCAAGAACTCGGCCCTGTTCGCCTCGGGCGTGTTCTTCGCGGGCGTCGTCGGCGACACTTTGGGCGGTGTGGTCTCCGACCGCATCCTGAAGAAGACCGGCGACCTGCAGAAGGCGCGCCGCAACGTGATCTGCCTCGGCATGCTGGGCGCCGCCGCCTGCCTCGCCGGCGTGTTCTTCACCAAGGAACTGACCCTGGTGGCGCTGCTGCTCAGCGGCGGGTTCTTCTTCCTCGAACTGGTGATCGGCCCGATCTGGTCGGTGCCGATGGACATCGCGCCCCAATATGCCGGCACGGCGAGCGGGCTGATGAATTTCGGCTCGGCCTTCGCGGCGATCGTCTCGCCGCTCACCTTCGGCCTGATCGTGGACCTCACCGGCAACTGGATCCTGCCGTTCGCGGGCTCGATCGGCCTGCTGCTGCTCGGCGCCGGCCTCGCCTTCACCATGCATCCCGAGCGTCCGTTCGAGGACGAGCCCACGCCCCTGACGCCGCGGGCGGTGCCGGCGGAGTAGCAGCAATCCCCTCCGTCGCCGCTCCGGCGGCGACGGAGCCGGGTGTCCACCGCCGCATCTCTCGCTCGGTCGTCGGTGTCCGCAAGGTCGTGCGGACGACGGGCGAGAGGCTCAGGACGCGGGGAAGCGGCGCTGGAGGTCTGCCAGGATCTCGACTGCCTCGCTGGAGATGCCCGCCTCCCGCACGGCCTTGAGGCTGCGATCCTCAGGCCCCGGCGCGACCGCGGGCTCGAACTGGCGGCGGTGGGCCTGATCGAGGATCTCGGCGATACGGTCACCGACCGCCAGGGCGATGGCGGTCGAATCCGGCCCTTCCGAGCGGTGGGCGTGCATGCGCTGGAGCGCGTCGGCGATCTGCCGCTCGAAGGCCTGGAACAGCGCCTCGGCCGCCGACGGATTCATCCGCCTCAGGGCGCCCGCGGCCGCGCAATAGGTCTCCTTGAGCATGTACAGGGTCAGGCGGTCGATGGCCTGCTCGTCGTCGTCCCCCGGCTTCGCCATGCGTCCTCTGTCCTCTGATCCGGATCCACGCCGCGACGGGGGGATTGGATCGTCGCTCCCAACCATGGATGGGGGATGGGGTCTGCTCGGTATCGCTCACGAAACGCCCGCCGCGCCGTCGTCGCCCGAGCGACAAACGTGAGAGGTCGGGAGTTTTGCGAAAGACACTCTAAGCCTCATCGCAGGCTTCATCGTCAACCTCAACGCCGAGCCGCGTGGTCAGACCTCGCGGTCAAGTCTTGCCGGGTGCGGTCGCATCCCGGATCCTTCCGTTTCCTTCGGGACGGCGGATTCCGGCTCCGCTCCGGCGTCGCGCGGGGCGGCCGATCCTGCCGATACGGTCTCCGCTTCGGTCGAGCAGGGATCAAATCGTCCCCGCAAACTGCCGCGATACTGCCCCGCTAGGGGGCCTCAGCCCGCGGGCGGGGTCAGGATCACCTTGCCCTCGGAGGGGTTGCTCCGGCTGTTGGCGCCGGTGCAGGCGAAGGACTTCTCGCCGGCCGAGACCGTGCGCAGGCGCAGCTGCCCGCGCCCTTCCCGCTTGACCGTGTAGCCCTTCTCGCTCGCCACATGGACGAGATCGCCGTCGGCGTGCAGCACGCGGCCATTCTCGAATTGACCCGGCATGGTGATCGTCACCGGCTGGTCGGCCCGGCTCACCACGTTGAGCGCCACGTTGGTGTCGGCCGGCAGACGCAGCTCCATCGGCAGGCAGACGGGATGGCCGTCGCGCATCTCGACGGTCAGCTCGATCGACGGCATCGCATCGCTGGCGGGCGGCGGCAGCGGCTTTCCCTGGCCTTGTGCCTGCGCGGCGGCCGGCAGCGCGAGGCCGGTCACGGCGGCGAGCAGGACGGCCGGGATGCGGAGGCGGGTCGAACGACGGGGCATGCACGAATCCTTCGCGATGGGTTCACGGCACCCTCCGGATCGGCGGTCCGCCCGTTCAAGGCGGCCCGGTCCGGACGATGCGGCCGCGCGAGGGCGCCGGCTCGTCCAGGGAAGACGCCGGCCCTCGGCCCTGTTCCGCTCCGCGACGCCCCGACGCGGCAGCTGTCGTGTGCGGGCCGGAGCCGGAGGAGACTGTCGATGGGAGATCGAACGTGTTCGGTTCCGCGGAGCCCGCTGCTTCGGCGGCTACGGCGCCGTGCTTTGACGCGCCATCGCGGGTCTGGCGGCCCCGCCGTCCAAGCCGGGACGGCGGGGGGTGTCGTTCGCACGACCGAGCCGATACGCAACGTGGCTCCCCCGCAGAATGACCGCGACCGGTTAGCCGAAGGTCAATGCCGGGAACGGCCACCGTTCCGGAACGGGACCGCTCTCAGACCTCGGGTGCCGCCGTTCTCGGTGCCGGCGCGAAGACGAGGCGCTGGTAAACGAGGCCGATGCCGATCAGGCAGGCGCCGAGCCCGAGGAAGGACAGGGCCCGCAGCGGCCCCTCCAGTCCCGAGAGGTCGAGCAGGAACACCTTGAGCGTGGCCAGCCCCACGAGCACGGCGGAGGCCAGACGCGCGGTGGCCGAGCCGCGCAGGATGCCGTAGCCGAGGGCGGCGAGGCCGAGACCGAGCCACGCCGCCGAGTAGGCGTACCACTCGGCCTGTCCGGTCTCGCGGTCGAGTCCGAGCCGCTCGCCCTGAAAGCCGTGTCTTACGGCGAGGCACAGGGCGAGGAAGCTCAGGGCCAGTCCGAGGCCGCCCGCCATCCGCACGAACCAGACCGGCCGCACGTCTCGCGCCGCCCGCGCCAGCGCGAAGGCCGCCGCCGCCGGCAGGGCGTAGGCGAGCACGGCGTCGTTCACGATGAGCCCGCCCGCGACCGGCTCGTCGGTCAGGAGGGGGTTCGCGGCGAGCCCGAGGCCGAGGGCGCCCTGGATCAGGGCGAGGCAGGCGAAAGCGAGCCCGCCGAAGCGGATCACCGGTGAGGCCGAGGGTCCGGAGAACCGCGTCAGCACCAGCGAGAAGCCGAGGGCGGTCAGCGTCGTCAGCCCCTGTTCCAGCACGCTCGTGCCGGGCTCGGACAGGCGGCCGCCATGGAGCGCGTGACGGATCTCGAGGAAGACGAACAGGGCCGAGAGGAGCAGGCTCAAGGCCTGCGCCACCTGTTCCGGGATGTCCGCCGGGCGCGCCGGCCAGCGGATCGCCCGGGCGGCGAGGCCGAAGCAGAGGGCCGGCAGGCCGTAGGCGGTCAAGAGGCCGTTGAGGATCGGCGTACGCGACAGATCCCCCCGGATCAGGGCCGGATCCCAGGCGAGCCGGGCGGCGACGATGACGGCGAGCCCGGCCACGCACCAGCGCAGGGCCGGGATGTCGAGGCGCCGCGCGATCAGGGCCGTGGCGAGGGCCGCCCCGGCCAGGGCCGGTGTCAGCGAGCCGCCCGAGAGGGCGAAGACGAGGCCGAGGCACAGGTTCGCCACCGCCGCCGCCGCGAAGGCGCCGAGCCCGAGCGCCAGAGCCGGGGAGGGGGTTTGCTCGCCCTGGCGCCGGCACAGGGCGGCGAGCCCGCAGAACCCCGCGGCCAGGATCCCCGCGGCGGCGGCGAAGCCCGGCGCCACCGCCCCGCCCGCGATCCGCAGATCCGCGATCGCGAGCGCCGCGAGTGGCGCCGCCGCCCCGGCGGCGAAGCTCAGCGCCGTGGGATAGGGCAGCCGGCTGCCGCCCAGGAGCCGCAGCGCGCCGAGAGCGGTGACCGCGAGCGAACCGGCCGCGGCCAGCCCGATCAGCAGACCGGGATTCTCGACGCCGTACCAGAGGAGGAAGAAGGGGATGCCCGTGGGGTCCGCCGCCTGCGGCCAGAGCATCAGGGCCCCCGCGAGGGTCAGGGCCGCGATGGCGCTGCCCGCGGCGGCAGGCGCGGCGACGAGACCCGCGAGCGCGGGCAGCACGGTCGCGGCCAGGGCGGCAGCCGCCCAGCTCAGGTCGTTGCCGTCGGAAGCCGTCCCGCCGAGCACCGCCAGCGCCACGCCGGCCGCCGCCGCGAGCGCGAGGGTGGCGAAGCGGTCGAGCCGCGCCTGCCCGTCGGGCACGCCGCGCCCCGGCAAAACGGCGAGAACGAGCACCGCCAGCGCCTGCTGCAGAACGAGGTGGGCGTGGACGGCCGCGCCCTCTCCGGGTAGAATCGTGAGGAACAGGGCCCAGACCGCCGCGCCGAGACCGGCCGACACCGCGAGCGCCCGCCAGCCCTTCAGCCAGGCGAAGGCGTAGGCGCTGCCGGCCACCACCGGCAGGTAGAGGGCGAGCGGCCACAGGCTGGTGCCCCCGCCGCCGACGAGGAGGGGCGTGGCCAGCGCCCCGACAATGCCGATCCCGGCCAGGGCCGGCCCGTGCAGCAGGGCGGCCACCATCGCTGCGAGGCCCGTCACGGCCAGCCCGGCGAAGGCGAGGCCCGGTCCGATGAAGCCGTAGAGCGCGTGCGCGGCGTAGACCGCTCCGAACAGGCCGACGGTGCCGGCGGCGGTGACCATGGCCGGAACGTCGGGCCAGATCGAGGGCATCGGCTCGGCCCCGCGCAGGCGCCGTCTGAGAACCTCACCGAGCCCGATGAGGCCGAAGGCGAGGGCGAAACCGCCGGCGATCCGTACGCCCGGTCCGAACAGGCCGCGCTCGGCCGAGTAGCGCACAAGCAGCACCGCGCCGAAGGCCAAAGCGAGGCCGCCGACCCAGACGGTCCAGCGGGTGCCGAAGCGCTCCTCGATGGACGGGGCAGGGGAGGGGGAGGAGGCGGATGCCGGCCGGCCCGGCGCCATGGCCGGGACGGCGCCGCGCGGCGGCGGCTCGGGCGAAGGCTTCGGCGACGTCTCCGGCGACCTCTCCGGGCGGGGCGGCTCGGGCACAGGGGCCGGCGGCGCGGAGGACGCCGGGATCGGGGCCGGCATCGGCGCGGGGCCGGCGATCGGACGCGCCTCCACCAGCGCGAGACGCCGCTCCAGAACCTGAATCCGGTGCCGCTGCCGCAGCGCCAGCAGCAGGCCCGCCGGACCGGACAGGGCAAGCGCCAGCGCGATCAGCACCGCACTCAGGAAAAGTCCATCGTCCATAGGCCGAGCGTCCGCTTCGAGAGCGGCGAAGCTAGCCTCGTTCCCGGCCCGAATGGGTGCGGGTGCTCACACGCTCGTGAATCATTGCGCCACGAATCCTATGGATCGCGCGGTCTTGCAAATGACGGCCGGGCGGGATGTCAGCAGCGGATGCGGCAGCCGTGCCGCCTCAGCGAACGAATGCAAGATAAAGACGACAGCCCTCACGCTCGACCACGTCGCAACGACAGTCGATCTTCAAGCAGGCGATGGATAAGCGCACAGAATCAGGAACGATGACATCAGGACCGACTTCGACATCGACTCCATCGGGTGTCTCGTCCCAAACGAGGCACCCAATATCACCACGACTCTCTGAAGATGAAATCAGTCCTACTTTGAAAGCGTCCTGCAGAAATAAGTCACGGTAACCTTCCAACATCGGTTAACTCCGCGATTGCCTCAGATCCGCAACGAAAGGTTACGGTTAATGCTTCCTAAAATCACGCGGAAAATGACTACATGCGGTACAAAAAACCTGTTGCGCGGCGGACAACTTCATGGAAGACGATTGGAGGCTGCCTATTCGTTCTCCGGCTAAGTGCTTATCAGTTTAGCCTTTTAGCGCGATTACAGCCGGCCGCGACGTCCGAATCAGCCCGCGCCCCGCGACGCCTCGCCGGATTCGGTCGCCGCCCCGGCGCGGCGCGGGGAACCGTCCGAGGATCCCAGCCGTCCACCTCAATCGTCGGGCAGCCGCGCGCGACGACTTGACCCGCCCCGGCGGGAGCCTCACCATCCAGGCTACGCGCGTAGACAAGGTACAAGAGGCGTGGCGACAGGCCGGTTGGCGAGCATCCCGTTCTTCAAGGAACCGGGTGTCGATCTCTCCCCATTCGAGACGCGCTGCCATTGGCGGCGCTTCGACGAGAACGAGACCCTCGTCGACTACGACGACATCTCGACCGACGTGTACTTCCTCGCCATGGGCGAAGTGCGCATCCTCAACCGGTCCCAGTCCGGCAAGGAGGTCATCCTCGGCGAGATGCGCACCGGCGCCTTCTTCGGCGAGCTGGCAGCACTCGACGGCATCGGCCGCTCGGCCAACGTCACGGCGCTCACCCGCGGCGAGGTCTGCGTGGTGCCCGCCCCGGTCTTCCGCCAGATCGTGTTCGCCTCGGAAGCGATCGCCGACCGGCTGTTCCGCCTGCTCGCCAAACGCGTGCGCGAGTTGAACACCCGGCTGATGGAGCACGCGCTGCTCGACCTGCGCCACCGGCTCTACGCCGAGCTGCTGCGTCTGTCGGTCCCGCGGGCCGGGCAGGATGGCGAGCGGGTGGTGACGCCGCCGCCCTACCACCACGTGCTGGCCGCCCGCATCGGCTGCCGCCGGGAGCAGGTGACCCGCGAGTTCACGGTGATGGCGGGCGAAGGCCTGATCGACCGAACCCGCGGCGCCCTCGTCATCCGCCGCCCCGACCTCCTCGAGGCGCGGGTCCAGGAGGCGCTGCGGGAAGACGCCTGAGCCTTGCCGCGGCGCCGTTCTCTCGAAATCGCCCTTCTCAACAGACAAGTCGCCGGGAATCCGCCGCGACGCCGGTCCGAAGATCCATCTTGCACGCAAGCACGTCCCATCCGGAACAGAGGCTCCGCCTGGAGCGGGTCGCTAAGCGCTTCGGCCCGCACATGGCGGTCGATGGCGTCTCCCTCGATCTCGCAGGCGGCGAGTTCTTCTGCCTGCTCGGGCCCTCCGGCTGCGGCAAGAGCACCCTGCTGCGGATGGTGGCCGGGTTCGAGACGCCGGATTCCGGGACGATCCGGCTCGGTGACGTCGATCTGACCGCGCTGCCGCCGCACCGGCGGCCGGTCAACATGATGTTCCAGTCCTACGCGCTGTTCCCGCATATGAGCGTGGCGGCCAATCTCGCCTACGGGCTGAAAGGTTTGGGCCTCAGCCGGGCGCAGGTATCCGGGCGGGTGAAGGAGCTGCTCCGGCTCGTGCGGCTCGAAGGCTTCGAGGCGCGCCGCCCCGACAAGCTCTCCGGCGGCCAGCGCCAGCGGGTGGCCCTGGCCCGGGCGCTGGCCCGCGAGCCGCGCCTCCTGCTCCTCGACGAGCCGCTCGGGGCGCTGGACCGAGCCCTGCGCGAGGAAACGCAAGGGGAATTGCGGGCGATCCAGCGGCGGCTCGGCACGAGCTTCGTCGTCGTCACCCACGATGCCGAGGAGGCGATGGCGCTCGCCGACCGGATCGGCGTGATGGAGCGCGGGCGCCTCGTGCAGGTGGGGCCGGCGCGCGAGCTCTACGAGCGCCCGGCGAGCCGCTACGTCGCGGGCCTGCTCGGCGACGTGAACCTGATCGATGGCCGCCTCAGGGGATCGGAGCCCGGCGGGATCCGCAGCGTCGAGACGGCCCTGGGACTCGTCCGCGCGACCGGCGAGGGCGAGGCGGGCAACGCCGTCGTGGTCGCGGTCCGTCCCGAACGTCTCGTCGTGAGCGGGGAGGGTGAGGCCGGCGGCCTGCCCGGAACCCTGACCGAGGCGACCTTCCTCGGCGACCGCATCCGCTACCGGGTGGAGATGGCCAACGGCTCGGTCCTGCGCGCCTCCGCCGCCCTGCCGGCCGCCGGCCCGATCCCGGCCGTCGGCGAAACCGTCACCGTCGCGGTGCCGGCGGACGCCGCGCGGATCCTGCCGGCATGAGCGGCCCTTCGCGGCGTCCTTCCCGTCACCCGTCGCGTCACCTGTCCCAGCGCTTGGGTCGAGGCTTCGTCCGGGGCTTGCCCTTCCTCTGGCTGGCGCTGTTCTTCCTCGTGCCCTTCGCGGTGACGCTGAAGATCAGCCTCTCCTCGCCGGCCACAGCGCAGCCGCCCTACCTGCCGGTGCTCGAATGGGACGGTGGCCTGGAGGGCTGGCGCGAGTTCTTCGAGGCACTCGATTTCCAGAACTACCAGATGATCGCGGCCGACGCGCTCTACCGCGACGCCGCCCTCTCCTCGCTCGGCTACGCCGCGCTCGCCACCGCGATCCTCGTCCTGATCGGCACGCCGACGGCCTACGCCATGGCCCGCGCCTCGGCGCGCTGGCAGCCGATCCTGGTGGCGCTCGTCATCGTGCCGTTCTGGACGAGCTTTCTCATCCGCGTCTACGCCTGGATCGTGATCCTCAAGCCCGAGGGGCTGCTCAACGCCGCCCTGATCAAGCTCGGGCTGATCGCCGCGCCGCTGCCGATCCTCGACGGTCCCTTCGGCGTGCTGATCGGGCTCGCTTACGCCTACCTGCCCTTCATGGTGCTGCCGCTCTACGCGGTGATGAGCCGGCTCGACCCCGCGCTCACCGAGGCCGCCGCCGATCTCGGCGCGTCGCGGGCGCGGACCTTCTTCACCGTCACGCTGCCGCTGAGCCTGCCCGGCCTCGCCGCCGGGGCGCTGCTCTGCTTCATCCCCATGGTCGGCGAGTTCATCATCCCGGATCTGCTGGGCGGCTCGGACACGCTGATGCTCGGGCGCGTCCTGTGGAGCGAGTTCTTCTCGAATCGGGACTGGCCCCTCGCCTCGGCCGTCGCCGTGCTGCTGCTGATCCTCGTCGTCGGGCCCGTGGTGCTGTTCCGCGAGGCGGAGCTGCGGCGCGAGGAAGCGGCGGAGGGGGCTCAGCGATGAGTCTCTTCGCCCGCACGGTGCTGATCCTGGCGCTGGCCTTCCTCTACGCGCCGATCGGGGTGCTGATCGTCTACTCGTTCAACGCGTCGAAGCTCGTCACGGTCTGGGGCGGGTTCTCGACCGAGTGGTACGGCGTGCTGTTCCGGGACGGGCCGCTCATCGCCGCCGCCCTCGTCTCGCTCAAGGTTGCCGCCCTCTCGGCCACCATCGCCGGGGTGCTCGGCACCTGCGCGGCGCTCGCGCTCGACCGGCACGGGCGCTTCCGGGGGCGGGGCGCCTATACCGGGCTCCTCTACGCGCCGATGGTGATGCCGGAAGTCATCACCGGCCTGTCGCTGCTGCTCCTCTTCGTCGGCATCGGCCTCGACCGGGGCATCACGACCCTCGTCATCGCGCATGCGACCTTCGCCACCGGCTTCGTCGCGGTGGTGGTCGGCGCCCGCCTGAAGGGCCTCGACCGCTCGCTGGAGGAGGCGGCCGCCGATCTCGGCGCGGGACCGGCCCGGGTCTTCTTCGGCATCACCCTGCCGCTGATCGCGCCCTCGGTCGCGGCCGGGTTCCTGCTCGCCTTCACCCTGTCGCTCGACGACCTCGTGATCGCGAGCTTCGTCTCCGGCCCCGGCGCCACCACCCTGCCGATGCGGATCTACAGCCAAGTCCGCCTCGGGGTGAATCCGGAGATCAACGCCGCCTCGACCCTGCTGATCGCCGCCGTCGGGCTCGTGGTGCTGACCGCCTCCTGGCTGACGGGGCGAAAGGGCGCGGCGGCCTAGCCATGGTCGCGCCGCGCCTTCCGCTGTGCTAGCCCGCATTCCATGTCGAGCGATGCGCCGCGGGGCGTCTTCATCACCTTCGAGGGCGGGGAGGGGGCGGGCAAGTCCACCCAGATCGCGCGTCTCGCCGAAGCCCTGCGGCAGACGGGCGGGCGCGAGGTCGTGACCACCCGCGAGCCCGGCGGCACCGAGCGGGCCGAGGACCTGCGCGCGGCGCTGCTGCGGGGCGTCGCCAAGCCCTACGGGCCCTTCGCCGAGGCGCTGATGTTCGCCGCCGCCCGCATCGACCACATCGAGAACCGGATCCGCCCGGCGCTCGCCCGCGGCGCGATCGTACTGTGCGACCGGTTCTCCGATTCGACCCGCGCCTATCAAGGCGCGGCGGGCGGCCTGGAGCCGGGGCTGATCGCCAGTCTGGAGCAGGTGACGCTGGAGGGCCTGCGCCCAGACCTCACCCTGATCCTCGACCTGCCGCCCGAGGCCGGGCTCGCCCGGGCGCAAAGCCGCGGGGAGGGGAGACCCGCCGACCGTTTCGAGGCGGAGGGCCTGCGCTTCCACGAGCGGCTGCGGGCGGCCTTCCGCGCCATCGCCGAGGCCGAACCGGAGCGCTGCCGCGTCATCGATGCGGAGCCCGGGCCCGACGCGGTCGAGGCTCGGATCCGCGAGGCCGTCTCCGCGTGGCGGCCGGATCTGCTTCCCCAGCGCGTTCCGGCGCCGGGGGAAGGGCAGGGCCATGCGGCCTGATTCCACCCGCAGCGGCGCCCGCGATTCCGCCCGCACGGAATCCGAGGCGGGCGACCTCGCCAACATCCCTCGCCCCCGCGAGCAGACCTGCCTCCTCGGCCAGCCCCAGGCCGAGGCCGCCTTCGCCGCCGCCCTGGCCTCGGGACGCCTCCACCACGCCTGGCTGATCGGCGGCCCCGCCGGCATCGGCAAGGCGACGCTCGCCTACCGCGTCGCGCGCCGGCTCGTGGCGGACCCGCGCACGCTTCCTTCCCCCGAGTCCCTCGACGTGCCGGAGGACCATCCGGCCGCGCGGCAGGTGGCGGCCCTGTCGCATCCGAACCTCGTGGCGCTCCGCCGGGTCCAGGCGCCCGGCGCCAAGACCCTTCCGACGCGCATCTCGGTCGATGCCGCCCGCGAGGCGCTCGCCCTGTTCGGCGCCACCGCGGGCGGGGAGGGGGGCTGGCGGGTCTGCATCGTCGACAGCGCCGAGGATCTCAACGCCAACAGCGCCAACGCACTCCTCAAGATGATCGAGGAGCCGCCGCCGCGCGCGATCTTCCTCATCGTCTCGCACGCGCCCGGCCGCCTGCTGCCGACGATCCGCTCCCGCTGCCGGGCCCTGGCGCTGCGCCCGCTTGCCGAGACCGATCTGCGCGCGGTGATCGAGGGCTTCCCGCCCCCCTTCGTCCGTCCCGACGCCGCGGCCCTGGCGCGGGCGGTCGCGCTCTGCGAGGGCTCGGTCGCCCGCGCCGTGGCCCTGCTCGATCCCGCCACCGCCGCGGTCGAGGCGGAGGTGTCCGCCCTGCTGGCCGGCCTGCCCGAGCCCGATGGGCGGCGCGTCCTCAAGCTCGCGGAGACGCTGGCCGGCCGCGACGCCGAGCCCCTGCTGGCCACGGCGCTGGACGCGATCCAGCGTCATGTCTCGGCCGAGCTCGACCGCCGCCAGGGCGAGGGCCCGGCCCGCCTGCTCGGGCTCGTCGAGGCGGCCGAGCGCATCGCAGCCTCCGCCCGCGAGGCGGCGATCTACAACCTCGACCGCCGGCCGCTGGTGCTCGCGGCCTTCCGCGAACTGGCCGCCGCCGCACGGGCTTGAGCGGAAGCCGAAGCCGCCCTGCCCGAAGAGAGCATCCGGCTTCCGCCTGAGACGCGTTCAGCGCCCCAGCACGGCCATCCGCCCGTCCGGATCGATGGCGAGCACGAGCGGAGCCGGGTCTGCCGCGCAGGCGGCGGTGGGGATCTGCATCAGGAAGCCGATCCGGCCCGGCCGCGTCGAACCGGTCACGGCGGCGAGGTCCTTGCGCCACCGGCGCGGCCGGTCGAGGCCGATCAGGCGGCCGGAGCAGTAAACGGCCAGAAGGTAGGTCTGCTTCGGCCGCGCCGGATCGTAGGCGTAGGCCGAGACGACGGTATCGACCGGCGAGGCGGGCTCGATGCCCTCCAGCGCGGCCTGCATCGATGGGGGAAGCGCGAGGCCGCGGCCCTCGATCGCCGCTTTGGCCGCCCCGGGGCTGGACCAAGCCTCAGCGGGCAGGGCGGCCAGCGCCGCGCGCGCCCGCCGCTCGTACCCGTCGTTGCGGGCGGTCTCGGCGTTGCCCCAGGCGGCACAACCGGCAAATATCAGCAGGTAGGCGGTGAGCCCGCGCTTGAGGGTGGCGGGCGCGGCCGCGTCGATGCGGCGGCGCAGGGCGCGGTAGAGCGCCAGATCGAAGGGCCCGAGCATCGCGGCGAGCCCGAGCGCGGCCATGACGGCGGTGAGACCGTAGGCGAAGCCGGACCAGTGGGCGGGCACCGCCCAGGCGGTCAGCACCAGCACCGGGACGTGGATGAGGTAGAGCACGTAGCTCGCATCCCCGAGGGCGAGCGCAGCCCGCGTCACGGCGCCCTCGCTCCGGGCCTGACGGCCCGAGGCCGCGGCCCCCACGAGCAGCACCGCCGCGATCCCGCCGAGCCAGCGCGCCGCATCGCGCTCGACGAAAAGGCAGGCGGCGAACAGCGGCAGCGCCAGCAACCCGGCCACAGGTGTCATTCGACCGGAGGCGATCAACCGGGGCAGCAGCAGGCCGCCGGCGAAGGGCACGCAGGCGGCCATCAGCGGAAGCAGGTAGGCCGGCGGCAGAACCAGATCGCGCGAGGCCGCCGGCAGCAGCAGGAAGGCCGCCGCGAGCACGGCGAGCCAGAGGACGGCCAGCGGCACGATCCGGCGGGCAAGACCTGCGCTCGCCAGCAGGAACAGGCCGACATAGAAGCTCGTCTCGAAGACGAGGGTCCACTCGACGTTGAGCGCGTAGCTGCGCGGGCCCGCGGGCGCGAGCGACAGCGAGAGCGGCGCGAGACCGCCGAAGCTCAGGCCGAGGGCCGCGAACAGGGCGGCGAACAGCGCCACGACTGCGAGATAGGTCGGGAAGATCCGCGAGATCCGGTGCGCCAGAAACAGCAGGGGGCGGTCGCGCACCACGAGCCCCGCCATGAGGGAGCCTGAGATCGCGAAAAAGACGGCAACGCCCCACAGCCCCATCATCGCGTCGAGGGTCGGGAACAGACGGTCCGCGCCGCGAAGGAGCTGCGCGTAGACCGCTGCATGGTGGACGAGCACCACCGCCGCCGCGACCCCGCGCAGGATCTGGATGTTGGCCAAGCCGGCGGTCGCGCGGCGACCGGCCGGGGCGGAGACGGCCTCCGGAGCGATGCTCGGGGCGAGGCCGGTCGACGGATGTGCGGCGACCAGCGACACCGTCCGTGCGGGCCTGGCCAGCCTCCTGGCAAGACGTGCGAGCATGACTTTGCGTGGTCCGACTCCGGCGGGCGCGACGGATCCCCGCCGGCTTACGGACTCGACCCGTACCGAAGACTTGGGCGGTTTTGGTGTGGCGGCGGCGTTCCTCGGCGCCTGCTGCCGTTCGGCAACAGGCTGCGCGGCCGGCCTGCCGTTCGGGGACACGGAGACGCGGAACCGGCCCATCCCGCTGACGTTCCGTCCCGGCCGAACAGGAAGCCGCCATGCTCGATCTCAACACCGCGACCGCCGAGGAACTGGATGAGGTGCCGGCGCTGAAGGGCCACGGCTTCGAGATCGTGCGCTACCGTGAGGAGCGGGGCCGCTTCACCAGCCTGCGCCAACTCGACGAAGTGCCGGGCCTCAGCGGCAAGACGGACGGCATCGCCGGACAGGTCGCGGTTGTGGAGAACTGAGCCGTTCGCGGGGTGATCGGGGGCACTAAAGGTTCCCGGAATTTTGCAGTCTTTCCCCCGATGATTTTCGGACCCAAGCGCCGAGCTTCGCGTTTTTGCAGGACAGGCCGCCGGTGAGGCCACTCCCGCGGCCCACTCTTTCAGAAAAGCGGAGATATCTTACTATGGCTGCCAAGCAGAAAACTTTGCACGACGCGTTCTATGAGACGCTGAAGGATGTTTACTACGCGGAAAAGCAGTCCGTGCGTGCGCTGAAGAAATCGGCCAAGGCGGCCGAGCACGAGGAGCTGCGCCAAGCCTTCGAGACACACGCCGAGGAAAGCGCCAATCAGGTCGAGCGGCTGCAGCAGATCTTCGACATCATCGGCAAGGCGGCCCGCGCCAAGACCTGTGAGGCGATGCAGGGCCTCACCGCGGAGATGGAGGAGGACCTCGAGGATTTCGAGGACAGCCCCGCGGCCGATGCCGTGCTCGCGGCCTGCGCCCAGGCCGTGGAGCACTACGAGATCGCCCGCTACGGCACGCTGAAGACCTGGGCGAGCCAACTCGGCTACGCGGACGCCGCCAAGCTGCTCGACGAAACCCTTCAGGAAGAGAAGAAGACCGACCAGCTGCTGACGCAGATCGCGGAGCGACTCAACGTCGAGGGCTCGGAACGCGCCGTCGAGAGCGAGGCGAAGAGCAAGGGCGGGCGCAAGGCCGCCTAAAGCCGGCCGTCGGGCCATCGAGACGGAAAAGGCGCCGAGAGGCGCCTTTTTTCGTGCTCAGCGGTGGGTGGAAAGATCGATCCGAGAATCCGCTCAGACCAAGGCACTGATGAGCGTGGCGGCACCGATCAGGGCCACGCAGGCACCGACCTGCACGGCGCGCAAGGTTTCTATCGATGAGCGACGGTTATCGTTGGCAGCCTGTCCGCGCGAGCGCAGAAAATGGCGCTCAAGATCGGGCTCCGGAAGCTCGATCCAGTGCTCGTCCGACTCGCGAATCTTGGCGATAGACATGCGGACCTTCCTCGCAGAAGCCAAAGGGCGGTCGGCGCTCCTGGTTCTTGCCGGAGCGACACTATTCGACTGCCTCGTCGTGAGCCCGGATTAAGCAGACATCCGCGGGCGTGTCCATGCAAAATAGATCAGATTGGGGAGATAATACGAACCATATTGCAAAAAGCACGGGGCTCACCTCCACCGAGGGCCGATCCATGCGCTGAGCGAATGTCTGGCATTTGGTGTCTGGTATACCAAAAAGTGCAGCGCGGTGGCACATACGCTGCAACGCAACACACCCGCTAACGCCTTCGCCAATCCCCTCGCACAGACCGGACAGGACGCTCCCCATGATCTCTCTGGCTCTCCTCGCTGCCGTCGCCGCCGGTGCGGTCAACATCGCGCTGGTCACCCTGGTGGCCGACCGCCTGGGCCCGAAGGTCGGCACCGCTGCCGCCGGCGAGTTCGCTGCCACCGGCGGGGCGGCCCCCACCGCCAAGCGCGGCGCCGTCCGGATCGGCAACGAGAACGCCGCGCCGCTCGCCGCCCGGCGCGCCGCCTAAGCGCACGGCACTCTGAATCCATCACGACACGAAGGCCCCGCCGGTTCCCCGGCGGGGCCTTCGCGCGTCTACGACGGCGTTCCGCTTCGCGGATGGCCGCGACGCTCGGCCATCCGGTTGCGTCGCGGGACGTTTTCGCGCCACAAGGCACTTCAGTCCGACTGACCCTTCGCATCCGGGACATCTTCTGACGTGAGCGCGAGCGAGAAGGCGAACGAGCCCTTCCTCATCACCACGGCGATCTCCTACCCCAACGGCGCGCCGCATATCGGCCACGCCTACGAGGTGATCGCCACCGACGCCATCGCCCGCTTCCACCGCCTCGACGGGCGCGACGTGCTGTTCACCACCGGCACCGACGAGCACGGCCTCAAGATCCAGCAGACCGCCGCCCGGGCCGGCGTGACGCCGCGCGCCTTCGTCGACGACATGGCCGGACGCTTCAAGGCCGTGGCCGACCGGCTCGACTGCACCTACGACCGCTTCATCCGCACCACCGAGCCCGCGCATTACGCCGCGGCGCAGGAGCTGTGGCGGCGCATGGAGGCCAACGGCGACATCTATCTCGCCAAGTATGCCGGCTGGTACTCGGTGCGCGACGAAGCCTATTACGACGAGGCGGAGACCGTGCTCGGTCCCGACGGCGGCCGCCGCTCGATCAAGACGGACACGCCGGTCGAGTGGATGGAGGAGGAGAACTATCTCTTCCGCCTCTCCAACTACCAGGACCGCCTGCTGACGCTCTACGCGGAGCAGCCGGGCTTCCTCGGCCCCGAGACGCGGATGAACGAGGTCGCGAGCTTCGTGCGCTCCGGCCTCAAGGACCTATCGATGAGCCGCACGACCTTCGACTGGGGCGTGCCGGTGCCGGACCGGCCGGGCCACGTCATGTATGTCTGGGTCGATGCGCTGACCAACTACCTGACGGTGACGGGTTTTCCCGATGCGGAGGCGCCGAACGCCCGGTTCTGGCCCGCGAGCCTGCACATCATCGGCAAGGACATCGTCCGCTTCCACGCGGTCTACTGGCCGGCCTTCCTGATGTCGGCCGGGTTGCCGCTGCCGAAGCGCATCTTCGGCCACGGCTTCTTCCTCAGCCGCGGGGAGAAGATTTCGAAGTCGCTCGGCAACGTGGTCGATCCGCTCGATCTCGTCGACACCTACGGCGTCGATCCGGTGCGCTATTTCCTCCTGCGCGAGGCCCCGTTCGGCAGCGACGGCAATTACGACCACGAGGTGATCATCAACCGCATCAATGCGGACCTCGCCAACGATCTCGGCAACCTCGCCCAGCGCTCGCTCTCGATGATCGCCAAGAACTGCGAGGGCACGGTGCCGGAGCCCGGCGCGTTCACGGAGGCCGACGAGCGCCTGCTCGCCGCCGCCGCCGCGCTGCCGGAGAAGGCGCGGGGGCTGATGCGGGATCTGGCGCTCCACGCGATCCTGGCCGAGATCTGGGCCGTGGTCGGCGAGGCCAACCGCTACTTCGCCTCCGAGGAACCGTGGCGCTTACGCAAGAGCGATCCGGCGCGGATGAGCACGGTGCTCTACGTCACGGTCGAGACCCTGCGCCGGGTCGGCCTGATGGTGCAGCCCTTCGTGCCGACGGCGGGCGGGGCGCTGCTCGACCTGCTCGCCGTGCCGGTGGACCAGCGCAGCTTCGCCTTCACCAGCGCCGAGCACCGTCTGCGGGCCGGCACGGCGCTGCCTGCCCCGGCCCCGATCTTCCCCCGTTTCGAGAAGCCGGAGGCGACGGCCTGACGCGGGCCGCCGTCCCCGCATCGCTCCTCTCCGAAGATAGAAATTCGCCGAACAGACCATGCTGGTCGACAGCCACTGCCATCTCGACTTCCCCGATTTCGCCGAGGACATCCCCGGCGTGATCGCCCGCGCGGCCGAGGCCGGCGTGACGCGCCTGCTCACCATCTCGACGCGGGTCGCCAAGGCGGACAGCTACCGCGCGCTCGCCGAAGCGCATACGGCGGTCTGGTACACGGTCGGCACCCATCCGCACGGCGCCGCCGAGGAGCCGGACGTGCCGGCGGACACGATCGCCGCGCTCGCCGCCGCGCCGCGCTGCGTCGGCATCGGCGAGGCGGGGCTCGACTACCATTACGAGGACGCCGCGCCGGAGGCGGTGCAGGAGCGGGTGCTGCGCGCCCATATCGAGGCTGCCCGCCTCTCCGGCCTGCCGCTGGTGATCCATTCCCGCGACGCCGATGCGCATATGGAGGCGGTGCTCACCGACGAGATGGCCAGGACACCGTTCAAGGCGGTGCTGCACTGCTTCTCGTCGGGCGCGCGGCTGGCGCAGGTCGGGGTCGAGCTCGGCCTGTCGGTGTCGTTCTCCGGCATCGTCACCTTCCGCCGCTCCGACGCGCTGCGCGACATCGCCCGGAACGTGCCCCTCGACCGCATCCTGGTCGAGACCGACGCGCCGTTCCTCGCCCCCGAGCCGCACCGCGGCCGGCGCTGCGAGCCGGCCTACACCGCCGACACCGCGCGGGTGCTGGCTAGGACCCTCGACCTGTCCTTCGAGGATTTTGCCGCCCGCAGCACGGCGAACTTCTACCGGCTGTTCTCCAAGGCCGCGGCGATCGACGGGATCGCCGCATGATGAGGGGGGAGGGCGCATGCCGAGCCTGAACCTGCGGATCCTCGGCTGCGGCTCCTCCGGCGGCGTGCCGCGGGTCGGATACGGCTGGGGCGCCTGCGATCCGGCCAACCCGCGCAACCGCCGCCGCCGCTGCTCGCTGCTGGTCGAGCGCCGCCAGGGAGACGGGGGAGGGGGCGCCACAACGGTGCTGGTCGACACCTCGCCGGACCTGCGCGAGCAGCTCATCGATGCCGGCGTCACCCGCCTCGACGCCCTGCTCTACACCCATGCACATGCCGACCACACCCACGGCATCGACGACGTCCGGCCCCTCGTCATCCACATGCATCGGCGCATCCCGGTCCACGCCGACCCCCTCACGCGTGCATTGCTGATCAAGCGCTTCGGCTACGCCTTCGAGACGCCGCCGGGCAGCCTCTACCCGCCGATCCTCGACCTGCACGAGATGCGGGCGGGCGCGACCCTGACCATCGGCGGCGCGGGCGGCCCGATCGAGGCGGAAGCCTTCCGCATGGAGCACGGCAACGAGATCGCCCACGGCTTCCGCTTCGGCCCCGCCGCCTACGCGCCGGACGTGAGCGTGATGCCCGAGGCGGCCAAGGCCCGCCTGCACGGCCTCGACCTGCTCATCATCGATGCCCTGCGCGAGACCCCTCACCCGTCGCACTACTCGGTCTCGGACGCGCTGGCGCTGATCGAGGAGGTCGCGCCACGCCGCGCCATCCTGACGAATCTCCACACCGATCTCGACTACGCGACACTGGCGAGGAAGCTGCCGGCGAACGTGGTGCCGGCCCATGACGGGCTGACGGCAACCGTCGATCTCTGAGACGTCAGGCGCGAACGTCGCGCAGGTCAGCCCGGAAGAACAGGCCGGCCTTGAGGCTGTCGCCGATGCGGTGCGCCCGCTCGACGATCTGTTCCGCGATCGGCGGCTCGAACACCTCCCTGGCGGTCTCCTCGAACAGGCCGAGCCAGCGCGCGAAATGCGCCGGCTCGATCCCCTCGATGCCGAGATGGCGGCCGAACGGGTTGCCCTTGTAGCGGCCGGTCTTCAGCAGCACCGAGGACCAGAAGTCGCGGATCGTGGCGAGATGGCGCGGCCACGCCTCGTCCGGGATCTTACGGGCGAAGACGGGCCCGATCAGCGGGTCGCGGCGCACTCGGGCGTAGAACGCGTCGAGGAAGGCGGCGAGCGCCGCCTCGGTCAGTTCGGCCTGCTTCATGGGACGGCCCGAGAAGGCGGGGAGGGGGCTTCCTGAACGGGAAAGGCACCCCTGCCCCGGTCAGTTCCGGCGTCAGTTCCGGGCCAGCGAGGGCTGGATCAGGCCGGCGCCGACGAGGATCTGGGCGGCGGCCGCCTTGGCGAGCTGGCGGTAGCCGGCATCGGTCATGTGCAGGCCGTCGGGGCCGATCATCTGGGCCGGGGTCATCAGTCCGTGCGTGACCCAGGACTGCATCAGGGCGCGGCGGCGGATCACCGGCACGCCGAGTTCGGCGGCCAGGGCGTGCAGGGCTTCGCCGTAGCGCTCGGCGCCGCCGACGCCCGAGAGCTTGCTGCACCATTGCTGGTCCATCAGCACCACGTCGGCCCCCGTGGCGCGGATCGCCTGGATGCCCGCACGGGTCAGTTCGACGAAGCGTTCCAGCGGCACGCCCGCGAGCGGATCGTTGCTGCCGGTCTGCCAGACCACGAGGTCGGGCCGCTCGGCGAGCACGTCGCGCTCCAGCCGCCGCGCCATCGCCTCGGACGTGTCGCCGCCCTTGCCGCGGTTGATTACGGTGATCGAGCGCCGGCTCGACGCGCCGATCTGCAGGCGCTCCTCGAGGTCGCGCTCGAGCAGGGCAGGGTAGGCCGTGGCCGGCGACGAGGCACCCGCCCCTTCCGTCGAGGAGGAGCCGAACGCCACGATCCGCACGTCGCCGTCCCGGCCGAGCAGGGAGGCGAGCCGGACGAGCTTCGCCGGCAGGCGCTCGCCGGAGGCCGGCTTCTGCGGTGACAGGACCTGCTGCGCCGTCACCGCCGGCGCATCGGGCTGCGCGCAGGCACCGGACAGGCCGAGCGGGCCGGCGAGGGCTGCGGCGAGGATCAGGCCGGGTAGCGTGCGAAACGAGAACGTGCGGAACGACATGGCGAAGCGTCCGACAGCCGGCTCTGTTGCCCGAGGTCTCCGGCTGTTGCCCGATGATTGTGACGATAGCGAGGGATCCCGCCGCGTCCTGTGACACGGGTCCCACCGCAGCCACGAACCGGACTGGCAGGGAAAGGCCGAAAAGCGGGAAAACGCGGGCGATTTATGGTTAATAGGAGCCCAAAGGCAGCCCATATCCGCCCTTAAGTTCCATAATATATCTTATGCGAACGGCGTTGGTGCGGTTCGGATACGGTGGCCGGAAGCCCGAGCGGCAGGTCGCTGGGATGGCTCGCCAGTGCAGTATGGACCATTGGCATCCGTCCCCAGCTTTGCCGGTCGAAGCCGCCCTACCCTCACGCCGGCGCCGTCACGATGCCCGCTTCGATCACGCGGACACCGCATCGCTCGATCAGGCCGCGGCCGGCGCGGGACCGGTGGCGAAGACGAGGCGGACCACCGTGCCGCCCTCGTTGGCGTAGGTCAGCGTGCCGTCGAGCTGGGCGGCCAGCCCCTGGACGATCCGGAAGCCGAGGCTGCGGCTCGCCGCCGGGTCGAAGTCGGCGGGGATGCCCGGCCCGTCATCGGCGATGCTGAGGGCCGCCTGGCCGCCGTCGAGGGTTTCGAGCCGGATGGTGATGGTGCCGCGCCGGCCTTCCCGGAAGGCATGCTTCAGGGCGTTCGTCACCACCTCGACCACGAGAAGCGACAGGGTGGTGAGGCGGGCGAGGTCAAGGCGCACCGGCGGAACGTCGACGAGGCAGACGATGTTGCGCGCGCCCGTGGCGTCGAGCAGATCGGTGCAGAGCTCCTGAAGGTACTGGCCGACGGGCAGATCGGCCAGGGCCGGGTCGTAGAGGCGGCGATGGATGCGCGCGATCGTCTCCAGCCGGGTCTGCGCCTCGTCGAAGACGCCGACCGCCTCCTGCGGGTTCTCGACGACCTTGCGCCGCTGCAGGGCGAGCAGGGCCGCCACGAACTGCATGTTGTTGGCGACCCGGTGCTGCAATTCCTGGAACATGGTGCGCTGCTGCTCGTAGAGCTGCGCGCTCAACGCCCGCTCCGCGCTCAGGCGCTCGCCCGCGACGCGCATCAGGTGGATGAGCGCGATGTCGACGGCAACGATGAAGGCGTAGAAGCCGAGCGCCAGAGCGGTCTGCGCATCGAGCAGGAAGGTGTTGGACTCGCCGATGAAGACGTACCACGCGGCGAGCCCCGAGAGCACCGCGCAGACGATCCCCGGCCGCAGGCCGAAGAAGAACGTCGTCAGGATCACCGCCGGGAAGAAGGTCAGGAACGGAAAGCCCGGCGGCAGCACGTCGTCCAGGGCGTGGCGCAGGGCGGCCGCGGCCCCCGTCGCGCCGAGGGCGGTGACATCGCCGAGCCACAGCGGCACGGGCCGCCGTGCGACGGCGGGGGTGAGGGGAGACGACATGTCGACGAGAAAGATCCGAGAACGTGATTCGAAAGAACTCTAGCGGGTTTTCAGGCCCGATCTGTGACCCATCCAACGCGGCGCAGGTTTTTCGCCCGTCACCCGGACAGTAACGACTGAGAAGATGTTCAACCCTCAGTCGGAGATCGGGCGGATCGTTCCCCTCCCCTCCGCCGCTTCTGCCTTCATTCTCAAAGACGCCTGTCCTGGCTCTTGGCCCGTGCCGCGCGCCGCCCTGTGGTCTCGGCGATGAGGATGCCGCCGAGCACGAGAAGCAGCGCCAGCGTCTCGGCCCCGCCGAAGGGCTCGCCCGCCAGCAGCACGGCGAGCCCCGCACCGAAGACCGGTACGAGGTTCACGAACAGCCCGGCCCGGTTCGGGCCGATCAACTCGACCCCGCGGATGAAGGAGAGCTGCGCCAGCAGCGAGGGACCGAGCGCGACGAAGGCGACGATCGCCCAGGCCGTGGCGGTGCCGGGCCAGATCGAGCGACCGAGCGCCCATTCGGCCGCCAGCGGCGGCAGCGAGGTGAGGAAGGCGGCCAGCGCCAGGGCGGTGAAGAAGGCGAGTCCCGTCACCGCCGGCCGCCCGGCGAGCGCCACGGTGTAGCCGGCATAGACGAGGCTCGCAGCCAGCATCAGCCCGTCGCCGAGATTGAGGCCGAGATGGGCCAGCACCGCGAGGTCGCCGTGGGTCGTCGCCACGGCGACGCCCACCAGGGTGACGGCGGCGCCCAGCACCTGCCCGGCCCGCACCGGAACCCGCCGCACGACGAAGTTGAGCATCATGACGAAGACCGGGATCGCCCCCTGGATCAGCGCGACGTTGACCGCTTTGGTGTAGATGCCGGCGGCGTAGAACAGGCTCGCGAAGATCGTGAAGCCGCAAGCTCCCATCAGGAACAGGTAGCGCCAGCGCTGTACCAGCCGGTCCCAATCCGCCAGAACGGCGCGGCGCGCCACCACGAGCAGCACCGCGAAGGCGAAGGCCCAGCGCAGGGTGGTCAGCACCTGCGGCGAGACCTCGCCGACCGCCCATTTGCCGGCCACGGTGTTGCCCGCCCACAGCAGGGTGGTCAGCGTCAGGATCGGATAGGCCGCCGCGGAGGCGCGGGCGCCGGGGGTGCCTTGGGTCACGCTGGGAAATCCGTGCTCGGGGCTCGTTTCGATGCGATGCCATGCCGTGACGGACCCGGGATAGCCAGGGCAGGGCACGGCACCCATTCCGTGGTGGGATCGCCCCTCCCCGCCGGTGGGTTCACCCTTTCGTCGGCTTGACGTTCCCCCGCGCCTGCCCGACTCCTCCCGCCGCTCAGGAGCCGCTCCCCTGCCCGCCCATCGACCCTCGCGCCGCCACGCCGATCTCGGCCCCGACTTCTCCGACGTCGTGGCGCCGGCCGACTTCCCGTCGGCGATCCTGCGCTACCGCAACCAGCCTTGGGCGCGGCGGATCGGGCTCGACGACCTGTCGGACACGGCCTGGATCGCGCATTTCGCGCGCTTCACCCCCGTGCCCGGCTCGTTCGAGAGGCCGCTGGCCCTGCGCTACCACGGCCATCAGTTCCGCTCCTACAATCCCGATCTCGGCGACGGGCGCGGCTTCCTGTTCGCGCAACTCCACGACCTGCGCGACGGGCGGCTGCTCGATCTCGGCACCAAGGGCAGCGGCACGACGCCGTGGTCGCGCGGGGCGGACGGGCGGCTCACCCTGAAGGGCGGCGTGCGCGAGGTACTCGCCACCGCCATGCTGGAGGCGCTCGGCGTCGAGACCTCGAAGTCGCTCAGCCTGATCGAGACCGGCGAGGCGCTGGAGCGGGGCGATGAGCCCTCCCCGACCCGCTCGGCGGTGCTGGTGCGGCTCTCGCATTCCCACCTGCGCATCGGCACCTTCCAGCGCTTCCTGTTCCTCGAACAGCCCGAGGCCATCGCCCGCCTCGTCGATTACGTGGTCGAGACCTACTATCCCGGCATCCAGGAGGCGGACGGGGCCGAGCGGGCGGCGCTGTTCTTCGAGGCGATGCTGGCGCGGGTGGCGCGGATGGGCGCGCAGTGGATGGCCGCGGGCTTCGTCCACGGCGTGCTCAACACCGACAACATCAACGTCACCGGCGAGAGCTTCGATTACGGCCCCTGGCGCTTCGCGCCCGCCCACGATCCGGCCTTCACCGCCGCCTATTTCGACGAATGGGGCCTCTACAGCTTCGGCCGCCAGCCCGAGGCCCTGTTCTGGAACCTGAGCCGCCTGGCCGACTGCCTGCTCGGCCTCGTGCCCAAGGAGCGGCTGGAGGCGGGGCTCAAGACCTTCGGCCCGGCGCTGCAGGACGCCTTCGCCGAGGCGATCCTGTTCCGGCTCGGCGTCACCCCCGCCCAAGGGGAGGGCGAGGGCGCGGTCCACCGGCTGGTCGGCGCATTCTGGGCCTTCCTGGAGAAGAGCCGCGCCCCGTTCGAGCAGGTTTTCTTCGACTGGCGCGGCGGTCTGGCGAGCGAGCCCCGGGCGGCGCGCAGTCCGGCGGGCGAGCACTACGCCAGCGACGCCTTCCGTCCGGTTCACGCCGCGCTCCAGGCGATGCGCCCGGCGGCCGAGGCCAACCTTGACCACCCCTATTTCGCCCGCGAAAAGCCCTGCACGATGCTGATCGACGAGGTCGAGGCGCTCTGGGCGCCGATCGCGGAGGCCGACGACTGGTCGGCGCTCCATGCCAAGCTGGCCGAGGTCGAGGCGATGGCCGAGGCCTATGGCACCCGTCCCCTCCCCCCGGAGGCCTGAGGCGGAGATGGCTCGGCGCTTCGTCCTGCGGGGCCGCACCGCCCTCGTCACGGGGGCCGCGAGCGGCATCGGCGCGGCGCTGAGCCTCGCGCTGGCGGGCCGCGGCTGCGCCCTCGCGCTCGCCGACCGGGACGCGCAGGGCCTCGCCGAGACGGCGGAGAAAGCCCGCGCCTCGGGTGTTGCGGTCAGCGAGCACGTCCTCGACCTCGCCGACCGCGAGGCGCTCCTCGCCCTGCCGGAGGCGGTCCGGGCCCGTCACGGCGGCCTGCAGCTTCTCGTCAACAATGCCGGCGTGGCGCTGGGCGGCCGGTTCGAGGAGACGGACCCGGCCGATATCGACTGGCTGATGGACGTGAACCTGCACGCGGTGATGCGGCTGACCCATGCCTGCCTGCCGTTGCTGCGGGACGAACCCCAGGCGCAGATCGTCAACCTGTCGAGCGTGTTCGGCATCATCGCGCCGGCGGGGCAGGCGGCCTACGCGGCGAGCAAGTTCGCCGTGCGCGGCTTCACCGAGGCCCTGCGCCACGAGTACGAGGGCACCGGGCTCGGCGTCACCCTGGTGCATCCGGGCGGGGTCGCCACCGCCATCGCCCGCAACGCCCGCACGCCGCGCTCGATGGATCCGCGGGAGGCCGCCGCGGGGCTGGCCGCCTTCGAGCGCCTGCTGACCCTGCGCCCAGAGACGGCGGCCGCGGCGATCCTGCGCGGGATCGAGGCGCGGGCGCCCCGCGTGGTGATCGGCGCCGACGCCCGCCGCGCCCTCTTGGTCCAGCGGCTGCTGCCGGTGCGCTACTGGTCGCTGATCCGCCGCGCCGTTCGGGACACATGACCATGGCGAGCCTGCGCGCCCACCTCTACGATCTCGCCATTCGCCTCGCGGTGAAGCGGCGGCTCGGCAACACCCTCGACGTGCTGGCGATCCGTCGCGCCTTCGAGAGCGCCCGGTTCCCGCAGCCGCCCGGCGTCGCCTTCACCGCCGGCGAGGTCGGCGGCGTGCCCGGCGAGTGGGCGCAGGCCGAACGGAAGGAGACTGAGGGGGCGGAGGGTACGCGCCCCACCCTGCTCTATTGCCACGGCGGCGGCTTCATCGCCTGCTCGGCGCAGGTCTACCGCCCGGTCACCGGCCGCTTCGCCCGGGCCGGCTTCCGGGTGTTCACGCCGGATTACCGGCTGGCGCCGGAGCACCCCTTCCCGGCCGCGGTCGAGGATTGCAGCGCGGTGTGGGCCGCGCTCGTGCAGGCCGGACCGGCGGTCGTCGCCGGGGATTCGGCGGGCGGCACCCTGGCGCTCACCACGATCATCGAGGCGCGCCGCCTCGGCCTGCCTCCGCCCGCGGCCGCGGCGCTGTTTTCGCCGGCCACGGATCTGATCGGCCGCAGCGCCTCGTTCCGCACGAATGGGCGCCGCGACGCGATGTTCCGCCCGGAATCGCTGATGCGGCTCGTGCCGGCCTATCTCGCCGGGGCCGACCCCGCCGACCCGCGCGCCTCGCCGATCGAGGCGGACTTTTTTGGGTTTCCGCCGCTGCTCATCCATGTCGGGGCGCGCGAGATCCTGCGCGACGACTCCCTGCGGCTTGCCGAGAAGGCGCGGGCCGCAGGCGTGCCGGTCGATCTCACGGTGTTCCCCGTGGTGGCGCATGCCTGGCAGCTCGCGGAGAGCTTTCTGCCGGAGGCGCGAAGCTCCCTCGATGGCGCAGCTCTCTTCCTGCGCCGCGCCTTGGAGGCGGGCTCCCATCCCGGCACGGAGGCGGCGGCGTGAGCGAGGCGCCCCTCAACCTCGTCATCGTCGGCGCGGGCTTTTCCGGCCTCGCCATGGCGATCCGTGCGCGGCAGGCGGGGTTCGAGCGCCTCCTCGTGCTGGAGAAGGCCGCGGGCATCGGCGGCACGTGGCGGGCGAACACCTATCCCGGCGCCGCCTGCGACGTGCCCTCGCAGCTCTACTCCCTCTCCTTCGCCCCGAAATCCGACTGGTCGCGCCTGTTCGCGCCCCAGGCCGAGATCCAGAGCTATCTCGAAGGGCTCGTCGCCGGGCACGGCCTCGCGCCGTTCCTGCGCCTGGAGACCCGCGTGGAGCGCGCCGTGTTCGACGCGGCGGCGGGCCTGTGGCGGGTCGAGACCGACAAAGGGACGCTCTCGGCCCGGGTGCTGGTCGGCGCGATGGGCGCCCTGCACCACCCGTCCCTGCCCCGCATCCCCGGCCTGGACAGCTACTCCGGCACCGCCTTCCACTCCGCGGCCTGGGATCACGCCTGCGATCTGCGAGACAAGCGCGTCGGCGTGATCGGCACGGGGGCGAGCGCGGTGCAGTTCGTGCCGGAGATCGTCGGCCGCGTCGCCCACCTCACCCAGTTCCAGCGCTCGGCCCCCTGG
The DNA here is from genome assembly GCF_002355515.1 of Methylorubrum populi. Classification (NCBI taxonomy): domain Bacteria; kingdom Pseudomonadati; phylum Pseudomonadota; class Alphaproteobacteria; order Hyphomicrobiales; family Methylobacteriaceae; genus Methylorubrum; species Methylorubrum populi. Next base: position 4,820,917 of record NZ_AP014809.1, on the reverse strand, counting down.
ATCCTGCCCCGCGGCGACCGCCCCGTCGGGGACGGGCGCCGACGCCTCATGCGGCTCGCGCCCCTGCGCCGGCTCTACCGCGCCTCGCTGTTCTGGCGCCGCGAGGTCGCGGCGCTCGCGGGCTTCACCCGCGTCTCGCGCGTGACCGCCCTGGCAGAGGGAATGGCCCGCCGTCACCTCGCCGCCTCGATCGCCGACCCGGAGCTGCGCAGAAAGCTGACGCCGGATTACCGCCTCGGCTGCAAGCGGGTGCTGCTCTCCGACGCGTACTATCCCGCCCTCGCCCGCCCCCATGCGAGCCTCGTCACCGCGCCGATCCGCGCGGTTCTGCCCCACGGCCTCGTCACCGCGGACGGCACCGAGCACCCGCTCGACGTCCTCATCTTCGCCACCGGCTTCTCCCCCGGCGGCAGCCTGCTGCGCACCGAGGTGATCGGGCGCGACGGCGTGAGCCTGCTGCAGGCGTGGAAGGACGGGGCCGATGCGTTCCGGGGCATCTCGGTCGCGGGCTTCCCGAACTTCTTCCTGCTGCTCGGCCCCAATACCGGGCTCGGCCACAACTCCGTGCTCCTGATGGTCGAGGCCCAGGTCGCCCACGTGCTCGATGCGCTGCAGCGCCTGCGCAGCCATCCCGGCGGCGTGCTGGAGGTGCGCCCGCAGGCACAGGCGCGCTTCCGCGCCGAGGTCGATGCGCTGATGCGGGACAGTATCTGGACGCGGGGCGGCTGCGGCAGCTGGTATCTCGACCGTGCGGGCCGCAACCGTACGCTCTGGCCCGGGACGGTGGGCGATTACGTGCGCGGCACCGAGCGGCTGCGGGCGGAGGATTACGACTTCGTCGGTCCTCCAGGGCTCCGCCCTGGACCCGCGAAAGGGCTTGCCCTTTCGAAACCCTGATTATCCCGCTTGGTCCTGCTTACGCTCGACCTCCAGGCGCACGCCCCTTCCGGCCAGAAGGATCTCGGCGAGGAAGGCCAGGATCGCCAGGATGGTGCAGACGAGCGCGAGGCCGAAGCAGGCGAACAGCACCGAGGCGGCCGAGGCATCCCTGAGCGCGCCGACGAACAGCGTCAGCACCGCGGCGCCCGTCATCACGCCGCCCAAGCTCGCCAGCACCACGGCGAGGTCGAGCAGGAGCGAGCGCCGCCGCAGATAGGCGAGACGCCGGTCGAGCGTCGCCCGCCCCTCCCCGTTCGCCCCGGGCAGGGTCGCCGAGAGGGCATCGACCTTGTCGGCGACGCGACCGAGGCGGGTCGAGAAGACGTTGAGCAGGGTCGCCAGCGCCGAGAGCAGGAAGGCGGGGGCGAGCGCCACCTGGATGATGTGGGCGATGCTGTCGGGATCGCCCGTCGCGGTCTGGAACATGCCGTCGGGATCGTCTCAGGCCCTGCGGGCGCGCCGCTGCTCGCGGAAGATCAGGGCGAGGTTGCGCAGATAGATGAAGGTCGACAGTCCCTGGCCGATGATGATCACCGGCTCCCGGCGCACGAAGCCGTAGACCAGGGTCATCAGCCCGCCCGCGATCGACAGGAACCAGAACGAGAGCGGCATCACGCTCTTGCCCGCCCGCTCGCTGGCGATCCATTGCAGGATGAAGCGCGAGCCGAACACGAGCTGCGCGGCGATGCCGAACACCAGCCAGAAATCGAAGCGGGTGACGAAGACGTCGTAGAAATAGGCCGGGAGGTCCTCGGCGAGCTGGATCAGCATGGGGTCACCGGGTCTCGCTCTGCGGCACGTCTTCGGCCCGCGGGGCCGGGCGCCGCCGCCGGATCAGCCACCAGACTCCGGCCAGATCGAGGATGCCGACCCAGAGCCGGTCGAACATCCCGTAATTCGAGCGGCCGGTGAAGCGCGGCCGGTCGACCACGTCGCGGTGGACCACGCCGAACCCCTCGCGGGTGACGAGCGCCGGCATGAAGCGGTGGAGCGCGTCGAAATAGGGCAGCGCGAGATAGACCTCGCGGCGGAACACCTTGAGACCGCAGCCGGTGTCGCGGGTGGCATCCTTCAGGATCTTTCCGCGCACGCCGTTGGCGATGCGCGACTGGAACTGCTTCCAGGCGCCTTTCCGGCCAACCCTCTGGCCCTGCGCCAGGCCGACGCCCGCGCCGCCCTGTTCGAGGGCGGCGTAGAGGACGGGGATGAAGGACGGGTCGTTCTGGCCGTCGCCGTCGAGGGTCGCGATGACGGGGGCTCGGGCGCGCAGCACGCCGCTGCGTACCGCCCCGCTCTGGCCGCCGCTGCGGTCATGGCGCACCACCCGGAGCCAGGGGTGCTTTCGCCGCAATCCCTGAAGCGTGGCCAGGGTGTCGTCGGTCGAGCCGTCATCGACGTAGATGACCTCGAAGGGCGCGAGGCTCTGGCAGGCATGGCCGATCTCGGCCACCAGGGCCTCGATGTTGCCGGCCTCGTTCTTCACCGGCACCACCACGCTGAGGCGCGGCGGCTCGGTTTCGCTGATCATGCTCATGGTGTGGCGCCCGGCCGCGCGGCGTAGGCCGAGACCCCCACCGGCTTGCCGCCGTTGATGTTGAAGCCGGTGACCCGGCCGGCGGGGCTCAGCGGCTGCCCGCCTTGCGCGCCGGTGAATTCGGCGGCGAACCGGTCCTCGACCAGCACGAGGCGGCAGCCGCCCTCACGCAGGAAGGCGGCGGCCTCCGCGCCGGAATTCAGCATGGCCAGATCCGTGCCGATGGTGAAGACGAGGCTCGGCTCGCGAAGCCCCAGGCTCGCCACCCGCGCCTCCGCACAGGGCAGGGCGTCGCGGATCGCGGCGAGTCGCGGCGAGACCTTGAGGCTCTGCAGCACCGGCTGGGTCAGGCCGAACACGGCCCCCGACAGCACCACCGAGGCGGCGATTCCGAGGGTCAAAGCCCCCTCCCCGGCCCTCTGCCCTGCCCCTTGGGCGAAGGCGGCCCAGGCCGTGGCGGCGAGGGCGCAGGCGGCAAGCAGCAGCGGCAGGGCGGCGAGCGGCAGCACATGATCGAGCCGCCACGCGGCGAGGCTCAGGCCCAGCGTCAGCCCCACCGGGATCAGCACCACGAGGCCCGCCACCCAGCGCGCGCCCGGGCGGCGCGGATCGAGCGCGCCGCGGGACAAAGCCAGCACGGTCAGGATCGCCACCGCCGGCATCAGGGGCAGGACGTAGTGCGGCAGCTTGGTCGGCACCGCCTCGAAGATCAGCCACATCGGCACGATCCAGGCGAGCAGCAGCGCCACCGCCTCCTCGCCCCGCTGCCTCCAGGCGAAGGGAATGGCGAGGGTGGCGAAGGCCGCCCCCGGCCAGAAGGTGGCGAAGAAGGCGAGCGCGTAGGCGCCGGGCGGGCCCCAGTGCTTCTCGGCGCCGGAGCCGACCTTGCCGAGCATGTCGCGCCCCACCGCCTCGCCGAAGAAGGCGCCGCCGCTCTTCCAGGCGATCGCCAGGAACCAGGGCGCCACGATGGCGAGGGTGAGGACGAGGCCCAGGCGCGGGCGCAGGTCGAGGAGCCAGCGGGCCGAGCCCTCGCGCAGGCAGAGGACGAGGGCGGTGAGGCCGGCAAACAGCGGCACCATCGGCCCCTTCACGAGGATGCCGAGCGCCAGCCCGAGCCCGAAGACCAGGGCCGTCCCGAGCGAGGCCGGGCCCCGCCGCCGCTCCAGCCGGGCCCGCCCGAGCCAGGCGCGGGCGAGCGCCCCGAAGGCGGCGACCGAGCAGGCGGTGAGCAGTGCGTCGGTCTTGGCCAGCCGGGCTTCGGCCGAGAGCATGATGCAGGCGCCGAAGAGCGCCGCAGCGAGCAGCGCCCGGCGCCGGTCGAGCAGCGCGAGAGCGGCCCAGTAGGTCAGGAGGATCGCCGCCAGCGCGCCGACGAGCGAGGGGATCCGGTAGAGCCCGATCTGCGTGCGGGCCGCCGGCACCCCGAGCGCCTCGCCGGCCGCGACGGCGGCGGCCTGCGCCCAGTAGATCCCGACCGGCTTCTTGTGGCGCGCCTCCGCCTGGAAGCGGATATCGACGAGGTCGCCCGTCTCCAGCATCTGCTTGGAGGCCTGCGCGAAGCGCGGCTCGTCCCGGTCCATCGGCTGGAGCGAGGCGAAGCCCGGCAGGAAGCTCGCGAGCCCGAGACAGAGGAGCAGGAGGCAGGCCCGGACATGGCTCGCCGCGCCGAAGGACAGCGCTCGGTCCGCGAGGTTCAGCGCGCCGGCGAGCGGCCGGACAAGTTCCGTCCGCGGCGCGGCGGACGGGCCGACGCTGAGGCTCGTCATGGGCAGACGCTGCGGAAGGCGCTGTGACGGAGGCGGCCCGCTTTCGGCGCGGCCTGGCTCGGGCGGGAAGGTACGGGCATCGGCGGCTCGGGCGGGCGGATCGGTTCAGGCCGGTGGACGGCCCGCATCCGGCCGGGGCGCCGTGTCGGTGATCCCGCCCGGATTGTCAAATGCGGCCGGGCCCCGCCGCAGAGCCGCCCCGAAAGCCTTGCCGCAAGCCTCGTCGAACGCGGGGCCGCCCACGAAAAGCAACGCAACCATGCACCGGGTGGGTAGCCGGACCGGGAGGGCGACCCTATATCCCGCTCATGGCAAACAACAGCGCAAATCCCTACACCCTCGAAATCGAAGCCTGCGAGCGCCCCGCCGGGCACTTCACCTGGGCCATCCGCCGGAACGGCAAGCTCTTCCAGCGCGCCGACCGGGTGCAGACCACGGAAGAGGCAGCCGAGCGCAGCGGGCTCGCCGCCCTGGAGAAGCTCCTCAGCGGCCGGGAGCGTTGATCGACCGTTCCAGTCCTCTTCGCCCCAAATCTCTCGAACCTGACCGAACAAGGCTCCCGGGCGTATGCCCGTGGGGCCTTTTCTCTGTCGTCTCGTCTGCGGGGCTCCGCTAGTCTGCCGTCCGAACGGGAGGCGGGACCATGGCGCGCGCGACGATCTACGACCGGGATCTCGACCGGAACCCAGCGAACTTCCAGCCGCTCACGCCGCTGACCTATCTCGACCGCGCCGCCCGGACCTTCCCGGATCAGATTGCGGTGATCCACGGCCCGCTGCGCCGCTCCTATGCCGAACTCTACGCCCGCTGCCGCCGCCTCGCCGCGGCCCTGGCGGCACGGGGCATCGGGCGCGGTGACACCGTGGCGGTGCTCCTGGCCAACACGCCGGCGATGATCGAGTGCCACTACGGCGTGCCGATGACGGGGGCGGTGCTCAACACCCTCAACACCCGCCTCGACGCGGCAGCCTTGGGATTCTGCCTCGACCACGGCGAGGCCAAGGTGTTCATCGTCGACCGCGAGTTCGCGAAGATCGGCCGCGAGGCGCTCGACAAGGCGGGCGTCTCGCCCCTCGTCATCGACTACGACGACCCGGAATTTGTCGGGGATGGCACCGCCCTCGGCGAGACCGATTACGAAGATTTCCTCGTCGGCGGCGATCCCGACTACGACTGGGAAATGCCGGCGGACGAGTGGGACGCGATCTCGCTCAACTACACCTCCGGCACCACCGGCGATCCGAAGGGCGTGGTCTATCACCACCGCGGCGCGGCCCTGCTCTCGCTCGGCAACGTCATCACCGCCGGGCTGCCGCAGCACGCGGTCTATCTCTGGACCCTGCCGATGTTCCACTGCAACGGCTGGTGCTTCCCGTGGACGCTCTCGGTCGTCGCCGGCACCCATGTCTGCTTGCGGCAGGTGCGGGCGCCCGCGATGTACGCGGCGCTGGCCGAGCACGGCGTCACCCACCTGTCGGGGGCGCCGATCGTGATGTCGACGCTCCTGAACGCGCCCGAAGAGCAGAAGCGCCCCCTCCCCCACCGCGTCCACTTCCTCACCGCCGCCGCGCCGCCGCCGGAGGCGGTGCTGGCGGCCATGGGCGAAGCGGGCTTCGACGTCACCCATCTCTACGGGCTGACCGAGACCTACGGCCCTGCGGTGGTGAATGCGTGGCACGAGGAGTGGGACGCCCTCCCCTCCGACGAGCGGGCCCGGAAGAAGGCCCGCCAGGGCGTGCGCTACCCCGTGCTGGAAGGGCTCGACGTGCGCGATCCCGAGACGATGGAATCGCTGCCCGCCGACGGGACCAGCCTCGGCGAGGTGATGTTCCGCGGCAATGTGGTGATGCGCGGCTACCTCAAGAATCCGGCCTCGACGCAGGCCGCCTTCGAGGGCGGCTGGTTCCGCTCGGGCGATCTCGGGGTGAAGCACCCCGACGGCTACATCCAGCTGAAGGACCGCTCGAAGGACATCATCATCTCGGGCGGCGAGAACATCTCCTCGATCGAGGTCGAGGACGCCCTGTTCAAGCACCCCTCGGTCGCCGCCGCCGCGGTCGTCGCCAAGCCGGACGCGAAATGGGGCGAGACGCCCTGCGCCTTCGTCGAGCTGAAGGAGGGGCGGGAGGCGACCTCCGAGGAGCTGGTCGCGTGGTGCCGCGAACGGCTCGCCCCCTACAAGCTGCCGCGCCACGTGGTGTTCGGCGAATTGCCCAAGACCTCGACGGGCAAGGTGCAGAAGTTCGTGCTGCGGGAGAAGGCGCGGGAGCAAGACGCGTAACGGCCACTTCCTGCACATTCCTCGCCGCTCCAGAATAGGGTCCATGACGGATCTTCTCGAACGGGCGGTCGCCACCGCGCGGGGACTCTCCCCGGAGATGCAGGACGAGATCGCGCGTCTCGTGCTCGCCTATGCAGGTGAGGAGCAAGCGGTCATCCCGCTCACCCCCGAGGAGGAGGCCGATCTCTCGGAGTCGGATGCCGAAGAGGCGCGCAGCGACTTCGCAACGGAGGACCAGATGCGCGCCATATGGGCGAAGTATGCCCGGTGAGCGTTCGCTACACTCTCACCGCCGCCCGGCAGATTGAGGCAGCGCTCGATTTCCTCGCACACGAATCGCCCCAAGCGACCTCCAGACTTCAGGAGCGCATCCTGTCGGTCGTGGCGCTCCTGCAGGCTCACCCGCAGGCAGGGCGCCTGACGAGCAAGCGGGGCATCCGGCGGTTCCCGCTGAACCCGTTTCCCTATGTGATCGACTAGCGCAATGTGCCGGATATCGGATCCGGCACGATGCGCTAGGGATCTGTTTTTGCATCATCTTTTTCCGAAAGCCGCAAACCACCTTTCGGGATGATGCTCTGTCGCGCGGCGGACCAAGACATCGTCGTGCGCCGCTTCCGGCATACGGCCCGGCGTCCTCTGTCGTGATCGGCTCCTGACCTCACCCCACCCCCAATTGCTGCGCGGCGCTCATGATCGCGGTCATGCGGTAGGGCTTCATCACCAGCAGGCTCTCGCTCACCTGCCGGGGCTGCTCGGTGCTGTAGCCGGTCACGTAGATCACCGGCAGAGCCGGGTGGAGCAGGCGGGCGCGCTCGGCGAGGTCCCAGCCGTCGAGCTGGCCCGGCAGGCGGATGTCGGTGAACAGGAGATCGACCCGCTCGGCCCCCTGAAGCAGGCCGTAGGCCTCCTCCGCGGTGCCCGCGCTGAGCACGGCGAAGCCGGCATCCTCGAACTCCATGGTCACGGCGTTGAGCAGCATCTCCTCGTCCTCGACGACGAGCACCGTCCGCTTGTCCGTCATCCCTCCCCTCTCCCTCCCTCGTCTCGTGGCCCCTGCGATCCCCGCGCGCTCAGGGTGAGCAGAAGACGCCGAAAACCGCGAAGATATCCTTAGCCCCTCGTCTCGATCCGAACTTTGGCCAACGCCGTCCGCCGCCTCTCGGGACGAGGCCTAGCCCGCGACCGCCACCGGCGGCAGCAGCGGCGGCGCGAGGTCGGGGGCGACGACCGGGGACAGGCGCGTCGGCGCCGGGCGCTCCGCGGCCGGCGCCTGGGCCGGGAAGGACAGGCGCACGGTGGTGCCGCCCCGGTCGCCGCGCACGAAGGTGGCGTTGCCGCCCGATTGCTGGGCGAAGCCGAACACCTGGCTGAGCCCCAGGCCGGTCCCCTGGCCCAGAGGCTTCGTGGTGAAGAAGGGCTCGAAGGCCCGGGCCTCGACCTCCGGCGTCATCCCGGTTCCGGTATCCGAGACCTCGACGGCGAGCCCCTCCCCCCCCCGGCAGCGGACGGGTGGCAAGCGTCAGGGTCCCGCCCTCGGGCATCGCGTCGCGGGCATTGACCGCGAGGTTGAGGATCGCGTTCTCGAGCTGGTTGGGATCGATGTTTACCCGCGGCAGGTCCGGGGCGAGATCGGTCTCGAGCCGGATCCGCGAGCCGATCGTGCCGCGCAGGAACTCGGCGAAGGAGGCGATCTGCGCGTTGACGTCGGTGCTCACCGGCGAGAGCGGCTGGCGGCGGGCGAAGGCCAGCAGCTTGTGCGTCATCGTCGCCGCCCGCTCGGCGCCCTTCACCGCGTCGCGCAGACGCTTGCGCAGGGGGCTCTCCTCGGGCAGGCCGCGCTCGACCCGGTCGAGGTTGAGCAGCACCACGTTGAGCAGGTTGTTGAAGTCGTGGGCCACGCCCCCGGTGAGCTGCCCGATCGCCTCCATCTTCTGGCTCTGGCGCAGCGCCTCCTCGGCGCGCTGGCGCTCGGCATTGGCGGCCTCCAGGGCCGCGAGCGCCGCGTCGCGCTCAGCGATCCGGGCCTGAAGCGCCTCGTTGGCCTGCCGGAGCTGGGTGGGCGACGGCAGCGTCAGCGCCTTCGGCATCAGCACCCAGAGCGCCACCGCCGTGCCGATCGAGGCCAGCCCGGTGAGGAGCTTGACCGCCGCCTCCAGCCCGTAATCCGGCACCCAGAGCGTCCAGATCGCCATGAGGTGGGTCGCGCCGCAGGCGGTGATGAAGACCGCGAACGACCAGAACATCCAGCCGAACACCACGTCCCGGCGACGGGACACGAAATAGGCCAGTCCGACGGGAATCGAGAAGTAGGCGAAGGCGATCAGGCTGTCGGAGACGACGTGGGTCCAGATCAGCTCCGGGCGCCAGAGCAGACAAATGCCGTGGGGCGAGAGATTCTCGACCTCCCACAGCCGCCGCAGAAGTTCGAGCATCGCTTCGGCCCCGGCTCATCCGCGCGCGATCCTACAGACCGCGCGGCCACACGCTCAACAGGAATCGGGTGCTCCGGTGCGTGCGGCCTCCCCTGGCTCCGATTCTCTACGCGAGACAGCCGCGACCATCAAATTTTAAGCTTTGCTTAACTCTATTCGTTCATCAAACGGAGTGGTTTTCGAGGGCGGGCGCGAGTGTCGGCGCAACGGGCTATCACGCAAGCTGAGGCTTCGCCGCGAGCCTTGCAGGACGCTCTGCAAGGGGCGCTGCAACGGGCCTTGCAGGGAGCGCTGCACGGAGTCTTGCAGGAGGCTTCGACGGACGCGTCGCACCAAGCCGAGGCCCGCGACGCAATTCCCCCTGACGAGGTCCCTGAGACGATCGCGCCTGCGGCCGCCGCTCCCCAGCGGCGCGTCAGCCTCGGCAGTCTTCTGGCCGCCACGGCACGGCGCCACCCCGACCGGATCGCGGTGGTCGATCCGGCCGACAAGCCGGACTGGAGCGACCGGCCCGCCATCACCTGGACCTATGCCGCCGCCGCCGAGATCGTCGAGCGCCTCGCCCGCGGCCTGCGGAGCTGGCGCCTGCCTCCGGGAAGCCGCATCGGCCTGTGCCTGCCGGGCTCGGCCGAGAGCGCGCTGGCGATCCTCGCCGTCGAGGCCGCCGGCCACGTCGCCTGCCTGCTGCCGATCTCCTGGGACGAGGAGCATCTGCTCACCGCGGCGCAGGGCGCGGCGCTCAGCGCGGTGCTGACCCAGTCACGGGTCGGCTCCGCCGCACCCGCGCAGCGCCTCTGCAACGTCGCCGCGCGCTATTTCGGCCTGCGCTACCTCGGCGCCTTCGGCCCCGACGTGCCGGACGGGGTGATCAACCTCGACCGGTTCGTTCTCGACGGCCCCGCCGGGGAGCCGGCCGAACCGGCCCCTGCTTCCGCCGGCATCATCAGCTTCGTCGGCGGTGATCCCGAACGACCGATCTATCGCAGCGGCGAATCGATCGTGGCGGCCGCCGCCGCGCACCTCGTGGCGATGCGGGTCGCGCCGGCCGAGCGCATCCTCAGCCTGATCGGCCCGCACGACCTGCGCGGCCTCGCCACCGGACTCGCCGCCGCCCTCGTGGCGGGCGCGAGCCTGGAGACGATGCCCCTGTTCGACGGCGCCGCCTTCGCGGCGGCCCTGCGCCGGCCGGGACCGACCCACCTCGTCGCCCCGGCCTTCCTCGAAAAGAATCTCGCCGACCGCGACCTACCGGCGGATCTGCTCTCCGTCGCCCTGGTTCAGCGGGCGCCGACGCGCCTCCCCGGCCGCAGCCGCGCCGCGGGCCGGCCGCAGAGCCTGCGGCTCGACACGGTGATCGACACGGTCGTCTTCGACGAGACGGCGCTTCTCTCCGGCCGGCGCGGGACCGCGGGCGATATCTCGCTGGTGCTCGGCAAGCCGGAGCGCCTCTCTCTCCCCGCCTCGCTGATGGCGCTGCGGCACGAGCCGGATGGGCGCCTCGCCTTTCGCGGCCAAGCCTGCGCGGCGGCCACGCTGCAGCGCCAAACCCAGCCGGCGGCGCCGGAGGGAACGTGGCAGGAGACATCTTACGCGCCGGTGCTGTTCGCGGGTCTCGCCACCGCGATCGAAGCGGTGGAGAGGCCCGAACCCGCCGCCCTCCCGAAAAATTTTGCGCCTGCGTAATCCGCCCCGCGCGCCAGAGCGCCGGCGGCGCGCCCGCCCTCGTCGGCAGCGGAAAAAATTCAGCGATATGAGAGCCTAGCCAGGATCGCGGCGCGGCGGGCTCCGCCAGCTCACGGCCTGTGCAGCGCAGTTCATCGCAGCTTCATCCGGGCGATTCCAAGCTCGATTGATCTGCATGGCCGGCGAACCAATCGTGGCCGTGCGGGTTATCCGGGGTGCCTCTTCACACGGGGCGCGACATGGGGTAACGCTGAAGCTTATGGGTGCGCTGCAACAAGTGCTGGTCGTCGACGATGGCCGCCGGGCTATCGATCGCTCCCTCGCCGCCGACCTTGCCGGGCTCGGTTACGCGAGCGTCACCGCTTCGATCGAAGCGGCGGACGACGTTCTCGCCGTGATCGCCCGCCCTGCGGCGATCCTGCTTCAGCTCTCAAACAGCACGAACCCGCACACCGCCGCGCTCGCCGAGCGCCTGCGCGCGCAGATGCGGGCCGGAGGCATCCCGGTGATCGAGATGGACGACGCGGGGCCCCGTGCCGGTGCGCCGGTCGATTTGAAGAGCCGAATCGGCCCCTATGTGCTCAACGAGCCGGAGCTGTAGGGCCTTCCCATAACGGGACAATGACGGGCGGGCCGAAGGGTCCGCCTTTTTTGTTGGCGCGTTTGGGGCGATCACGCCGCCGCGACAATCTCGCTCTCGCGCACGGCGCGCTCCGCCGAACCCGAGCGGATGCGGTAGGAGGGTTCACCGGTCGGATCGTCGGGCATCAGGCGGACGATCTCGCTGATCGCGCCGAAACCCAGCCGCTCGTCGAGGGGGGTGGACTGCGCGCGGCGGACGCGCTGGCCGAGCTTGAACTTGTGCATCGTCATATCTCCGGACTTCGTGCCAGGGGCCGGCCCGCGCGGCGGATCGTCCGCTCCGCGGATCTGGATCATCGTTCCGAGAGGTGGAACCGGATTCCGGAACAAGAGGACGCGAACCAGGGATCTGGGCATCGTGCCGGATCCGAGATCCGGCACGATGCCCTCAGCCGTCAGCGGCGCAGCTTGATCTTGGCCTTGCGGGCGGCGTAGCGGGCGTCCCGCTCTTCCTTCTGCTTGGCCTGGGCGAGGCGAACGCGCTCGGCGGCGGCCTCGATCTCAGCGGCCTTGCGCGCCGCCTCGGCTTCACGCTCGGCGGCGGCGATGGCGGCCAGCCGCTCGGCTTCGAGGCGCCGCTGCAACGCGCGCTCCTGGGCCCGCTCCTCGCGGGCGGCGGCGATCGCGCGGCGCTCGGCCTGCCGTGCCTGCACGACCGGGTCGTCCTGGGCGGGGCGGGCGCGGAAGCGGGCGAGCATGGCCTCCCGGGCAGAGGCGGAATCCTGGCGACGGTCGTCGAAGGAATTTTGTTTGCTGAAGCTCACAGAGTGTCCTTGATCGTGCCGGGCTCAGGGCGGGCCGCGGCCAAAAATGCGCAAAGCCGCTCCGGGCCGGAGCGGCTTCGACCTGTCGGGTTCAGGTGCGGATCACGCGACTTGAAGCTGACCCGCCGACTGCTTGCCGGAGCGGCGGTCGGTTTCCATCTCGTAGGAGACCTTCTGACCCTCCGCGAGGCCGCGCAGGCCGGCGCGCTCGACGGCAGAGATGTGGACGAACACGTCCTTCGAGCCGTCTTCGGGCTGGATGAAGCCGAAGCCCTTCTGCTCGTTGAACCACTTTACGGTGCCAGTCGCCATCGAAACGTCCTCGTCTTCCGCAGGATGTAAGCAAAGAATCCCCGCGCCCTGCGGCACCGGGACCTGTCGTTCAACCGATTACGAAGGAAAATGAGAACCGCCCTGCGGAGGCGTCACGGCCCAGAAAATCCGGCCTCGCATCGATAAGATCTTATATGCGATTCGATGAGAGCTTTATCAAGGCACGATTTTATTTTTGTAGCGCAATAACGGCTGGCAGGTCATGCGAAATGATCTGCCCGCACGCGCGATTCCTCAACCCGTGGCGTGCTTTGCGGCGAGGTCGTCCCATCTCCCCCACGGACTTCACAGCCGTCATTCCGGGGGACTGATAAGCGAACCCGAAATCTACGATTGGGCTCGGCACGGCCGTGTTTCCCGCGCCACGGGTGGATCCCGGGCTTCGCTGCGCAGCCCCGGGATGACGGGTACCGGCAACGAAGCGACCGATCGGACGATCCGTGTCACGCCGCCTTCTTCGCCCGCTTGGCGATGGTCACGAGCCCGCGCATGATCTGCGTCGTCTCCTTGAGGCGCTTCGGGATGCCGTCGAGTTCGCGGATGAACACGACGCTCATATCGGGCCGCACCTTGGCGAAGGAGCCCTGCTCCACGACCATGGCGGCAAGCCCCTGCGGGTTGGCGAAGGACTTGTCGCGGAAGTGGACCACGACGCCCTTGGGACCCGCTTCGACCTTCTCGACATTCGCCTCGCGGCACAGGATCTTGATGGTCACGATCTTCAAAAGCTGCTCCACCTCCGGCGGCAGCGGCCCGAAGCGGTCGATCAGCTCGGCGCCGAAGCTCTCCATCTCGGCGTCGTTCTCCAGCGTCGAGAGGCGCCGGTAGAGGCCGAGCCGGACGGTGAGATCCTCGACATAGTCCTCCGGGATCGTGACGGGGGCGCCGAGGGCGATGGTCGGCGACCACGCCTCCTCCACCGGCTCCTCGATTCCGGCCTTGAGCGCGGTGACGGCGTCCTCCAGCATCTGCTGGTAGAGTTCGTAGCCCACTTCCTTGATGTGGCCGGACTGGGCGTCGCCCAGGAGGTTGCCGGCGCCGCGGATGTCGAGGTCGTGGGAGGCTAGCTGGAAGCCGGCGCCGAGCGTGTCGAGGCTTTGCAGCACCTTGAGCCGCTGCTCGGCCTGGGCGGTGAGTTGGCGGTTGGCCGGCGTGGTGAACAGGGCGTAGGCCCGCGCCTTGGAGCGGCCGACGCGGCCCCTGAGCTGGTAGAGCGCGGCCAGACCGAACATGTCGGCCCGGTGCACGATCAGCGTGTTGGCGGTCGGGATGTCGAGGCCGGATTCGACGATGGTCGTTGAGAGCAGCACGTCGTACTTGCCCTCGTAGAAGGCCGTCATGACGTCCTCGAGCTGGCCCGCCGCCATCTGGCCGTGGGCGACCGCGACGGTGACTTCAGGCATCTCTTGGTCGAGGAAGCGTTTGACTTCAGCGAGGTCTTCGATCCGGGGGACCACGTAGAAAGCCTGCCCGCCGCGGTAGCGCTCGCGCAGCAGCGCCTCGCGGATCAGCAGCGGATCGAACGGCGTCACGAAGGTGCGCACCGCCAGCCGGTCCACCGGCGGCGTGGCGATGATCGAGAGTTCGCGCACCCCCGTCATGGCGAGCTGCAGCGTGCGCGGGATCGGGGTCGCCGAGAGCGTCAGCACGTGGACGTCGGCCTGGAGCGCCTTCAGCCGCTCCTTGTGGGCCACACCGAAATGCTGCTCCTCGTCGACGATGATGAGGCCGAGATCCTTGAACGCGACGTTTTTCGCCAGCAGCGCGTGGGTGCCGACCACGATATCGACCTTGCCCTCGGCGAGCCCCGCCCGTGTCTGGCGCTGATCGCCGGCGGAGACGAAGCGCGAGAGCTGGGCGACGTTGATCGGCAGGCCTTTGAAGCGCTCGGCAAACGTCCGGTAGTGTTGGCGGGCGAGCAAGGTGGTGGGCACCACCACCGCCACCTGCTTGCCGGAGATCGCCGCGGCGAAGGCGGCGCGCAGCGCCACCTCGGTCTTGCCGAAGCCGACATCGCCGCAGACGAGGCGGTCCATCGGCCGCCCGGCATTGAGGTCGTCGAGCACGGCGTCGATGGCGTTGGCCTGATCCTCGGTCTCCTGGAAGGCGAAGCGCGCGGCGAATTCTTCGTAGAGCCCCTCCGGAGCTTTCAGGCTCGGGGCGGGCTTCACGAAGCGCGCGGCGGCGACCTTGATGAGTTCGCCCGCCATCTCGAGGATGCGGCGCTTCATCTTGGCCTTGCGGGCCTGCCACGCCCCGCCGCCGAGGCGGTCGAGCGCGACCTCCGAATCCTCCGAGCCGTAGCGGGTCAGAAGCTCGATATTCTCCACCGGCAGCAGCAGCAGGCCGCCGGCATATTGCAGCTCCAGGCAGTCGTGCGGAGCGCCGGCCGCGGTGACCGTCTTGAGGCCGACGAAGCGGCCGATGCCGTGGTCGGCATGGACCACGAGATCGCCGGGCTGGAGCGCCTGGACCTCGAGGATGATGTCCTGCGGGCGCTTGGATTTGCGCTTCTGGCGCACCAGCCGGTCGCCGAGGATGTCGCCCTCGGCCACCACCGCGAGCTTGTCGAGGGTGAAGCCGGATTCCAGGCCCCAGACGGCGACCGCCACGTCGGTGCCGCGCTTGAGCGCGTTCACGGCGGCGAAGGTGTTGATCTCGATCGGTTTTTTAAGGCCGTGATCGGTCAGCACGCCGCAGAGCCGGTCGCGCGAGCCGTCGGACCAGGATCCCAGGATCACGTGATGACCGGAGGCCTGCAGGTCGCGGATATGCGCCACCGCGGCGTCGAACACGCTGGCCGCTTCGTCCGCCCGCTCGGGCGCGAAGTTGCGGCCCGCCCTCGCGCCGCAATCGATGACGGCGCGCTCATCCGAATCCGGCTGGGCGAAGGGGGTGAGCCGGGCGACCGTGCCGGCCTCGACCTTCCCCTTCCACTCGTTCGGCGTGAGGTAGAGCGCCCGCGGCGGCAGCGGCTTGTAGGGCGCCACGCCCGATTGCGGATTCTTCAGCGCCGCCTCGCGGGCCTGGAAGTAATCCTGGATCAGGGAGAGCCGCTCGGATGCCGCCTCCTCGACCTGCGGGTCGAAGACCATCGGCACGTCGCCGAGATAGTCGAACAGGGTGTCGAGGCCGTCGTAGAACAGCGGCATCCAGTGCTCGAGGCCGGCATAGCGGCGGCCCTCGCTCACGGTCTCGTAGAGCCGGTCGTCGCGGGTCGCCGCGCCGAAGCTCGACAGGTAGCCCTGGCGGAAGCGCCGGATCGTCTCGGTGGTGAGCTGCACCTCGCTCATCGGCACGAGATCGAGGGAGCGGAGCGACCCCACCGTGCGCTGCGTCTCGGGATCGAAGGCACGGATCGATTCGAGAGTGTCGCCGAAGAAGTCGAGGCGGATCGGGTTCGGCAGGCCGGGCGGCGAGAGATCCAGAATGCCGCCGCGCACGGCGTACTCGCCGGTATCCCGCACCGTTCCCGTGCGCAGGAAGCCGTTGGCCTCGACCCAGGCGACCACCTTGTCCATCGGCACCACGTTGCCGATCGCCGCCGAGAAGGTCTCGACCGCGACCCGGGCGCGGGGCGGCACCCGCTGCACCAGGGCGTTCACCGTGGTGCAGAGGATGCGCGGCTTCTCCTCCGACGAGCGCGAGCGGGTGAGGCGCGAGAGCGCGGTCATGCGCTGCGCCGCGATCGCGGCGTTGGGGGAGACGCGGTCGTAGGGCTGGCAGTCCCAGGCCGGGAAACTCATCGCCTCGATCTCGGGGGCGACGAATTTCAGCGCGTTCTGGAAGGCGTTGGAGCGCCCCGAATCGCGGGCGACGTGGACCAGCACCGCCGGCCCCTCGAAGGTGCCCGACAGGGCGCGGGCGAGGTCGGCCGCCACCAGCGCGTCGAAGCCGTCGGGCACGGAGGCCAGCGTTGGGCTGTCGCCGCGGCGGATCGCGTCGAGCGCCTTGGTCAGCGGCGCCGATTTCGGCAGGGCGAAGCGGGCGGTCTGCGGCTTCGGCGCGGGCGGCTTGGGTTGGGGCTTGGCCATCGGTCTTTTGGCAATCGGGCGGTGAAGAACCCTTCCCCCTCTGCGGGGGGAGGTTGGCCCTCGCGTCAGCGAGGGTCGGGAGAGGGGAACGCCGTTTCCGGAGGTGGCTGGTCGAGCGCGGCCAAGCGGGACCGTCGCTCCCCTCTCCCGACTGCTCCGCGGGCACCCTCCCCCCACTCAAGTCAGGCTTGCCTGACTTGAGCAAGCCTGCCGATCTCGGGCAAGCCCGAGATCGGAGGGGAAGGGTTATGACTTGCGCGTAACAGGAAGCCGTCCGCGGCGGCAAACGTTCAGTTATGGATCGGCGCGTCGTGCCGATGGAACGCCTTGAGCCGGCGGTAGACGGGCGTGTCGTAGTTCTCCGGGGTCGGATCCTCGCCGGTGAGCCAGCGGAACAGGTCGCGGTCGGGCACCTCGATCAGCGCCTCGAACTGCGTCAATTCCTCCTCCGAGAGTGCACCGATCTCGGCATCGGCGAAGCGGCCCATGATGAGATCCATCTCGCGGATGCCGCGGTGCCACGCGCGGAACAGCGTGCGGCGGCGGCGCGGGTCGAGGTCGGCGCTGGTTCGGGTGGTACCGGACATGGGACACCGAAGACTGTTTCGGATGCGGCGGGCTCGCGCGGCAAACCTCGCGACGGGCCGGAGGGTCAGCCCAGGATCGCACGCACGATACCCGCGTGTCGCGCCGCTTCCGATCCGACTCAAGCGAATTCTCGCATCGGCGGATCGGCGACACCGGATCGCTCCCCGCCGCGAGCGAGCGCCGCCGCGCTCCGACAGGTTGTCGTAAGGTCGAAGCGGCAGCCTGTCTCCGCCCTCCACGAAATCAGGAAAGTGGGACGGATGAGCAGCGGCCCCTCGAATCTCGGCTCCATCGCTCCGAGCCCCACCTTCGCGGCGGGGCCGACCGGCGGATCGCCTACGATCGACCTGCCGGAGATCAGCGTCGGCCCCAAGCCGGACCTCGGCGGTGCGCTGCCGGGCGACGGCAGCTACGGCGATCCGATCGCGGATTTCCACCAGATCAACGGGCAGTTCGCCGAAAGCCAGCGCGCCTTCTCGGAGCGGATGGACGCGCAATCGGCGCAGTTCAACAACCAGCTCCAGGCCCAGGGCGAGGCACGCTCCGCCCAGTTGCAGGCGCAGTTCGAGTCCAACATGGCGGGCATGGACGCCCAGCGCGCGGCGATGTCCGCCGCGCCGCCGGTGACGGGCCCGATCCTGCCGCCGAATTTCTCCGAGACCGCGCAGGTGCCGCCGCCGCAGGATCGTCCCGCGGCGCCGCCGGCCGCGCCCGGCGTCGGCGCCGATCCGGGCATCGGGCCGATCGGACTCGCCGCCGAAGCAGCGCAAACGGCGGGAGAAGCGGGCGTCGGATACCGCGCGGCCATGTACGGGGAGGTCGGCGCCTTCGGGCGGACGGCGCAGATCGGGCCCGAGCAGCAGTTCGGCCGGCTGGCGGCCAATTCGACCCTGGCCAACCCGCAATTCCGCGGCTACGGCATCGATCAATTCGCCAGGAGCAATCCCTGGCCGATGCAGACCATGGTCAGCACGCAGGCGACCTACGATTACGCCCGCCAGCAGGCGGCGCTGAACAACATCCCGCCCGGCGACGTCCGCTTCGAGGTGCGCGATCCCGGGATCGCCAACCGCATCTACGACGTCCAGACCGGGCAGCAGGCGCCCTACACGGAGATCAAGGCCGGCAAGTCGATCGACGGGCGCCAGCTCGGCATCGACATCCGTGCCGCGCAGAACGGCGCGCAGATCGATTACCGCTTCACCGGCAACCCGCTGACCGGCAATCACGGTCCCGATCCGGCGGTAGCGAACCGCCTCGCCGCCGCCAACGCGGCGACCGGCGGCAACTTGACCTCGGGCATCGCCGACATCGCGCCGACCGCCCGTCAGGTGCAGGCCGTGGAGACGGCGGCGAGGGTGAGTCAGGCGGCCCGCGGCTTCGGCCGTGTCGCTGCCCCGGTGGGGCTCGCCGCGGACGCCTACGCGATCGGATCGGGCATTCAGGCCGATGGCGGCCGGTTCGGCCGGAACGCCGCGGTGGCGACCGCGGGTGCCGCCGGCGGCTGGGGCGGGGCGGCCGCGGGCGCGGCGGGCGGCGTCAAGTTCGGCACGCTGGCCGGCACCATGCTCGGCGGGCCGGTCGGGGCGGCCGTGGGTGCGGTGGCCGGCGGCCTGATCGGGGCGGTCGGCGGCGGCTTCCTGGGCGGCTGGGGGGCGGAGGAGGCGGCGCGGGCGGCCACGCAGTGAGCCGGCGTCCCGCCCCCTCTCCGCTCCATCCGCGATGCCGGGCTTGCGGGCGCCCGGCGGCCCGGCGACGATGGCAGGCCCGCCCGATCAGGAACCTTCGCCTTGTCTCTCCTGAGCCAGATCGTGAGCGCCTTCGCCCCCGGAGCGCGGGCTCCCGACGCGCCGACCTACCGATCGCTCCTGCGCGAGAGCGCGGCCTATTCCGGCCGTCTCGACGGCTATGCGCCCTACGCCGCCGACCACGAGCCGCCCGACCTGACCGCGACCGCGGAACGGGCAGGCCTCGTCGCCGGGCGCATCGTCGCCGTCGCGGCGGAGCGGGCCGCGGAGGCGGAGGCGTGGCTCCGCCGGGCAGGGCTCGCCGTCTCGCCTGACCCGGACAGCTGGGATGCGGTCGGCCGTCATCTCGCGGAGCGCGTCGAGGGTAGCCGCGAGCCGGGCTCGGACCGGTACTCGCCCGCCCTGCCCCGGCGCGGCCCCGGCCCGGCGCCGACCCAGATCGGCGGCGAGAGCACGACGCAGCTCCGGCCGCTCTGGCGCTCGCTCGCCCTGGATCTCGGATTGCTGCTCGGCCGCGACATGATCGCGGCCCGCCCCGGCGCGGGCTGGATGGCGGAGAACGCGTTGCGCGCGCGGGATTCGAGCGTGAGCGGCGAGCCGGTCGTGGCGACCGCGGACGGCCTCGTCCTCGGCGCCCCTGTCCACGAAGTCCGGCGCTTCCTCCACGCCGCGCTGCTCGCCCGGCTCGGCCTGCGCGAGGCCGCCCCGCCGCTCGGCGACGCGCTCCGTCGCCTCGCCGCCGCGGAGGATCCCGAGAACCGTCCCGACCCGGCGGCGGATCTCGTCTCGGCCCTGCGCGCCTTCGTCTCGGAGCACGGCACCCTGCCGCCGGAGCGCGACCTGCCCGCAATCGCCGCGGAATACGGCCTCGACGCGCTGCCTTCGCTCCCGCCCGACCTCGACGCGCTCCGCCGCCCCGCCCCGTGAGACGGGTCGGCCGGAGGAACGCTCTCAGCGGAGTGCCGGCCCCGGCGCCCGCGCCTGCGGCGAGACGTCGTCCGGATCGTGGGCGAAGGGCATCGTTGCCCCCTCTCGGGCGGAAGCCCAGCCCCCGCTCGGCGCGTGAGGCGTCGTAGACCCAGCCGGTACGTGCCGGTAGCCTCCGGCCGCGCCACCATGCCCACCGCATCCTCCTTCGGCGCCCGCGCATCCCAGCAGGTCGGACGTGCCGGTCGCGTTCACATCGATGAAACGCTGCGCCGGATACCGGGCGATGTCCGGCTTGTGCAGGGCGCCGGCATGGATCACCGCCTCGAAGACCTGCGCGATCAGCCCGGCCTCGGCGACGGCGCCGACCACCCCGTCTCAGGCCCCGGCATCACGTCGAGCCCGGTGACGGCATCTTCCATCCCGACGGTCATGTCCGCGCGGCCGCCCTGCAACGGCGCGACGATCCTGCACGGACGGCCTTCGACGTCGCCGCGATCGCCTACTGCCTCAATGATTGGGCGCCCCCGTGCGTGAGGCGGCGCGGAACTGCGCGGCGCGCGTCTTTCCGCGGACCGGCGCGGATGTCCTCGCCGAGGCCCTGCCCTTCCTTCTCGAGCGAATGCATGAATGGCAGCGCTGGCAGGAGGACGGAGCGGGCAACCGGGCGATCCTTGACGATCTCATGACGCGGCCGGAGGTGTGCGAGCGGCTCGTCGAGCGCTTGAGCACAGCCCGAGGCGGGCGAATGGGACACCTGCTCCGACGCGCCTGTCGGTGGCCCGGCCTCGACCCTTTCCTCCCCGATCTGGCCCGCCGCGCCTTCCTGCCTTCCGTCCGGGCCTACGCCCTGCGCTTCCTGATCGAGGAGCGGGCGACATGGCCCGAAGGATACCGGCGGGAATGGGTCGACAAGTCCTATGGCTTGGCTCGCCGCGTTCGCGTAATCGGGGAGCGCCGGTTCGTTCGGAGCTCGGACGTGGAGACCCTGGTCGTGCAGGGCGCGCAGGACCGTTCCGCCATCGTGCGGCGGGTGGCGGGCGATGCCCTGGTCCGGCATCGTTCCGGGCTCGACGACGCGATGCTCGCCCTGGTCCGACAACTGGCCGACGACAAGAGCCCGTCCGTGCGTGAGCGGGCCACCTTCATCCTGAAGGAGCGCGCCGCCCGGTGACGGGCACCCCGCTCCTCCAACCCACCTTCCGATGACCGACGACGCCCCCGGCCTTCGCCCCAGCATCCTCGACCCGCTCTTCGCCCCGGCCCGCGGCCTGCCCGGCGTCGGGCCGAAGATCGCGCCGCTGATCGAGAAGCTGCTCGGCTCCGAGGAGCGGCCGGCCCGGGTCGCCGACCTGCTGTTCCACCTGCCCCAGAGTGGCGTCGCCCGGCCGCTCTGCGGCTCGATCCGCGATGCGCCGACGGGCGAGCCCGTCACGCTGGGCGTCACCGTGGTGGCCCACCGGCCGCCGATGCTCGGCAAGCGCGCCTTCCGGGTGCTGGTGGAGGACGGGACCGGCGATATCAGCCTCGTCTTCTTCGGCATGCCGCGGGGGCGCATCGAGAAGATGCTTCCGGTGGGCAGCCACCGCTACGTCTCGGGGCGGATCGACCTGTGGGACGGCACCCGGCAGATGGTGCATCCCTCGCGCATCCTCGACGAGGCGGGGCTCGCCAGCCTGCCCGCGGTCGAGCCGATCTACGGCGCGACCGAGGGGCTGACCTCGCGGGTCATCAGCAGGATCGTCCACGGCGCCCTCGACCGGCTCCCCGTCCTGCCCGAGTGGCAGGATCCGTCATACCTCGCCCGCAACCGCTTCCCAGCCTTCGCCGAGGCCCTGCGCATCGAGCACCGGCCGGAGGAGGCGCCCCCTCCCCCGGTCGAGGGCCAGGCGCCCCCCGCCAGTCCCGCGCGCAAGCGCCTCGCCTACGACGAGTTGCTCGCCTCGCAGCTCGCGCTCGCCCTGGTGCGCGCCCGCCAGCGGCGGAAGGCCGGCCGGGTCAATGCCGGCGACGGGCATCTGAAAGAGCGCGTCGAGGCCGCCCTGCCCTTCGCGCTGACCGGAGCCCAGGCGCGGGCGGTCGAGGAAATCCGCGCCGACATGGCCTCCGAGCGGCGGATGCTGCGCCTGCTCCAGGGCGATGTCGGCTCCGGCAAGACTGCGGTGGCGCTGCTCGCCATGGCTTCCGCCGTGGAAGCCGGGCGGCAGGCCGCGCTGATGGCGCCGACCGAGATCCTGGCGCGCCAGCACTACGAGCGGCTGGTGCCGCTGGCCGGTGCCATGCGCCTGCGCCTGCTCACCGGCCGGGACAAGGCCGCCGAGCGCCGGGCGACGCTGGCGGATCTCGCCGCGGGCGAGATCGACATCGTGGTCGGCACCCACGCCCTGTTTCAGGAAGCGGTAGCCTTCCGCGACCTCGGCCTCGCGGTGGTGGACGAGCAGCACCGCTTCGGCGTGCACCAGCGCCTCGCGCTCGGCGCCAAGGGCGAGGCGGTCGACATCCTCGTGATGACCGCGACCCCGATCCCGCGCACGCTCGCGCTCACCTTCTTCGGCGACATGGACGTCTCGGTGCTCGACGAGAAGCCCGCAGGGCGCCAGCCGATCAAGACCATCACCGTGCCGGTGGAGCGCATCGACGAGGTGGTGGCGGGGCTGCACCGGGCGCTGCAGGCCGGCGACCGGGTCTACTGGATCTGCCCGCTGGTGGCGGAATCGGAATATGTCGATCTCGCCGCCGCCGCCGAGCGGTTCGAGGATCTTCAGAAGCATTTCGGCGACGCGGTCGGCCTGATCCACGGCAAGATGCCGGGGCCGGAGAAGGATGCGGCGATGGAGGCCTTCGCCGCCGGCCGCACCCGCGTGCTCGTCTCGACCACGGTGGTGGAAGTTGGCGTCGACGTGCCCGAGGCCACCATCATGGTGATCGAGCATGCCGAGCGCTTCGGATTGGCCCAGCTCCACCAGCTCCGCGGCCGGGTCGGGCGCGGCTCGAAGGCTTCCTCCTGCCTGCTGCTCTACCGTGGCCCCTTGGGCCAAGTCGCCAAGGCGCGGCTGGAGATGATGCGCTCGAGCGAGGACGGGTTTCGCATCGCCGAGGAGGATCTGCGCCTGCGCGGCGAGGGCGAGGTGCTCGGCACCCGGCAATCCGGCATGGCCGCCTTCCGCCTCGCCCGGCTGGAGAGCGACGGCGACCTCTTGGAGGCCGCCCGCGACGATGCGCGGCTGATCGTCGAGCGCGACCCGCGGCTCTCGGGCGAGCGCGGCCGGGCGCTGCGGGTGCTGCTCTACCTGTTCGAGCGCGAGGCGGCGATCCGGCTGATCGGAGCGGGCTGACCGAGCGATTCCGTTCAGATTTCCGTTCAGGCTCGCGGACGTCTGAACGGTCCGTTCAGGAACCTTGCGGCCGGACAAAACGGCGAGCGCCTGCGGCAACGCTGCGCGCCATCGCAGCGATTTATCAATAAAATCAGTGATTTATTGTCTCATTCTCGCGCTTCTGCCGAGGATCAGTGCAGGCAGAAAAAGCGAAATTACCTTGTATCTGCCCAAATTGCCGCTTAACTGGAGATGAACAAACGGCCTCGTAGACCGGGGTGCCACTGGAAAAAAGGAGGATCGCGATGTCGATCGCACCGTTCCAACGCCTGCCGGGTTCCTCCGAGAATTGGGGAGCCGATGCGCTCTCCGTCGAACCCTGGCTCATGCCGATCTCGGATCGCGAGACGCGCGACGAGACCACGACGGACGCGCTCGTCAGCGCCGTGCGGCAATCCTCGCGCCGGCTCTGGATCGCGGCCAATGCTCTCTGCGCCGGGCTCGCCCTGCTGCTGACCGCCCAGATCGCAACCGATTGGTCCTCGCCGGTTGCCCGCCCCGTGACCGGACATCAGGTCGCCGACGCGACCCCGCCGACGCTGCCGGTCGAGAAAGCCTCGCTGCGCCACTGAGGCGGCGACGCCTCGCAGACGGCCTCAGAGATCAGGGCGCGCCGGTTCCCGGCGCGCTTTTTCCGTTTCGGGGGCGGCCTCGTCCTCCGCCATCTGGGCCTGGCGCAGGGAGGCGGCCATGGCATGGAAGCCGGCCCGCGGATCCTCCGGCTGGATCACGCCCGCCGACATCACGAGCTTGGCCGCGTCGTCCACGCTGATGTTGATCTCCACGATCTCGGCCCGCGGCAGGTAGAAGAAGAATCCCGTGGTGGGATTCGGTGCACAGGGCAGGAACACGCCGACATAGTCGTGGCCGCCGCCCTCCTTCGCCTGGAGCGCGCCCTGCACCTCGTTCGCCGCGGGGGCCGAGAGAAACACCACCGACCACGTTCCCTTCACCGGGAACTCCACGAGGCCGACGGTGCGGAACGAGGTGCCGTTGGCCGAGAACAGGGTCTCGAAGATCTGACGAAGGCCCCGGTACAGGCCGGAGATCACGGGCGTGCGCGCCAGCAGCACCTCACCGAATTCCACCACCGAACGCCCGACGAGGTTGGCGGTGAGGAAGCCGAGCAGGGTCACCGCCACGAAGGCGATAAGAAGACCGAGGCCCGGAATCGAGAACGGCAGGTAGTGGTCGGGCAGGTAGCTCGCCGGCACCAGCGGCTTCACCCAGCCGTCGATCAAGGCGATGAACCACCACGTGATGTAGATCGTGATCGCGAGGGGCCCCGCGACGATCACGCCGGTGAGGAAGTAGGTCCGCAACCGGCCGCGGGCGCTGACGCGCGTCTTGGACGAGGCGGGTTCCGGAGCGTCCGGAATCGGCGAGAGGGTCGGCGCCACGCATGCACCTCAGGGAGGCGGAACGAGCGGGCGGACGGCGCATTCCGGCCTCCGGCTCTCCGGGCAGAGACCTAGCGGCTGCGCACGGACGGCTCAAGAGTCGTCGGCGCCCGAGTGCCGATTGAGCGGGCCCCTAATCCGCCATCCAGGAGGGAACGAGCGGATTCGACGGGTGGATTCGGTATGAGTGGCGCGCGAGGCAACTTGATCGAGGGCCGCGAAATCTTACCTCGATGCAGCCCGTTGTGGCCAAGTTTCAGGGAGTGGACGCGATGCACGTCACCATCGAGCAGGCGGAAAAAGCGATTCAAGCCGCGCGCGCCAAGGCGGTCGAACTCGGCACGCAGATGTGTATCGCCGTGGTGGATTCCGGCGGCAATCTGAAGGCGTTCCACCGCATGGACGGCGCCTGGGTCGGCTCCATCGACATCGCCCAGAAGAAGGCCAAGACCGCCGTCTTCTTCGGCATGAAGACGGGACAGATCGGCTCGCTGTCGCAGCCGGGCGGCTCGCTCTACGGCATCGAGCACTCGAACCAGGGCCTGATCACCTTCCCCGGCGGCATTCCGATCGTCGATGCGGACGGCGAGATGTCGGGCGCCATCGGCGTCAGCGGCTCCTCTGTGGAGAACGACGACGCAGTGGCGCTCGCGGGGGCCAGCGCGATCGGCGATACCGAACTGCCGGATCACCCCTGGCGCACCTGATTCCGCGGGCGGAAACAAGGCGGCAGGGGCCATCCGTGCTCCTGCCCGCTCTTCCTAGAGCCAGCTGACCCCTTCGAGACGATCGATTCGGGGTCCGCTTCGATCGAGCGGATCCCGGATCACTCGACCGTCACCGATTTCGCCAGGTTGCGCGGCTGATCGACGTCTTTCCCCATGAAGACGGCGGTGTGGTAGGCGATGAGCTGGATCGGCACCGCGTAGACGATCGGCGCGATCACCGGATCCACGTCCGGCATGGTCAGCGTCGCCAGCGTGTCGAGGCCGGCAGCGGCTGCACCTTTCGCGTCGCCGACGAGGATGATCCTGCCCCCGCGGGCCGCGACCTCCTGCATGTTCGACACCGTCTTTTCGAAGATCGCGTCGTGGGGGGCGATCACGATCACCGGCACGCTCTCGTCGATCAGGGCGATCGGCCCGTGCTTGAGTTCGCCCGCCGCGTAGCCCTCGGCGTGGATGTAGCTGATTTCCTTGAGCTTCAGGGCGCCTTCGAGCGCCATCGGATAGCTCGTGCCGCGGCCGAGATAGAGCACGTCGCGGGCCTTGGCGATCTCGCGGGCGAGCCCCTCGACCTCGGCCTCCATCTTGACCGCCTCGGCCATCAGGCCCGGCGCGGTGATGAGCGCGTCGACGATGGCGCGCTCTCGCCCCGCATCGAGGATGCCGCGGGCGCGTCCCGCGGCAAGCGCGAGGCACAGCAGCACCGTGAGCTGGCAGGAGAACGCCTTCGTGGAGGCCACCCCGATCTCGGGACCGGCGAAGGTCGGCATCACCGCGGAGGATTCGCGGGCGATGGTCGAGGTCGGCACGTTGACCACCGCCAGCGTGTGCTGGCCCTGCGCCTTGGCGTAGCGCAGCGAGGCGAGCGTGTCGGCGGTCTCGCCCGATTGCGAGATCACCAGCGTCAGCCCGTCCCGCTCCAGCGGCGGCTCGCGGTAGCGGGTCTCGGAGGCGACGTCGATCTCGACCGGCAGCCGCGCCAGGGTCTCGAACCAGTACTTGGCCACCAAGCCGGCGTAATAGGCGGTGCCGCAGGCGGTGATCGAGAGGCGCGAGAGCCGGGCGAAATCGAAGGGCAGCGTCTCCTGCAGGACGACCTGGCCGCGGGCCATGTCGATGTACTGGGCGAGCGTGCGGCCGACGACCTCCGGTTGCTCGTGGATCTCCTTGGCCATGAAGTGGCGGTGGTTGCCCTTGTCGACGAGAAAGGCCTGGGTCGCGATCCGCTGACGCGGCCGATGCACCGCCGCACCGGTGATGTCGCGGATCTCGGCACCGTCGCGGGTCAGGATCGCCCAATCGCCCTCTTCGAGATAGGTGATCTCGTCGGTGAAGGGCGCCAGCGCCAGGGCGTCGGAACCGAGATAGGTTTCGCCCTGCCCGAAGCCGATGGCCAGCGGCGCGCCGTGGCGGGCACCGATCAGGAAGTCCTCCTCGCCCGTGAACAGGAAGGCCAGGGCAAAGGCGCCGTGCAGGCGCGGCAGCGCCGCCGCGACCGCCGCCACCGGTCCGAGCCCCTGCTCCATCAGGTGCGTGACGAGCTGGGCCACGACCTCGGTGTCGGTCTCGCTCTCGAAGCGCGCGCCCGCCGCCTCGAGCTCGCCCTTCAACGCGCGAAAATTCTCGATGATGCCGTTATGGACCACGGCCAGCCGCGGGGTGGCGTGCGGGTGGGCGTTGGTCTCGTTGGGGCGTCCATGCGTGGCCCAGCGGGTATGGCCGATGCCGATGGCGCCGGGAAGCGGTGCCTCGACCAGCTTGCGCTCGAGGTTCGAGAGCTTGCCTTCCGCCCGGCGGCGGTCGAGCCGGCCTCGCTCCAGGGTGGCGATGCCGGCCGAATCGTAGCCGCGATATTCGAGCCGCCTCAGCGCCTCGACCAGCGCCCCCGCGACAGACTCACGCCCGACGATGCCGACGATCCCGCACATGGCCGATCCTGCAAGTCACCAAAGACAGACGCCCGATGCCCCGAAAGCGGGACAGGTCCCAGGCCCGGCCCTCTGCTGTGCAAGGGCTGGACCTTAGGCGTGGCGCGAACCCTGAGCTTGTAAGGACCGGACCGCGATAAGGCCAGCGCTTCGGGCGCCGCTCAATCCGGCTGCGCCGCGCGGGCCGCCTTCGCGGCTTTGGCCGCCTTTAACGTCTCGCGCAGGGTCTTGGCTGCCCCCTCGCGGGTGATCTGCCGCCCGCGCGCGACGGCGAGCGCGTCCCCCGGCACGTCGCGGGTGATGACCGAGCCGGCCCCGACCAGCGCACCGGCGCCGACGCTCACCGGCGCTACCAGGGCCGAGTTCGAGCCGATGAAGGCGCCCGCGCCGATGATCGTGCGGTGCTTCGACACGCCGTCATAGTTGCAGGTGATGGTGCCCGCGCCGATATTGGCGCCGGCCCCTATCTCGGCGTCGCCGAGATAGGTCAGGTGGGACGCCTTCGCGCCCGCGTGCAGGGTCGCGTTCTTGATCTCGACGAAGTTGCCGAGGTGGACGCCGGCCTCCAGCACCGCGCCGCCGCGCAGGCGCACGTGCGGGCCGATATCCGCGCCCTCCATCAGCCGGGCGTCGTGCAGGTGCGAGAAGGCGCGGATGGTGCAGCCGTCCCCCACCACGACGCCGGGGCCGAACACGCAATGCGGCTCCACGACGACGTCGCGGCCGAGCACCGTGTCGACGCTCAGGAACACCGTCTCGGGGGCGATCAGCGTCGCCCCGCCGAGCTGGGCCGCGCGGCGCAGGCGCGCCTGGATCGTGGCCTCGGCCTGGCTGAGCTGCACCCGGTCGTTGACCCCCTGCGCCTCCGCCTCGGCCACCGGCACCACGGCGACGGGAAGCCCGTCGGCGACGGCCAGCGCCACCGCGTCGGTGAGGTAGTACTCGCGATTGGCGTTGTCGTTGCCGATCCGCTCCAGGAGGCCGAGGGCGAGGGCACCCGAGAGCGCCATCAGCCCGGCATTCGACAGGCGGACGCTCCGCTCGTCTTCCGAGGCGTCCTTCTCCTCGCGGATCGCCCGGACGCGGCCGCCCTCCGTCAGGACGCGCCCGTAGCCGGTCGGGTCGGCGGCCTCGAAGGCCAGCACCGCCACCGCCGCGCCCTCGCGCAGGGGCGCGCGCAGCCGCGTATAGGTCTCGGCCGTGATGAGGGGCGTGTCGCCGAAGGCGACGATCACGTCCTGTCCGCCTTCCAGCGCCGGGCGGGCGGCGAGCACCGCGTGGGCCGTGCCGAGGCGCTCGGCCTGGGGGTGGACGCCGGCGCCGGGCGCCATTCGCTCGATCTCGCGGGCGACGTCCTCGCGGCCGGGCTCGACCACCACGGCGAGGCGGGACGCGCCGGCCTCCTGCACGGCGGCGAGCACGTGGCCGAGCATCGAGCGGTTGGCGAGCGCGTGGAGCACCTTGGGCCGGTCGGAGCGCATCCGCGTGCCCTTGCCGGCGGCGAGCACGATCGCCGTGAAGCCGTCCGCCGCCCCTTGTGCCAGCGCCCCTGTAGCCAGCGACCCTGGGTTCGTGCCTGCCGTCATCGAAATCCGCTTCCTGCCGTTTGAGCGTGTCTCACGAACCGTTCGGCCGCCGGGCCGGGGCGGCGCAGCGCGAGCCCCGTGAGAGACACTGAATCGGCGGCCGGTTTAACCGATCGGACGGCGGGCGCGAAGGGTGCCCGCCGATAGGGCGGAACGGGAACCGCGGCGGGCAGCCGCGGTTCGCCCCAGCACCCGGTGCGTCCCCTCGGACGCGCATACCGCCAGAGGAGCGGCCCCCGTTGGACGAATTCGCCGCCGCCGCGGAGACCCTCCCCCTCGAAGAGCGTCCGCTCAAGGTGCTCCTCGTGGCGGGCTCCGCCCGGCGCCTCGACGGCTGCCCGGGCCTCGACGGCAAGGCGCGCTTCCTGATGCACCGGATGCTGGCCCGGCTGCCGCCCGGATGGCAGGCCGACCACGTCGATCTCGGCAACGAGCACGGCAAGCCGAAGATCCAGGGCTGCAACGGCTGCGTCGGCAGCTCGATGGCGCTCTGCGTCTGGCCCTGCAACTGCTACGGCCCGGACAGCGACCACCAGCCCGACCTGATGTGGAACGAGCGGCTCTATCCGCGGCTCGCCCGGGCGGATGCCTGGGCCTTCATCGGCCCGGTCTGGTGGTACGGCCCCACCACGAATCTCAAGGCGCTGTTCGATCGGCTCGTCTGCATGAGCGGCGGCAATCCGCGGCCCGACCTGATCGACAAGAAGAGCACGCTCAAGGCGCAGGCGCTGGAGCGCTCCGCCCTCTGGCCCGAACTGACGCGAAACCATCTGGAAGGTCGCAGCGCCGCCTTCTTCTGTTACGGCAACGAGGGCGGCAATGAACTCGACGCCGCGGGACGTCCCAAGATCCTGCGGCACAAGGATTGGTTTGATCCGGACCGGGAACCCTATGGCGGCGACCAGCGCCTCGCCTATCAGGGGCTCGTCTGGCAGTGCCGCTACAGCGGAATCGAGGTGCCGGACGCCCTGTGGAGCCATGCCGAGACGGGGATCGGCCGCGCCTATGCCGACGATCAGGCCGACGACATGGCCGCCGAGGAGGCGGCGATAGC
Organism: Methylorubrum populi; assembly: GCF_002355515.1. Lineage (NCBI taxonomy): Bacteria > Pseudomonadati > Pseudomonadota > Alphaproteobacteria > Hyphomicrobiales > Methylobacteriaceae > Methylorubrum > Methylorubrum populi. Next base: position 4,791,170 of record NZ_AP014809.1, on the reverse strand, counting down.
TCGCTTCGACGCCTGGATCGATACCTTCGTGCGCCACGTGGCGGCGAAGGGGGCCGTGCCGGGCACCGAGGCGGCGGAGCGCGGGGCACAATCGACGACGTGAGGCGCTTCGGGCGCGGGCTCTCTCACCACGGCAGGCAACGGATCTGCAGCAGGTCCTCGGCGCCCAGCCGGACACCGAACGCCAACCCACGCCATGCCGGCATCGTCGCGAGGCCGAGGCCGCCGACTAGGACGAACCAGGGCAGGACCCGCCGTGAGCCTCGCCGCAGACCGCCCGCCTTCGCCCGCCTCATCGCCGCAGCGCCGCCTGAGCGGCCCCGCCCGGCCCGCGGCCGGCCCGCCGCAGCAGCCAGACGCCGCCCAGCAGCATGGCGAGGCCCCAGGCGAGGAAGCCGAGATCCCAGGCGAGCCAGTGCTCGCGCGCCACCCGCTCGTTGACGTGGTGAACGCCGAGCCACTGGTGGTCGATCAGCCCTTCGACGAGGTTGAACAGCCCCCAGCCGACGAGCAGGCTGCCGATGAGCGCCCGGTTCGACCAGCGCAGATGCCGCCCCCGCGCCCGGCGCCACAGGATGAACAGCCCGATCACAACGAAGACGTAGGTCGCGCTGTGGAAGATGCCGTCCCACAGCGTGTTGAGTTCGAGGTTCTCGATCGAAGTGATCGGGTACCAGGCGCTGAGCATGTGGTGCCATTGCAGCACCTGATGCAGCACGATGCCGTCGAAGAAGCCGCCGAGCCCGAGCCCGAACAGCACGCCCGCCGCGACCGGGAAGTCGGCGTCGGACCGTGCCGGATCGGGCGGCCGAGCCTGATTGTCGGGCCCCATCGCCGTTGGCCTCACGGCGAGCGGTAGGCGGAGCCGTCCTCGGCCCGCGCCGGCGTCTCGACGTAGCGGCCCTGATCCGGCACGGCGACGCGCTCGAAGTCCTGCGCCAGGGCGTCGAGGCCGCGGCGCAGCTCCGGTCCCTGGAGCGGACGTCCGTGGCCGGTCACAGCCCGCTCGGGCCTGAGCGCGGCGAGGCTGCGCACCGAGCCGCCCGCGGCCGACCAGTCGAGGGTAAGGTACATCGGCGGTCCGTGGATCTCCGGCTCCTGCGTCACCACGGCATAGGCCGATTCCTGGGCGGTGGTGACGAAGGCGTCGCCGGCGATCAGGCTGCGGTCGGCCTCGCGCCAGAACGAGACGTGGCCCGGCGCGTGGCCCGGCGTGTGCAGCCAGCGCCAGCCCGGCATCGGCGGCACGCTGCCGTCGGCGGGCAGCAGGTGCAGGCGCGCCGACACATCCACCGGCTTGGTCGGGTAGAGCGGGGCGATGCGCGCCATCAGCCCGCCGCCGACGCTCGGATCCGGTGCCGGATAGGCGGCGCTGCCGTCGAGATAGGGGCGCTCCAGGCCGTGGGCGAAGACGGGGACATCCCACTCCTGCGCCAGATCCTCCAGCACGCCGACATGGTCGAAATGGCCGTGGGTCAGCACGATCGCCGCCGGTCGGGCGCCCTCGCCGAAGCGGGCGGCGGCGGCGCTGCGGATCGCGGCTTTCGATCCGGGAATGCCGGCATCGACGAGGACCCAGTTGCGGTCGCCGGCACCGGGAGAGCCGACGAACACGACATTGGCCAGAACGAGACGGCGATAGGCGAGATCGGGTGCGACTTCGTGGGTGCCGTCGTCGCGCTCGGCATCGGCCCGCGGATCGTCGGCGCGGGCCTGGCGGCTGATCGGGATCTGCTGCGCCATAGCCTTCTCCTGTGCGAGGGGAAACGAGCCGCCGGCCGGCGCGCCGGCCGTGCGGGATCGGTCATCACGGAAAGGCCGGCGCGAAAGCGTTTTGTTCCCGCGCCGCGACGGGCGGGAAAGCCGGACGAAAAGGACCGCCCCTGGGCTGCCCCCCGAAACTTCGCTCCGAAACTTCGCGAGGAAGGCGAGGTTGGAAGGCTACAAGGCCGGCACGACGATCCGCCTTCGCGATCACCGGGCGCGCCTCTCGCGACGGGTCGCCCCGTGCCGCCGTCCCGTTCCTGTCATGCGGCTGCCGAGCGCCGGCTCCATGATAGCGTCCGTTGCGACCCTCGAATCCGGGCCCGATGCCGTGAGCGATCCCACCTACCCGCCCCTCGACCGGATCAAGCCCGTGGCCTTCGGCCTGTGGATCGTGGATAGCGGGCCGATCCACGCCGCGGGGATGATGCCCCTGCCGGTGCGCATGAGCGTGGTGCGGCTCTCGGACGGCGGCGTCTGGCTGCACTCCCCGACCCGCTACGACGCGGGCCTGCACCGCGAGATCGAGGCGCTCGGGCCGATCCGCCACCTCGTCGCGCCCAATGTCGCCCACTGGACCTATCTGAAGGCGTGGCAGCGCCACTGCCCGCAGGCCCTGACCTGGGCCGCCCCGAACCTGCGCGAGCGCCGGCAGGTCCGCCAGGCGGGCGTGCGGCTCGACCGCGATCTCGGTGATTCGGCGCCGCCCGAATGGGCCGGCGACCTGACGCAGGTGGTGGTGCCCGGGGGCTTCGGATTCCGGGAGGTGGCCTTCTTCCACGCCGCCTCGGCGACGCTGATCCTGACCGACCTCGTGCTGAACCTGGAACCGGGCAAGCTGCCGCCCCTGATGCGCCCGCTCCTGCGGATCGCCGGGGCGACCGCGCCGGACGGACGCGCGCCGATCTATCTCCGGCTGGTGGTGCGTTTGCGCAAGCACGAGGCGGCCCGCGCCGCCGCCCGGCTCGTGGCCCTGGCGCCGGAGCGGGTCGTGTTCAGCCACGGGGCCTGGTTCGACCGGAACGGCACGGACGAACTGCGCCGCTCCCTCCGCTGGCTGCTCGACTGAGACAGGCAGCACCACGGACCGCTCGGGCGATCGCTCAGGCGTTCGTCCGCCCGCGATGATCGGGATCGACCCCGCCCTCGGGCGTGGTCTCGTTGGCGACATTGCCCTCGACGGTGGAATCGCCCCGGATCGCCTCCGGGTCCGTCCCGGTCATCCCCTTCGACTGCCCGATGCCCGGATTGCCCTTGAGGTCGGCATCGCTCGGCGTGTCCGTCTTCAGATGCTTCGACATGCGGATGTCGTCTCCCGGTTTCTCGGCTGGAAGTCCGGGCAACCTGGGTTTTCGCTGGGTGTTCCGGGCGCATTCCGCCGCGCCGCCCGGCCGGGGGCGCCCCGCGCCACGGGACCGGCCCACAGAATTTCTCTCGGTTGAGGCGTGTGGATGGCTCCGCTCACCGAACCCGTCACGGCGCCTGGGGGGCCACATCCTCCCGCTGCGCCCGCCTCAGGGCATCGAGCAATTCGCCCTCGATGAGCAAGGCGGAGCCGTAGTGGAACTCGATGTCGAAGGCGTGGCGGGAGTTCATGGAGAGCGAGGCGCTCTGCATGGCCACGAGCCGCCCGGCCTCGTCGAACAGTCCCGAACCGGAGCCGCCGTAGCCGTCGTTGCAATCGTGGCGGGCACGCCGGATGCCCCCTTCCGTCGGCGGATCGATCCGGCGGACCGTGCAGGTCTCCAGGCTGCTGTCGCCGCGGTAGTTCTGGTGACCACCGGGGGCGACCAGGGTCACGGGCAGCGCGAGGTCGCCCGTGGACAGGTCGAGGGCCGCCTCCGGCACGGCTTGGCGCAGCGCGTCGGCAGGGCGGGCGAGGCGCAGCAGCGCCCAGTCGTCGGTGATGTGGAGCCGCGTCGCGTCCGCGGCCACGCCGAGGCGCAGGCTCTCGGCGACGAAGTCGTAGTTGCGGCCGCCGATCTGGAAATAGCAGTCGCCGACGGGCCGCGTCGTCTCGAGTTGCCGGTTCCGGAAGTTGTGAGCGTTCAGCATCACGGTCGAGGCCGTGCCGATCAGCCACGCGGCCGCGGCCTTCTGCGGCACCCCGTCCGAGCGTCGGCACCAGAGGACGCCCGCCCCCGGATAGCGGGCACGGTCGCCGCTCGTCAGTTCGCGGCGTCCGTCACGAGGATAGAGCGCGGCGCTGCGGCTCACGCCGCCCGCGGAATCGCCTGCCGCCGGGGCAGTCCTAGTCGGCGGGTTCGGCGACAGCGGCGTTGACAGGTGCGTCGGATCGCCTCCGGCCGAGGCGCCACCGCGAGCCAGCGCAACCACAGCGAGCATGCCGCCCACCGCCAGAACGCGCCGTGCGCGCCGCCCCTGCGCCATCGCCGACAAGCCTCCCGCTGCACCGGGCCGCTTCGCGAGGACCCGTTGACGCTAGTGGTGCGACGGGTCCCGGCGGCGGTCAAGCCAACCCGCAAGGGCTGCGACGCTACGTCTTGGCATTTTTAGAATTACCTTATCGTCCCGACAAGAAATGTCCGACCAGCTAAAGACATCTCGTCCAATCAAAGCCTAGAAAATATAGGCGAAGGGGCGCTAATAAGTCTTTTATAAGACCGCAGCGATCTAAGAATCCTCTTAGTTCCACGATGCGGCACTTCGAAGGACTTCGAAGCGAGCCTGGAACCTCAGCAGAACGTCTGAGAGATACCGCGAGGCCGAAAGGCGAGGCGGTTCAGTGAGGAGACGCAGGATGAGCAGGTTTGTGACATCGGTCTCGGCCCTGGCGATGCTGGCGCTCGCGCCGGCCGCGCTGTCGAGCGCCGCATACGCCAACGACAAGCTGGTCGAGTTGTCGAAGAAAGACGAAAACTGGGTGATGCCCGGTAAGAACTACGACTCGGACAACTACAGTGAGTTGAAGCAGATCAACAAGAGCAACGTGAAGCAGCTTCGGCCGGCTTGGACGTTCTCGACCGGCCTGCTGAACGGCCACGAGGGCGCGCCGCTCGTCGTCGACGGCAAGATGTACATCCACACCTCGTTCCCGAACAACACCTTCGCGCTGGGCCTCGACGATCCGGGCACGATCCTGTGGCAGGACAAGCCGAAGCAGAACCCGGCTGCCCGCGCGGTCGCCTGCTGCGACCTCGTCAACCGCGGCCTCGCCTACTGGCCCGGCGACGGCAAGACCCCGGCGCTGATCCTCAAGACCCAGCTCGACGGCAACGTCGCCGCGCTCAACGCCGAGACCGGCGAGACGGTGTGGAAGGTCGAGAACTCCGACATCAAGGTCGGCTCGACGCTCACCATCGCCCCCTATGTCGTCAAGGACAAGGTGATCATCGGCTCCTCGGGCGCCGAGCTCGGCGTGCGCGGCTACCTGACCGCCTACGACGTCAAGACCGGCGAGCAGGTGTGGCGCGCCTACGCGACGGGTCCGGACAAGGACCTGCTGCTGGCCTCCGACTTCAACATCAAGAACCCCCATTACGGCCAGAAGAACCTCGGCACCGGCACCTGGGAGGGCGATGCCTGGAAGATCGGCGGCGGCACCAACTGGGGCTGGTACGCCTACGATCCGGGCACGAACCTGATCTACTTCGGCACCGGCAACCCGGCGCCGTGGAACGAGACCATGCGCCCGGGCGACAACAAGTGGACGATGACGATCTTCGGCCGCGACGCCGACACGGGTGAGGCCAAGTTCGGCTACCAGAAGACCCCGCACGACGAGTGGGACTATGCCGGCGTCAACGTCATGATGCTCTCCGAGCAGAAGGACAAGGACGGCAAGACCCGCAAGCTGCTGACCCATCCGGACCGCAACGGCATCGTCTACACGCTCGACCGCACCGACGGCTCACTGGTCTCGGCCAACAAGCTCGACGACACGGTCAACGTGTTCAAGTCGGTGGATCTCAAGACCGGCCAGCCGGTGCGCGATCCGGAATACGGCACCCGGATGGACCACCTCGCCAAGGACATCTGCCCCTCGGCGATGGGCTACCACAACCAGGGTCACGACTCGTACGATCCGAAGCGTGAACTGTTCTTCATGGGCATCAACCACATCTGTATGGATTGGGAGCCCTTCATGCTGCCCTATCGTGCGGGTCAGTTCTTCGTCGGCGCGACGCTGAACATGTATCCGGGCCCGAAGGGCGACCGTCAGAACTACGAAGGTCTCGGCCAGATCAAGGCGTACAACGCGATCACCGGCGACTATAAGTGGGAGAAGATGGAGCGCTTCGCCGTGTGGGGCGGCACCATGGCCACCGCGGGCGACCTCGTCTTCTACGGCACGCTCGACGGCTACCTGAAGGCGCGCGATTCCGACAACGGCGATCTCCTCTGGAAGTTCAAGATCCCGTCCGGCGCCATCGGCTACCCGATGACCTACACCCACAAGGGCACGCAGTACGTCGCCATCTACTACGGCGTCGGCGGCTGGCCGGGTGTCGGCCTCGTGTTCGACCTCGCCGATCCGACCGCCGGTCTCGGCGCGGTGGGCGCCTTCAAGAAGCTCGCCAACTACACCCAGATGGGCGGCGGCGTGATCGTGTTCTCGCTCGACGGTAAGGGTCCCTACGACGACCCGAACGTCGGCGAGTGGAAGTCGGCCGCCAAGTAAGGCCGGAACCTCACGACAAGGCACCCCTCCCCCTCGCGGGGGAGGGACACGGCTTGGGATGGTGCGGGCCTTCGAAAAACCCGCGGCCGGGTCCGCACCATCCCGCTCCGCTCTCCGCAGGACGTGTCCTCCAAGCGTGCCGATGCCCCGGCACCAGCGGCGGCCTGCACGGGAGATGCGTGGTGGGCAGGCCGGGACATCCCGATGAGGACGTCCGATCGAGAGCCTGAGCCCCGCGCCAAGACGTCATAAGAATAATCCAGAGGAAACGAAGATGTCGCTCGTGAACGGACGCCGCCGGGCCGTCGCCTCGGCCGTCGCCCTCGCTGCCCTGACCGGCCTGTGCGCGCCCGCCCTGGCGCAGGATCAGAAGGCCGCCGCGGCCGCGAAACCCGATGTCGGCTCCCTGCGCGTCTGCGCCGCCGAGCAGCCCCCGCTCTCGATGAAGGACGGCTCGGGGCTCGAGAACCGCATCGCCACCGCCGTCGCCGAGGCGATGGGACGCAAGGCCCAGTTCGTGTGGCTCGGCAAACCGGCGATCTACCTCGTGCGCGACGGGCTGGAGAAGAAGACCTGCGACGTGGTGGTCGGGCTCGATTCCGACGATCCCCGGGTGCTCACCAGCAAGCCGTACTACCGCTCGGGCTACGTCTTCCTCACCCGCGCCGACCGGGATCTCGACATCAGGTCCTGGTCCGACCCGCGGCTGAAGCAGGTGAGCCACATGGTGGTCGGCTTCGGCACCCCCGGCGAGGCGATGCTCAAGGATATCGGCCGCTACGAGGAGGACATGGCCTACCTCTACTCGCTGGTGAACTTTCGCGCGCCGCGGAATCAGTACACGCAGATCGATCCGGCCCGGATGGTGAGCGAGGTCGCCTCCGGCAAGGCCGAGGTCGGCGTGGCCTTCGGGCCCGACGTCGCCCGCTACGTGCGCGATTCCTCGACCAAGCTGCGCATGACCCCGGTGCCCGACGACACCACCCGCAGCGACGGCCAGAAGATGCCGCAGAGCTTCGACCAGTCGATGGGCGTGCGCAAGGACGACACGGCCCTCAAGGCGGAACTCGACGCCGCCCTGGAGAAGGCAAAGCCCAAGATCGAGGCGATCCTGAAGGAGGAGGGCGTGCCCGTGCTGCCCGTCTCGAACTGAGCCGCCGGACGAACGGCACCGCGATGAGGAACAAGAACAAGACAATGATGAAGCGTACAACGATCGGAACCGCCCTGCTCGGCCTCGTGCTCGCCGGCAGCGCCCTGCCCGCGCTCGCCCAGCCCCAATCCGGACCGCAGACGGGCGTGGTGTTCCGCAACACCGTGACCGGCGAGGCTTTGGACGTCACGCAGGGCAAGGAGGGCGGGCGCGATACCCCGGCGGTGAAGAAGTTCTTCGAGACCGGCGAGAACAGCTACATCGACGACAAGTCCTGCCTGCGCAACGGCGAGAGCCTTTACGCGACCTCCTGCTCGGGCTGCCACGGGCATCTCGCCGAGGGCAAGCTCGGGCCGGGCCTCAACGACAACTACTGGACCTACCCGTCCAACACGACCGATGTCGGCCTGTTCGCGACGATCTTCGGCGGCGCCAACGGCATGATGGGCCCGCACAACGAGAACCTGACGCCCGACGAGATGCTGCAGACCATCGCCTGGATCCGCCACCTCTACACGGGGCCGAAGCAGGACGCGCTGTGGCTCAACGACGAGCAGAAGAAGGCCTACACGCCCTACAAGCAGGGCGAAGTCATCCCGAAGGACGCCAAGGGCCAGTGCAAGCCGCTGGAGCAGTGATCCTTTCGGGGTTCGGGCCGGGTCGACCGGCGCGATCGAGGGGCCGATGGGATCACGTCGCCGCTCGCGGCGCGATCCCCTGAAAGAGCAAGGCCCAAAAAGAGCACGTCTCAAAAAGTGGAGGAAACCATGAAGACCACTCTCATCGCCGCCGCCGTCGTCGCCCTCGCCGGGATGGCCGCTCCGGCGCTCGCCTATGACGGCACCAAGTGCAAGGCGCCGGGCAATTGCTGGGAGCCGAAGCCCGGCTTCCCGGAAAAGATCGCCGGCTCCAAGTACGACCCCAAGCACGATCCCAAGGAGCTGAACAAGCAGGCCGATTCCATCAAGCAGATGGAAGAGCGCAACAAGAAGCGGGTCGAGAACTTCAAGAAGACCGGCAAGTTCGAATACGACGTCAGCAAGATCTCGGCGAACTGATCAAGCGCGAACCCTCCCCCTTGCGGGGGAGGGTGAACGCGTCGGCTTCGTTGCGCCATGGCGTCTTAAGCAAGAAACAAAGGCCACATCGGCGAATGAACACCTTGCCCCCCGGCGACGCCATGCTCACCGACTGGCGGGAGGCGGCCGCGCGCTTCGAGCGCGAGATCGCCAAGGCCGTGGTCGGCCAGGAGCGGGCGATCCGCCTGCTCACGATCGCGATCTTCGCCCGCGGCCACGTCATGCTCGAAGGTGATGTCGGCGTCGGCAAGACCACGCTGCTGCGCGCGGTGGCGCGGGCCCTCGGCGGTGCCTACGAGCGCGTCGAGGGCACCGTCGACATGATGCCCACCGATCTGATCTATCACACCTATCTCGGCGAGGACGGCCGCCCGCGGGTCGAGCCGGGCCCGGTGCTGCGGCAGGCCGAGGACCTCTCGGTCTTCTTCTTCAACGAGATCAACCGCGCCCGGCCCCAGGTCCACGCCCTGCTCCTGCGCATCATGGCCGAGCGCAGCGTCACCGCGTTCAACCGCGAGTACCGCTTCCCCAACCTCCAAGTCTTCGCCGACCGCAATCGGGTCGAGCGCGAGGAGACCTTCGAGCTGCCGGCCGCCGCCCGCGACCGCTTCCTCATGGAGATCGGCATGGAGGCGCCCCGTGATCCGGAGGCCCGCCGCGCCCTGGTGTTCGATCCCCGCTTCCACGACACCGACCGGCTGACCGAAGAAGTCGCGGCCGGCGTGCTCGATCACGACCGCATCGGCACCATCGCCAGCGCGATCCAGCACGCGATCTCGGCCGAGCCGGCGATCGAGGCCTACGTCGTCGGCCTGTGGGAGGCGCTGGTGCGCCCCGGCCCCGCCGGCATCCGGCTCCCCGGGATCGACATGGACCGCCTCGTCCAGGGCGGCGCCTCGCCCCGCGGCGTCGCCTTCCTCGTGCGCGCCGCCCGCGTCCGCGCCTGGCTCGAGGGCCGCGACTGGCTGGTGCCGGAGGACATCCGCGCCGTCTTCCCCGAGGTGATGGCCCACCGCGTCTTCCTCGAACCGGTCTACGAGATGCGCCGCGCGCAGATCGTGCCCGACCTGATCCGCGCGGTGTTCGAGACGGTGCCGGCCCCGTGAGCGGCCCGGAGGACGCGGTCAAGGACGGGGCCGACATCATCTACCTGCCGCGCTGGCGGCCGGGCGGACATCGGGTCGGCGCCCATCGCGGCCGCGATGCCGGCGGGCTCGGCACGTTCCGCGATCCCGTCAGCTTCCTGCGCCTGCCGGATGCGCGGCGCATCGACCTGCGCGCGTCCCTGCGCGATCCGTTCGAGGGCGTGTTCGTGCGCCGCTTCGAGGCGCGCAGCCCGGTCGAGACCTGGGCGCTCGTCGATCTCTCCGCCTCGATGCGCTTCCGCGGCCGGGCCGACCGGCGCGCGCTGGCGCAAGCCTTCTGCACCGTGCTCGCCCGCTCCGCGACGCGGATCGGCGACGGCTTCGGCGTGATCGCCTGCGACCGGACGCTTCGCGACGACCTCTTCCTCCCCGCGACCCGCCACCGCGCCGCCGCCCAGGTCGCCGCCGCGCGCCTCGGCGAGGCGGCCTGCGAGGGACGCGGCGCCGAGGGTTTTCTGGAGGCGGCGCGCCGTCTCGCCGGGCGCCCGAAGCTGATCTTCCTCGTCTCCGACTTCCGCTGGCCGGAAGCCTTGATCGAGGCCGTGTTCTCGGCGCTGGCGCTGCACGACGTGACGCCGGTGCTGCTCGCCGATTCCGCCGAGGACGAGGGCCTGCCGAGTTGGGGCCTCGTGGAACTCGACGATCTGGAGGGCGCCGGGCGCCGCCTCGTCTTCCTGCGCCCGTCCGTGCGCCGCCGCTGGATCGCCCGCGAGGCGGAGCGCGTCGAGCGCTTGCGCCGGATCTGCGCGCCCTTCGCCCGTCCGCCCTTCCGGCTCGCTGACCGCTTCGACGCCGAAGCGCTCAGCCGCCACCTGATGACGACGTGAGCGCGATGCGCCTGCCGCCCCTCGCCCTCCTTCTCGCGCTGGTGTCGCTGCCCGCCTCGGCGCAGGTGCGCGGCGTCGAGCTGCGCACGCCCCGCGCCTTCGGCTATTTCCAGGGCGACCTCGTGCAGGTGCTGGCCGAGATCCGCACCGATCCGGGTTTTTTCCTGCAGCGCCCCTCCCTGCCGAAGCCCGGCCCGGTGACCTACTGGCTCGACCTGCGCGACGTGCGGGTGGAGGAGGGCCGCGGCGCCGACGGCGCACCCGTGATCCGCCTGCGCCTGACCTATCAGGACTTTTACGTCGCGCTCGACGCCCGCACCCTCGAAGTGCCGGGCTTTCCCGTCACCGTCGAGAGCGCCGGCGCCCACGGATCGACCACGGCGGTGGCGCAGGTCCCGGCCTGGAAGATCGGCGTCTCGCCCTTGCGCGAGGTGCAGCCCGAGCGCCGCGACGACCCGGCCGAGTACCTCCGGCCCGACGGGCGCGCCCCGCGGCTCGATCCGCAGCCGGCGCTGGCCTCGGCGGCCGGCTTCCTTGCGCTTGCCGCCCTGGCGCTGGTGCTGCTCGCCTACGACCGGGCGTGGTGGATCTTTGGAGGTCGCCGGGACCGGCCGTTCGCGCAGGCGCTGAAAGCCCTCCGCCGGGCCAAGCGGCGCTCGCAAGGGGAAACCCTGTACCGCGAGGCGCTGCTCGCCCTGCATCGCGGCCTCGACGCCACCGACGGCCGCCGGGTGCTGGCCGACGACCTGCCGGATTTCCTCGGGCGCCATCCCGCCTTCCGGGAGCAGGCGAGCGGACTGCAAAAATTCTTCTCGGCCTCGCGGCTGGCCTTCTTCGGCCGGGACACCGCCGGGGCCGGCACGACGCTGCCCCTGCCCGAGGCCGAGGCCCTGCTGCGCCGGCTCGGCGCGGTCGAGCGGAGCGCGTGATCGCCGTGAGCCCGCTTCTCGCCTCCGTCGGGGCCGCCACGCCCTGGCTGCTCTGGCTCCTGCCCCTGGCGGGTCTGCCGCTGCTCCTGTCCGTCACCCGGCGCAGCGCGGTGGCCTCGGTCGCCGCCGCGCCCGAGGATCCCCTCTCATCCGGCCTGCGCATCGCCCTGACCGCCGCCGGCATGCTGGCGATCGGCGGCCTCGTCCTGGCGCTGGCCGGCCCGTACCGCGCGGGCGAGCGGGTGACCCGCACCGGCATCGGCGCGCAGATCTCGATGCTGATCGACCGTTCGGGGAGCATGAACGAGACCTTCGCCGGCCGGCAGCCCTCGGGGGCAGAGGAATCGAAGGCCATGGCCTCCCGGCGGATCCTGCGCGACTTCGTCGGCGAGCGCGCCCACGATCAGTTCGCCGTCACCGCCTTCTCCACCGCGCCGATGCTGGTCGTGCCGATGACCGACCGGCACGATGCCGTGCGCGCGGCCATCGCTGCCATCGACCGGCCGGGCCTCGACTACACCAACGTCGCCCGCGGCCTCGGCATGGCGCTGTCGCAGTTCGGGGCGGGCGCGCCGGGGGTGTCGCGGGCGCTGCTGCTGGTCTCGGACGGGGCGGCGGTGATCGATCCGCGCATCCAGGCGCAGCTGCGCGCGGAATTCGCACGGGTGCAGCCGAACCTCTACTGGCTGTTCCTGCGCACCAAGGGCTCGCCCTCGATCTATGACAAGCCCGCGGGCGAGGACACGCCCCAGGCGGCGCCGGAGCGCCATCTCGACCTGTTCTTCAAGGGCCTCGGCGTGCCCTACCGCGCCTTCGAGGCGGAGGGCGCCGACGCGGTGGCGGGCGCCGTGCGCCAGATCGAGGCGCTGGAGCGCGACCCGATCCCCTACACCGAGGAGCGCCCCCGCCGCGACCTGACCGGCTGGGCCTACGGGCTCGCCGCCCTCGGCCTGCTCCTCCTCGTCCTCGCCAAGCTGGCCGAGACCGATTTTCTGCGCATGCCCGTCCGTGAGCGGGATGCCGCTGCGGCCGAGCCCGCGCGGGCCGCGCCGGAAAAGGCCGCCGCATGATGCTCTCCGCCCTCCCTCACGCCTCCGCGCCGTCCCTGCGCGCCCGGCTCGGCGCGGGCTTGAGCCTGGGCTGGCGCACGCTCCGACCGACCCTGCTCGTGCTGCTGCCGATCCTGCTGCTGGCGGCGGCCGCCGCCTTCGCGCTCTCGGCCTGGCGGGACGCGCGCACCAACGCGGCCATCGCCGAATTGGAAGCGGGGCGCGACATCGCCGTCCCGCCCGACGCCGCCGACCCGCTCCTCGTCGCGCGCATCAAGTTCCTCGCGTTCCGCGATCGCCTCGGTGAGACCGAGCCGCTCTTGGAGACCCTCGACAGCCGGCGCTCTGCCGACGCCTCGGCGCGCGCCCGCTACGTCGTCGCCAATGCCCGCATCCGGGAGGCCTTCCGGCTGATCGAGCGCAGCGAACTCGACAAGGCGGGTCCGCAGGTCACGCTCGCGCGCCAGGATTACCGCCGGGCGCTCCAGGCGCGGCCCGACTTCTGGGACGCGAAGTTCAACTTCGACGTCGCCTCGCGCCTGATCCGCGATTTTCCGGAATTCGACCGCAAGTTCGGCGACGAGCTGAAGGCCGAGCCCAAGCAGATCTGGACCGACATTCCCGGCCAGCCGCGAGGCGGGCCATGACGACGCCAGATCGCAGCGTCTGGGCCGAACTGCCGTTCGCGAGAAACCTGCGCGACCGCCGCTTCCAGGCGCTCGCCGCCGCCCTGCTGCTCGCAGGTCTGGCGATGGTCGCGCCGCCGCTGCCGCTCACCCGCTCGGGCGTGTCGGTGCTGGCGGTGGTCGACATCACCGGCAGCATGAACGTGCGCGACTATACGCGCGACGGGCGCCCGGCGAGCCGGCTCGACATCGCCAAGGCGGCCCTGCGCAACCTGCTGCCGGAACTGCCCTGCGGCTCGCGCCTCGCGCTGGCGCTGTTCACCGAGCGGCGTCCCTTCCTGCTGTTCGCGCCGATCGAGGTCTGCGCCGACTTCGCCCCCCTCGACGGCGCGATCGCAGGCCTCGACTGGCGCATGGCCTGGGAGGGCGACAGCCGCATCGCGTCCGGCCTCCATCGCGCCCTCACGATGGCGGGCGAACTCGACACCGACCTCCTGTTCATCACCGACGGCCAGGAGACGCCGCCGCTCCCCGCCACCGGCATCCCGCCCTTCGAGGGCAAGCCCGGCGCGGTGCGCGGCCTCATCGTCGGGGCGGGCGGCTACAGCCTCGCGCCGATCCCGAAATTCAACGACCGCGGCCGCGAGACCGGCTTCTACGCCGAATCGGACGTGCAGCAGGAGAACCGCTTCGGGCCGCCGCCGGCCGACGCGGAATCGCGCGAGGGCTACAATCCGCGCAACGCCCCCTTCGGCGGCGCCGCGGCGCGGGGCGAGGAGCATCTCTCCTCGGTGCGCGAGCCGCATCTGAAGGCCTTGGCCGCCCAGACCGGCCTCGCCTACGCCCATCTCGACGGGCCGGATCTGCGCGCGCCCCTCCTCGCCGCCGCCACCCCGCGCCCCCTGCCCGGCCGGCTCGACCTCCGCCCCTTTCTCGGCGCGGCGGCGCTCGCCCTGGTGCTCGCCGGCTTCCTCGCGGACGCGCTGCGCGCCCGCCTCACACCCTTCACCCCCAGCAGGACCTCATGATGCGTCTGTCCCTTCTCGTTCTTCCGCTCGCGCTCGCCGCGACCGCCGCGCTCGCCCACGGCCCGACGCCCCAAAAAGTCTCGCAGTCGATCACGATCAAGGCGAGCCCGGACGCCGTGTGGAAGGTGGCCGGCGACTTCGCCGGGATCGGAAAGTGGCACCCGGCGATCGAGCGGGCCGAGGGCAGCGGGAGCAAGGACGGCGGCACCCGCACGCTGACCTTCAAGAACGGCGGCAAGCTCGAGGAGAGCCTGGACGAGTACAAGGCGGACGCGCGCACCTATTCCTACCGGATGGGCGAGCCGGACCTGAAGGCGCTGCCGGTCTCGTCCTACTCCGCGACCTTCACCGTGAGCCCCGAGGGCGACGGCTCCAAGGTCGAGTGGATGGGCCGCTTCTACCGCGGCGACACCGGCAACGAGCCCCCGGAGAACCTCAGCGACGAGGCCGGCAAGGCGGCGATGAACACGTACTTCTCGGAAGGGCTGAAGGGCCTGAAGGCGGCCGTGGAGGGCGGCAAGGCGAAATGATCCGCCCCGCCCTCGCCGCGCTGATCCTCGCCCCTGTGCTTGCCGGCCTGCCGGCCGGCCCCTCCGCGCGCGCCGCGACGGTCTACGTCGCGAGCCAGCAGGGGGCGCAGGTGACGCGCGTCGAGGCGGAAACGGTCGCGGGCCACACGCCCGTGGCGGGGGCGCCCGCCACGGTGGCCGCGGGCGGCGGCCTCGTGTTCCTCAGCCATCCCGACGGGCAGGCGATCACGGTCGCCGACGCCGCCACCGGCGCGGTGCAGCGCCGTCTCCCCTACAAGGGCCAAGCCTTCGGCCTCGCGGCGTCGGCGGACGGCAAGACCCTGTTCGTCGCCGGCTGGGCGGGCCACCGCGTCGACCGGCTCTCGACCGCGGACGGCACGGTCGAGGCTTCCGCCGAGACCGGCCGCGACCCGGCCCATATCGTCCTCGACCGCGCCGGCCGTCTGTTCGTTGCCGACCGGGAGAGCCATCAGATCAGCGTGTTCGACACCGCCCGGATGACCCGGCTCGCGACGATCCCTGCCGGCACCGCGCCCTTCGCCCTGGCGCTGAGCCCCGACGAGCGCCGCCTCTATGTCGGCAACGTGCGCAGCAACGATCTCACCGTGATCGACACGGAGGCGCTGAAGGCGCTCGCCACCGCGCCGGCCGGCGCCATGCCCTACGGCGTCGCCGTGAGCCCGGACGGGGCGCGGATCTTCGTGACCAACCAGCATGCCGCCACGGTCACCGTGCTCGATGCGGGCACGCTCGCCATCGCGGCGACGGTGGGCGTCGGGCGCTATCCGGAGGGCATCGTGATCGAGGGCGGCCGGGCCTACGTCGCGAACTGGTTCTCCGACAGCGTCTCCGTCCTCGATCTCGCGACGCTGAAGGAGGTCGCCCAGCTGCCGGTCGCGGAAGGCCCGCGCAGCCTCGCCGTCGCCGCTTCCACCGAGGAACCCCCGCGATGAGAGCGCTCGCCACCGGTCTCGCGGCAAGCCTCACTGCATGTCTCACGGCATGTCTCGCGGCCCTGCTGATCCTCTCCGCCTGCGACCGCGGCGGTGAAACGTCTAGCGAGGCATCGAACGCGGCGCCCGACCGCGGCGACGAGGGAGCGATCGTCGCCTCCACCGCGGAGGATCACCTGCCCGATTGGCTCTCGCCCACCGACGGCACCGATCCGGCGCGCTGGCTCGCGGGCCGCGAGGCGGGACACCCCTTGCCCGCGGACGCCGCCGCGGTCAGGGAACTGCGCGAATCCCTCGACGGGGCGCGCAGCGCCTTCGTGGAAGACAAGCGCATGATCGCCAACCGCACGGTGCAGCTCGGCCAGATGTTGTCCGAGATCGGCAAGACGGAATCCTATCGCGGCCTGATCGACGGCCTCGGCGCGGTCGCGTCGGTGCGCGGGCGCCACAAGAGTCTCTACGGCGAGATGTGCCAGCACTACTACAACACCCGCGTTCAGGGCGCCGACCACGCCACGGCACTTGCCCGCCTCGAAGCCCGCGAGCGGCCGGAGATCGCCGCGCCGGAGCGGCCGTCGGGAGGGCAGCCGTGAGCGACGGACGTGCTCCCCTCCGGACCGCGCCGACGCGGCCGGAGACGCTCCTCGTCATCGACGACCACCCGATCGTGCTCCAGGGGGTGCGCCGGCTGGCCGAAGCGGCGGGCGTGGCCCGCGTCTACGAGGCCGCCGACATCGTCTCGGGCTACCGCCTGTTCCACCGGCACCGCCCCGCCCTCGTCGTGGCCGACCTGAGCTTCCGCGACGACGGCCTGTCCGGCCTGTCGCTGATCCGCCGGATCCGGGCGCTCGACCCGAAGGCGCGCATCCTCGTCTTCAGCATGCATGCCGACCCGGTGCTCGTCTCCCGGGCGCTGGAGAGCGGGGCGCTCGGCTTCGCACTCAAGGATGCCGGGCCGGACGCCTTCATCGAGGCTCTCGACGCCGTCCATGCCGGACAGGGCTACTTGCCGCACGCGCTCGCCACCGATGTGGCGATGCTGAACCGCAGCGCCCGCCCCGCCCCGCTCGCGACCTTGAGCGCCCGCGAATTGCAGATCCTGTCGCTGCTGAGCCAGGGCAAGTCCTACGAGGCCATCGCCGGCGCCATGGCGGTGAGCTACCGCACGATCATCAACGCCAGTTCCAGCATGCGCAAGAAGCTCGGCGTCGAGTCCCGCGCCGGGCTGGTCCAGATCGCGGTCAACCGGCGCAACGCGCTGCTGTGAAGGGCGGGCAGACGCGAGCCCGCCCCGTCATCGTTCGAGAACGCGGCTCAGGCGCAGCTCCGCCGGGTCGGCGTCAGGCGCGGTGGTAGGCGTCTTCGAGGCGGACGATGTCGTCCTCGCCGAGGTCCCGTCACGGCGCAGGAGCATCCCCCTGCCCGCGCGGGAATCTGGATGGTGCCGGCCGGAGGTCGATCCGATGCCGGAGCCGTGACCGACCAAATTGTATCGGGTCGGCGGCTCCACATCATCGTTTTGACGCGCATTCCTTCGGCGAACCGGTGACCACCTCGTCTGAATGCACTAGGGATCTGTTTTGCATCATCTTTTTTCGAAAGCCGCAAACCACCTTTCGGGATGATGCTCTAGATGGTCTGGTTATATGCCCCGACCTCCGGGTGCTGGCGCAGCACCGCGTCGACCGCCGCGAACATCTCGTGCAGCCGCGCCTCGGAGACCGGGCTCTCCACCACCACGACGAGTTCGGGTTTGTTGGAGGAGGCCCGCACCAGCCCCCAGGTGCCGTCGGCGGTGGTGACCCGCACGCCGTTGACCGTCACGAGACGGGTGATCGCGTGGCCGCCCACCGGCTCGCCCGCGGCCTGGAGCGCGCGGAACCGCTCGGTCACCGCCTCGACCACGCCGTACTTCACCTCGTCGGCGCAGTGCGGCGACATGGTCGGCGAGCCCCAGGTCTTCGGCAACGCCCGGTAGAGGTCGGCCATGGTCTGCCCCGGATTGCGGTCGAGCATCTCGATCACCGCAATCGCGGTCAGCAGGCCGTCGTCGTAGCCGCGGCCCACCGGCGCGTTGAAGAAGAAGTGGCCCGACTTCTCGAAGCCGGCCAGCGCCGAGAGCTCGTTGACCCGCCGCTTGATGTAGGAGTGACCGGTCTTCCAGTAATCGGTGCGCACGCCGCGGGACTGGAGTTCGGGATCGGCGGCGTAGAGGCCGGTCGACTTCACGTCGACCACGAAGGTCGCCTCCGGGTGCAGCTTGGACAGGTCGCGGGCGAGCATCACGCCGATCTTGTCGGCGAAGATCTCCTCGCCCTCGTCGTCGACCACGCCGCAGCGGTCGCCGTCGCCGTCGAAGCCGAGCCCAACATCGGCGCCGGTCTCGCGCACCTTGTCGGCGATGGCGTGCAGCATCGCCATGTCCTCGGGGTTGGGGTTGTAGCGCGGGAAGCTGTGATCCGGCTCGACATCGAGCGGGATCACCTCGACCCCGAGCCGCTCCAGCAGAGCGGGCGCGAAGGCACCGGCGGTGCCGTTGCCGCAGGCGGCCACGACCTTGAGTTTTCGCGACACGGGCTTGGCGCGCGAGACGAGGTCGTCGAGGTAGATTTCTGCGAAGTCAGGCACGAACTCGTAGGCGCCGCCGTCGCGGTACCGGAACGCGCCCGTGGTGACGATCTCCTTCAGGCGGCTCATCTCGTCGGGGCCGAAGGTCATGGGGCGTTCGGCGCCCATCTTCACGCCGGTCCAGCCGTTGTCGTTGTGCGAGGCGGTGACCATGGCCACGCAGGGGCAGTCGAGGGCGAACTGGCCGAAATAGGCCATGGGCGAGAGCGCGAGCCCGATATCCTTCACCCGCAGGCCCGCCGCCTGCATGCCGGCGATCAGCGCGAGCTTGATCGCGGAGGAGTAGGCGCGGAAGTCGTGTCCGGTGACGATATCGGGGCGCACGCCGCGCTCATGGATCAGCGTGCCGAGGCCGAGGCCCAGCGCCTGGACGCCCATCAGGTTGATCTCCTGCGGGAACAGCCAGCGGGCGTCGTACTCGCGAAAGCCGGTCGGCTTGACCATCGGCCATTGCTCGAAGGCGAAGGTGTTGGGCTCGAGCCGCGGCAGAGGCGTGGGAAAGGCCTTGGACCGATCGAAGGACATGGCAAACCTTTCGCGAGGGCGGCGAACGGGACCCCGTGCGCCGCCGGAAGAGAACCCGAGACGTGTCGCGCTTCTAGACCAAGAGCGCGTCCTGAGCCGAGGCACCCTTGACCTTCCACACCTCGATCGCCGCCACGGTCGGGGTCTCGGCCGCGCCCTGCCAGAAGGCGAGGTTGAGCGTTCCATCGGTGACCGGGACCGTCCGCGTCAGGCTCATCGCCGTCGCCCCTCGGCCCAGATCTCGCAATCGGCGATCGTCGTGCCCTCGATGCCGATGTCGAACTGGCGCGGGCCCGCCCCGCTGAGGCCGCGGTCGATCGCTCGGCCGAGATGCCGGCCCTCGCGCAACGAACCCTCGGGGATGTCTCCGCCCGCACCAGGGGCTCATCGACGTCGCGCCGGAGGGTCCGTTCGATGCCGCCTTCACCGTCGCCTCGGGCGTCGAGCCGGCCCAGGCTCAGAACGGGCGAGCCGGGATCGCAGAGCGGCTGCCGATCCTCAGACCGGACGACGAGGCGCTCCTGCGGGAGGCTGGGTTCAGAGGAATCGGCCTGTCCTACGCGGGCTTCGCATTTCGCGGCTGGGTCGCCTACGCCTGAGCGCCTCGGGCAGGGGCGCGGACGGCTCAGATGTAGTGGCGGTAGACGATCGAGCGGGCCGCCTCGTCGCCGTCGCCGTCGAGATCGACACTCGCGACCCGGTCGGCCGGCAGGCCGATCATCGAGATCAGCGCCAGAGGCACCACCTTCGGCAGGACGCGGGCGAAACGACGCGCGGAGGATGCGAGGTCACGGGCGGACCGAATCAGGCTCGTCATGCGTAAGGTCTCCCTTAGCCGGCAGTCGCGCCACGATACCCGATCGGTGATGCCGCATTGTGTCGGAAATCGGCAGGGCGCCGGAGCGCCGCCCTGCTCGGATCCCGCGACGGCAGGCGATCAGGGCGTGGGACGGCGGCGGCCGAACGCCCAGGTGCCGACGGCCAGGGCCCCCACCGGGGCGAAAAGGAGAGCGATCACGGACAGCATGCTCGACATCAGTTGGGCCTCTCTCGCGGCATGGGATCCGCGGCATGGGATCGGCGCCCGATCGCTTCGGGATTGCCGAGGGATCGCGGAGCCGTTGCGCCTGCCTAACATGAAATATCGTTCGGTCCACGGACGAATCGATCACTATTCCGCAAGATCGTTCCTCGAACGGCGTTCCGCGCGGCGGGGCCGGAGGCCGGAATCCGACCCATCGATCGGCCCGGACGTCCCGATCCGGCACAGGATGCGATGGCATCCCGCTCGCACCGGCGGCCGCGTGGGGTTCGGTCCGTCTCGTCCGGCCCGCCCCGTTCGGGGAGGATCGTTTCCGTGTTTCCCAAGCTCGTCGGCTCCCTCGCCCTCCTCGCGGCCGGAATTGTTCTCCTCCACAGCTGGGAGATGCCGCGCTGGGTGATCGCGACGCTGTGCGCCATCGGGACAGTCGCGACCGTGCTGCTCGTCGCCCCCGCCCTGGAGCAGGCGATCGCTCCGGCCGCGATGATGCCGGTCCGCGAGCGGCCGAAGGGGCCCGCTCCGGTCTTCGAGGGCATCTGGGATCCGGTCGACCACCGTCAGGTTCTGAGTGGGCCGGGATTGTAGCATCGCGCCGGACCCCCGCTCTCGCGAACGGTCGAGGACCGAGGCCGCGCCATGGGCGGCGTCCCTCGAAGCCCTCGGATCCTACGCCGCCGCCCGGCCTGCCCGTCCGTGCGGTTCCCGCCGTCTTCGGGCAGCCTCGTCACGCCGCCTTTCGCTCGGAAGCCGGGTCCGGCTGATGCGTTACCGCATCAGGTTGCAAAAATATCGTGCAAGTAGAACGGTTGCACGCAACTCAGATCATCGATCCAAGTATCTGTATTTATAACAGTTATAAAACATAGATCTTGCATACATCATTCCGCCTTTGCCATACGCGACACGCAGTTCGTGGTGTCCTCTTAGGTTTTTGTAACCTAAGCTAAAAGCGTTCCGGAAGAAGATGTTCGAAGATCGTGGCGTTCCCGCTCGGCTATCTCCGCGTGCGGGCTGGATTTTACGCTTGATGGCCTCGACGGTCCTTTCGGGAACGGCCCTCTGCGGCCTCTCCGCACCGGGCCTCGCGCAGGATGCTGCCGGCGCCATCGAACTGTCCGAACTGAGCGTGACCGGTGAGGGCCGCGGCGCCACGCTCGGCGGCGCGCTCTACGGTCCCGGCGGCGCCCTCGGCGCGGTTCCGGGCTACGTCGCCAGCCGCAGCACCGTCGCCACCAAGACCGACACGCCGATCCTGGAGACGGCGCAGTCGATCTCCGTCGTCGGCCGCAAGCAGATCGAGGACCAGAACGCGCTCACCATCAACCAGGCGCTGCGCTACACCCCGAGCGTCACCACGGAGCAGCGCGGCGGCGCCGGCTCGACCCGCCTGGAGCAGTTCTACATCCGCGGCTTCACCGCCCCGATCTTCCTCGACGGCCTGCCGCTGCCCGGCAGCCGCGACGCCTCGCCCACCATCGATCCCTATCGGCTGGAGCGGGTCGACATCATCAAGGGACCGGCCTCGGTGCTCTACGGGCAGTCGGGCCCCGGCGGCATCGTCAACCTCGTCTCCAAAGTGCCCCAGTTCGTCCGCCACAACGAGATCTTCGTCCAGGGCGGCGGCTTCAGCGAGGTGCGCGGCGGCTTCGATGTCGGCGGCCCGGTCGGCGACGGCAGCGGCGGCGTGGCCGACCAGTTCGCGTACCGGGTGGTGGGCCTCGGCTGGAAGGGCGACGGGCCGGCGGTGACGACGCAGGTCGAGCGCTTCTTCATCAATCCGAGCCTGACCTGGCGGCCCGACGCCGACACGCAGCTCACGATCATCGGCCAGTACCAGCGCGATCCGTTCTCAGGCTTCTACGGCGGCTTCCCGGCGGTCGGCACGGTGTTCGCGCGAAACTTCGGCAACGGCGTGTTCGGGCGCCTGCCGGTCGATTTCTACGACGGCGACCGAGGCATCGAGCGCTCCGACCGCACCCAGGCCTCGATCAGCTACCTGTTCGACCACCGCCTCAACGAGAACCTGCGCTTCCACTCCGCCGGCCGCTACCTGCGCACCGAGGGTGATTATCGCAGCGTCTACAGCGCCTTCAACACGCAGAACGGTCCCTTCGCCAGCGGGCCGGTCATCCCCCGCTCGGTGGGCGGCACCCAGGTCGGCATCGACGCCTGGACCATCGACAACAATTTCGTGGCGAATTTCGACACCGGCCCGGTGGCGCACACGGCGCTGCTGGGCGTCGATCACCGCACGTTCCGCACCCGCACCCTGGCCGGTCCGTTCAACCCGGCGCCGGGCCTGAACGCGCTCAATCCGAACTACGACATGAACGTCGCGTTCCCGGCCTTCACCTCGGACGCGACCATCACCGCCGAGCAGACCGGCGTCTACTTCCAGGACCAGATCAAGTTCGACCGGCTCGTCCTGACGCTCGGCGGGCGCTACGACGTCGCCCGGCAGAGCGGCCCGACGCGCACGCTCGCCACGGGCGCCCTGGCGATCCAGAACGTCCCGGCCGACGCCTTCACCGGGCGGGCGAGCCTCCTCTACCTGTTCGACAACGGCATCGCGCCGTACGTCTCCTACAGCGAGGCGTTCGAGCCGATCGCCACGGGCCGCATCTTCGACACGACCTTCGGCACGGTCGGGCGCATCCCGGACCCGGTCTCCAGCAACCAGTACGAGGCCGGCATCAAGTACCAGCCGCCCGGCACCGACATCCTGCTGACGGCCGCCGCCTTCGACATCCGCCGCTCCAACGCGACGCAGCCCGACCCGAACAACAGCGGCTTCGTGGTGCAGACCGGTGAGGTCGGCGTACAGGGCATCGAGTTCGAGGCGCGGGCCAACATCAACGAGAACCTGACCCTGATCGGCGGCTTCTCGATCCTCGACATCAAGAACACCCGCGACATCACCAACACCACCAACGACCTCACCGGCCAGCCGGTGCCGCTCGTCGGCCGCAGCCCGGTGCTGGTGCCCGATTCCACCGCCTCGCTGTTCGCCGATTACCGCTTCACCGACGGGCCGCTGCTGGGCCTCCAGGTCGGCGGCGGCGTGCGCTATCTCGGCCCCTCCTGGGGCGACCCGGCCAACACCTTCAAGGTGCCGGAGAGCGTGCTCGTCGACGCGGTGGCGAGCTACGACCTGAAATATCTCGACGCGACGCTCCAGGGCTTCCAGATCCAGCTCAACGCCCAGAACCTGCTCGACGAGCGCTACGTGACCGGCTGCTTCTCCTATTCGGGCTGCTATTACGGGCTTCCGCGCACCGTCTATGCAACCCTGCGCTACCGCTGGTAGGAGGCCCCGCATGGCGGCACAGGGCAGATCAACGGCGCTCGCGCGGGCTTCCGTGGCCGGCCGGGTCGTGCTGGCGGCGGGCGGCGGCTACGGCGTCGCGGCGCTCGCCACCGCGCTGCTGTCGCTGACCCTGCCGATGGCGCGCTCGGAAGCCGTGGCGACGGCGACGCTTCTCAGCTTCGCGGTGATGGCGGGCATCGTCGTCCTCGTCTTCGCGACGCGCACGCTCCTGCGCGCGCTCCTGATCGTGGCCGGCACCGCCCTCGTGCTCGGCGCGCTCCTCTGGCTGGCGATGGGAGGATCCGCGCCATGAAGGGAAGCTTCCGCCAGTCGATGGCGTGGCTGCACACCTGGTCCGGCCTGATCGTCGGCTGGGTGCTGTTCGCGATCTTCGTCACCGGCACCGCGAGCTACTACCGGCCGGACATCTCCCGCTGGATGCGCCCCGAATTCACGCGGGCCGAGCCGGTGGAGGGGGCCGCCCTCGGGCCGGCGGCCGAGCGGGCGGTGGCCTATCTCGGCGAGCACGCCGCCAAGGCCCGGACGTGGTTCATCGGCCTGCCCCAGCCCGACAAGCCGGTTCTCGACCTGTTCTGGCGCACCCGGCCCGGCGAGCCGCCGGGCCATGTCCTGCTCGATCCGCGCACCGGAAACGAGTCCACCGTGCGGGAGACCCAGGGCGGCGACTTCCTCTACCGCTTCCATTTCGAGCTGCACATGCCGCCGCTCTGGGGGCGCTGGGTCGTCGGAATCTGCGCGATGATCATGCTGGTGGCGCTGATCTCCGGCATCGTCACCCACAAGCGGATCTTCGCCGACTTCTTCACCTTCCGCCGCGGCAAGGCGCCCCGGCGCAGCTGGCTCGACGCCCACAACGTCACCGGCGTGCTGGCGCTGCCGTTCCACCTGATGATCACCTATACCGGGATCGTCACGCTCGCGACCTTCTACATGCCCTGGGGCGTCACCGCCGCCTACAAGGGCAACGCCCAGGCCTTCTTCAGCGAGGCGAGCTGGATCACCACCCCGCGCCCGCCCGCGAACCGGCCCGCCGCCCTCGCCCCGGTCGGGCCGATGGTGGAGCAGGCGCGCGCGGCCCGATCCGAGCCGCTGGAGCGGCTGATGATCGTCAATCCGGGTGACGCCAACGCCACCGTGGTCGCGGTGTTCGAGGAGCCGCACGGCCTCTCGCACGAACATCCGCAGATCGCCTTCGACGGGGTGAGCGGCGCGATCCTGGAAGTCCGCGACGGCGGCCTCAAGCCCGCGGCCAAGACCTTCACGGTGATGACCGGCCTGCACGAGGGCCATTTCGCCGGCCCGATGCTGCGGCTCCTGTTCTTCCTGTGCGGGATCATGGGCTGCGCCATGGTCGCCACGGGGGTCGTGCTCTGGTCGCTGGCGCGCCTGCCGAAGGCGGGGGAGCGCCCCTTCCTCGGCCTGCGGCTGGTCCAGGCGCTCAATGTCGGCAGCATCGCCGGCCTGCCGGCGGCGGTCGCCGTGTACTTCCTCGCCAACCGGCTCCTGCCCCTCGATCTCGCCGGACGCGAGGAGTGGGAGATCCGCGCCTTCTTCGGGGCCTGGATCCTCGCGGCCCTGGTGCCGCTCGCCCGCCCGCAGCGCCGGGCGTGGTGCGAGGGTCTGGCCGCCGTGTCGGTGCTCTGCCTCGCGGTGGTCGCGGCCGACCTCCTGACGATCTCCGACCATCCCCTGCGGCTCGGCGGGGGCGATTCGGTCTTCGCGTGGTTCGACGGGGCGATGCTGCTGCTCGCGGGCCTGTTCGCCCTCGCCGCCCGCAAGGTGCTGCGCTACGAGGCGCCCAAGAAGGAGCACATGCGGGAGCGGGCCGCCAAGCCGGCGCCCGTGCCCGCCGCCCCCCAGCCCGCGCGGCGCCCGGAGCCGACCCACGCATGACGCCCCTCGTCCTGGCCGCGAATCTGGGCCTCAGCTTCGCCGCGCTCGCCGCCCTCTGCCTGAGCCTCAACCGGCACCATGCGGAGGTGTTCGACCGCAAGGCGGAGCGGGCGGCGGTCCTGCGCCTGCGCCTGTTCGGCTGGGGGGCGATCGCCCTCTCCTTCTTCGTCGCCGGGCTGTGGGAGGGCTGGGCCTTCGGCCCCGTGCAGTGGATCGGCGCGCTCACCGGGGCCGCCGTGGGGCTGGTGCTGCTCCTGTCCTACCGGCCGCGCTACGTCGCGCCCGCCGCACTCGCCGCGCTGGCCGCCTCGGCCCTGCCGCTGGCGGTCCTCGCCGTCGCGGCCTGATGCGCCCGCTCCCGCCGCTCGAAGCGCTCGCCCATGCGAGCCGGCTCCTCGAAGCGCAGGGTTTTCGCGAGACCGCCCGCAACGAGCGCGGCGACAGCCGCTATCTCGCCCGCGGCGAGGGTCCGGAGCGGCTGCGCCTGTCGAACCATGCCCGCACCCCGAAGCAGCGGCGCATCCATCCGGAGGTGATGGCGAGCCTCGTGATCCGCGCGCCGAAGACGGAAGCGCAGGTCTCCGCCCTGGTCGCGGCGGCCCTGCGCGACTTCGCCGGCGGCCTCGCCCGGCGGGACGCCCGCCTTACAGAGCCGCGCTGAGGCGGCGCATCCGGCGCCGCTCGGCGGGGATCTCGAACACCCCCGACCACAGCCCGACCCGGCGGCCCCAGGCACGCCGGTCCTGGGCCTCGTACGCGGCCGAGGCGCTCCGGTCGGCGATGGCGTAGCCATTGGTCACCATCCAGGCGGCGAGGTCGTCGCCGTCGCGCCGGCACAGGGCGGTGGCGGTGCCGTCGGCGCCCGCGCCGCGCGGCTCGCAGGTCACGCTCTCGCCGCCGATCCGCGCCGCCAGGGCCTCGGCGGCACCGCGGCCGCAGGAATAGTCGCGCTCATGCCCGTCGGAACAGGTCTGGTCGAGATCGGGCGCGTCGATGCCGTAGAGCCGCAGGCGCCGGCCGCCGATCTCGAGCGTGCTCCCGTCGATCACGGTGGCGGGGCCGCTCACGGCCTGGGGCGCCACCTCGCCCGCCCGGGCCGGGAGCGTCTGAGATCCGGCGAGCAGCGCGAGGGCCGGGACGAGGAGCGCTCCCAGCAGGCGCCGGGTGCCCGGCTCCTCCGGAGGCCGATCGGCGTTGGATCGGGCCGGGCTGGCGATGGTGCCGACGAGGCAGGCGGCGTAGATCAGCAGGATGGTGGCGGTGAGCGACATCGGAAGCAGTCTCGCGAGGAGAGGGTGGCCAGCGCGCCGGTCAGGGCCGCGCCGTCGATGCCGCCTTCTCGCAAACCCGAGGGCGCGCGAGCCTGACGCCCTCTGTCAGCCTCGCGTCAGCCGGGCTCGGGCACATCCGCCTCGCGCCCTCTCCCGTGCCCCGATGTCCCCTTCCCTGCTCCGCCCGCTCCTCTTCGCCCTCGTGGCCCTCGTCGCCCTCGCCCCGGTGCTGGCAGCCGTCCCGGCACGGGCCGACAGCGACGGCGAGCGGGCGCGGCGGGCCCTGGAGCGGGGCGAGATCCGTCCCCTCGACGCGGTGCTCGCCGCCGCCCGCGCCGCCGTGCCGGGGGACGTGGTGGCGCTCGACCTCAAGCGCGACGATGGGCGCTGGCTCTACAAGCTGCGCATCCTCGGCACCGACGGGCGGCGGCGCGACGTGAAGATCGATGCCAGCTCCCTCAAGCTTCTGGACGTGGACGACGATGATTGAGGCCTGGATCGAGGCCGGCACGGGGCGGGAGGCGGCATGCGCATCCTCGTCGTAGAGGACGAGCCGCGCATCGCGGCCGATATCCGCGAGGGTCTGGAGCGGGCCGGCTACGTCGCCGAGATCGTCGGCGACGGCGAGGCGGCGTGGTTCCAGGCCGAGACCGAGACCTACGACGCTATGGTGCTCGACCTCGGCCTGCCGCGCCTCGACGGGCTCGGCGTGCTGCGCCGCCTGCGCGGGGCCGACGTGCCGCTCCCGGTGCTGATCCTCACCGCCCGCGACGGCTGGCGCGAGCGGGTTGAGGGGATCGATGCGGGCGCCGACGACTACCTCGTCAAGCCGTTCCGGATGGAGGAGCTGGTGGCGCGGCTGCGCGCGATCCTGCGCCGCACCGCCGGCCACGCCTCCCCCGTGCTGCGGGCGGGCGCGGTCGAACTCGACACCCGCACCCGCGCCGTCTCGGTGGCGGGCCGCGAGACCGATCTCACCGCGCTCGAATACCGCCTGCTCGCCTTCCTGCTGCATCGCCAGGGTCAGGTGGTGGCGGCGGGCGAGCTGCTCGACCATCTCCACGGCAGCGACAGCGACCGCGAGGCCAACGCTCTCGAAGCCCTGCTGACCCGGCTGCGGCGCAAGCTCGGCCCCGGCATCATCGAGACCCGCCGCGGCCACGGCTACCTCGTGCCGTCCGATCCGCCGTGAACAGCGGCTCGCTGCGCCTGCGCCTCGGGCTCGCCGCCGCCGGGCTGATCGCCCTGGCGCTGGTCCTGGCGGGCGTCGGGCTGACGCTGATCTTCGACCGGGTGCTCGACGCCCGCACCGCCGACGGGCTCGACCGCACCGCCAAGCTCATCGCCGGGCAAGTCGCCCTGGCGCCGGACGGCACCCTGACCCTGCCGCGCGAGCCGCCGGATTCGCGCTTCTTCGCGCCCTATGGCGGGCTCTACTGGCAGGTGGAGCGCGCGGGCGGCCCCGCCCTGCGCTCGCGCTCGCTCTGGGACCGCGGCCTCGTCACGGTGCCGGACGCCGCGCAGGAGCCCGCGGTCGGCGACCTCGCCGGGCCGGATGGCGGAGCCCTGATCGCCGTCACCCGGCGCGTGTCGATTCCGGCCAACGGCGCCACCGTGGCGCTTACCGTCACCGTGGCCGAGGACCGCCGCGACCTCGCCGAGAGCCGCGCCACCTTCCTGCGCCTGCTGGTGCCCTCGCTCGGCGCCCTGTTCGTCGCGCTGACGCTCGCCATGTCGCTGTTCGTGCGCCGGGCCCTGGCGCCGTTCCGGACGCTGCGGGCGGATCTCGCCGCGATCCATGCGGGGACGCGGGCCCGGTTGCCCGAGACCTTTCCCGAGGAGGTGCGCCCGCTGGTGGCCGACCTCAACCGCCTGCTCGACGCGCAGGAGCGCGACCTGGAGCGGGCCCGCACGGGGGCCGGCGACATGGCCCACGGCCTCAAGACCCCGCTCGCGGTGCTCGACGCGCTGGCCCGCCGCACGGAAGGCCAGCATCCGGCGCTGGCGGCGGAGATCGCGGAGCAGGCCCAGGCCATGGGCCGGCAGGTCGAGCGCACCCTCGCCCGGGCGCGGGCGACTTCGGGCGGCTTGCGGCGCAGGGCCAGCCCGGTCGCTCCGACGGTGGCGAAGATCGTCGGCGCCCTCAAGCGCCTGCCCGAGGGCGAGGCCCTGCGCTGGGAGATCGCGGTCCAGGAAAACCTCGCCTTCCCCGGCGACGAGGGCGACCTCACCGAGATCCTGGGCAACCTCCTCGACAATGCCCGCAAATGGGCCCACCGCCGCATCCGCGTCTCGGGCGACTTGGAGGGCGGGGAGGCCTGCCTCGTGCTGGAGGATGACGGCCCCGGCATGAGCGAGGCGGCGATCGCCGGCATCGCCCGCGGCCGGCGCTGGGACGAGACCCGGCCGGGCACCGGCTTCGGCATCGCCATCGCCCGCGACCTCGCGGAGGGGGCCGGCGCGCGGATGCGGCTCGGCCGCTCCGATCTCGGCGGCCTGCGGGTGGAGCTGCGCTGGCCCGTTCCGGAATCGTGAGAGACGCGGCGGAGGCCGCGTCAGGCCGCTTGCCCGAGGGCGCCGAGCAGGTCGGAGCGGCAATAGGGCTTCGGCAGGAAACAGCCCGCATCGGGCAGGTCTGTGCTGCCCGGCCGGACCCGGCCCGAGGTGACGACGAGGCGGATATGCGGCCAGCGCGCCCGCACCCGGGCGGCGAGCGTCAGCCCGTCCATCGAGCCCGGCATGTCGATATCGGTGAACAGCGTGCCGAAGGCCTGCGCCTTTCGCTCCAACAGCCGCAGGGCCGTGTCGGCATCCGGAGCCTCGGCCACCGGCAGGCCGGCATCCTCCAGCATGTCCACGGCGACCATGCGCACGAAGCTCTCGTCCTCGACGACGAGCACGTGAGAGGCATCTGTAGGGGTGGCGGACTTTGACAGAGAAGACATCGGCGCGAGCGGTTTCGAGGAACGGGACGGCTTTCCTCAAAGTGCCCGCACCGCGATTGGTTTCAGCGGAGCCGCAGAAGTTTTCACGAAAAGTCCGCGAAAAATCCGCAAGAGATCGCGGCGGGGTGCGGGCGGCGGGCGCACACAGGACTGCGTATTGCCAACCCCCCGGCCTTTGCATTACGGGAGCCCGGACCTGGGCGCTCGAGGCCCGCCATGACGCCTTCATGACGACGCTCCCGGCCTTTCCCGCCGCCTGCGCCCGGCGCCGGATTCGGCGCTCGCGCCGTCCCCCCCCATCCCTGCCGCAGCGCTCCGCCCCGTCGAGGGCAGGCGCGCGGGTGGCATGTCCCGGCATCGGAGCGGGCGCAACGCCCCCGGTGACGACCCGCGGGGAAGCCCTCCGCGGGGCCGCCGTCTTGGAGAATTGCCGTGGCGCCTGAATCCGTGCGTGAATCCGCGCAGTCGTCCATGAGCCCACCCACCGGCGCGCCCGCCCTGCCGAAGGTCGCCACCGGCATCGACGGCTTCGACGCCATCACCTTCGGCGGCCTGCCGAAGGGGCGGCCCTCGCTGGTCTGCGGCGCCGCCGGCTGCGGCAAGACGCTGTTCGCCACGACCTTCCTCGTCAACGGTGCGACCCGCTTCGACGAGCCCGGCGTGTTCATGAGCTTCGAGGAGCGCGCCGAGGATCTCGTCGCCAACGTCGCCTCCCTCGGCTACGACCTCGACGCGCTGGTGGCGCAGGGCAAGCTCGCCATCGACCACGTCCGCGTCGAGCGCTCCGAGATCGAGGAGACCGGCGAGTACGACCTCGAAGGGCTGTTCATCCGCCTCGGCTTCGCGGTGGATTCCATCGGCGCCAAGCGCGTCGTGCTCGATACGATCGAGACCCTGTTCGCCGGCTTCTCCGACGAGACGGTGCTGCGCGCCGAACTGCGCCGCCTGTTCGGCTGGATCAAGGACCGGGGCCTAACCGCGATCATCACCGGCGAGCGCGGCGACGGCCAGCTCACCCGCCAGGGAATGGAGGAATACGTCTCCGACTGCGTGGTGCTGCTCGACAACCGGGTCGAGGACCAGATCACCACCCGGCGCCTGCGCGTGGTGAAGTATCGCGGCTCGGCCCACGGCACCAACGAATACCCATTCCTGATCGATGCCGAGGGCATCAGCGTCCTGCCGGTCACCTCGGCCGACCTCGACTACCGCATCGCCGAGGGCGTGATCTCCACCGGCATCCACGGCCTCGACGCGATGCTCGAACCCGGCGGCTTCCACCGCGGCACCAGCATCCTGATCTCGGGCGAGGCCGGCACCGGCAAGACCATGATCTCGTCGAGCATGATCGACGCGGCCTGCGCCCGGGGCGAGCGCTGCATGGCCTTCGTGTTCGAGGAGAGCGGCGACCAGATCACCCGCAACGCCCGCTCCATCGGCCTCGACCTCGCCCGCCACGTGGAATCGGGTCTTCTGCGCTTCGAGGCGGCGCGCCCGAGCCTCTACGGCCTGGAGATGCATCTGGCGCGGATGCACCGGGACATCGACCGGTTCGCGCCCAGCCTGGTGGTGATCGATCCGCTCTCGGCGCTCCGCGGTCCGCCGGCCGAGCTGCAGGCGACGATGCTGCGCATGATCGACCTGCTGAAGAGCCGCGGCATCACCGCGGTCTTCACCAGCCTGCGCGAGGATGGCGAGATCGACCGCGACAGCGCGATCGGCGTCTCCTCGCTGATGGATGCCTGGATCAAGCTCCTCAACGTCGAGGCCAACGGCGAGCGCTCGCGCACGCTCTACGTCATCAAGGCCCGCGGCATGCGCCACTCGAACCAAGTGCGCGAGTTCACCCTGTCTCGCGAGGGCATCACCCTGGTCGATGCCTATATCGGCCCGGCGGGCGTGCTGACCGGCACCGCCCGGGTGGTGCAGGAGGCGGAGGAGGTCGCCGCCGCCCTGCGCCGCGAGCAGGAGAACCGCCGCCGCCAGCGCGAGGCGGAACGGCGGCGCCAGTCGCTGGAACGCCAGATCGAGGAACTGCGCGCCACCCTGGAAGCCGTGGAAGAGGAAGAGGCCGTGCTCTTGAACGAGGACGAGATGCGGGAGGCCCTGCTGGCGAGCGAGCGGCGCACCCTCGCCACGCGCCGGGGAGGCACGAAATGAGCGGGCCGGGACCGACCGGGGACGGGCTCGAGGCCGACGGCGCCGTGGACGAGGGCCACTACCATCTGCGCCTCTACGTTGCCGGGCAGACCGCCAAGTCGCTGGCGGCGATGGCCAACCTCAGGCGCTTCTGCGAGGAGCACCTCGCCGGCCACTACGACATCGAGGTCATCGACCTGATGAAGAACCCGCAGCTCGCCGCCGGCGACCAGATCCTGGCGATCCCGACCCTGGTGCGGCGCCTGCCCGCGCCGCTCAAGCGGATCATCGGCGACCTCTCCAACACCGAGAAGGTCCTGGTCGGCCTCGATATCCGCCCGAAGGTCGACGGGCTTTGAGCGGCGGGGCCATCACGGGCGGCGGGACCGGCGGGCGCACCCGGCTGCGCCTCTACGTCGCCGGCACCTCGCCGCGCTCGACCCGCAGCATCGAGAGCGTGCGCCGCCTGTGCGAGCGCTGGCTCAAGGACGCCTGCGACCTCGAAGTGGTCGACATCTACCAGCAATCGGCCCTCGCGGGCGCCGACGGCGTGGTCGCGGCGCCGACCCTGGTGCGGCTCTCGCCTCTCCCCGCCCGGCGCATCGCCGGCGACCTGAGCGACGAGCGGCGCGTCCTCGACGGTCTCGGTCTCGACGAATTCGGGCTCGACGGACCCGACATCCCGCCGGCGGATCCGGAAGCGGCGTCGCGCGAGGCCTTGGGCGGAGGCGCCGGTGAGCGCTGAGGCCGATGCCCTCGCCGCGCAGGCGCGCATCCGCGAACTGGAGACGCGGCTGGAGGAGGTCGAAGACACCCTCGCGGCGATCCGCCGGGGCGATTTCGACGCCATCGTGGTGGAAGGGCCGAGCGGCGAGCGGCTGGTCTACACCCTGGAGAATGCCGACCGGCCCTACCGGGTGCTGATCGAGCAGATCCAGGAGGGCGCCTTCACCCTCGGCCCGGACGGGACGCTGCTCTACTGCAACCGTCGCCTCGCCGAGACCCTGGGTACGCCCCAGGAACGCCTGATCGGCCAGCCCTTCGCGCGCTTCGCCGCCAGGGATCAGGAGGCAACCCTCGCTGCCCTGGTCGCCCAGGCCGCGCGGATGCCGGCCCGCGGCGAGATCGCCCTGTGCGACGAGGGGGGGATCGAGCGCCCGGCCTACCTCTCGCTGAGCCGCCTCGACGGCGACGGCGACACCCTGCTCCTGTGCGGCGTGATCACCGACCTCACGGCCGAGCGGCTGCGCCTGCACGAACTCGCCGAGACCAACGAGCGCCTGCGCGCCGAGGTGGCCGAGCGCGAGCGGATCGAGGAGGCCCTGCGCCAGTCGCAGAAGATGGAGGCGGTGGGCCAGCTCACCGGCGGCGTGGCGCACGACTTCAACAACCTGCTCACCGTCATCAAGTCCTCCACCGACCTGCTCAAGCGCCCCGACCTCGCCGAGGAGCGCCGCCGCCGCTACGTCGACGCCATCTCCGACACGGTGGGACGCGCGGCCAAGCTGACGGGCCAGCTCCTCGCCTTCGCCCGGCGCCAAGCGCTCAAGCCCGAGGTGTTCGATGCCGGCCGCGGCGTCGCCTCGGTGGCCGACATGGTCGGTACGCTCACCGGCGCGCGCATCCAGGTGAAGACCCTGATCGAGCCCTGTTTCGACGCGGCGGGCGAACCCTTCGCCTGCCTCGTGGAGGCCGATCCGAGCCAGTTCGACACGGCACTCGTCAACATGGTCGTCAACGCCCGCGACGCCATGGACGGCGAGGGCACGCTCACCATCCGCGTCGGCCATGCCGGGCAGATCCCGGCGCTGCGCACCCATCCGGCGGTGCCCGGCGACTTCGTGGCGGTCTCGATCTCGGACACCGGCTCCGGCATCGCGCCCGCCGACCTGTCGCGGATCTTCGAGCCGTTCTTCACCACGAAGGGCGTCGGCCAGGGCACCGGGCTCGGCCTCTCCCAGGTGTTCGGCTTCGCCAAGCAATCGGGCGGCGACATCGCGGTGGAGAGCGTGCTCGGCCAGGGCACCACCTTCACCCTGTTCCTGCCCCGCGCCAAGATCGCCCCGACCCTGCCGGAGGCCGCCGACGAGCCCGAGCCGCTGGCCCCCGGTCACGGCACCTGCGTTCTGCTGGTGGAGGACAACCGCGAGGTCGGCGCCTTCGCGACGCAGGCACTGGCCGAACTCGGCTACGGCACCGTCTGGGCGACGGATGCGGAGCAGGCGCTGGCCGAACTCGCCCGCACGCCGGACCGGTTCGACGTCGTGTTCACCGACGTGGTGATGCCCGGCATGAACGGCGTCGAACTCGCCCGCACGATCCTGAGCCAGACGCCGGGCATGCCGATCGTGCTCTCCTCCGGCTACAGCCACGTGCTGGCCGAGGACGGGCGCCACGGTTTCCCGCTGCTGCACAAGCCCTACTCGGTGGAGGATCTCTCGCGCATCCTGCGCCGGGCGATCCAGCGGCGCAGCGCTCGGGCGAAATGATTTGCCCTTCGCCGCAACGGCTTGGCTTGCGGGCAAGAAAAAAGGCTCGGATTGCTCCGAGCCTTGAAGGAAAAAGGCCATTGGGGGCTGAACTGGCCTTCGTAACCAGACAATGCGCCGGAGGCGGAACGGTTCCGCAAAAAAGTTTCGCAAAAAATCGCGTTGCGTTCAGCGCGGCGCCGCGGCCCGGCGCAGGCGGTCGTTGATCGCCTCACCCAGGCCCTCCTCCGGCACAGGAACGACGGCGATGGTCGGCGCGCCCGAGGCGTCGAGCCGGCGCAGGGCCCCGAACAGCCGCGCGGCGGCCTCCGCCGGATCGCCGCGCTCGCTCAGGGACTCGACCGCCGCCGCGCCCTCCAGCCCGGCGGGGCGGACGGCACCGAACAGCAGAACCGCCTCCCCCGGCTCGATGCGCTCCGCGTCGAGCCGCACCCCGGCCCGCGGCGCGTAGTGCGAGGCGAGCAGGCCCGGGCCCACCGGCCGCGAGCCCGGATCCCCCCCCGCCTCGGGGGCAGAGCCCAGGACGGCGGCGATGGCCGCCCGCGTCACCCCGCCGGGGCGCAGCAGCCGGGGCGGTCCGCCGAGGCAGGCGACCACCGACGACTCGACCCCGACCGGGCATGCGCCCCCGTCGAGCACGGCGGCGATGCGGCCGTCGAGATCCGTCAGCACATGGTCGGCGCTGGTGGGGCTGACGCGCCCCGAGCGGTTGGCCGAGGGCGCCGCCACCGGCCGCCCGACCCGCTCCAGCAGCGCCTGGGCGGTGGCGTGGGCCGGCACGCGCAACGCCACGGAATCGAGCCCGGCCCGGGCGAGATCGCAGACCGAGCCGCCGGGGGCCACCGGCACCACCAGGGTCAGCGGCCCCGGCCAGAATTTTTCCGCGAGCCGGAGGGCGGCGGCGTCGAACACGCCCTGGGCCAGAGCGGCGTCCATCGTCGCCACATGGGCGATCAGCGGGTTGAAGCGCGGGCGGCCCTTGGCGGCGTAGATCGCGGCCACCGCCTCCGGATCGGTGGCGTCGGCCCCGAGCCCGTAGACCGTCTCCGTCGGCAGGGCGACGAGACGCCCGGCCCCGATCAGCGCGGCCGCCCGCGCGAGTCCGTTGACATCGGCAGCCAAGCGTAGCGTGGGAGCGGTTGACGGTGGTGCGTCCATGTCGGAGTGGGTGCGAGAATGAGCGGCCGGCCGTAGACCCTCGAGCCACGAGCCGTCAAACGGGATCGCCGCCCTCGAAGGTGCGGCGGGAGGAGCGGTGAGAAGACCATGAGCTATCGCGCGCCCGTCGAGGAGATGGCCTTCACGCTCCGCCACGTCGCGGGGCTCGACGCCGTGCTGGCGCAAAACGGGGCCGAGATCGCGCCCGAGGATGCGCGCGCCATCCTCGAAGAGGCGGGTCGGTTCGCCGGCAACGTCATCGCACCGCTCAACCGCACCGGCGATCGCCACGGCACGCCGTTCTCGGACGGCACCGTCACCACCGCACCGGGCTGGGCTTCCGCCTACCGCGCCTTCGTCGAGGGCGGCTGGAACGGCGTGCTCGCCGACCCCGACCATGGCGGCCAGGGCCTGCCGCACCTGATCGCCGCCGCCTGCACCGAGATGTGGAACGGCGCCAACCTCGCCTTCGGCCTCTGCCCCCTGCTCACCGCCGGCGGCATCGAGGCGCTGGCCGCCCACGGCTCCGACGAGCTGAAGGGCCGCTACCTCGAGAAGCTCGTCACGGGGGAATGGACCGCGACCATGAACCTGACCGAGCCGCAGGCGGGCTCGGACCTCTCAGGCCTGCGCACCCGCGCCGAGGCCAACGGCGACGGCAGCTACCGGATCACGGGCGCCAAGATCTACATCACCTACGGCGAGCACGATCTGGCCGACAACATCTGCCACCTCGTCCTGGCCCGGCTGAAGGACGCGCCGGCCGGCACCCGCGGCATCTCGCTGTTCCTCGTGCCGAAGGTGCTGCCGGACGGGAGCCGCAACGACCTGCGCTGCTCGGGGCTGGAGCACAAGCTCGGCATCCACGCCTCGCCGACCTGCTCCATGGCCTTCGGCGATGGGGGCGGGGCCACCGGCTGGCTGATCGGCGAGGAGAACCGGGGCTTGGCCTGCATGTTCACGATGATGAAC
Organism: Methylorubrum populi; assembly: GCF_002355515.1. Taxonomy (NCBI): domain Bacteria; kingdom Pseudomonadati; phylum Pseudomonadota; class Alphaproteobacteria; order Hyphomicrobiales; family Methylobacteriaceae; genus Methylorubrum; species Methylorubrum populi. The sequence goes on along the minus strand of NZ_AP014809.1, from coordinate 4,755,055 downwards.
TCGGCCCGGCTCAATGTCGGCCTGCAGGGCGTCGGCGTGGCCGAGGCCGCGTATCAGAAGGCCCTCGACTACGCCCGCGAGCGCCGCCAGGGCCGGGCGCCGGGCGCGTCGGAGCCCGTCAGCGCCATCGTGGCGCATGCCGACGTGCAGCGCATGCTGCTGACCATGAAGGCCTACACGGCGGCGGCCCGCGGCATCTGCTACCTCACCGCGCAAGCCCTCGACGCGTCCCACGGCCCCGAGGGGAAAGCGGCGCATGAGCGCGCCTCGCTGCTGACGCCGGTGGCCAAGGCCTTCGCCACCGACATCGCCAACGAGGTCACCTCGCTCGGCGTGCAGGTCCATGGCGGCATGGGCTTCGTCGAGGAGACCGGCGCGGCCCAGCTCATGCGCGACGCCCGCATCCTCGGCATCTACGAGGGCACCAACGGCATCCAGGCGATCGACCTCGTCACCCGCAAGCTGCCGCTCGCCGGCGGCGCCACGGTCGGCGCCCAGATCGCGTCGATGCGGCGGGTGGCGGAGGGCCTCCTGAAGGACGGCGCGCCCGGCTTCGGCCACGCGGCGGCGCGCCTGCGGGAGGGCATCGGCAGCCTCGACCGGGCGACGAGTTTCCTGCTGAAGGCGCTGGCCTCGAACCGGCCGCAGGAGGCGCTCCCCGGCGCCACGCCCTACTTGCGCCTGTTCGGCCTCGTCCAGGGCACCGCCTGCCTCGCGGCGGCGGGGCTCGCGTCGAGCGCCGCCGTGAAGGCGGGCGAGACCGATCCGGCCCATGCCGCGCGCATCGCGCTTGCCCGCTTCTTCGCCGAGAACCTGCTGCCGGCGGCCGGCGGCCTGGAGCAGGCGATCCTGACGGGCGGCGACTTCGCCGACGATCCGGCCTTCGCGCTCGCGGGGTGAGCGCTCACCCCGCCGCGAACGGGCCGTAGCCCGCGTAGAAGACCCGCACGGCTTCCGTGACCCGGTGCCGGATCTCGTCCTCGTCCGGTGCCGCGCCCGCGTTGAACAGCAGCCGCGTCAGCATCCCGGCTTGGCAGAGCTGCAGGAAGTGCTTGGCGGCGAGATCGGTGTCGGCGACGGAGAGGCGCCCGGCCGCGACCTGGGCATCGAGATAGGCCTTGAGCCGCCCGACCCCGCAGGCCGGGCCCGCCTCGTAGAAGGCCTGCCCGAACCGGGGAAACTTCTCGCAGGCGCCGATCACCATGCGGATGATCGAGACGTGCTCCGGCCGCGCCATCATCGCGAGGTAGCTGGTGCCGAGCCGCGTCAGCACGGCGCGCACGTCCGCGTCGTCCTCGTCGAGCCGGAACAGGTTCTCGGCCAGCCCCGCCTTGGCCTCGGTGGTCAGGGCCTCGAACAAGGCCTCCTTGCTGTCGAAATAGACGTAGAGCGTGCCCTTCGACACGTTCGCGGTCTTGGCGATCTCGCCCATGCTGGCGCCGTCGAAGCCCGACGCCATGAAGACCTGGCGCGCGCCCTCTAGGATCTGCCGGCGCTTGTCGCTCTCGCCGGCTGAGGCCGCCTGCGGGGCTGCCGGCCCCCGCTCCCGTATCGCCGCGTCCGCCATCACACCGACTTGCCACTCATTCGCGTTGACCGAACCGTTCAGTCAGTGATAACTAGCCTTCGAATACCGACGGCGTCAACCTGACCCGCCGAGTGACCGAACGGTTCGGTCAATGGATGTCTGGGACTTCAGCCATGTCGCTGCGTGAGTCGCTTCGTGAGGACTCCGCCCGGTCGGAGACGGGTGGGGAGCGCGTCGAGGACGAGCGGGCTGAGGGCGGCCGCGCGCCGGCCCTGCCCTCCACCGTCGTGGCCGCGCCAGCCGCGCCCCTGGCCGCGCCGGTGCAGCCCGCATCGCCGGCCAAGCCCCGGCGCCCGCTGCGGCGGGCGGTGCTGGGCCTCGTACTCTGCGCGGCGCTCGGCGGCGGCGCCTATGCCGGCTGGGACTGGTGGACGGTCGGGCGCTTCTTCGTCAGTACCGACGACGCCTATGTGCAGGCCGACATCTCGGTTCTGGCCGCCAAGGTCTCGGGCTATCTCGAGGCGGTGCCCGTGGTGAACGGGCAGGCGGTGAAGCGGGGCGACGTCATCGCCCGGCTCGACGACGGCGATTACCGCCTCGCGGTGACGGCGGCGCAGGACAAGCTCGCCACCCAGGAGAGCACCATCGCCCGGATCGGCCGGCAGGCGGAAGCGGCGCAGGCGCAGGTGCTGCAGAGCGTGGCCCAGATCGATGCGGCCAAGGCCGACGCGGTGCGGGCGAGCGCCGACTATGCCCGCGCCACGGGGATGCAGGCCGATTACGTCGCCAAATCCCGTCTTGATCAGGCCAAGGCCGACCGCGACCGCACCGACGCGGCGGTGAAGTCGGCCGAGGCCGCCCTCGTCGCGGCGCGGGCCAATGTCGAGGTGCTGAAGGCGCAGACGCGCGAGGCGGAAAACCTCGCCGCGGAGCTGCGCACCGCCGTCGACCGGGCGCAGCGCGACCTCGACTTCGCGGTGATCCGCGCGCCCTTCGACGGCGTCGTCGGCAACAAGGCGGTGGAGGCCGGCGCCTACGTCTCGCCGGGCTCGCGCATCGCCGCCCTGGTGCCGCTGAAGAGCGTGCGGGTCGATGCGAACTTCAAGGAGACGCAGCTCGCCCGCGTCCGGCCCGGCCAGGAGGTCCATATCCACGTGGACGCCTATCCCGACCGCGACATCGTCGGCACGGTGGAATCGCTCTCGCCCGCCTCCGGCTCGGTCTTCAGCCTGCTGCCGCCCGACAACGCCACCGGCAACTTCACCAAGATCGTGCAGCGTCTGCCCGTGCGCGTCCAGGTGCCCGAGGACGTCGCCCGCGAGGGCCTGCTGCGGCCCGGCCTGTCCGTCGTGGTGCGGGTCGACACCCGCGAGGGCGCCGACGCGCCGGTGCAGAAGCTCGCCGCCCGGCGCTGAAACCTTGCGCGGCCTGCAGGAGCGGGCCGCCTGAACCACCCGTTCCACCCGAGCCTCATCCTGAGATGCCCGCGTCGGCGGACCTCGAAGGATCCTCCGGATCCCGCGCGATCCCCGCAACACCCTTCGAGGCCTCCGCTTCGCTGCGGCACCTCAGGAGGAGGGTGTGAGGGGAGCTCCGCACCAACGACCCTTCCGAGGCGCCCCATGGCCGCCACCGCGACCCTCGCCGCAAGTCCCGCCGCCGACCCGCCCATCGACCGCCGCCGCATGGTGGCGTTCCTGTGCATGGTGTTCGGGATGTTCATGGCGATCCTCGACATCCAGATCGTCTCGGCCTCGCTCAACGAGATCCAGGCCGGCCTCTCGGCCTCGGGTGACGAGATCCCCTGGGTGCAGACGAGCTACCTCATCGCCGAGGTGATCTCGATTCCGCTCTCGGGGACCCTGTCGCGGGTGCTCTCGACGCGCTGGATGTTCTCGGTCTCGGCCGGCGGCTTCACGCTGATGAGCCTGATGTGCGCCACCTCCTCGTCGATCGACGAGATGATCGTCTGGCGCGCGCTCCAGGGCTTCATCGGCGGCGGCATGATCCCGACCGTGTTCGCCGCGGCCTTCACGATCTTCCCGCCCTCCAAGCGCTCCATCGTCTCGCCGATGATCGGCCTCGTGGCGACGCTGGCGCCGACCATCGGCCCGACCATCGGCGGCTACCTCACCGACCTGTTCTCCTGGCACTGGCTGTTCCTGATCAACATCGTGCCGGGCATCTTCGTCACGGTCTCGACCTTCCTCCTGATCGATTTCGACCGGCCGAATTTCGACCTGTTGAAATCCTTCGACTGGGCCGGGCTCGCCTTCATGGCAGGCTTCCTCGGCTGCCTCGAATACGTGCTGGAGGAGGGCCCGAACCACGACTGGCTGCAGGACGAGGCGGTGTTCGTCTGCGCCCTCGTCTGCACCGTGTCAGGCCTGGCCTTCTTCGCCCGCGTCTTCACCGCGCGCCAGCCGATCGTCGATCTGCGCGCCTTCTCCGACCGCAACTTCGCCGCCGGCTGCATCTTCAGCTTCGTGATGGGCATCGGCCTCTACGGCCTGACCTACCTCTACCCGGTCTATCTCGCCCGGGTGCGCGGCTACTCGGCGCTGCAGATCGGCGAGACGATGTTCGTCTCAGGGCTGTGCATGTTCGCCACCGCCCCGATCGCGGGCAAACTCTCGGCGAAGCTCGATCCGCGCATCATGATGGCGATGGGTTTCTCCGGGTTCGCCGTCGGCACCTGGATCGTCACCGGGCTGACCAAGGATTGGGACTTCTGGGAGCTGCTCTGGCCCCAGGTGCTGCGCGGCTGCTCCTTGATGCTGTGCATGATCCCGATCAACAACATCGCGCTCGGCACCCTGCCGCCGGAGCGGATGAAGAACGCGTCCGGCCTGTTCAACCTCACGCGCAACCTCGGCGGCGCGGTGGGGCTGGCGCTGATCAACACGATCCTGAACGCCCGCTGGGACCTCCACCTCACGCGGCTGCACGAGCGCTTCACCTGGGCCAACAGCGCCGCACTGGAGCGGCTCGACGCCATGCGGCGCCAGTTCGAGGTGTTCGGGGGCGACGCCAACGGCATGGCGCTGAAGGCGCTCAACAACACCGTGCGGATCCAGGGACTGGTGATGAGCTTCGAGGACGTGTTCCTCGTCCTCACCGTGCTGTTCTTAGGCATGGCCTGCGGCACGCCGCTGATCCGCCGCCCGCGCGCGGCCGCGCCCGCCGGTGCGGGGCATTGAGGGCAGTCGAACCTTCGGGGAACCTACATTGAAGGCGGCGCCTACGCCGCCTTCACCCCCGCGGCACGGTCCGGGATGACGATGCGGAAGCGGGCGCCGCCGGCGGTCTCGTCGAGGCAGAGGGTGCCGCCGTTGAGGCGGACCAGTTCCGAGGCGATGGCGAGGCCGAGGCCGGTGCCGCCGGCCCGGGTCGAGCCCTGGAAGGCGGCGAACAGGTTGGCCTTGGCCCGCTCGGGCACCCCGGGGCCGTTGTCGCTCACGAGGACCGTGACGGAGCCCGCGCCGGGCGGTCCGACCCGGACACCCTCGATCAGCACGGTGCCGTCCGCGGTCCTGGCCGCGGCATGGGCCTGGACCGCGTTGCGCACGAGGTTGGTCAGCGCCCGCAGGAGCTGTTCGGGATCGGCGTCGATCTCCAGATCCGGCGCCGCGCGCACCTCCACGCGGATGTGGGCGGCGGGCATCAGGTCGGCGAGGTCGGTCAGTTCCTCGAGGAGGGGGCCGAGCGCCACCATGCGGCGCTGCGGGTTCGGCTCCGTGGCGCGGCCATAGGCGAGCGTCGCCTCGCAGAAGCGGATCGCCCGGTCGAGGGTCTCCACGAGGCGCGGCGCGACGCGCTGGACCAGGGGGTCGGAAACGCTTTCGAGCCGGTCGCCGAGGAGCTGGGCGGTGGTGAGCAGATTGCGCAATTCGTGGTTGATCTTGCTCACCGAAAGGCCGAGCTCGGCCAGCCGCCGCCGCTGGCGCAGCTCGCCGCCGAGCGCCACCTGCATCCGGGCGAGCGCGTTCTCCGCCTGCCCGATCTCGTCGCTGCGCGCCGAGCGCCGGGCCACGAGGTCGGTGCGCTCGGGATCGTCGGCGAAGGCGGCGATGTCGCGGGCGAGCCGGACCACCGGCCGCACGATCGCCCGCTGGAGCACGAAGAAGACGAGCCCGGCCGCCAGTACCGCGATGATGAGGCAGGCGACGAGCAGCCGGAGCGAGAAATCGGCCAGGGCCGCCCGCAGAGGCCCCTCGTCGAGCAGAACCTCGACGGCATCGAAACCGTCCTGCCCCGGCCCGATCGCCCGGATCGGCGCCTCGGTGGGAAGGAACAGCGTCCGGAAGGCGCCGCCGACCGAGCCGGTCAGGCCGCGCTGGCGCAGATCGACCGTCTCGGCGACGGCGGACGGTGCCGGCCCGTCGGTGAGGTAGCGCCACGTCTCGCCGACCCGCACGGCGATGGCGCGGGCGCCGACGCCCATCAGCAGGCGCCGGGCGGTCTCGTCGGGGACCTGACCCTCGGGCGCCGCGTTCAGCACCAGGGCGGCGACCCGTGCCGCCGCGACCCGGTCGGACAGCCGCGACAGCCGGTAGGTCGCCACGGCCGGGACGTAGATCAGGATCTCGGCCAGGACGACGAAGGCCACCGTCAGCAGGAACAGGCGGCCCGAAAGGCCCAGGCGCCCGAACCAAGCGAAGGCGCGCGCGCGCGGCGGCGTCGTGCCGGCCGGTGCCTCGATATGCCAGGGCAAGGCGGCCGTTGCCGCCGAATCATTCTGCGCCGCGTCCGCCGGCTTCGATGGCCGGCCAGGAAACGGAAGGCGGGGCCGTTTCAAGCGTCACCCGTCGTTGTGTCGTCCAATCGCAGTCCGAATGGCGCGCCCCCTCTAACGCCCCCCTAGCGCACAGGTTGCGCGGGTGTCCGGCGACGCGCGCCATTCGCTTGTGCGCAAGTCTTATGCGCGAAGCGTCCGCCGCTCAAGCCGTCGGCGCAGATAAACCGTCAAAAGAGCAAATCCTGCCAGGGCCGCCAGGGCCGCCACCATTCCGGGCGTCACCAGCGCGCGCAGATCGATGCTCTTCGAACAATCCGTTCCTCCATCGGCGAGGCAGGCCGCCTTCGCCGCGTCGCGGGTCGCCAGCAGATCCTCGAGACCGGCGCCGAGCCCGGCATAGATGAAGGCGCCCGGCGTCAGGCCAACCAGGGTGGCGAGCGCGAAGGTGCGCAGGCGGACGCCGAACGCCGCCGGGGCGACGTTGGTGATCCAGTAGGGAAAGATCGGCAGCAGCCGCAGGATCAGGATGTAGCCGAAGCCGTCGCGACGGAAGCCCTCCGCGAAGCGACCGATCCGGGGTCCGGCCTTGCGCCGGATCAGGTCCCCGGCGGCGTAGCGCCCGACCGAGAACACGATCGCCGCGCCCGTCGTCGACGAGCCGATGGCCATCAGGGCTCCGGTCACGGGGCCGAACAGCAGCCCGGCCAGCACCGTGAGCACCAGCGTCGCGGGCAGCGAGACCACAACCGAGCCGACATAGACGAGGCAGGCCAGCGCGATCGCCCGAATCCGGTCCTCGGCGATGAGCGTCTGGAGCCAGACCCGCGATTCGGAGAGCCGGTCGAGGTCGAGGAGGTGGGCGCCGCCTGAGGCGAGGATGCCGACGGAGAGCGCGGCCAGGATCAGGAGCGGGAGCCAGCGCAGCCAGGGCCGGCGCGGCCCCGGCGTCCCGCCGGACTCGGGATGCTGCTCACGCGGCCGGTCATGCGGCCGGACGCCCTCCCCGCCCCGTGGCGTCATCGGCCTGCCTCCGCCGGACGGTGTTCGCCTGCCAGCCCTCAGCCCCGCTTGCGCATCCGCAGGATCTTGAAGAACCCGCCGGGGAAGGTCGGCGCGAGGCCGACAACCTCGACGCCGTTGCGCTGGGCCCAGGCCTCGATCCGCGTCGCCTTGAAGTCCGAGGACCAGCCGATCTTGGTACAGAGCGGCGCGACGATCTCCTCGACCCGCGCCACCGGACCGTTCGATTGGCCGAAATGGTTGGCGAGCACGATGCCGCCGCCGGGACGCACCACGCGCAGGAACTCGGAGAGCGCGGCCTCCGGGTTCGGCACCAGGGTGATGAGGAACTGCGCCACCACCGCGTCGAAGCTCGCATCGGCATAGCCGAGGCGGCACACATCCATGACCTGAAGGCCCTTGACGTGGGTCAGCCCCTTGCGCCGGACTTTTCCGCGGGCGCGCTTGAGCATGTCCTCGGACAGATCGACGCCGCAGACGAAGCTGTCGCGGGGATAGTAGCCCAGCGACAGGCCGGTGCCGACGCCGGCCTCCAGCACCCGCGGCCCGTGGGCGACGGCCGCCTCGACGGCGGCACGGGCGGCCGGCTCGGTCAGCTTGTCGTAGACGACGTCGTAGACCGGCGCCCAGCGGGCATAGGCCTTGCGCATCAGCTCGGTGGTGGGCCCGGCCTCGGGCGCCCGCTCGCTCAGCATGTAACCGTCACCCTCTCAATCTGTCCGGCCTCAAGCGCCGGCAGCCGCCTCCGCGGCTTCGGCTCTCGCAATTTCGTTCCGCATCGTCCCCTCCCGAAAGCCGGCAACCACTTTCGGGACGATGCTCGAGCCCCCCTCGGCGTGGCCGAGGCCGCTCCGCGGGCGCTCTTCGCGCCTGTCGAGCGGTCCAATCGCTCGCAGAGCGATTGCAGGGTCTTGAAAACCTGAATCCGCGCGGCGTGAGGCGCCCCCATCAGGCGGCCTCGGCGGCGCCTGCCTGCAACGCGCCGATGCGCCGGATGGTGCCGCCGCCGAGCACCTGCGCGCGCGGGCCGTCATCGGCGTAGATCACGCAGGCCTGTCCCGGCGAGACCCCGTCCTCGGGAACGACCAGCTCGATCTCGGCGCACGCCTCGGCCACGTTCCACGACAGGCGCGCCGGCCGCGGCTCGCGGGTCGAGCGCACGCGCACGGCCACCGACCGGTCGCCGATCTCTTCCGGCGCGCCGTCGCCGAGCCAGTTGAGGTCGGCCAGACGGATGCGGCGGGTGGCGAGCGCCGCCCGCGGGCCGACCACGACGCGGGCGGTCTCAGGTTCGAGCCGCACCACGTAGAGCGGCTCGCCGACCGACAGCTTGAGGCCGCGGCGCTGGCCCACGGTGTAGTGGATGATGCCCTCGTGCTCGCCGAGCCGGCGCCCGTCGAGATCGACGATCTCGCCGGGCCGGGCCGCCTCGGGCCTCAGCTTGGCGATCACGTCGGCATAGCCGCCCTGCGGCACGAAGCAGATGTCCTGGCTATCGGCCTTGTCGGCAACGGCGAGGCCCAGATCCCGGGCAAGCGCGCGGGTCTCGTCCTTGGGCCGCTCGCCCAGGGGAAAGCGCAGGAAGGCGAGCTGCTCGGGCGTCGTGGCGTAGAGGAAGTAGCTCTGGTCACGGGCCGGATCGAGGGCACGGTAGAGGGCACGCCCCCCCTGCGGCCGCGGCCGGCTCGCGACGTAGTGGCCGGTGGCCAGCGCCTCGGCGCCGAGATCCCGGGCCATGCCGAGCAGATCGCGGAACTTGACCGAGCGGTTGCACTCGACGCAGGGAATCGGTGTCTCGCCCGAGAGATAGCTCTCGGCGAAGCGGTCGATCACCGATTCGCGGAAGCGGTCCTCGTAGTCGAGGACGTAGTGCGGGATGCCGAGCGTCTCGGCGACCGCCCGCGCGTCGTGGATGTCGCGTCCGGCGCAGCAGGCGCCCTTGCGGTGGGTCGCCGCGCCGTGGTCGTAGAGCTGGAGCGTGACGCCGACGACGTCGTAGCCCTCGCGCTTCAACAGGCCGGCCACCACCGACGAATCGACGCCGCCCGACATGGCGACGACGACGCGCGTCTCGTGCGGGGGCTTCGGGAGATCCAGCGAGTTCATGGCCGGTGATGAGGGCCGGTTGCCGGCCGTTGGCGGAGCCTTCGGGCGCGCGCGGACCTGCGGAGCCCGGACGCATGTCCGGTGTCTATAGCGATCCCGATCCGGACTTTCCAGGGATGGCGGGTCCGAGAGCAGACCTGTGGCGCGCATCGCCTCCCCGGCGCGGCCGGCAAATCCTGCCGGGAGGACGGCAGATCCGACCGGGCCGGCGCGCGACGTCGCCCGCGCGGTCGAAATTTCTTCATGGATATCAGCGTCTTGGAGAATTCCGCCGGTGGCGCGCGGATTGCTGTGATCGCCCGCGGCTTCGGCCCGGCAGGATGAGGACGGCATCGTGGTTTCGCGCGCAGATCTGGCGGAGGTGTTTTTCAGACAGACCCTGCGGCCCGCCGCGTCCACGGGGCGCGGGAGCGAGGGCACCGGGCGCTTCAGCCTGGAGCCTGCGGAGCGGAAACCGGCGGCCCCGGCCCGGCCCGCCCTCCGCCGCGACGAGACCGCCTCCACCCGGGACGATGCCGCCAGGACGGATCGGAGGCAGGCGGCGAGAACCGAGGCCGCCAGGACCGAATCCGCCAAGACCGAATCCGCCGAGGCCGGAACCTTGAAGCCCGGAAGCTCGAAGACCGGAAGCGCCAGGGCCGACGGGGCGGAGAGCTGGCAGTCCGGAGCATCGCCGGAGAGCCGCGCGCAGTCCGCTCCCGGCCGCACCGCCCCGCTTCCGGCAGGTCATGCGCGGGACGGCCGGGAGGCCGCGTCGGCGCGGGCGCCGGGCGCGGCCGGGGATTCGAACCCGCAGAGGCCGGAACGCCCGGCCGAAGGCGAGGCGGCTCAAGGGGCCCTGCAGGAGGCGGCCGCGGAAAAGGCTGCGGAAGGCGCCGCCGCGCAGGAGGCCGGGGCCGTCGTCCAATCCGAGGACGAGACCCGGGACCAGGACGAGACCGATGCCGCGGCGTCGGAGGCCGCCGATCCCACCGCCCTCCTCTCGCCGCCGCCCGCTCCCGCACCGGCTGCGGCGGTGACGGGACCGGCCGCGGGCGCGGCCGGCGAGAGCACACCCGTGGCGGGCGGGCCCAGCGGGACGGCCGCGACCGGAAAGACCACGAAAGCGGGCGCGGCCGATGCACCCGCCTCCGCTCCGGGAACGGCCGGCTTCGAGGCGGCGCTCGACGGGATGCAGGCCGCGGCCCCCTCGCCCGCTCCGGCCGCCGGCGCTGCAGCCCCCCCGACACCGCCCGGCATCAACGGCGCCGGCCCCGCGCCGGGGATGCAGGCCGCCCAGGCAACGGACGCCGCGGCCGCGACGCCTCAGCCCGCGACGCCGCCGATTCCCCTCGGCGCCGTGCCGATGACGATCGGGCTGCGCTCGCTATCGGGCATGAACCGCTTCGCGATCCGCCTCGACCCGGTCGAACTCGGCCGCATCGACGTGTCGCTCGACCTCGACAAGGCGGGCGGCAAGGCCCGGGCGCATCTCGTCGTGGACCGGCCCGAGACCCTTGCCCTGCTCCAGCGCGACGCAGGCTCCCTGCAGCAGGCGCTGGCGCAGGCGGGCTTCGACGTCGGCGCGGAGGCGGGCGGGATCGATCTGTCCCTGCGCGGCGAAGCGGGATCCCAGGGCGGCCGGGACGGCGAGCCGGCCTCCCGGGGGCATTCCGGCGGAGGGCCGGCCGGGCGGGACGAGAAGCCCGCGCCCCTCGACCCCGTTTCCCTGCGGCACCTGCGCGCCGCCAGCGGCCTCGACATCCGAATCTAGAGCGTCGTCGCGGACGACGCTCTAGGCCCCTGTTTTCGCATACCCCTTCCCGAAGGCCGGCAACCGCCATTCGGGACGATGCCCCAAGGACGACGCCATGGCCTCCGGGATCACCAGCAGCACAAGCATCACCGCCACCGGTGCCGCCTCGACCACCGACACGAAGTCGATCGCGGGCAACTTCACGCAGTTCCTGACGCTGCTCACCACGCAGCTCAAGAACCAGAACCCGCTCGATCCGCTCGACACCAACCAGTTCACCCAGCAGCTCGTGCAGTTCGCGGGCGTCGAGCAGCAGCTCAAGACCAACGCCTCGCTGGACACGATCCTGACCAACTCCAAGGCCGCATCAGCCTCCTCCGCCTCCGGCCTGATCGGCCGGACGATTACGGCCGACGGCGCCTCGACCGATCTCGCGGACGGCAAGGCGACCTGGACGCTGACCCCGGAACGGGCCGCCGCCAAGGCTGTCATCACCATCAAGGCCAGCGACGGCACCGTGGTGGCCACCAAGACCACGACGCTCAAGACCGGGGCGCAATCCTTCGCGTGGGACGGCACCGCGACCTCGGGGCTCGCGGCCAAGGACGGACGCTACACGATCACCGTCGATGCCCTCGATACGACGGGCACGCGGGTCAACGTCGACACCAAGGTGACCGGCACCGTGGACGGCGTCGACCTCAGCGGCTCTGAACCGGTGCTGACGATCGGCTCGGCGCGCGTCCCGGCCTCAAGCGTCAAAACGCTTTCTGCGCCAGCGTCTTGATGCATTGCAGCATCGAGGAAAGCGAAATTGTCCACATCCGTTAACAACGAACGAATCGCATTCGAACGGCCGACTTCAAGAACTTTTAAGCGGACGCAAGTAGCTTCCCTCTCGACAGGTCAGTCGAGTGTAGAGCGTATCATGACCGAAACACCCCGGCCCCGCGTGAAGTATGTGATTGGGCCCGACGGCAGCCCCCTGACGATCGCCGATCTTCCCCCCGTCACCACCCGCCGTTGGGTCATCCGCCGCAAGGCCGAGGTCGTCGCCGCCGTCCGCGGCGGCCTGCTCAGCCTGGAGGAGGCCTGCCAGCGCTACACGCTGACCACCGAGGAATTTCTGAGCTGGCAGTACTCCATCGACCAGCACGGTCTGGCCGGCCTGCGCACCACGCGCATCCAGCATTACCGCCACTGAGTTTTTAACACCATCGATCCGACCGTTGCGCATGCCTGTTCGCGCAACGCATGAGGAGCCGCCTCCGGAGCACCGGGGCGGCTCTCGTCGTTTCCGGGACTATCGGCCGGATCGCGCCGGCCGCGACTTCGTGAACGGCAGGGCCTCGGCGTTAACGCCTCGCTAACCACGCACCGGGCAATTCTTGCCGGGCGGTCGCGCATTCCTCGCGGCCGCATCCGCTGTCCTCAGGCGTGCCGGCCCGTGAAACCCATCCTCGATCTGGTGACGAAGCTCGGGCCCGCGCGCATCGCCGCGATGGCGGCCGTGACGCTGACGCTGGTCGGCTTCTTCGCCTTCGTGATTCTGCGTGTCTCGCGGCCCGATATGGGCGTGCTGTTCTCCGACCTGTCGATGCAGGATTCCTCCGCCGTGATCCGCGAGCTCGACGCCCGCGGCATCGCCTACGAGACCAAGGGCGACCTCGGCCAGACCGTGCTCGCCCCCCGCGCCGACTTGGCCAAGCTGCGCATGGACTTCGCCGGCAAGGGCCTGCCGGCGCAAGGCGGCATCGGCTACGAGATCTTCGACAAGGGCGACGCCTTCTCCTCGACGAGCTTCGTCCAGAACGTGAACCACCTGCGGGCGATGGAGGGCGAGCTCGCCCGCTCGATCCGCGCCATCGGCCGGGTCCAGGCGGCCCGCGTCCACCTCGTCATCCCCGAGCGCCGCCTGTTCGAGCGCGACCGCGAGGCACCCTCGGCGGCCATCGTCGTCAAGCTGATGGGCGACCTCGACCCGAGCCAGGTGCGGGCGATCCGGCATCTCGCCGCCTCGGCGGTCGAGGGCCTGAAGCCCGAGCGGGTCTCGATCGTCGACGAGCGCGGGCGGCTGCTGGCCGACGGCGCCCGCGGCGCGGAGAAGGACGGGGCCGGCGCCCTGGAGGAGCGGCAGACGGGCATCGAGCGGCGGATGCGCTCGCAGATCGAGGAGATCGTGGCCGGCATCGTCGGCCAGGGCCGCGCCCGGGTGCAGGTCACCGCCGAACTCGACCTCAACCGGGTCGAGAGCCGCTCGGAGAGCTTCGACCCCGAGAGCCGCGTCGTCCGCTCCACCCAGACCCGCTCGGAGAATTCGCTCACCGGCGGGACGGAGGGGCAGGTCAGCGTCGGCAACGAGCTGCCGGGCGCCAACCAGAACCAGGCCCAGCCGCAGCAGAAGGATTCCTCGCAGAAGAACGAGGAGGTCACGAATTACGAGATCTCCCGCGTCACCAAGGTCGAGACCCTGGAGGGCGGGCGCCTCAAGCGCCTCTCGGTGGCGGTGCTGGTCGATGGCGTCTACGCCCCCGGGGCCGACGGCAAGCCCGCCTACCAGCCGCGCTCCGACGCCGAGATCGCGCGCATCACCGCGCTGGTGCGCACCGCGGTCGGCTACGACAAGGCCCGCGGCGATCAGGTCGAGGTGGTCAACCTGCGCTTCGCCGAGACCCCGGCCGCTCCCGAATTCGCCGAGCCCGGCCTGATCCAATCCTTCCTGAGCCCGAGCAAGGAGGACGTGATGCGCCTCGTGGAGCTCGTGGTCCTGAGCCTGCTCACCCTGGTCGTGCTGATGGCGGTGGTGCGCCCGCTCCTGCGCCGCGTGCTCGAAGCCGAGGAGCCAGTGGCGGCGCTGGCCGGCCCGGCGGGAGCGCTGGCGCTGGCCGGGGCGGCCGGCGAGGGGCCGGTCGAGATCGCGGTGCGCGAGAACAGCACCAACCGGTTCCTCGAATCGGCGAAGATCAACGGCCAGATCCAGGCCGAGACCGTGGAGCGCGTGGTCGACATGGTGCGGGCGAGCCCGACCGAGACCGTCGAGGTGCTCCGCAACTGGATCCACGATTCCTGATGCGCGCCGAGACCAGCCATAGCCGGACGAGAGGAGCGAATTCGTGTCCGCGGGCGTAAACTTCAACGCTGCCATGGAGAGCCTCGACGCCTCGAAGGCCTTCGCCGAGATGCCGGGCCCGCAGCGCGCCGCCGCCCTGCTGCTGCTGCTCGGCGAGGAGGAGGGCGCGCCGATCTGGCAGCGCCTCGACGAGGACGAGATCAAGCTCGTCAGCCACGCCATGGTGCAGCTCGGCTCGCTGGAGGCCGCCACCGTCGAGCGGCTGATCGTCGATTTCGTGTCGCGGCTGTCCTCGGGCGGCGGCATCACCTCGAACTTCGAGCGCACCGAGTCGCTCCTGCTCAAGATCTTCCCGCCCGAGCAGGTCTCCTCGATCATGGCGGAGATCAAGGGCGCGTCGGGCAAGCGCGTCTGGGCGAGCCTGACCCAGATCGATCCCGAGATCCTCGCGAACTTCCTGCGCAACGAGTACCCGCAGACGGTCGCCGTCGTGCTGTCGAAGGTGCGGGCCGACTACGCCGCCAAGGTGCTCACGATCCTGCCGGAGGAGTTCGCCATCGACGTGCTCAACCGGATGCTGCGCATGGAGACGGTGCAGAAGGAGGCCCTGCGCCACATCGAGGAGACGCTGCGCACCGAGTTCGTCTCGACCATCGCCCAGACCACGCGGCGCGACGCGCACGAGCTCATGGCCGAGGTGTTCAACGCCTTCGACCGGCAGACCGAGACCCGGTTCCTCGCGGCGATCGACCAGGCCAACCGCGGCTCGGCCAAGAAGATCCGCCAGCTCATGTTCACCTTCGAGGATCTCTTGAAGCTCGATCCGGGCTCGGTCCAGACCCTGATGCGCAAGGTCGACAACGACACCCTGTGCCGGGCGCTGAAGGGTGCGGACGAGCGGGTGCGGGCCTTCTTCATGAGCCAGATGTCGACCCGCGCCGCCAAGAACCTCAACGACGAGATGGGCTCGATGGGGCCGATCCGCCTCAAGGAGGTCGATGAGGCGCAGGCCAAGATGACGGAACTCGCCAAGGATCTGGCCGAGAAGGGCGAGATCATGATCGCCAAGAACGGCGGCGAGGAGGAGTTGGTCTATTGAGCGCGCGCGCCTCCCGCCCCTTCCTGTTCGACACCGATTTCGGCCGCCCGCGCGGCCCCTCCCCCGCCGACGCGGAGGCCTCGGCCCGGGCCGAGGCCGAACGCGCGGCGGGGGAGGCGGCCGCCTATGCCCGCGGCCTCCAGGACGGCCGCTCGGAGGCCGCGCTCCAGGAACAGGCCCGGCTCGCCGACGCCCTGACCCGGGTCGGGCTCGCCGCCGCCGGCCTCCTCAACCAGTCCGACCTCCGCGACGGCGAGCGCGAGGCGCAGGCACTGGCCTTCGCGCAGGCGCTGGCCCGCCGGATCGCGGGCGAGGCCCTCGACGCGCGCCCGCTGGCGGCGGTGGAGGAGGCGGCCCGCTCGGCGCTGCGGCACCTGCGCGGCGTGCCTCACCTCGTATTGCGGGTGAACGAGACCCTGGTCGACGAGGCGGAGACGCTGATGCGGCGCCTGTCGCGCGAGCACGGCTTCGAGGGCCGCCTCGTGGTGCTGGGCGAACCCGACATGGCGCCGGGCGATGCCCGGCTCGAATGGGCCGACGGCGGCATCGTGCGCGAGCGCGCCCGCATCGAGGCCGCCGTTGAGTCCGCCCTCTCCCCCAATTTCGCAAGCGCGGAGGCCTGAGCCCGATGTCGAGCGACGATTTCAGCCTGCCCCAGCTCAACGAGGGCGACCTGCCCTACGACGAGGGCGGCGCGGCCTCCGTCCGCGACGCGCCGACGAGCCCGAAGAGCGCGGCGGACCTCGAACAGGTCTTCGACGTGCCGGTGGTAGTCTCGGCGGTGCTCGGCTCGTCGCGCATGCCGATCGGCGACCTGCTGCGGCTCGGCCCCGGCGCCGTGCTCGAGCTCGACCGCAAGGTCGGCGAGGCGATCGACGTCTTCGTCAACAACCGCCTCGTCGCCCGCGGCGAGGTCGTGCTGGTCGATGAGCGCCTCGGCGTGACCATGACCGAGATCATCAAGAACGATCACTGATCCTTTGGTGTGCCGATCCCGGCCGCGCCGGGATCGGCACGTCCGGCGGACGGCCGCCGCCCCGCCGTCGCGGGAGCGGCCTGCGATGAGGGATCATCGTAGGCCGGGCGAGCCACCTGAACCGGAAGAATTTCGGAGATACCACGCCATGCGGCTGCTCATCGTCGGACGGCTCTCGGGCGAACTCGTCACCGCCTCGAAGATCGCGATGCACCGGGGGGCCTCGGTCACCCACGCGGACGGGATCGACCAGGGCCTCGCGGCCCTGCGTGCCAAGGGCGGCGACCTCGTCATGGTCGATGTCGGCCTCGACATCCGCCGGCTGGTCCAGGCCCTGGCCGACGAGCGCATCCGCACGCCGGTGGTGGCCTGCGGCATCGCCTCCGACGCCCGCGCCGCAGTGGCGGCGATCCAGGCCGGCGCCAAGGAATACATCCCCCTCCCCCCCGATCCGGAGATGATCGCGGCGGTGCTGGAGGCGGTGGCGGCCGACGCCCGCAGCTTCGTCTGGCGCGACCCGTCGATGGAGCGCGTGGTGCGGCTCGCCGAGCAGGTCGCCCGCTCGGAGGCCTCGGTGCTCATCACCGGCGAGAGCGGCACCGGCAAGGAGGTCTTGGCCCGCCACGTCCACGCCAAGTCGAACCGGGGAAACCGTCCCTTCGTCTCGGTCAACTGCGCGGCGATCCCCGAGGCGCTGCTCGAATCCGAGCTGTTCGGCCACGAGAAGGGCGCCTTCACCGGCGCGATCGCCCGGCGCATCGGCCGGTTCGAGGAGGCCCATGGCGGCACGCTGCTCCTCGACGAGATTTCCGAGATGGACGTGCGGCTGCAATCCAAGCTCCTGCGCGCCCTGCAGGAGCGGGTGATCGACCGGGTCGGCGGCGCCGCGCCCGTCAAGGTCGATATCCGCGTGCTCGCCACCTCGAACCGCAACCTCGCCGAGGAGGTGAAGAAGGGCACGTTCCGCGAGGACCTGTTCTACCGCCTCAACGTCGTGCATCTGCGCCTGCCGCCCCTGCGCGAGCGGCTGGCCGACATCCTCGAACTCGCCACCCACTTCGCCCGCAAATACGCGGAGCTGAACGGGCTGCCGCTGCGTCCGCTGGCCCGCGACGCGCAGGCGCTGGTCGCCCGCAACCCCTGGCGCGGCAACGTGCGCGAGTTGGAGAACACGATTCACCGCGCGGTGCTGCTGGCCCAGGGACCCGAGATCGGCCCCGATGCGATCCTGAGCCCGGAGGGCGAGTCGCTCGCAGCGCCTCCCGTTCCCGGCCCGGTCGAGCGGGCGGCGAGCGCGGCGGAGGCGGCGACCCGCGGGCTCGTCGGGCGCACCGTGGCGGATGTCGAGCGCGACCTGATCCTCGACACCCTCGACCATTGCCTCGGCAACCGGACGCATGCCGCGAAAATCCTCGGCATCTCGATCCGGACCTTGCGCAACAAGCTCAACGAGTATGTCGAGGCGGGCGTGCAGGTGGCCGAGCCCGGCGGCGTGCGGGCGGTTGCCGCCTACGGCTGAGGCCGACCGGATCGGCGCGAGACCGCGAACCGGTCCTATGACACCAGCGCCGCGGAGACAGCGGGCGGCAGCGCCGCGCCGCGCATCGGTGAGAGGATCCGCGCACGCCCCCGACTCAGCCGTCCGGCGGCATGGAACGAGACAGCGGCGGCGAGCAGGCCGGCGACGCAATCGCAGGCGTAGTGGGCACCGTGCGTCACCGCCGAGACCGTCATCACGGCGTTCAGCAGGACCACGGGCCAGCGCAGACGCTCGAGCGGCCAGAAGGCGGCCGTGACGAGATAGGCCACTGCGCAGTGGAGCGACGGGAACGAAATCACGGGTCCGACCTCCTCCAGGCGGACGATGCGCAGCGTGCCCTCACGCAGGGCGTGCAACTCCGCGAGCGGTGTCGCGCCCTGGAGTAAGAGATGTGCCTTGTCCGATCCGACGAGACCTGCGGCGCCCTCGGCCGGCAGCAGGGCACTGACGGCCACCGTAATCAACACGCATAGGATGAAGGACGCGACGAAGCGGTCGGCCCGGCGGATCTCGCCGAGGATCGCCAGGATGACGGGCGCCGCACTCAGCTGCAGGAAGAAGGTGTCGTAGGCCAAACTCAAAATGGCCATCACGACATCCTTCTCGACCATGAAGGATTGAACCATCATCCAGTCGAAGCCGAATGCGCGATCGATCCCGACGAAGAGATCATCCCGCAGCGGCAGGCCGAAGGATTGAACACCGTAAGCAAGAGCGCAGGTGACAGGAAGCTGGATGGTCAACACGGCCGAGAGCGTGACGGCAGCGTTGAAACGGGGCCGGCAAGACGATCCGGCGCTCAAACAGATGACGCCGGCGAGCATCGATACCGGCGCGAGCCACTGAAAGTGAGGGATGCGGATCCACACCCCGGTCAGACCCTGAAGACTCAAGGCGGCGAAAACCGACAGGCAGAGCAGGCCGCAGGTCGGCAACGACAGGCCGGCAGCCTCCACCATCCGAATCGGAGAGATGCGCAGGAGATGCATGGGACGCTCGCTCGCGGGACGTCGCGATTTCGCGCGAGAGACGTTGTGGCTCCCCTTATAACAACCCTGAGATCATAACATTTGCAAGTTTTTGACGCGAAACGTCCGCGCGGCCATGTCCGGCCGACAGCCGGGGAAGCCCGGCCCAAGTCGGTCCCCGCAGGTCGGGGAAGTCATGCATTTGAGCGTCGGGCCGGCGGCGCGCGGGAGAGGGGCGTGTCGCCCTGCGGCGCGCAGGCCGACGCCTCACGGCTTCTTGGCGAACTGCGCCTCGTACTCGGCGTTCTGCGCCGCCCGCGCCTGCTCGATCCGGCGCAGGGTGAGGAAGCGGACGATGTCGAACTCGACGTCGCGGATCGTCTCCTCGATCAGGTGGCGCTGCAGCAGGATGCGGGGATCGTCCCCGGCCAAGTTCTCGCGATCCTGCAGCCGCTGCACCGCCTGGCGGACCACGGTATAGACCTGTTCGCGCTCCTCCCGGCTCATGGACGGGCTGACGGCGCGGGCGATGAGGTCGGTGAAATCCGCCATGCCAATCGTTCGATTCGAGCCGTCCGCCGCTCAGAGCCGGTTGTCGTTGACCGCCGCGGTCACGAGCGAGACCGAACTCCACAGGACGGTGAAGCAGAACAGGGCCGCGAACAGGGCGTAGAACGGGGCCGGGTATTCCGAGTAGGTCGGCAGCAGGGGCGGGACGAAGGTCGCCAGATAGATCTGCTGCTTGGCCGCCGCGATCCGGGCGCGGTCGAGGATGAGTTGCATCGAGGCGTTGAGCTTCTCCGCCACGGTCTGCTCGACCATCAGGCTCTCGTATTCGAGCAGCGCCTGGGTCAGGTTGTGCTCGGAATTCGAGACGATGCCGTCGGTGGTGAGGCGGCTCTGCAGGTCCTTGATCTGGCCGTCCAGCGCGCCGACGGTGGCCACGAGCACCTGGATGCCGCGGCTCTTCTCGTCGAGCTTGGAGTCGCGCAGGACGCGCAGGTCGTTCTCCGCCTTGATCTTGTCCTTGCGCAGGAGCTCGATCGTGGTCACGGCGGCCTCGGCCGACTTGATCGGGTCGATGATGCCCCACCGGTTGCGGAACTCCTGCAGAGCGACCCGCGCCTGCTTGAGCCGCTCGGCGGTCTGCTCCACTTCCTTCTTCGCGTTGGTGATCATGTCCTCCTGGGCCCGGCGCGAGATGCCGTTGACCAGGGTCTCGGAGCGGGCGATCACCTCCTGCGAGATCGCGACCGCATCCTCGGGCTTGAAGGCACGCACCTTCAGGTGGATCACGCCGGAGATCGCATCGATCTGCGGAATCACGTGCCGGCGCCAGTAGCGCACCAGCTTTTCGACCGGCTGGTCCGCGTCGTAGCGGGCCCAGAAATCGATCCCGCCTTCCGAGAACATCTTCGCCAGGCCGAGCTTGGCGTCGACGGCCTCCACCATCGGCCGGCTGCCGATGTAGTCGCGCAGGATGAAGCTGTCCTGGCTGTTGTGCTTCAGGATCAGGTCGGTGTGCAGGCCGAGCTCGGCGCTGGCCATCGGCTCGACGTTGCCGCGCACGGCGAACTGCGACTCGACGATGTATTGCGGAGAGGCGATCACAAAGACGTAGAGCCCGACCACCGCGGTCGGCACCAGCGCGAACAGGCAGTAGCTGCGGAACAGCCGCTTGGCCATCCGCTCGGGCGGGCGCGCCTCCCGCGGCCGAAGGCCGGGCAGTCGGGTCCATTCGAGGGTGCGGCGCGCCCGCTCGACCAGCGCGCCGCCGAGCCGCCGGCCCGGCGCGACCGGCTCGATCGTCTCGGCGTTGCGCCGCAGATCCGGCACGGAGCGCCGGGCGAGATCCATGAGCGACTGGACGCTCGGGCTCGGCCGGACCCTGGTCGCCTGCTTGACCTCGTCGTCGGAACTCATCGAATGGGGGTCCTCACGGATCCTCGGCCGGAGCGCGCCCGCGCGAGATGCCTCGCGCCCGGTCCCTCGCGATATGCTCGGGCAAGGCGCACAGGCAAGGCGCACGGGCAAGGCTCTTCGGCAAGCTCGAGCGGCATCCTGTCTGGTGGTTCAGGTCACGTTCTTTTCGGCCCTTTTTAAGGCGCGGCGATCCGCCGGGATTGCGCCCCGGGCGGGGGGACTGCGATACCGCCCCGGACATTAGGGCGCGGCCCGAATCGAGCGGCCGGACGGGAGGATATGTGGGACGGCGGCAGGATCCGGGCGGGGCGGCCCGCGAGACCCAGGGTGAGACGGCGCGGGGCGGGACGACCGGAGCCGGGATGGCCGAGGCCAGGACGGCGAAGGCGGGCTTCTCGGACCTCGTGCTGGTCTGCCGCAAATGCGCCAAGCGCCAGGGCGTGGACCGCAAGCGGATCGGCCGCGCCGTCAAGCGGGCGCTCAAGCAGGGTGCGCGCGACACGGGCTCCACCAAGCGTGCCGGCAAGGTCCGGCTGCTGGAGACGGGCTGTCTCGGGCCCTGCCCCAAGCGGATGCTGACTCTGGCCACGCCGGACTCCCTGGCCCGCCGCCGCGTCATCCTCGTCGATCCGGCGCTCGAGACCCTCGCCGCCGAGGCGCTCGTCCTCGCGCCCCTGCTCCCGCCGAGGGCGGCCCGTACGTCGCCCGGCGCGGCGAGCCCGGACGATCCGGCCGATGGAGCGGGAAATGGTTGAAGCCCCCGCACGCAGCCGGGAGCGCCCCGCCGAGCGGCGGCTGCCGCAGCGCCTCCTGCACGGACTGCTGCGCCGGCTGCCGCTGATCGGCACCCTGGTCGGACTCGGGCTGGGCGTCTGGCTCGTCACCACCAACGACCTCGCGGCGATCGGGGCGGCGTTCGGACGGATCGGGGTGGCGGGGCTGGCCGCCATCGTGGGCGTGCGGGCGGTCATCGTGCTGCTCTGCGGCCTCGCCTGGTCGAGCGTGCTGGCCGGCATCCCCCCCTCCGGCCGGATCCGGACGGGGGCGGCCTCGGCCGGGCTTTCGGTCAAGCCTCGGGTCGAACCGCCTGTCGAAACCGGCGCCTTCGTGATCCTGCGCTTCGTACGCGAGGGCGTGAACGTGCTGCTGCCGGTCGCCTCGGTGGGCGGCGAGGTGGTGGGGGGTCGCCTGCTGACCTTCTGGGGCGTCGCGGGCAGCCTCGCGGCGGCCTCGCTGCTCGCCGACATGCTGATCCAGGTCGCGACGCAGGTGGCCTTCACCGGGCTCGGCGCCGCCCTGCTCTGGCGGCTGCCGGGCGAGGCCGCCGCCGCGCTCGCGTGGTGGACGACGCAGGCCGCCGCGGTGGCGGTGGCGGCGGTCGCCGCCTTCTTCGCCCTGCAGACCCTCGGCGCGGCGCGGGGACTGGAGCGGCGCCTCGCCGGCCTCGGCCGCCGCTTCCTGCGCTCGGCGGCTCCGGAGGGGGCGAAGCCGGAGGGGGGCGCGGCGAGCATCCTCTCGGTGCAGGAGGCCCTCGACGCGGTCTGGGCGCGGGGCCGGCGCGGACGCATCGCCCAGTCGGTCACCCTGCACGCCGTGGCATGGGGGCTCGGCGCGGCGGAGATCTGGATCGTGCTCGCCTGTATCGGGGTCGAGGTCAGTCTGACCGAGGTCTTGGTGCTGGAATCGCTGTCGCAGGCGATCAAGTCGGCGGCCTTCGCGGTGCCGAGCGGGCTCGGCGTGCAGGAGGGCGGCTTCGTCGTGGTGGGCGCCCTGTTCGGGCTCGATGCCGGCACCGCGATCGCCCTGTCGCTGGCCAAGCGCGTCCCCGACGTGGTCCTCGGCCTGCCCTCGCTGATCGTCTGGCAGATCCTGGAAGCGAAGCGGACGCAGGTGCTGGCACCGCCCTGAATCGGGATTTCGAACGGGCGAGCCCGTTCGCGGATCCGGAGCGGAGACCTGGAACGGCCCCTCAGCCCTCGCCCGACACGAGCCACCCCCGCATCGCCTCGAAGGTCGCGATCCCGGCGGCGAAGGCCGCGGCGGCGTCCGCTTCCGGGAGCCCGTCCAGCCGCTCGCGGAAGCTGCGCCAGAGCGGACCGGTGTCCCGACCGCGGCCCGCGTAATAGGCCAGCGGCACGCCCTCCCCGTGCAGGCGGGCGACGTGGCGGCCGATGACGGCGCCGCCGAGCGTCGAGCCCTCCAGCACGTAGAGCGCGCCGAGCGCCGCGCCCGGCCCGTCGAGCCGGGGCGCGGCGGGGGCGGATGGAGTGTCGGGCGCGCGCCTGTCGAGGGCGTGCAGATCCGCATCGAGAGCCGGGAGGCGCCGCCGGGGATCGAAGAAGGGTGCGTCCGCGAGCGCGGCGCCGATCGCCGGCTCGTAGGCGGCGTGGAAGCCGCGCAGGCGGACCAGCAGGTCGCGGTAGCCGGGCAGCGTCGCCACCCGCGCCTCCCAATCGAGGTCGCGCTCCAGCGCCTCATGGGCCGCGGCCGTGGCTTCCCGCAGGCGGGCGTGCAGGCTGTCGCTCAAGGAGGGCTCAGGCGTGAACGGTGAAGCAGGCGCCGTCGGCGTTCTCGACGTCGAGGCGGGCGCCGATCTGGTCGAGCATGGCCCGGATCAGCTTCATGCCGAGCCCGGTGCCCCGCGCCTTGGCGCTCTCCCAGCCCGGCGGCATGCCCTCGCCGTCATCGCAGACCCGAAGGCGGACGGCGCCCTCCTCGCCCGCGACGCTGACGCTGATCCGCGCGCCCTTGTCGGGCCGGCCGGCATATTTGAACGCGTTGGTCACGAGCTCGGTGGTGATCAGCGAGAGGGCCACCGCGTGGCGGTAGGGCACCATCAGGCCGGGCTCGGCGGTCAGCTCGACGCTGTGCTCGTCGCCGGCCATGCCGGCGAGGTCGCTGCACAGGGTCTGGATCGTCTGGCCGAGATCGACCTGCTCCATGCTCTCGCCCTGATACAGGCTGTCATGGACGCGGGCGACGCTCATCACCCGGGCCGAGGTCTCGGAGAAGGCCTGCCGCGCCTCCGGATCGGCGATCTGGCGGCGCTGCATGTGCAGGAAGGCGGTCACGATCTGCAGCGAGTTCTTGACCCGGTGGTCGATCTCGCGGGTGAGCAGGTCCTTCTGCTCCAGCAGGCGCTCCTTGTCGGCGAGCAGCCCGGTCAGCTCGTCGATCTTGCGGCGCTGGCGCAGCACCACGCCGTCGACGGCGTCGGCGAGCTGGGCGGCGAGCGCCACCTTCCACGTCGCCCAGGGGGTGGAGTGGCCGCGCCGCTCCTCGATCCAGCGTTCGAACGAGCGCCGCGGCAGCACCGCCACCGGGCCGCTGCCGGGCAGGACGGGTTTGCGCGGGTCGCCGCCCCAGGTCACGGTGCTCGGCACTTCCGGCTTGAGCCAGAACAGCAGATGCTGGCGCGAGGTGCCGACGAAGGCCGCGAGCAGGCCGCTGGCGATCTCGGTGTACTCCGCGGCCGGCGCGTGGTGCAGCACCAGCGTGTCGGTGACGAAGGTGGTCTCGCCGGGGGGCAGGCTGTGCCGCAGCCAGTCGGCGAGCGCCCGCACCGCCGCCTCGTCCGGCGTCGTGCCGACGAGGCAGACGGCCTCGTCCGAGACGATGCCCGCGCCGGTGGCCCCGAACAGGTCGAGCAGGGTCGGGCTGCCCTGGGTCAGCGAGCCGACGAAGTCGTCGGAGCGGGTGAGCCCGCGCACCAGCAGGCCCTGCACGTCGAGATGGCGCTGCCGCTCGCTCCACAGCGCCTTGCCCTCGATCTCCTGCACCCGCATGGCGAAGCCGTCGGTCAGCACGGTCGCCGCGGCGCGGGTCTCCGGCGCGACGTAGTGCGGCCGGCGATGATGCCCGATCATCAGGCCCCAGAGCCGGTTCTCGACCATGATCGAGATCGACATCGAGCCGTCGACGCCGAGGTTGCGCTGGTATTCGAGGTGGATCGGCGACAGGGTGCGGTTCTGCGCGAAGGTGAGGTCGATCGGCGCGTTGCCGGCGGCGCGGTCGGCGACCAGCGGCACCGGCACGCAGTCCCGGTCGATCACGAAGCGGCTCTTGGCCTTGGTGTAGAGGGCACGGGCCTGGGCCGGAATGTCGGAGGCGGGAAAGCGCAGGCCGATCAGCGGGCGCTGCCAGTCCGGCACCATGTCCTCGGCGATGGCCTCGCCGTTCCACTCCGCGTCGAAGCGGTAGACCAGCACCGATTCGAAGCCTGTCATGGCGCGGATTTCGAGGGCGGCGATCTGCGCCGCCTCGGTCAGGGTCTCGGCGGCGCGCAGCCGCATCATGGCGAGCTCGGCGTCGAGCGGGCTTGCGGCGAGGAAGTCCTCGGGCCGCTCCGGCGCCAATTCCAGCTCGACGATGACCCGACCGAGATGGGCGTGCGCCACGAGATGGAAGCGCTCCTCCCGCGGCGGAAGGGTGAGCGTGCGGCGCAGGAGCCGGCCGTCGGTCAGGGTATGGGCGGCGAGGCCGTCGCGGATCGCCGAGACGATCCCGCCCGGCAGCACCGCCTCCAGGTTGAGGCCGGTGGGCGGGAACTGCGCGGGCGCCAGCACGTCGGCGGCGTTGGCGCTGAAGGCCAGGATCTCGAGGCTCGCGGCGTCGGCGGCGAGCATCACCGCGTTCGGCTGGATCGAGCCGGGGATGTGGATCGGCTCGCGCTCGCACAGGCTCGGATCGACCGGCTCGGCGCGGCTGCGCTGCGAGATCGCGGCCAGCACCGCCTCGCGCGAGGGGCCGGCGGCGATCTGCTCCAGGGGGCTGATCGTCAGCCACGTGCAGCCGTTCGCGCCCGCCCGCAGGACGATGCGCGCCCGCAACGGGGCCGGGATGCGGCCGAACACGAACTCGAAGGCCTGATCGGCCAAGCCCCGGCGCTGGCCGGCGAGAAAGCGGCCGTAGAAACCGGGCACGTGAGCGCTCGGCACGAGGTCGCGGAAGAAGTTGCGCCCGATCATCACGTCGGGCGAGAGGCCGCACAACTTTCCCGCCGCGCGATTGCAGGCGAGCACCTTCCCTGCGGCGTCGAGAGCCAGGAGACCCGCGCCGAGTTCGTCCCGCTGCTCAGGAGTCAACGTGTCGAAATCGACCGGAAGGTCGATCGGACCAGCGTTCGGCCCTGCGGCGTGCATCTGCGACGGATCGACCATTACGGCAGTCGGTATGCCTGCCGCGCTCTGGTTACGCAATGCCGAGCCGGCGGTCGCCTCACGTTTCGGGTCACCGCAAAGTCGCACCAAGTGACTGACAAGCCCCACTATTGTCTGAAACCATACACTCGGCGCGACACAGTGCGTGGGTCGCGCCGAGCCGCCGCGACGGGCGGTCCGCCGTTCGCGCCGGACACGCGCCGCGTCCGCACGGCAGGGCGGATCGCCTCACCGCTCGGCGAGGTCGGACAGGGCCGTCTCGAGCCCCTCCTCGAGGGTCGGATGGTAGAAGGGGCGATCGCGCAGGCGCCGCAGGTCGAGGCCGTCCTGGACCGCGTAGGCGAGGAGGTGGGCGAGATGCTCCACCTCCGGGCCGATCAACTCGGCGGCAGCGAGGCGGCCGTCCGCCTCCGCGTAGAGGCGGATGCCGCCCTGCGCCCGGTCCATCACCCGGGCGCGGCCCTGGTCGCAGAAATCGGCGCGGCCGACCCGGTGGCCCGCTTGGCGGTCGAAACCGCCGCCGATCACGGCGATCTGCGGATCGCTGAACACCATGGCGAGCGCCACCCAGCGCTCCGGCCGCGCGGCGTCCTCCCCGCGGGCAAGCCGCGCGGCGTTGCGCCCTGCGATGCGGCCCTGACGGCTCGCCTCGTGCAGCACCGGGCGGTCCGCGTTGGCGTCGCCCGCGATCAGGATCGGCGCCCCCTCGCAGAGCAGGGAGCGGGGATCGTGGACCGGGCCGCCCTTGTCGTTGAGGCTCACGCCGGTCCGCTCCAGGCCGATTCCGGCGACGTTGGGCGGACGGCCGGCAGCGGCGAGCACCCGGTCGAAGGTTTTTTCGCCCTGACCCTCATCCCCCTTCCAGCCGAGACGCGCCCCCTCTCCCTCGATTGCGCCGCTCTCCACCTTTGCGCCGAGATGCAGGTCGAAGGCCTCCGAAAAGATTTCGCGGGCGGCCTGCTTCAGGTCGGGATCGCTCAGGCCCCCGAGGCTGTCGCCGGGATCGAACACGCTGGTCGCCACCCCGAGCCGGGCCATGGCCTGCGCGAGTTCGAGCCCGACCGGGCCGGCGCCGAGCACCGCGAGCGAGGCGGGCAGATCCGCGATCTCGAACACCGTATCGGTGGTGAGGAGCCGGTCACCGAGCCCCCGCAGCGGCTCCGGGACGCTCGGGCTGGAGCCGGTCGCCAGCACCGCCGCCTTAAAGCGCAGGCGGGTATGGTCGTCGATGCGCAAGGTGTCCGGCCCCTCGAACACGGCCCGGCCATGCAGGCGCGTGCCCTCCGGCAACCCGTCGAGCCCCTCGAAGACGGAGGCGACGAAGCGGTCGCGCAGGTCCCGCATCCGCGCCAGCACCGCTGGGCCGTCGACGCGCACGCCGCCGACCCGGATGCCGAGCCGGTCGGCCGCGCGGGCCGCGTGCGCGGCCTCGGCCGCGGTGATCAGCAGCTTCGAGGGCATGCAGCCGACCCGGGCGCAGGTGGTGCCGCCGGGGCCCTGCTCGATCAGCACGGCCCTCACCCCGGCCTCGAGGGCGGCGCGGTGGGCGGCGATGCCGGCGGTGCCGGCCCCGATCACCGCGACGTCGCAGGAGCGTTCCCGCATCGCTCAGGCGGCCATGGTGAGGACGGCGCCGCCATCGACCCGGAGGTTCTCGCCCGTGATGAAGCTCGCCTGCTCCGAGCACAGGAAGGCGACCGCCGACGCGACCTCTTCCACCCGGCCGCGGCGCTTGGCGACGATGCCGGGACGCTTCTCCGCGAGGAAGCTCTCGATCGCCTCGTCGAACGAGACGCCGAGTTCCCCGGCGCGCTTCTCCATCATCGCGTCGGTCATCGGCGTGGCGACGAAGGCGGGCGCCACCGAGTTCACCAGCACCCCGTCCGGCCCGTAGGCCTTGGAGAGGCCCTTGGTCAGGTTCATCAGGCCGGCCTTGGCGGCGCAGTAGGGCAGCTCCTCGACGTAGGGCTGCACCGCGTCCTCGGAAGTGAAGAAGACGATCCGCCCCCATTTCTGCTGGCGCATCCCCGGGATGAAGGCGCGGGCGACCCGCACCGCCGCCATCAGATCGGCCTGGATCGTCGAGAGCCAGCCGTCGTCGTCGATCTCGAGAAAGTCGCCGGTGGCCCCGGTGACGCCGGCGGCGTTGACGAGAATGCTGGGCCGGTCGCCGAAGGCCGCATCCGCGAAGTCGCGCAGCTTGCGCGCGCCGGCGTCGTCGGAGAGGTCGGCCTGGCACGCCTTGACCGGACCGAGGGCGGCGAGCCGCCCGGCCGCCTCCGCCAGCTCCTTCTCCTTCACGTCGGAGAGGACGACCTTCACGCCCTCGCGCAGCAGATACTCCGCGCTCGCGTAGCCCATGCCGGAATCGCCGCCGGTGATCACCGCGACGCGGCCGCTGATGCCGAGATCCATGAATCGACCCTTGAAGTTGTCGGCGTCCGGTTCGACCGTTGCGTGCCGGCGCGGGCTACCCTTTGATAAGGCGGCGGGCCAACGGAGGGCGTGGCCGATCGTTCCAGCCCCTCCCCCGGCTGCGGCGATCCGACCGGGATGGAAAACCACCGCCGCACGTCGCCGGTCCGCGGCAGCGGGAAAACGCGTTGCCCGGCGGGCGGGCGCGGGCCACCCTCCTCCCGGCAGAATCGATTCGCGCAGCGAGGTCCGAGGATGAGCGAGACGGATGCAGAGCCGCCGGGTCCGGCCGTTCCCCCGAGGGGCGGCGTGGTCGCCTATCTCACCGTCGACGGCGCCCTGCGCGCGGCGGAGTTCTATCGACAGGCCTTCGCTGCCGAGATCCTGGCCTCGGTCCCGCCGGACGAGAAGGGGCGGACCATGCATGTTCACTTGGTCGTGAACGGCACGTCGGTGATGCTCTCCGACGCCTTTCCCGAATACGGCCACCCGCTCCAGACGCCGCAATCGTTCAGCCTGCTCCTGCCGGTCGACGACATCGCGGCGTGGTGGGACCGGGCCGTCACGGCGGGCGCCGAGGTGGTGATGCCGTATCAGGAAATGTTCTGGGGTGACGTCTACGGGCAGTTGCGCGACCCGTTCGGCGTGATCTGGGCGATGAACCAGCCCAAGCGCGCCGCCTGATCCGATTCGGACGACATGCCGGGAGACCGACCATGAGCGACGCCGACGATCCCCGCGACCTCGTTCTCACCCGCCTGATCCCAGCGCCCCGGCGGGCGCTGTGGCGGGCCTGGACCGAGCCGGAGTTGCTGAAAGCGTGGTTCGCCCCGAAACCCTACACGACGCCGCGCGCCGAACTCGACGTGCGGCCGGGCGGGTCGAGCCTGATCGTGATGCGCAGCCCCGAGGGACAGGATCTGCCCAACCGGGGCGTCTACCTCGAGGTGGTGCCCGACACGCGCCTCGTCGTCACCGACGCCTACAGCGCGGCCTGGATCCCCTCCGACAAGCCGTTCCTGACGGTGATCCTCACCTTCGCCGACGAGGCGGGCGGCACCCGCTACACCGCACGGGCCCGCCACTGGACGCTGGAGGACCGCGAGCGGCACGAGGCGATGGGTTTCGCGCAGGGCTGGGGATCTGCGCCGATCAGCTGACCGAGGTGGCGAAGGGATTGGGCTGACGGCTTTCAGAAACCCTCCCCCCCCGCAGCGGGGGGAGAGTGGTGCCGTGTCGGTCAGGCCGCCTCGCCCAGGCACCAGGCCAGGATGCCCTTCTGCGCGTGCAGGCGGTTCTCGGCCTCGTCGAACACCACCGATTGCGGGCCGTCGATCACCTCGGCGGTGACCTCCTCGCCGCGATGGGCCGGCAGGCAGTGCATGAAGATCGCGTCCTTGGCCGCGGCCTTCATCAGCGCCGCGTCCACCCGGTAGGGCGAGAGCAGGTTGTGGCGGAAGTGCTCGTCGTCGTCGCCCATCGAGACCCAGCAATCGGTCACGACGGCGTCCGCCCCCGCGACCGCCGCGTAGGCGTCGGTGGTGGCGTTGACCCGCGCGCCCTCGCGCTCGGCCCAGGCGACGAGCGCCGGCGGCATCGCCAGCTCGTTCGGGGCGGCGACGTTGAGGGTGAAGTCGAAGCGGGCGGCGGCGTGGACCCAGCTCGCCAGCACGTTGTTGGCGTCGCCCGACCACGCGATGGTGCGGCCCTTGATCGGCCCGCGATGCTCCTCGAAGGTCAGCACGTCGGCCATGATCTGGCACGGATGCGAGACCTTGGTCAGCGCATTGATCACCGGCACGGTAGCGTGCTCGGCCAGCTCCACCATCAGCGTGTGGTCGAGGGTACGGATCACGATCGCGTCGACGAAGCGGGAGAGCACGCGGGCGGTGTCGGCCACCGTCTCGCCGCGGCCGAGCTGCATCTCCTTGCCCGTCAGCATCAGGGTGTCGCCGCCGAGCTCACGCATCGCCACGTCGAAGGAGACGCGGGTGCGGGTCGAGGGCCGGTCGAACACCATCGCCAGCATCTTGCCGGTGAGCGGTCGCTCCGCCGCGGGCTGGCCCTTCACCCGCGCCCGCTTCATCGCGGCCGAGGCGTCGAGGACGCCGCGCAGGGTCTGCGCAGAAAAGTCCTTCAGGTCGAGGAAATGGCGGACATGCGGGCCGCTGCCGTTCAGGGTCGTGGTCATCTCAAATTCTTCGCTCGCGGGACCGCGCTCAGAGTGGCTCACGAAACGCCCGACCCCGTACCGTGCCCGATAAGGGGGCGACGGCGTGGCGGGTGTTTCGTGAGAGGCACTCAGGCGGCGCCGCGCATCTGCGCCTCCAGATCAGTCGCCGCGGCCTCGAGCCGGGCCACGGCCTCGTCCACCTCCGCCTCGCCGATGATCAGCGGCGGAAGCAAGCGGACGACGTTGTCGCCGGCCGGGATCACCAGCAGGTGCTGGGCGCGGGCGGCCGCGGCGAACTCGGTATTCGGCAGGTTGAGCTTCAGGCCGCGCATCAGCCCCTGCCCGCGCAGCTCGGCGAAGACGTGGGGGTGGCGGTCGATCAGCCCGGCGAGCTTCTGCGTCAGCAGCAGGCCCATCCGCTCGACATGGGCGAGGAAGCCGTCCGCCAGCACGACGTCGAGCACGGCATTGCCCACCGCCATGGCGAGCGGATTGCCGCCGAAGGTGGTGCCGTGGGTGCCCGCCGTCATGCCGCGGGCGGCCTCGGCCGTGGCGAGGCAGACGCCGAGCGGGAAGCCGCCGCCGATACCCTTGGCCGCGCTCATGATGTCGGGGGTGACGCCCGACCACTCGTGCGCGAAGAACTTACCGGTACGCCCGACGCCGGTCTGCACCTCGTCCATGATCAGGAGCAGGCCGTGCGCGTCGCAGAGCGAGCGCAGGCGCCGCAGCATCTCGCCGGGAATCACCCGCAGGCCGCCCTCTCCCTGGATCGGCTCGATCATCAGGGCGGCGGTCTCCGGGCCGATCGCGGCTTCCAACGTGGCGAAATCGCCGACCGGCACCTGATCGAAGCCCTCGACCTTCGGGCCGAAGCCCTCGATGTACTTCTGCTGTCCGCCCGCGGCGATGGTCGCGAGGGTGCGGCCGTGGAAGGCGCCCTCGAACGTGATGATGCGGTAGCGCTCGGGATGGCCGCCGGCGGCGTGGTACTTGCGCGCCATCTTGATGGCGGCCTCGTTGGCCTCGGCGCCGGAATTGGCGAAGAAGGCGACGTCGGCGAACGTCGCGTCCACGAGCCGCCGGCCCAGCCGCTCCCCTTCCGGGATCTGGAACAGGTTCGAGGTGTGCCAGAGCTTCTGCGCCTGCGCGGTCAGCGCCTCCACGAGATGCGGATGGGCGTGGCCCAGCGCGTTGACGGCGATGCCGGCGCCGAAATCGAGGTAGCGGTCGCCGTCCTCGGCGACCAGCCAAGCGCCCTCGCCTCGCTCGAAAGCGATCGGGGCGCGGGCATAGGTCGGCAGCAGGGCGGAGGTCACGCGGGTCCGTCTCCTCGGGCTCGATCCAGTGGCAAAGCCGCCAAAAGAAAGTGCCGCCTCGGGGGACGGGCGGCACGCGCGCGATTACTATGAAACAGGACGCTCCTGTCAATCTCGGGCCGAGGTTTATCGGACCGGAGCGGGCCGCATCCGGAGGCCGTCGGGGGCTACCCCGCTACAGCCGCGCGGCCTCCGTCGGGGAGCGCCCGATCACCTTGCGGAAGGTCCGCCCCATCCGCCGCGCATCGGGAAAGCCCGCGCGCCTGGCCGCCTCGCCGAGGGACACCGTCCCGGAGCGGATCAGCGACTGGGCCAGGGTCACGCGCTCGCGCAGGACATATTGATAGGGCGTCAGCCCGAAGCTGCCCTTGAAGGCCCGCACGAAGTAGCTCTCGCTGAGGCCCGCCGCCTGCGCCATCTCCCGCAGGGACAGGGGGGCATCGATTCGCTCGGCGACGAGGTCGCGCACCCGCCGCGCCTGCCGGGCGGTGAGGGCCGCGCTCCGGCGCGGGCCGGGCGGCGTCAGCACGCCGGAGGCGCGCAGCACCGCCAGCGCCACGCTGTCCACGAGGAGCGCGTCCGCGGCGGTGTCGTGTCCGGCCGCCTCCTGTCCGAGGGCGGCGAGCAGGTGGAACACGCTCATCCGCTCGGACAGGTCGCTGGTGAGGGCCGGGATTTCGGCCTGCGAGAGCGGCGCCTCGATCATCCGCTCGACCGCAGCCGGCATGTAGGCGAGATAGCGCCCGCGGCAGGGGCCGCTCCAGTGCGTGCTGCCGCCATAGCCGGGGCCGCGCAGCACGAAGACGTCGTCAGCCCGCTCGTCCGGCACCCCGCCGTCGCAGAAGGTCAGCCGGGTTCGCCGGTCGCGGTCTTCTGTGCCGACCGCGTGCGGAATGCCGTGCCAAGTGCCGACGAGGAGTCCGTCGACGCGGTGGGTGCTGTGCCCCGCGGACGCGTAGGCGAAATCGAGAAAGGCGATGCCGTCGAGGCCGCTTGCCGGGATCTGGCCGAAGATCTGGTCGGGCTGGGCGGAGAGTTCGCCCTGCACGGAGGCGTTGACGAACGGAACGCTCATCGGCCGCTGGCTTCTCCCGGTCTGTGCCACCCTCGAGGCCATCCTCGACACGGGGCGCCCTCCGTCCCCGCCGCCTCGCCCGGTCGCTCGACGCGGCGACCGGTCCGGTGAACGGTCAAGCTTGCGCTCGGCTTGGCAGAACGACGCGCCGGCCGATCCCGTTCCTTTGCCGACCAAGATGCAGAGCCCGAGAGGCGCATCGCGCTCGAATCTGACGCTGCACCCGCACCGCGCGTCCCATCCCGAACGGCCGGCGCGCGCCCGAGGGCGCGCGGAACGACGCGTCCTGCGGAAGCGGCGGGGTCGACCGCTTCCGCAGGACGGTCAGCCCCGGCTGCGGGGCTGACCGGGGTTTTCGGGGGCTACTTGCCGAGGACGCCGCCGAGCAGGCCGCCCACCGCACCGAGGACGGTGTCGAGCGTGCCGCCGACGAGGCCGCCCACCTGACCGATCGTGCCGGAGACGGCGCCGAGTTCCTGGCTGAGATCGAGTTCCACGCCGACGCCGAGAGACAGACCGCCGCCGACCTGATCCAGCTCCGCAGCGTTCAGCTCACGGATGGTGTCAATGTTCTGCTGCATGTGTTCTCCTTAGTCCGTACGATATTGGAAGATCGTTCTGTATTTATGTCTTCCCGTGGAATAAGAGCGGCGTTGCTGCGCTGCTCTGCTGGATAAGGTACGGATATTATTCCGGCAGGCAACCCGGTTTGCGCTGGAGCCTCGGCACGGATGGGAAGGAAAACGCGCGGGTGGACAAATCTTGCCCTTCGAAATCACCACCATTGGTCGTGAAAGCGTCGCGGCGGGCACGCGCGGGCCGGCGCGTTCGGTCGTCCTACGCCATTTACCGAGCCCCCAGGGCGGCCTGGAGGGACCGTCCGCCGGTCCGATGCCACGGGGTCAAAAATTGCCCTGGCATTGAGTTGGACCGCCAGCCCATCGGCGCGGCTCGGTAAAAAGTTGAAATTATTGCGGATTACGACACTTATGCGTCAGAATAACGCACCCTGCCGCACTGTCGCAGGCCGGAATGCAGGCTCCGGGGAGGCTCAGCCTTGAACGCGCCGCTGTTCCGTCACGAGGTCGTCGAGGCGCGTCGGAGCGCCTGGCTCGGCGAGGCCCAGGTGGTGCAGCCGCTCCCGATCCGCGTCGTGGTCGGCCTCTGCCTCGGCTTCGTCGTCCTGGTCGGCCTCTACGCCTGGCTCGGCAGCTACACGCGCCGGGTCCATGCCAACGGCCTGCTCGCGCCCGATATCGGGCTCATTACCGTGGCGAGCCCGCTGGCGGGACGGATCAGCGCGTCGGGCGTCAAGGAGGGCGACCGGGTCGAGCGCGGCCAGCTCCTCTTCACCGTCGATCTCGACGCCGTCTCCGCGAGCGGCCCGACCCAGGAGCGGGTGATCGCCCAGCTCGGGCGCCAGCGCGAGAGCGTCGAGCGCCAGCGCGCCGCCCGCGCCGCCATGGCCGCGGCGGAGAAGGAGGGGCTCAAGGAGCAGATCGCCAATCTGGAGGCGCAGCGCGCCAAGATCGACGAGCAGCTCGCGCTCCAGGAGAAGCTGGTGCCGCCGCTCAAGGCGCGGGCCGACGAACTCGCCGACCTCGTCACGCGGGGCTTCGCCCGGGCGGCGGACTTCCAGAGCCAGAACTACCTCTACCTCCAGGCGACCTCGCAGCTGGCGCAGTTCCGCCAGGGCGGTCTGCAGGTCGAGGGCAAGCTCGGGGATCTCAAGGCCAAGCTCTCGACCTTCGACGAGACCCTGGCGCGCGATCTGGCCGAACTCGACCGCACCGCCGCCCAGCTCGAACAGCAGCGGGCCGAGAGCGAAGCGCGCCGGGCCATCGAGGTGCGCGCGCCCGAGCGCGGCATCCTCACTTCGATCCGGGCGCAGGCCGGGCAGACCGTGGCGGCGGGGGCGAGCCTGCTCACCCTGCTGCCGAGCGAGGGGCGGCTGCAGGCCAACCTGTTCGTCGATTCCTCGGCGATCGGCTTCATCGAGCCCGGCGCCAGCGTGATGCTGCGCTACGCCGCCTTCCCGTTCCAGCGCTTCGGCCTGCACCGGGGCCTCGTGACGGAGGTGACCCGCGCCCCCCTCGAAGGCGACGGTGCCGGCCAGCCGGAGGCGGCCCGCGACGCGGCCAAGAGCGCGGGGAGCGGTGGCGTCTACCGCATCGTCGTGCGGCCGGATGCCGACAGCGTGACGGCCTATGGCGAGCAGCGCCGGCTCGAGGCCGGGATGCGGGTCGAGGCCGATATCGCGCTGGAGAGGCGCCCGCTCTACCGCTGGCTCCTCGACCCCCTCTACCACGTCAAGCGCAGCGTCGATCTCGTCACGGAAGGAGGGGAGCGTTGAGTCTGCTGTCGGATCTTCAGTTCGGTTTCCGGCGGCGCCTGCCGGTCGTGCTCCAGGCCGAGGCCGCCGAGTGCGGCATGGCCTGCCTCGCCATGGTGCTGGGCTACCACGGCCGCCGGGTCGACCTCGGAAGCTTGCGCGCCCGCCACGCCCTCTCGCTCAAGGGCATGACGCTGCGAAACCTCATGGACCTGTCGGGCACCATGGGCCTCTCGACGCGGGCGCTGCGGGTGGAACTCAACGATCTCGGCCGCCTGCGCCTGCCCTGCATCCTGCACTGGGGGCTCAACCACTTCGTCGTGCTGGCCCGCGTCGGGCGCCGGGAGATCGTGATTCACGATCCCGCCCGCGGGCGCCGCACCTTGAGCCTCGCGGAAGCCTCGCGGGACTTCACCGGCGTCGCCCTGGAGGTGAGCCCGAACCAGAGCTTCGTGCGCGAGCGGGCGGCGCGGGGGCTCGCTTTGTCCGACCTGTTCCGCGGCATGGCCGGCATCCGCTCGGCGATGATCCAGATCCTGGCCCTGTCGCTCGGGATCGAACTCGTCGCGATCCTGATGCCGATCGCCTCGCAGATCGTCATCGACGAGGTGATCGTGAACGGCGATCTCGACCTGCTGCTCGTCGTGGCGCTGGGCCTCGCCCTGCTGCTGGTGCTGCAACTGGGCCTCGGCGTCGCCCGGAGCTGGGCGATCATGCTCACCGGAACGGGGCTGAACTACCAGTGGTCGGGCTCGCTGTTCGACCACCTCTCCCGGCTGCCGCTCGACTATTTCCAGAAGCGGCATGTCGGCGACGTGATCTCGCGCTTCGGCACGCTGGCCACGATCCAGAAGGGCATCACCACCGACCTCGTCCAGGCGCTCCTCGACGGCATCATGTCGATCGGCATGCTGATCATGCTGTTCCTCTACGGCGGCTGGCTCGCCCTGGTGGCGCTCGCCGCCACCGCCCTCAACGCCGGCTTACGGATCGCCGCCTACAAGGCCTATCGCGAGGGCACCGAGGAGGCGATCGTCGCGGAGGCGCGCCAGCAGAGCCACTTCATCGAGACCGTGCGCGGCATGGCGAGCGTCAAGCTCCTGAACCTGCGCGAGCGCCGCCGCGGCACCTGGATGAACCAGTTCGTCCAGGCCCTGAACGCCCGGCTGCGGCTGCAGCGGCTCGACCTCGTGTTCGGGCGCGGCAACGAGTTCCTGTTCGGTGCCGACCGGCTGATCCTGCTGGTGCTCGGCGCCCGCGCCGTGATCGACCAGTCGATGACGCTCGGCATGCTGGTGGCCTTCCTCGCCTATCGCGACCAGTTCTCGACCCGGATCGGCAACCTGATCCAGTCGGGCTTCCAGCTGCGGATGCTCAACGTGCAGACCGACCGGCTCTCGGACATCGTCATGACCGAGCCCGAGGAGGCCGCCGCCCCCATGCCCGCCGCGGTCGAGCCGGTGGCGGCCCCTGCCCTCCTTCCCGCCGGCGAGCGTCCGCCGGTGCGCGGCGCTGGCTTACGCGCCGTCGGCCTGTCCCTGCGCTACGGCGACGACGAGCCCTGGGTGTTCCGCAATCTCGGCCTAGAGGTGCCGCCGGGCCAGAGTCTCGCCATCACCGGCCCCTCGGGCTGCGGCAAGAGTTCGGTGATGAAGATCCTGATGGGCCTGCTGCCGCCCTCCGAGGGGGCGGTGCTGGTCGACGGGCGCGACATCCGCGCCGGGGGGCTCGCGGCCTACCGCGCCCGCATCGCCGGAGTGATGCAGGATGACGGCCTGTTCGCCGGCTCGATCGCCGAGAACATCGCCTGTTTCGACGAGCGCCCCGATCCCGGCTGGATCCGCGAATGCGCGGCCCGCGCCGCGATCCTCGACGACATCGCCCGCACGCCGATGGGCTTCGAGACGCTCGTCGGCGACATGGGCTCGACCCTGTCCGGCGGCCAGCGCCAGCGGGTGATCCTCGCCCGCGCCCTCTACCGGCGCCCGGAGATTCTGTTTCTCGACGAGGCGACGAGCGCGCTCGACGAGCCCACCGAGGCGGTGATCGCCGCGGCGCTGCGCGACCTGAAGATGACGCGGGTCATCGTCGCCCACCGCCCGGCCACCGTGGCCCATGCCGACCTACGCTACGATTTTTCCGCCGACGAACCGCGGGCCGCGGTGCAGGCGCGGGAGACCGCCGGTTGAGGACGCGGTTCGGCCCTCCCCCTTGCGAGTCGCCCCGCCCCCGTGCTCAGAGCCCGGCAGCAACACGGCTTCGGGAGATTTGAGGCGATGAACTCGGTCAAGGAACGTCTGGAAGCGCTCGGCCTCAAGCTGCCGAAGGCTGCGGCGCCGGTCGCGAACTACGTGCCCTACATCCGCACCGGCAACCTCGTCGTCATCTCCGGCCAGATCTGCTTCGGGCCGGACGGCACCCTCGACCCGGCCCACAAGGGCAAGCTCGGCGCCGAGGTCTCGGCCGAGCAGGGGATCGCGGCGGCCCGCCTCTGCGCGCTCAACGTGCTGGCCCAGGTCCAGGCGGCGGTGGGCGACCTCGACCACGGCGTCGTGCAATGCGTGCGGCTCGGCGGCTTCATCAACGCGGTGCCGAGCTTCGCCGGTCTCGCCCCGATCATGAACGGCGCCTCCGACCTGATGGTCGAGATCCTCGGCGATCGCGGCCGCCACGCCCGCTCGACGGTGGGTGTGGCCGAACTCCCCCTCGACGCCGCCGTCGAGGTCGAGGCGATGTTCGAGGTCGCGTGAGCGCGACCCTGGAGCGGGCACCGGACTGGCTCACCGCCCGTCCGATCGCCCATCGCGGCCTGCACGACCGCGCGAACGGCATCCCCGAGAACACCCTCGCGGCCGCCGAGGCGGCGGTCGCGGGCGGCTACGCCATCGAGTGCGACGTGCAGCTCAGCGCCGACGGCGAGGCGATGGTGTTCCACGATGAGGCGCTGGGCCGTCTGACGGACGTTTCCGACCGAATCGAGACCCGCACGGCCGCCGACCTCGGCACGCTCACGGTGGCCGGCACGAACGAGCGCATCCCGACCCTGCCGGATTTCTTGGCGAAGATCGCGGGCCGCGTGCCCGTCATCGTCGAGATCAAGTCGCGCTTCGACGGCGACCGGCGCCTGACCCGCCGCACCGCCGAGATCGTCACCGGGTTCGACGCGCCGGTGGCGCTCAAATCCTTCGATCCGGGCATCGTCGCCACGCTCGCCGAGATCGCCCCCGACCTGCCCCGCGGCATCGTCGCGGAGGCGAGCCAGGACGATCCGCACTACGCCCTGCTGACGCCGTCAGCGCGGGCCGAGCTGTCGGGCCTGCTCCACCTGCATGTGAGCCGCCCGCACTTCCTGTCGTGGCGCGTCGGCGACCTGCCGGGCCCCGTCCCCTATCTCTGCCGTCGGCTCGGGCAGATGCCGGTGATGACCTGGACCGTGCGCACCGAGGCGCAGCGGGCGCTGGCGCAGGAGCACGCCGACCAGATGGTCTTCGAGGGTTTTCGCCCGTAACGGGCTCCCCAAGGGCAAGCCCTTTCGCGGGTGCAGGGCAGAGCCCTGCTGACGCTCAGGCCGCCCGCACGGTCTCGAGGAAGCGTCCGACCTCCGCCGAGAGGTGCTCGGACTGGCGCGACAATTCGGTCGCCGAGGACAGCACCTGCGCCGCCGCCGCGCCGGTCTCCTCCGCCGCGCCCGCCACGCTGGCGATGGTGCGGGTGACGGATTCCGTGCCACTCGCCGCCTGGGCGACGTTGCGCACGATCTCCTGGGTCGCCGCGCCCTGCTCCTCGACCGCCGCGGCGATGCCGGTGGCGACGCCGCTGATCTCGCGGATGCGCCCGGCGATGCTGTCGATGGCGCCGACTGCCTGACCGGTCGCCCCCTGGATGCGCCCGATCTGCCCGGTGATTTCCTCCGTCGCCCGCGCCGTCTGGTTGGCGAGTTCCTTCACCTCCGCCGCGACGACGGCGAAGCCGCGGCCCGCCTCGCCGGCGCGGGCCGCCTCGATCGTGGCGTTGAGCGCCAGCAGGTTGGTCTGGCCGGCGATGGTCGAGATCATCGCCACCACGTCGCCGATGCGCGCGGCGGCCTCGGAGAGGTCGCGCACGAGGGCCGCCGTCTGCCCGGCCTCGGCGACGGCCGCCTGCGCCAGCGAGGCCGAGCCGTCGACCTGCCGGCCGATCTCCTGCACCGAGGCGCCGAGTTCCTCGGCCGCCGCGGCGACCGTGCCGACATTGGAGGCGGCCTCCTCGGCGGAGGCGGCCACCGTGCCGGACTGGCCGGCGGTCTGGCTGGCATTGGCGGTCAATTGCTGGGCGGTGGCCTGCAGCTCGGTCGCGGCGGCGGTCACGCCCTGAACGATGCCGCCCACCGCGCGCTGGAAGTCGTCGGCCAGGGCCCGCGCGGCGGCCCGGCGCTGCGCCTCGGCGCCGGCGCGGGCGGCCCGCGTCTCCTCCTCCAGGGCGCGGGTGCGGATCAGGTTGTCCTTGAACACCTGCACCGCCGCGGCCATGGCGCCGATCTCGTCGCCGCGCTCCCGCCCCGGTACGGCGACCGCCGCATCACCGCCCGCCAGCGCGCCCATCGTCCCGGTCATCTGCGTGATCGGCCGCGAGATCCCGAACCAGCCGAACAGGGCGGCGGCAAGCGCGGAGAGCAGGGTCACGGCCATGGCGATCCAGGCGGCGGCCATGGCGGAGGCAGCATTCCCGACGGCCCCCTCGACGCTGGCCTTGGCCCCGCGCTTGTTGAGGGCGAGGTTTTCCTGAAGCACCTTGGTCGCGGACTGCGCGAGGCCCAGGGCCTCGGGCCCGGTCAGCAGGGCGAGAGCCTCGGGCTGGCGCCCTTCCCGCATCAGGCCGACGATCGTATCGACCCGCTGCGTGTAGGTCGCCCAGGTCTCGGAGAAGCGCTCGTACAGCGCCCGCTCCTCGGGCGAGGTGATCATCGGCTCGTAGGTACGCCGCAGGGCCTCGAGGGCGGCCTGGCTCGTGCGCACGCTCTTCTCGTTCTCCTCGCGCAGCGCGGCGGTCGGCGAGGCGGCGACGAAGCGGTAAGTCTTCACCCGCTCGTCGCGGGTCGCGGTGCTGATGTCGCCGAGCAGTCCGACCGAGGGCAGCCAGTTGTCGGCGATGTCGCGGACCTCGTGGTCGATGGCCGAAAGCTTGACGACGCTGAGGCCGCCCTGAACCGCAGCAACCACCGCCAGAAGGCTGAACGAGCCCGCCAGGGCTGCCTTGAGGGAAACGCGCATGATGAGTCCGGGAAGGGATAGAGACGCTCAGTCTCGCTACCCTGCACCGGAATACTTAAGGTTCTATCGATTTCTGCAAGAAAATGCACATTCCGATGCCGCTGCGCGCTGGCCGGGCCGAAGGCGGCCCGGCCTGCACCCGTCGGCTTACCGGCTGCCCTCCGGCTGCTCCGACGAGCTCTTCTTCTCGGTCGTCGCCTCGGGCTGGCCCAGAAACTCGGCGAGGTAGCCCTTCCACAGGCCGGCGAACCGCAGGGATTGGTGGCCGTGGGTCTCGGGCGAGGTCGGGACCAGCACGAAGCGGCCGTCCTTCACCCGGGCGAACGCCGCGTTCATCACGTCGAGCTGAGGCGGATTGAGCTCGTCGTCGGCGAAGTTCACCGCCAGCACCTTGGCGGTGATCTTTTCCAGGTCCGGCGAGGGGTCGTAGTCGTAGGAGGAATCGAACCAGTACATCCAGTCGTTGGCGTCGGCCTTGTTCTCGTAGCCGGCGATCATCTTGTCGTAGGCCTTGTCGGCCGCGGCGCGGGTCGGCGCCTGTTTCTGCAGGCCGAGCACGCTCTCGGTCATGATGTTGAAGATCGGCAGGATGCGCCCGAAATGGCGCGGCTGCTCGGTATAGTCCCCGCCCTTCCAATCGGGATCGGTGCGGATGCCCTCGATCAGCAGGCGCCGCCACATGGCGTTGCGCCCGCTCACCGGGATCGGCTGGCTCGCCACCGCCATCAGCAGGTCCATCTCGCCGGGATAGCGCTCGCCCCACATCCAGGCCTGCATCCCGCCCATGGAGGTGCCGAGCACGAGGCGCAGATGCTTGACCCCGAGCGCCTCGGTGACGACCCGGTGCTGACCCTCCACCACATCGCCGTAGCCGTAGCGGGGAAAGCGGGCCCGAAGGCCGTCGGAGGGCTTGGAGGAGCCGCCGCGGCCGAGCCCGTCGGGCAGGATCACGTACCAGCGCCGCGCATCGAGCGGCGCGCCCTCGCCGAACAGCTCCGGCCCGAGGGTCGGGATCAGGAAGCTCTTGCCGGTGCCGGTGGTGCCGTGGAGGACGAGCACCGCGTTGTCGATTTCGCCGTCGGCGCCGCGATGCGGCGTGCCCAGCGTGGTGTAGTGCAGCTTGACCTTGTCCAGGCTCTCGCCGCTGGCGAACTTGAAGTTCTCGACGACGAGATCGCCCTCCTTCTGGCCCGGATAGGGAGCGGCGGCCGGCGCGGCGGCGACCGGAGCCGGCGCGAGGCCGGCAGCGAGCGGGGCCAGCGCCATCGCCGTGACCAGCAGCGCCGTGCGAAGCGAGCGTATCCGAGCAGCCATCAAGCGTCCTCCTCAACCCATCCGAACGAACGTTCCACCGCCCGGCCCCACCCGGCGAACAGTGCCCGACGTTCTTCCGCCGCGATATGCGGATGCCAGCGTTTGTCCACGGCCCAATTATCGCGAAGATCTTCGAGCGTTTTCCAGAAACCGGTGGCCAGCCCCGCGGCGTAGGCTGCGCCGAGCGCCGTCGTCTCCGAAACCTTGGGGCGCAGGGTCGGCCGGTCGAGGATGTCGGCCTGGAACTGCATCAGGAGGTCGTTGCCGGTCATGCCGCCGTCGCAGCGCAGTTCGGACAGCGGGCAGCCGGAATCGCGCTCCATCGCCTCCAGCACCTCGCGGGTCTGGTAGGCGGTCGCCTCCAGGCAGGCGCGGGCGATGTGGCCCTTGTTGGCGTAGCGGGTCAGGCCGATGATGAGACCGCGGGCGTCATCCCGCCAGTGCGGGGCGTAGAGGCCGGAGAAGGCCGGCACCACGTAGACGCCGCCATTGTCCTCGACGCTGCGGGCCAGCCCCTCGATCTCGCTCGAGGCGCCGATCAGGCCGAGATTGTCGCGCAGCCACTGCACCAGGGCGCCGGTGATGGCGATGGAGCCTTCGAGGGCATAGGCCGGCGGGCCTCCGTCGAGCTGATAGGCCACGGTGGTGACGAGCCCGGCGGTGGAGGCGACGGGGTCGGGGCCGGTGTTCATCAGCGCGAAGCAGCCGGTGCCGTAGGTGTTCTTGGCCTCGCCCGGCGCGAAGCAGGTCTGCCCGAACAGGGCCGCCTGCTGGTCGCCGAGGATGCCGCCGACCGGCACGCCGGGGAACGGGTCGCGGGTCTCGCCCAGCACGGCACTGGAGGAGACGATTTCGGGCAGCACCGCCCGCGGGATGCGGAACACGCCGAGCATGGCCTCGTCCCAGTCGAGGGTCGCCAGCGACATCAGCTGCGTGCGGCTGGCATTGGTGACGTCGGTGACGTGCAATCCGCCGTCCGGGCCGCCGGTGAGGTTCCAGACGAGCCAGGAATCGATCGTGCCGAACAGGGCGGTGCCGTCCTCGGCCCTGGCCCGGGCGCCCTCCACGTGGTCGAGCAGCCAAGCAAGCTTGGAGGCGGAGAAATAGCTCGCCAGCGGCAGGCCGGTGACGGCGCGGAAGCGGTCGCGTCCGCCGTCGCGGGCGAGCGCGGCGACGTGCCGGTCGGTGCGGGTGTCCTGCCAGACGAGGGCGTTATGCAGCGGCTCGCCGGTGGTCCGGTCCCAGAGCAGGGCCGTCTCGCGCTGGTTGGTGAGGCCGATGGCGGCCAGATCCCCCGGCGCCAGCCCGGCCCGGGCCAGCCCCTCGCGCATCACCGCGTGGGTGTTGCGCCAGATCTCCCGCGGGTCGTGCTCGACCCAACCGGGGCGGGGAAAGATCTGCTCGTGCTCGCGCTGGGCCTGCGCCCGGATCGTGCCCTGGCGGTCGAACACGATGAAGCGCGTGCTCGTGGTGCCCTGATCGATCGCCCCGACCGCATCCGGCATGGCCCGTCTCCCGGCATCCCTCGCGTCCGGGATTGTTTCGCCCGGCTCGAGCCCGATCCTACACGAGGCGGGGCGCGCCGGAACCGGTCAGCCGGCCTGTCGGTCCCCTTGCGCCCGGTCCAATTGAGCCGGGGTGTTCTGGGCGCCCATCTGCCGGGCCATGTCGGCGGCGCTCATCCCCGAGGCGTCGCGCTTGGCCGGATCGGCGCCGTGGGCGAGCAGCAGCTCGACGATCTCGGTGCGGTCGAACATCGCCGCCACCATCAGCGCGGTGCGGGTGCCGTCGCCGGCCCCGTCGACCTGCGCACCGTGCTCCAGGAGCAGCCGGACCATGTCCGCCTCGCCCTTGAAGGCGGCCCCGGCGAGCGGGGTCTGGCCACGGTCGTTGGCGAGTTCGGGGTCGCCCCCCGCCTCCAGGATGACGCGGGCGGCCGCCGCCTGGCCGTTATAGGCGGCGAGCATCAGGAGGCTGTCGCCCTTGTCGTTGCGCAGATTCGCCGGAAGCCCCTGACCGAACAGCTCGGCCAGCTCCTCGGCATGCCCCATCCGGGCGTACTGGAAGACGCGGGCCGCGAAGGCGAGCGTCTCGTCGTCGAGGGCGAGCGGTGCGGCGTTCGGATCGGCCTGCATCGGGATCTTATCGTGGCTTCGTGACGGGATCGGCTCCATGCATGTGGCGTTTCCGGGGGCTTCGTCCAGTCAGGCGGCCTCGCGACCGTCCGGACGGGATCGGGCCGCGGCGCGCACGGCCATCGCCTCCTCCCGCTGCTGCCCTCTCCCCCAGAACGCTGCGACCGTCGGACCCATTCGTGTCAGCGGATCGCGAAACCAAGCCAGGATCTCATGGGGCCAGACCCGGCGGCCCATCCGCGTGTACCAGCGCATGGCATGGCGCAGGCGGGGATCGCGGTTCAGATAGGTGCGCGCCACGGCCTTCGGCCGCGCCTGGAGGATCACCTCGATCAGCTTGAACCAGAGCAGCACCCGCCAGGGCGGCATGTGGCGGGTGGCGAGCACCTGATGCTTGTAGTCCCAGCGCCGCCGGTCGAGCTGGATCACCCGGCGCTCCTCGGCGAGCCGGAAATACGGCGTCCAGCGGTGCGGCGTGACATAGAGCATCTGGATCTGGTCCGGGTCGTAGGCGAGCAGCTGCCGCAGGCCGCGCCAGTAGTCGCGGTCGCGCTCCTCCTCGAAGCCGACCACCCAGGTCGCCATGGAGAGGATGCCGTTCGCCCGCAGCAGACGGATCGCCTCGCGGTCGGTCGTCGTGGTGGCACCCTTGCGGATCAGATCGAGGGTGGCCGCATCGGTGCTCTCGAGCCCCAGCAGGAAGCGCTCCCATCCCGC
This sequence comes from Methylorubrum populi, assembly GCF_002355515.1. Lineage (NCBI taxonomy): Bacteria > Pseudomonadati > Pseudomonadota > Alphaproteobacteria > Hyphomicrobiales > Methylobacteriaceae > Methylorubrum > Methylorubrum populi. Next base: position 4,710,464 of record NZ_AP014809.1, on the reverse strand, counting down.
CCGCTTGTACAGCGGCAGGATGTCGGCATCGCGCACGATGTCGTCCGCCCGCGTCGAGCCGACCAGGATGAGATCGACGTTCTCGGCAATGAGGGCTTCCAAGAAGGTGCGCCAGACCTTCTTCGAGACGGTCGGATTCTCGTCGGCGAAGTTGATGACGCGCACGCCGTGCTCCCGGTGGAGCCGAGCGAGTTCGGCGGCGAAGCGGACGGGATCGCGGTGGCGCCAGCGGGTCCAGAACCCGCGCTGGCCGCAATAGGTGCAGGGGTGCGGGCAGCCGCGGGAGAACTGCACCACGACGGCGCGCAGGCCGCCCCAGTAGCTGTAGCGGGCGTGGTCGATCAGCTCCCAGCCGACCCGGTAGGCATCGAGATCGCGGATCAGCGGAGCCGGCGGCGTCTCGCGGATCGCGTCGCCGTCGCGATAAGCGAGGCCGGGCACGCCGCCGAGCGACCGTCCCGCCGCGAGCGCTGCCACGAGCCGCCGGGCGGTCTCCTCTCCCTCCCCGCGCACGATCGCAGCGACGTGCGGTTCGGCCTGCAGGATTTCGCGCCCGTGATAGGTCGGGAATACGCCGCCATAGACGATGGTCACGCCCGGCATCGCCGCGGCCACCCCCGCCGAAACCTCCGCGATGACCGGGTGTCCCGAGGTCGAGCCGGAATGGCCGAACAGGACCGCCTCAGGCCTCCGCGCCACGATGTCTCGGACGAGGTCCGGCAGCGGCACCGGTCCGAACTCGGCATCGATGAGCGAGACGGCATGGCCGTCGTCGATCAACGGGCCGCCGATGGCGAGCAGTCCCAGCGGCGGCAGATGGTCGTCGGGGATCCGGCTGCCGATCGCCGGATGGGGCACGTTGACGAGCAGAATCTTCATCGCGCGCTCCGGACAGGGGCGAGGGTTCGCAGAACCGGATGGATCCTGCGTCGAGACCCGGCCGGACGGCCGAGCCCTGTAATGGTCGAGAGGTTCAGGCGGCTTGCGGCACCGCGGGCGGGTTCAGCCCCCCGAACCGCCGGTCGCGGGCGGTGAAGTCGGCGACCGCCGCGGCGAGGTCCGCGGCGCCGAAATCGGGCCACATCCGCTCGGTGAAGTGCAGTTCCGCGTAGGCCGCCTCCCAGAGCAGGAAGTCGGAGAGCCGCTTCTCGCCGCCGGTGCGGATCAGGAGATCGACGTCGCCGGGCCCGCACAACGCCTCGCTCATGGCCTCGCGGCTCAACCCCTCCGGCCCGAGCCGGGCGGCCGCCGCGAGGATCGCGTCGCGCGAGGAGTAATCGACGGCGATGCGCAGGTGCAGCCGGTCGCCCGCTTCGGTCGCGGTCTCCGCCCGCGCGATCGCCTCCGGGATGCCCGCGGGCAGGCGGTCGCGGCGGCCGATCACCGTGAGGCGGGTGCCGCTGCGGGCGAGGCGCTCGGTCTCGCCGCGCAGATAGGCCCGCAGCAGCCGCATCAGCCCGCCGACCTCCTCGGCCGGGCGGCGCCAGTTGTCGCTGGAGAAGGCGTAGAGGGTCAGCGTGCCGATGCCGAGGGCGGGGGCGGCCTCCGCCACCCGCTGGATCGTCTTGACGCCCGCCCGGTGGCCCGCCCCCCGCGGCAGGCCGCGGGCACGCGCCCAGCGGCCGTTGCCGTCCATGATGATCGCCGCGTGAAGACTCGATCTGCGGTCGAGAGGGCTTTGCATCGTAAAGTCTCCGGGCGGCATTCGACGCGGGGGCGAGGGGACGTTGGACACGGTTCGGCTTCCGGCGGGCGGTCCGCCCGTCAGACGGGTTCGGCGAGGCCGGAGCGGTCGTGGCCAGCCGGACTCTGGGTCTTGCCGGCGGCGCTCTGCGGCCTGCCGGCGGCGCTCTGTGGCCTGCCGGCGGCGCTCTGTGGCCTGCCGGCGGCTTGGGCAGCGTCGCGCACCACCTGTTCCAGCACCCCGAGATAATCGAGGAAGCGGGTGCGCCCGGAGGGGGTCAGGCGGCACAGGGTCTGCGGGCGGTTCTGATCGTAGCCCTTCTCCAGGCTGACGAGGTCGGCCTCCTGCAGCACGGCGAGGTGGCGGCTGAGATTGCCGTCGGTGAGCCCGCACAGGCGCTTGAGGTCGGGGAAGGCGAGGCCGCGGGGATGCGAGACCAGGGAGGTCAGCACCGAGAGCCGCGCCCGCTCGTGGATGATCCGGTCGAGGCCCTCGTAGGAGAAGCGGGCCTCGGTGCGGTCAGAGGTCGGCATCGGCGTCTCCGTGACCGGCGTGGCGGTAGATGATGAGGGCCATCAGCCCCTGCCCCACCGCGAAGGGCAGGCCCATCAGCCAGGGCGAGAGGTGGCGCGTCTCGCTGGCGAGCACCAGCACGGTGAGCCCGGCGAGCAGGTACCATGCCCCCGCCAGCGGCACGGTGCGGGGCAGGATGCGGACCGAGGCAAACAGGCCGAGCCCGACCAGCACCTGCCACAGCCCCGGCAGCATCCAGAGCTGGTCCGGCGCGAAGCGGGCGAAGACGAGGCCGAGGCACAGACCCGCCCCACCCGCGGGCAGAAAGCCTTCGATCGCGCTGAACACCATCGCGTCGGCGAGTCCCGAATGGACCCGGCGCGAGCGGCGCACCGCCTCGAAGCCGATCAGGGCGCAGGCGGTGACCGCGGCGGCGATCCACAGGCCGAAGAAGGCGACGGGCCGGGCGGTCGGGTCGTCGAGCAGCAGCGCCTGCCCGCCCGCGACGGCGAGGGCGAGAATGCCGGTCGCGGCCAGCGTCGCCGTGCCGAGGCCGCGAAAGGCCGTGTCCCGCGCGATCTGCATGCGGATCGCGACGATGTCGGCCAGCGCCCTGTCGAGGTCGCCGTGGGTGTCACGCATGGGGCTCGTCTTCCCGCGTCGAGGCGCGCTTTGCATTGCAAAGTACACGCGGGCGCAGAGCCGTCAAGCGGCGTTTCTCTGCGCGGCTCAGCCTTCCTCCCGCAGCCCCGCGAGGTCGAGGCGGCGGGTGAGCATGGCGAGGGCGCCCTGCCCGTCGCGCGGCCACTCGGCCTCCGGCCGGTCCCGGTACAGCTCGACCCCGTTGCCGTCGGGGTCGCGCAGGTAGAGCGCCTCGGACACGCCGTGGTCGCTGGCACCGTCAAGTGGGAGACCGGCCGCCTCGACCCGGCGCAGGGCATCGGCCAGGGCCGCCCGGGTGGGATAGAGGATCGCGAGGTGGTAGAGGCCGGTATGGCCGGGCGGCGGCGGAGAACCGCCGGCGCTCTCCCAGGTGTTGAGGCCGATATGGTGGTGGTAGCCGCCGGCCGAGACGAAGGCGGCCCGGGCACCGTAGCGCTGCGTCAGCGCGAAGCCGAGCACGCCGCAGTAAAAGGCCAGCGCTCGTTCAAGGTCGGCCACCTTGAGGTGGACGTGGCCGATGCGGGCCCCCGGATGGATCGGTTCGCTCACGCGCTCTCTCCTCGCCTGGCGCGTCACGCGCGCCGCAGGGCGTAGGGGCCGTCGCCGAGCCCCGCCTGGACCAGCAGCATCACCGCCCAGAAACCCGCGAACTCCCAGCCGCCGCCGGGATTTTGCGCGAAGAAGCCGTTGGCACCGTGCACGGTGACGATGGCGCCGATCAGCACCGGAACCAGAGCCAGGGCGACGAGGCGGGCATAGAGGCCGAGGATCAGGGCGAGGCCGCCGACGGCTTCCACGGCGATCACCGCGTAACCGAGGGCGGGCGGCAGGCCGAGGGAGCCGAAGAAGGCCGCCGTGCCCGCGGGCGTGAACACGAACAGCTTCAGCCCGGCATGGGCCAGGAACAGGCCGCCGAGGGTGAGCCGCAGCAGCAGGGCGGCGTAGGGAGCGGTGCGAGGGTCGGTCGAGGTCGTCGCGGTCGGGGTCGTCGCGGTCATGGTCATCTCGGTTCGGTCGTTTCGATCGGCGCCGCGGTGGCGGCGTTCGCGATGACCGGACCATGCCCGGCCCAGGCGATTGCGATAATCCGCGTTCGCTGCCATTCACCTCACTCTGAGAGAGTGAGGTGAGCCGTGCTCGACCGCGTGACGGGAATGCAAGTCTTCGCCCGGGTGGCGGCGCTCGGCAGCTTCTCGGCCGCCGGGCGCGCGCTCGGCCTGTCGCAGACCGGGGTGACCAAGCACGTGGCGGCCCTGGAGGCGCGGCTCGGTACGCGGCTCCTGCACCGGACGACGCGCCGCCTGACGCTGACCGAGACCGGCCGCAGCTATCTCGAGGCCTGCGAGCGCATCCTCGCCGAGATCGCGGAGGCCGAGGCAGCGGTCGGCGCGGAGGGGGTGGAGGCGCACGGCACCCTGCGGCTCAACGTGCCGCTCTCGTTCGGCGTGCGGGAAATCGCGCCGGCGCTCGCGGCCTTCTCCGCCACGCACCCGGCGCTGACGATCGAGCTCGGCCTCAACGACCGGCGGGTCGACCTGATCGAGGAGGGATGGGACCTCGCGGTGCGGATCGGGGCGCTCGCCGATTCCGGGCTGATCGCCCGGCGCCTCGCCTCCAGCCGCCTCGTGGTCTGCGCCGCGCCCGGCTATCTCGACCGGCATGGCACGCCGCGTCAACCCGAGGAACTGAAGGGCCATAACTGCCTCGGCTACACCCTGTCCGATGCGAGCGGCTGGCGCTTCGGTGATCAGGCCTATCCGGTCTCGGGCACCCTGCGGGCGCCGAACGGCGCCGCCCTGGTGGCCGCGGCCGTGGCCGGTCTGGGGCTCGTCTACCAGCCGACCTTCCTGGTGGCGGAGGCCCTGCGCGCCGGCACCCTCGTCGCCCTCGATCTCGGCGCCCCCTGCCCGACCCTGCCGATCCACGCCCTGATGCCGCCGGGCCGGCGCCCGGCCAAGACCCGCGCCTTCGTCGATTACCTGGCGGAGCGCTTCGCGGGCGAGCCGGCCTGGGAACGGGATTTGCCGGCGGTGCGAAGTGCGGGCGCCAACAGTCTCCCGTCATGAGAACGCCCCGACGCGCGTCCCGACCTCAATCGGCCGCAAGTCTCGGCCATCTCGGGCCGTTCGAACTCTTCCTGAGACCGCCCGACGGGCCCATATTGCCGCTATGCCCGCATCCAAGAATCCGCGCGTGAGCCCGGCCAAGGCGACGGCCAAGCCGGCCTCCAAAGCGACATCGAAGGCAACCTCGAAGACGACGGCGAAGGCCGACCGGCCGGAGCTGATGCCGCTCGACGAGCATCTCGCCGCGCTGCTCAACCCCGCCCTCAACCGCAACCGCCCGAAGGCGATCGAGCCGGTGTCCCCGCCGGAGCCGGTCCGGAAAGGGCGCGGCCGCAAGGGTGAGGCCGGCGAAGCGAAAGCTTACAAAAAAATCGCGCAGGACGGCTGCGCCGAGGCGCCGCAGGCGGGTTTCGCCATCGGCGACGCGGCGGAGGTCGATCCGCGGCTGGCCCAGGCGCTCGGCCTGGTCCCGCCCGACGACGGCCCGGCGCCGGAGGCCGCGCCCGAGGCGCCGTCCCTCGCCACCGAGGGCGTCTCGGCCACCGTCGAGGCGCTGGAAAAGCTCCTCACCGAGGGCAACCCGCTGTTCAAGAACGGCGAGGCCTGGGTGCCGCACCGGCCGGAGCGCCCGGCCAAATCGGAGGGCGGCGTCAAATTCACGCTGAAATCCGACTTCACCCCGGCGGGCGACCAGCCCAGGGCCATCGCCGAACTGGTGGAGGGCGTCAAAATCGCCGAGCGCGATCAGGTGCTGCTCGGCGTCACCGGCTCCGGAAAAACCTTCACGATGGCCAAAGTCATCGAGGAGACGCAGCGGCCCGCCCTGATTCTGGCTCCGAACAAGACGCTGGCCGCACAGCTCTACGGCGAGTTCAAGAGCTTCTTTCCGGACAACGCGGTCGAGTACTTCGTCTCGTACTACGACTATTATCAACCCGAAGCCTACGTGCCGCGGTCCGACACGTTCATCGAGAAGGAATCCTCGATCAACGAGCAGATCGACCGGATGCGCCACTCGGCCACCCGCGCCCTCTTGGAGCGCGACGACGTCATCATCGTCGCCTCGGTCTCGTGCATCTACGGTATCGGCTCGGTCGAGACCTACACGGCAATGTCGTTCACCGTCTCGCTCGGCGAGCGGATCGAGCAGCGCCAGCTCATCGCCGACCTTGTGGCACTGCAGTACAAGCGCATCCAGTCGGATTTCGCCCGCGGCACCTTCCGGGTGCGCGGCGACGTGATCGAGCTGTGGCCGGCCCACTTGGAGGACCGCGGCTGGCGCATCGGCCTGTTCGGCGACGAGATCGAATCCATCGTCGAGTTCGATCCGCTGACGGGCAAGAAGCTCAACGAGTTGAAGTTCGTGAAGGTCTACGCGAACTCGCACTACGTCACGCCGCGCCCGACCCTGCAGCAGGCGATCAAGGGCATCAAGACGGAGCTGAAACAGCGCGTCGAGGAGCTGACCCGGATGGGCCGCCTCATCGAGGCGCAGCGGCTGGAGCAGCGCTGCACCTTCGACATCGAGATGATCGAGGCGACGGGGGCCTGCAACGGCATCGAGAACTATTCGCGCTACCTCACCGGCCGCAAGCCCGGCGAGCCGCCGCCGACCCTGTTCGAGTACCTGCCCGACAACGCCCTCGTCTTCACCGACGAGAGCCACGTCACCGTGCCGCAGATCGGCGGCATGTATCGCGGCGACTTCCGCCGCAAGGCGACACTCGCCGAGTACGGCTTCCGCCTGCCCTCCTGCCTCGACAACCGCCCCTTGCGGTTCGAGGAATGGGACGCGATGCGCCCGCAATCGATCCACGTCTCGGCCACGCCCGCCAAGTGGGAGATGGAGCGCACGGCGGGCGTGTTCGCCGAGCAGGTGATCCGCCCCACCGGCCTCGTCGATCCGGTGATCGAGATCCGCCCGGCCCGCTCCCAGGTCGACGATCTTCTCGGAGAAGTCCGCGCCGTGGCCCAGGCCGGCTACCGCACCCTGGTCACCACGCTGACCAAGCGCATGGCCGAGGATCTCACCGAGTATCTGCACGAGAACTCGGTGCGGGTGCGCTACATGCACTCCGACATCGACACCCTGGAGCGCATCGAGATCATCCGCGATCTCCGGCTCGGCGCCTTCGACGTCCTGATCGGCATCAACCTGCTGCGCGAGGGCCTCGACATCCCCGAATGCGCGCTGGTGGCCATCCTCGATGCCGACAAGGAGGGCTTTCTGCGCTCCGAGACCTCGCTGATCCAGACCATCGGCCGCGCGGCGCGCAACGCCGAGGCCCGCTGCATCCTCTACGCCGACACCATCACCGGCTCGATGGAGCGGGCGATGGCGGAGACCGAGCGCCGCCGCCAGAAGCAGCTCGCCTACAACGCCGAGCACGGCATCACGCCGCAATCGGTCAAGCGCGGCATCAGCGACATCCTCGAGAGCGTCTACGAGCGCGACCATGTCCGCGTCGATACGGGGCTGGCCAAGGACGCGATCACCGTCGGCCACAACCTCAAGGCCGTCATGGCCGATCTCGAGAAGCGGATGCGCGCGGCGGCCGCCGATCTCGACTTCGAGGAGGCCGCGCGGCTGCGCGACGAGCTCAAGCGCCTCCAGGCCACCGAACTCCTGGTCTCCGACGATCCCATGGCCCGCCAGAGCGACGTCGAGCGCGAGGCCGGGCGCTACGGGCAGAAGGGCAGCCGGATCTCGAAGCCGTCGCTGGACAATATGGGGCCGGGCACCGACCGCGAATTGCCGGCCGGGGCCGTGCCCTGGCAGGAGCGGCCGAAGGCGCGCTCGACGCAGGGGCTCGGCGGTCAGAAGCCCCGCTACAAGGGCGGCGGCGGGCGCAAGCGCGGCTGAGGCCTCCGGGCAAATCCCCGACGAGGGGAGGCTCGACAAGGGGAACCTTGGCCATCGGCTGGGATTGGCCCTTCAGATCCTGCAACCGCCGGGTGGCCCCGCCGCGAGCCCGGCCGGCGGCCGAAGCCTGCGGGAAGTCTCGAAGGAGCCGACCGATGCGATCCCCCTCTCCCCTCCGCCGGGCCGCTCTGAGCGCCCTCCTCGGCAGCCTGATCCTGTCGGCGCCGGCGCTCGCCCAGAGCGTGGCCAATCCCAACGACCAGCCCACTGCCGGCACCCTGCCCTCCGGCACCGACACCGTGCGGGGCAACGCGCGCACCGCCGAGCGGGCGACCGGCGAGGTGTCGCCTCCAAGCGCGATCCGCTCCTCGACCTCGGTCATGCCGGAGGGCCGGAGCAGCGGCAAGACCGTGCGCACCAACCCCTCCGACCATCTCTCGAAGCCGTTCCGCTCGAGCTACGAGAACTGATCCGCAACCTCATCCCGCCCCCCGCCGTTGGACCGGCACGGCTGCCTGAGTGCGCTCCGCCGAAGTGGAATACCGGTTCGGCGGAGCGCGCACCGAAGCGAGGATCTGGAGTCCTGCCCGAAGGCATCGCCTTCGGGAGGACTCCAGAGGCGGCGTGAACCGGCGGGAGGAGACGAGATGGGGCTGCTCGATCAGGTCATCGGCGGAGTCGTGGGACAGGTTCTGGGGGGCGGGCGCGGCGGCGCCCTCGCCTCGCCGGTGGTCAAGGCGCTGCTCATGCTCCTGCTCGCCAAGGGCGCGAGCGGCGGCCTCGGCGACATTCTCGGCCGCGGATCGCCCGGGTCCGGCGGTCGCCCCCTGCCCGGCCCGGGCGCCGACGACGGCGATCTCGGCGGCTTCAACCAGGGCCGCCGCAGCGGACCGCCGGGCCAAGGGGGCGATCCCGGCGGCGATTTCAGCGATCTCGCCGGCATGCTCGACGGTCCGGGGGACGGCCCCTCCGGGCACCGCTCGCCTGGCGAAGGGCCCTATGCCGGGCTCGACCGGGAGCCGCAGGACGAGAGCGGCGCGGTCGCCGGCGGCCTCGACGGCCTGATCCAGAGCTTCGAGCGCAGCGGGCTGGGCGATGTGATCGGCTCGTGGATCGGCCACGGCCCCAACCGCGAGATCGCGCCGAACCGCCTCGCCGACGCCCTGGGTCCGGACACCCTCGACACGTTGGGCCGCGAGACCGGCCTGCCGCGCGAGGATCTGCTCGCGCAGCTGGCGCAGGCCCTGCCCGGCGTGATCGACGCCCTGACGCCCCAGGGCCGCGCCCCGAGCCGCGAGGAACGCGGCGGCTGGTGAGCCCGCAGAAGGAACCCGCCATGGCCTACGAGCTGCACTACTGGCCGATGATTCCCGGCCGCGGCGAGTTCGTGCGGCTCGCCCTCGAACAGGCCGGGGCGGATTACGTCGATGTCGCCCGCCTGCCGGAAGAGGCGGGCGGCGGCATCGCGGCGATGATGGACCGCCTGGAGGACGAGCCGGTCCGGCCACCCTTCGCCCCGCCCCTCCTCAAGGACGGCGACCGGGTGATCGGCCAGACCGCGGCGATCCTGCTCTATCTCGGGCCCCGCATCGGCCTCGTCGGAGCGGAGGAGGCCGACCGGATCTGGACGCACCAGATCCAGCTGACGATCGCCGACATGGTGGCGGAGGCCCACGACACCCATCACCCCGTCGGCGTCGGCCAGTACTACGAGGACCAGCGGCCGGAGGCGCGCCGCCGGGCCGAGGACTTCTGCCGGAACCGGATTCCGAAGTTCCTGGCCTGGTTCGAGCGCGTGCTCGCCGGCAACGTGGCGGGGCCGGAGCACCTCGTCGGCGACGCGGTCAGCTACGCCGATACCTCGCTGTTCCAGCTCGTGGCGGGCCTGCGCTACGCCTTCCCGAATGCCGCGGCCCGGGCCCTGGCGCGGGCGCCGCGCGTCGTCGCCCACGCCGAGCGGATCGGGACGCTGCCGCGCATCGCCGCCTACCGCGCCAGCGAGCGGAGCATCCCCTTCAATGAAGAGGGCATCTTCCGGCATTACCCGGAGCTCGATTTCGGCTGATCACCGACGCGCACGATCGACGCTCACGGCTCGACCTGTGACATCGTCGTGAAAGCTGTCTTCCGGCCAAACGGTCGCGCTTGTGCCGCCCGGCGGCGTGCTACACGTGGCAGCGTGAGCATCACAGAGAGCCTCCCCACCATCAGCGAGCCGAACGTCGAACCGGCGCGTGTCCGGGTCGCGGAGCCGTTGCGCACAGCGCAGGATGCCCTCGCCCGGGCGCAGGACGCCGCCGGGATCGGTGTGTTCACCCTCGACCTGCGCACGGGCATCCTGCATCCGAGCCCCGCCTTCTGCCGCCTGCACGGCCTGGCGGTGCGCGAGGCCTATCCCCTCGCCGCGCTGATCGAGCGGCTCGGGCCGGAGGACCCGGCGGCGGTGCCCTCGGGCGCGGCGCCGGCCGAAGAGGCGGTCTACCGCGTCCGCGATCCCGAGACCGGCGCGCCGCGCTGGATCGCCCGCACCCTCGAAGTCGAGCGCGGTGCGGACGGCGCGGTCCTGCGGCTCGCGGGCGTGACCCGGGACGTCACCGAGCAGCGGGCCCAGCGCACGGCGCTGGCCGAGAGCGAGCAGCACTACCGCACGCTGTTCGAGCAGATGGACGAGGGCTACTGCGTCATCGAGTTCATCGACGGCCCGCACGGGCCGCTCAGCGACTACGTCCACGTCACCGCCAACCGCGCCTACGCCCAGCATGCCGGCATCGAGAACGTCGCGGGAAAACGCCTGCGCGAGATCGTCGGCGACGAGGCCGAGGGCTGGCTCGCGCTCTACGGCGACGTCCTGCGCACCGGCCGGCCGATCCGCTTCCAGCGCGAGCTGGTCGCCACCGGGCGCTACCTGGAACTCGCCGCCTTCCGCATCGAGCCGCCGTCACGCCGGCAGGTCGCGGTGCTGTTCCAGGACATCACCGCGCGCCGCCGCGTGGAGCACCTGCTCCATTCCAAGACCGCCGACTTGGAGGCGGAGGTGGTGGCGCAACGGCGCGACCGCGACCGCGTCTGGACGCTCTCGCCGGTGCTCAAGGTCGTGGCCTCTCCCGACGGGCGGATCGGCGCGGTGAACCCGTCGTGGAGCCGCACCCTGGGCTGGGCGCCGGCCGAGACGGTCGGCCGCTGCGTGCCCGACTTCTTCGCCCCCGAGGAGCGCGCGGCGGCCGAGGCGGCGCTGGAGCGGCTCGCTTCCGGCGACTCGACCGACCTCGAACTGACCTGCCTGACCCGGGACGGCGGCACCCGCCGGGTGCTCTGGACCATCGTACCCGCCGACGGCCTGCTCTACGGCTTCGGCCGCGACATCACCGAGCAGCGCCAGGCGGAGGATGCCCTGCGCCAGTCGCAGAAGCTGGAGGCGGTGGGCCAGCTCACCGGGGGCGTCGCCCACGACTTCAACAACCTGCTCACCATCATCCGCTCCTCGGTGGAGTTCCTGCGACGGCCCGACCTCGCGCCCGAGCGCAAGGCGCGCTACCTCGACGCCGTCTCCGACACCGTGGACCGCGCCGCCAAGCTGACGGGCCAGCTCCTGGCCTTCGCCCGGCGGCAGGCGCTCAAGCCCGAGACCTTCGACGTGGGCGAGCGGCTGCGCAGCATCTCGGAGATGCTCGACTCGGTGACCGGCGCACGCATCCGCGTCGTCACGGACCTGCCCGGCACACCCTGCTACGTGCGCGCCGATGCGAGCCAGTTCGAGACGGCGCTCGTCAACATGGCGGTGAACGCCCGCGACGCCATGGACGGCGAGGGCCGCCTGACGCTGCGCCTCGACGGCGGCGCACCGATGCCGCCGATCCGCGGCCATGCCGGCGCGGCCGGGCCCTTCGTCGCGGTCTCGGTCGTGGACACCGGCACCGGCATCGCCAGCGCCGACCTGATCCGCATCTTCGAGCCGTTCTTCACCACCAAGGAGGTCGGCCGGGGCACCGGGCTCGGCCTGTCCCAGGTGATCGGCTTCGCCAAGCAGTCGGGCGGAGACGTGGACGTGCGGAGCCGCGCGGGCGAGGGCACCACCTTCACCCTCTACCTGCCCGAGGTCGCCGCGCCGCCTCCGGCTCCCGCCCCTACCGGACCGGGCGAGGCGGCGGGCACCGAGTCGCATCTGCGCATCCTCGTGGTCGAGGACAATGTCGAGGTCGGCCGCTTCTGCACCCAGATCCTGGAGGAACTCGGCCACCAGCCGGTCTGGGCCGAGAACGCCGAGGCCGCCCTGGCTGCGCTGGAGCGGGCCGAGCCCCCCTTCGACGCGGTCTTTTCCGACGTCGTGATGCCCGGCATGGGCGGCATCGCGCTCGCCCGCCTCCTGCGCGAGCGCCTGCCGGACCTGCCGGTGGTGCTCACCTCCGGCTACAGCCACGTCCTGGCGCAGGACGACGCGCACGGCTTCGAATTGCTGCGCAAGCCGTATTCGGCGCAGGAGCTGGGGCGGGTGCTGAAGGAGATGACGGGGCGGCGGGGGATGCGGGACGCGATGCCGAACTGAGGTCAGGCTCGATCGGCTTGACAATGGGCCGGGCTGCTTGTGACCAGTTGCAGACTCAGGAGAGGTCCGCTTCCAGGGGATGATCGGGCAGAGACTTAGGACCGAAGCTCGCATTTCTAAAAAATTTCTGATTCGGCAAATATTAATGCAAAATCTGTAGCCTTGCAATTGGTCCTGTATCTATTTGATCATCCAAATTGCACCAATGATTGCCGAGCTTCGCTGCAAAAAGTTTTCGACAAATTATCTTCTACGCCGAACATGCAATTTTTGACGAGCGCGCTCCACACGCTTTGAGACAGCTTCGTCAACAAGAGCAGCGAGGCAGCCACATTGCAGCGGTACCAGCGCCGCCAGCAGCCAAGCCGGCCTGATATGTTCCGCGACAAATGACCACCGAATTTTAGCGCACCATGCCTCAGACAAACTTCAACCATTTTCATGTCGGCGAGCGTTGCAAATACGCTCCTTCTGTGGCCACTTATGCGCAGAATTTTCGCAGAAAGTGAGTCAAGGAGCGCCCGTCAGTGTCTCAAAAACGAGAAAAATTTCGCGAATTAGCGGAAGCCCGGACGACGAAGGCACTCGACGCGATCGCGCGCATCGGAAACCTGTCGAACCGCCAAGTCTATGAATATGAGGATACCGAAGTAAAAAAAATCACCCGTGCTTTGCGTGATGCAGTGGCCGAAGTCGAAACACGGTTCGAAGAGCCGCGAGCCCGCAAATCAGGCTTCAAACTCTAGGATCCACAATGAGATCAGCTAGCATCACGCCGATACAAATTGACGACACCGACTTCCTAGTCGCATCGACGATCGAGCGGTGTCCCCGCACCATGATGATCCGAGAATTGACCAAAAACGCGCTGGAGGCTGCATCGCTTGCACCAGACGGCCATCGCCGAGTGACCTTTCGCACGGTCAAGTCGGGCGACACACCTAAGCTCGCTATCTGGAATACGGGTCCAGGCATGGACGCCGATGAACTTTACCGCATGTGCGATCTGGCGTCGTCGATCCGCAAGGAGAAGGGGCTTGAAGGAAATTTCGGAATGGGCGCCAAGGTCGCGTCGCTTCCCTCTAACAAGCACGGAATGATTTATCGATCCTGCAAGGCTGGCTGCGTTAACGAGGTCATCCTTTGCCAACGGGAGGGTCGGTATGGCCGACTAAGGCGCCAACTGGAAGACGGAAGTTTCTCGGAAATTATCGACGTTACCAAACTCGCCCGCGACGAAGGCTATGATCTTTCCTATGATTGGACTGAGGTTCGACTTCTCGGAAACAACGTCGAGCAGGAGACGGCGCGCGCACCGTACAATGGTGACCCTGTTGTCGATGCTCAGTGGCTCGCAACCTACCTGTATCACCGCTTCTATCGCGTTCCAGATGGGGTCCGTGTCGAACTTCAATCCGGCACGCACAAGCTCGGTCCCGGCGTAAGGGTATTCGAACCGCTTCCACGCAGGGCCGCGAACGGCGCCTTTGAGCGAACCGAAACAGCGGAAACAGTCGATGGGATCAAGATCCACTATTTCTATGACCCCCCATACGACAAGGCTCCCAGTCATAACCGTTCAGTTAGCGGTGCAATCCAGTCGGCGCTGAGCCTTGCCGGAATCGTTTACAAAGATGAGCTCTACGACGTGAAGACCGGACGCGCTTGGTCAATCAATGCACCTCTTTTCGGCATTCCATTTGGCTCGAAGCACATCTCCGTGCATATCGAGCTGCCGGACAACGCAGCCGTTCTTCCGGAAGCGTATAGACAGTTTCTTCGCTATCGTTCAGGAGAGCAGGACGTCGTTCAAGCGGTACATTTTGGTGATATTGTCGCCCAACATCGCCCACAGTAGTTAATAGACATTATAAGGTCATTCGCTCCAGAGAGTACTTCCAGCGACGATATCAGGGACGAACTACAGAAGCTTCTCGATGATCTTCGAGTCCGGCGCATTGCGCCGCGACCGACCCCTACCGGGATCCGCTTGGTGGATGCATCTCCAGGCGTCGGCACTCAGCCGACGAGAGAAGGAGAGGGCGCCGCTACTACTGGGTCTAAACCCAACACAAAGCATGTGGACCTGAGCCTTGCGCCGCAGGGTGCCAAAGCCGCGGATCTTTGGAAGGATCGCGAGCGTGCTCCCGAGATAGTTCTCCTCCGCACTACCGAGGACATTGACGACAAGCAGCTGCGAGGCCGCGCAGCACGCTATTACGATAACGGTCAGCTCTTTCTCAACATGCTCTACCCATCGATCGGAGAGATGCGCGAAGCACTCGAACTGCACTACGCGACGGTCGCAGATCTCGATAGTATGCGTGAGGCAGCTCTTCGCCAGGCTGAGAAGAGTATGGTCCTTCGGGTCGGACGCGCAGTGGTATTTGCGCTCGCGAAGCAGCTGAACAAGGAATGGGATGCCGATGCCGTGCGACACGCTCTGGCGCCAGAGAGCCTAAGCCTTGCCGCAGACGACTTCTACGATTCTATCCAAAGTGCGCGTCGTAGTATGGGCCGTCAATTTCGACCGAATCGACAAGGCGATGATGGCGGCCTCTCAGACGACGAAAATCCAATTTGGGGGCGGTCCTAATACGGCCAGAAGGCAACGCTTGTTGGTGTCCGGCGTCGGTACCCTTCCAGAGCGACTAGCAAGGGCTATGAGATAACCTAGCGGCGCGAGGGACACTGGACCGGCGGCTATCACTGGCTGTCGGGACAGCGCCAGAGCGTGATCCGAGACGACATCATTTCCGCTAATCGCGAGGATCCGAATTTGTCGGGCGGCTGCCATGTGACCGCTTTTGGACAACCGTCACGACTGTTCGCGGCGTTGACATGGGTCGAAACCGACCATTTGTGTTCGAGCAAAAGGTAAGAGCCCACTTCCCACCTTCAGCAATCAGTCACACAGTCAAGCTGATCGCGCTTAACCTTGCGCCGCGGTCCCATCGCCCCTCACGCGGCCAGGCGCGGAAACACCAGCGTCTGGTGCAGGGAAACACCGGCTGTCACGCCGTCGGCCGACGCCCAGGCCACGCTGTGCGGGAACCGCGCCGCGTCGCCCGCCGCGTAGACGCCGGGAACCGTCGTCTCCTTCATCGCGTCGGTGCGGATCGTCGGCCCGAGCATCCCCTCGTCCACGGCGCAGCCGAGCTGCTCCGCGAGGGGGCTGTTCAGGCGGTAGCGCGGGCCGACGAAGAGCGCCTCCAGCGGGATCGTTCGGCCATCCGCGATGGCAAGCGCCGACAGGGCGCGCCCCTCGCCCAAGAGGGCCTGGACGGGGCCGGGCTCGATCCCGGTCGTGCGGGCGGCGAGCCGCGCGCGGGCCTCCGCGTCGGGCGCCGGATGCCCGTTCAGGAAGAGCGTGGTCGGCCCCCATTCCGCGATCAGCTCCGCCTGATGGAGCGATTTGGGGCCGGCGAACAGCACGCCGAGGACGCGCCCGGCAAACTCGAAGCCGTGGCAATAGGGGCAGTGCAGCACGCTCGCGCCCCAGCGCTCGGCCAGCCCGGGGAGGTCCGGCAGGATGTCGCTGATGCCGAAGGCGAGGACGAGTTTCGAGGCTTCGAGCCGTTGACCGTCTGCGAGCGAGACGGCGAAGCCGTCGCCTGCGGCCCGCGCCGACACCGCCTCCCCCGCGACGAAGCTGGCGTTCGGATAGCCCGCGAGCTGCGCGCGGGCGGTGGCGATCATCGTCAGCGGGTTCTCGCCATCCTGCGCGAAGAAGCCGTGCGAGGCGTCGGCGAACCGGTTGCGGGGGGCGCCGGCATCGATGATGCAGACCCTGCGGCGGGCGCGGGCGATGTAGAGCGCCGCGGACAGGCCGGCGAAGCTGCCGCCGACGATGATCGCATCAGACCGCATGGGCAGTCTCCGGGTTGACGTCGCCGCCCCGCGCGGCGAGGCGGGCATGGAAGTCGGCGCTCAGCGCGGCGAGGGTGATCCGGCCGAGCTGCGCCATCAGCAGCGCCTCCGCCTCGCGGAAGCTCGCGTCCATCGCGGCATTGACCGCCTGTTCGACGAGGCAGCCGGGCGCCTCGCTCCGGTTGCCCATGGCGAAGATCTCGGGCGCACCGAGCGCCTCGTAGATGTCGCGCAGGGTGACAGCCTGGAGATCGCAGGCGATCCGCCAGCCGCCGCCATGCCCCTTCTCGGAGCGGACGTAGCCCCGGTCTCGCAGCCCCGCCATGATGCGCCGGACTACGACGGGGTTGGTCTGCATCATGCCGGCCAGGAACTCGGACGTCACCGGCCCCTCGATCTCCGCCATGTGCAGGAGGACGTGGAGGATACCCGAAAGCTTGCTGTCGCGTCTCATGTAACTTCACATGTTTCATGATAGGGCGCCTGTCAAGCGCGCGGAGCGGTGTGTCCGAAACGCAAGAAGGCCCGCCTCCCGGCGAGCCTTCCCCTGTCCGAGCCAGCCGGCCATCGGCCGGGCAGACCCGAGAGTCTCCTAGAGCCGTATCCGACCTGATTGCATCAGGCCGACGTCTCTAGCTCATTGTTTTGGCGCGCCTTCTTTCGACGAACCGGTGACCACTTCGTCGGAATGCGCTCTAGATCGTTACGGCTGACCGGCCGGCTTGTTCGCCGCGGGCGGGTTGGTCGGGGCCGTGGTCTGGCCGGCGGCCGGCGGCGTTGCGGGCGGCGTCGCCGGGGCGGTGGTCGTGGTGTTGGCCGGAGGCGTGGTCGTGCCGGTCGTGTCCTTCTTCTCGTCCTTGCAAGCGGCGAGGCCGAGGGCGACGAGGCCGAGGACGGGAATGAGCTTGATGGCGCGCATGGTTTTCCTCCGTGTCGTTGGACCCGTCCGGCGCCGCCGCGGACGGACGGCGTCGGAAGAGCGGAAACGGGCTTTGCCGTGTTGTGGCAAAGCTGAGAACGCATCGCGGCCCCGAACCGTTCAACATTCCCGCGACGCGCGGCCTGAAGAACGTGGAAAGACCGAAGATTTTTCGAACAAAACAGGCGGGATGAAAGCGCTGATCCCGCCGTGCAGACCTTACCGGGCCGGCAGGACTTGGCATGTCTCGCAGAAGAAGGTCGAACGTCCGCCCTGCACGATCCGGCCGATTCGCCCGGTGCAGCCCTTGGTCGGGCAGGCATGGCCCACCCGATCGTAGACGCGGAACCCGTGCTGGAAGGCGCCGCGCTCCCCGTCCGGCCGGGCGTAGTCGCGCAGGGTCGAGCCGCCGGCCGCCACCGCCTCGGTCAGCACCGCCTTGATCTCCTTGACGAGTTTCCTGGCCTTCGGCGTCGGGGTGCCGTCGGGCTTGGCCAGCGCCCCCGCCGGCAGGACCGGGTGGAGGCCGGAGCGGTGCAGCGCCTCGCAGACATAGATGTTGCCCAGGCCCGCGATCAGGCGCTGGTCGAGGAGCGCGGCCTTCAGCGGCGTGATCTTCTTCGCGAACAGGCGCGCGAGCACCGCCTCGTCGAAGGCGTCGGAGAGCGGTTCGACGCCCATCCCGGCAAAGTGCCGGCAGGTCTCGAGGTCGCGCGTCGCCACGAGGTCCATGAAGCCGAAGCGCCGGGTGTCGTTGTAGGTGACGGTGGCACCGTTGGCAAAAGCCATCACCACGTGGTCGTGCTTGGGCTGGCCCAGCGCCCCTTCGAGGTAGAAGTCGCCCGGGGAGAGGTTCGAGCCGTCGGGCATCCGCACGTCGAAGCGCCCGCTCATGCCGAGATGCAGGATCAGGCTCTCGCCGGAATCGAGAGGCGCCGTCAGGTACTTGGCCCGGCGCGCGAGGTCGAGCACGGTCTTGCCCTCGAGCCGCTCGGCGAAGCGGTCGGGGAAGGGGAAGCGCAGGTTCGGCCGGCGCAGGGTGACGCGGGCGAAGCGCGCGCCGACCATCGCGGGGGCGAGGCCCCGGCGCACGGTCTCGACTTCGGGCAGTTCGGGCATGGTCGCGAGAGGAGAGCAGCGGATGAGAGGAACGCTGTAGCGCCCTCCCCGCCCCCGGCGCGAGCGGCGCCGTGCGTCCACGGTGTCGCGCTTCCCGCCGAGCAGTCGCCCTGGAACCCTTGAGCCCGCAAACGGCTTGCTCCCGGCCAAGGTCCTTCACGCTGCGCTCCCCTCGCCGGACCGGTCTCCCCTTCGGTGAGAGAGCGCACCGGCCGGTCGTCGGAGTCAGTACGGCATGAGCGCCCATCCCTACCGGTTCGGGATCGAGGAAGAGTATTTCCTCGCCGATGCCGAGACCCGCGGCACGCCGCGCCGCTCGGTCAAGCCGTTCCACCAAGCGGCCGGGGAGCGGCTGCCGGAGATCGGGCGCGAGCTGCTGCAATGCCAGGTCGAGGTCTGCACCCCGCCCTCGATCGCCTTCGCCGCCGCCCGCGAGGCGCTGCTGCGGCAGCGCCAGGCGCTGGCGGAGCTCGGGCGCGAGCACGGGCTTCTCGTCTTCGCCGCCGGCACCCACCCCATCGCCGACTGGGCGCGGCAATTGCCGACCAAGGGCGACCGCTACCGCGGCATCCTGCGCGACGTGGGCCTCGCCGGGCGGCGCAGCCTGATCTGCGGCATGCACGTCCATGTCGAGGTCTCCGATCCCGACCGGCGCGTGGCCCTGATGGACCGGCTGCTGCCGTTCCAGCCGCTGCTGTTCGCCCTCTCCGCCTCCTCGCCGTTCTGGCAGGGCAAGCCGACGGGGCTCTCCGCCTACCGCCTCAGCGCCTTCGGCGAATTGCCGCGCACCGGCCTGCCCGACCTGATGGGCGACGCGGCCGCGTACGAGCGCTACGTGCGAATCATGACCAATGCCGGCTCGATCCAGGATGCGAGCTTCCTGTGGTGGTCCCTGCGCCCCTCGGTCAAGTTCCCGACGCTCGAACTGCGCATCGCCGATTCCTGCACCCGGCTCGCCGACGCCATCGTGGTGGCGGCCCTGTTCCGCTGCCTCGTGCGGCTGGTGGAGCGCCGGCCCGACATCAATGCGGGCTTGACCGGCGTCTCGCGGGCGATCGCGGCGGAGAATCTGTGGCGGGCCCAGCGCAGCGGCATCGAGGCCGAGCTGATCGACGAGGCCTCCGAGCAGGCCTTTCCCTTCGACGCCGCCCTCGACACGCTGCTCTCGCTGATCGCGGAGGATGCGGAGGCGCTCGGCTGCACCGAAGAGGTCGCCGATGCCCGCCGCATCCTGCGCGAGGGCACCAGCGCCGACCGGCAGATCGCCGCCTTCGAGGCCACCCGCGGCGGCGACACCAGCAACCGTCAGGCCCTCGACGCGGTGGTGGACTGGCTCGCCGAGACGACGCGGGCGGGGTGAGGCCTACCCGAACAGCCCGGCGAGGCTCACGAGGCTCAAGCTCGCGATCAGCAGCCCCACCACGGCCATCAGCGCCCGTGCCGGGATCACCCGCACCAGCAGCGCGGCGATCGGCGCGGCGAACAGGCCGCCGACGATGAGGCCGGCGATGGTGGTCCAGTGGGTCAGCCCGCCGAGCAGGGTGAAGGAGAGGCCGCTCGCCAGCGCGACGAAGAACTCCGCCGCGTTGACCGTGCCGATCGAGGTGCGCGGATCCTGCCCGCCGCCGACCAGCGTCGTCGTCACCACCGGCCCCCACCCGCCGCCGCCGACCGCGTCGACGAAGCCGCCGCCAAGCGCCAGCGGCACCACGGCGCGGGGCGGGTCGCGGCGGGTCTTCAGGGTGCGGAACGCCTTCGACAGGACGTAGAGCCCCATCCCGAGCAGGTAGACCGAGACGAACGGCTTGATCACCTCGCCGTCGACCGAGGTGAGGAGCGTGGCGCCCGCCACCGCGCCGATCACGCCGGGGATCAGCAGGCGCCGGAACAAGGCGCCGTTCACGTTGCCGAGCCGCCAGTGCGAGAGGCCGGAGAAGGCAGTGGTGAAGATCTCGGCCACGTGCACCGAGGCCGAGGCCGCGGCCGGCGGCACCCCGGTGGAGAGCAGGAAGGTGGTCGAGGTGATGCCGTAGGCCATGCCGAGGGCGCCGTCGACGGTCTGCGCGGCGAGCCCGACCGCGACGGCGGTCCAGAAGCCGCGGCTCGTCAGCCCCTCGCTCACCGTCTGGACGGCGCCCCCGCCCGCCCCGTGGACGAGCAGAGCCAGAAGCGTCGCGATCACGGCGAGGGCGGCAAGAGCGGCGCCCCCCAGGAGGGCGAGGGTGCGCGGCTCGCCGAGCTTCGCCGGCCGCGCGGCGGCGGAGGACGATCCGGCCATCGGAAAACGATCCATGCGAGAGGGAGCCGACAAGCTAAGGACTCGGCCGGGGCAGGCAAGGCGTCGGGTTTTCCAAAGTTCAACGCGCAGGGAAGCGAAAATTCTCCGCCGCTCGCCTGCGTGAGAACGTCCTTCCCGCTCGGTACGAAAACCGCAGCAGCGGGATCAGCAGGCCGCCGTGACGACCGTCCTCCCCTTCGGCGGCGTCCCATGGTGCGGAAGGCCGAGCGCTTCCGGCTTCGCCGGCAGCAGTCTCAGCACGGAGAGACCGCCGGGATCGCCGGCGGTCCGGCTGGGGGCGATGCGCGTTCCGTCCCAATCGACGACGCAGAGTTCCGGCTCGGAGACGGTGCCGTCCGGCAGCCGGCGGACGAAGGGCGCCCAGGCCTGCCAGAGGGCGGCGTCGGCCGCGCGGTAGGTCGCGGCGATGGCCGGCAGCGCGGCGACGAGGTTGACGGGCCGGTACGGCGTCGCTCCCGTATCGCCCTCGTAGGGAACGCCGCCCGGACGCGCCAGCAGCGCCAGGGCGCCGATATGCACCGCCTCGTGGATCGGATCGGCATGCGGCATTGCTCCGACCGCCCGCATGCCCCTCTGAGGCAGCGGCGGGATCTGGTTGATGGAGCGGGCCGCCCGCCGGAAGCGGGTGATGCTGTGCCAGGGCCGGTGGATCATCGCCCCGACCGCCGCGGGCAGATCGATCCGCAAGGGCTGGCGGCCGGCCTCCTCGAAGCGGGCGAAATGGAGCCCCGGCGTCAGCGCGTTCACGCGGGCGATCATCCAGGCGAGGGCGAGTTCCGCCCGGCCGGTCCGCGAGGGATCGTCGCGGGTCCAGTCGGCGTAGCCGCCGCCGATATCGGCGTGGGCGCCGGGAAACCAGACCTGCTCGACCCTGGCCCGCTCGTCGCGCTTGAATTTGGGCCGTTGCCAGAGGGCGGCCTCGAAGGGGCGGCGGCACTCGTCGATGGCCACGGCGTGCAGGCTGACATCGACGATCGAGGACAGTTCGGTGTTGTGGAAGGCGTAGCGCTCCGCATTCGCGATCCGGAAGGGGCTGAGCGGCACGCCCAGCGCGCCGACGGTATCGAAGACGCCGAGGCAGGCGATCCGGAGCGCCTTGCGGTCGAAGACGAAGGGTTCAAAGGCAAACCACTCGGCACAGTAGCGGTCCTGGGGCTTGCGCCGGTAATGGCGCCAGGCGCGGCGCTCGTTCTCCGGGGTGCAGGAGCGCGGCTTCAGGAGTCCGATCGCGTAGAGGTAGCCCACGAGGCTGCGGGCGGTGAAGGCGCCGCGGGAAAAGCCGAAGACGTAGATCTCGTCGCCCTCGGCATAGTGCTCGCTGAGAAAACGGTAGGCCTGCCGGATGTTGCGGCCGAGACCCCGCCCGAACACACCGCCCTTGATCGGATCGAGCCAAGCTCCGGTGCCGACGCCGCGATCGTAATAGACGACGTATTCGACGAGCCGGCCGTCCTCCACGATGAAGGATCCGGTGGCGGAGGAGCCGCTGGTGGCGGATGGTCTCGGCGGTGCTTGGGCGAGCGCCTCGTCGACGCCGATCTTCAAGATTTCACGCATCCGCACGATGTTCGTGGGCGGATGATCCGCATCGTCCTTGTTCCACGTCCCGTCCAGGAACAGGACGAGACGACGATGCGGCCTTGCAGTCATCGCTGCGCTCCTCCGGCGTGACTGGCCGAACTCTGAAGATCGCAGCTTGAGGTTACAAGGACAATGTCTCGTTCAGCGGTGGAATGCCGAGGCCGGCTCCGGGAACGGCGAGTCTCGCCGCCGGAGCCGTCCGGTCGCGGCCGTCAGCCCTTGTCGAACGGATTCTTGGACGTGCGCAGGGACAGCCGGATCGGCGTGCCGGGCAGGTCGAAGGCCTCGCGCAGGCCGTTGACGAGGTAGCGGGTGTAGGATTTCGGCAGGGCGTCGAGCTGGTTGCCGAACAGGGCGAAGTGCGGCGGACGGCTCTTCACCTGCGTCGCGTAGCGGATCTTGATGCGCCGGCCCGAGACGGCCGGCGGCGGGTTGCGCTGGAGAGCGTCGGTGAGCCACGCATTGATCCGTGCCGTCGAGACGCGCCGGCTCCAGACCTCGGAGGCGTCGACCACCGCCTGCATCAGCCGGTCGATGCCATCGCCGGCGAGCCCCGAGAGCGGCACCACGGAGACGCCGCGCACCTGGGGCAGCAGACGGGTGCAATCCTCGCGCAGGCTCTTGAGCAGCCCCGGCTGGTCGGCGACGAGATCCCACTTGTTGAGGCCGATCACCAGGGCGCGGCCCTCGCTCTCGACGAGATCGACGATGGTGAGATCCTGCTTCTCGAACGGGATCGTCGCGTCGAGGAGCACGACCACGACCTCGGCGAAGCGCACGGCGCGCAGACCGTCGGAGACCGCGAGCTTTTCCAGCTTGTCGTCGATGCGCGCCCGGCGTCGCATGCCGGCGGTGTCGTGCAGCTTGATCCGGCGCCCGCGCCACTCCCAGTCGAGGGAGATCGAATCGCGGGTGATGCCGGCCTCGGGACCGACGAGAAGCCGGTCCTCGCCGATCATCCGGTTGATGAGGGTGGATTTGCCGGCGTTCGGCCGCCCGACGATGGCGACGCGCAGGCCCTTGCCGCCCTCCTCGTCCTCGTCCTCCTCGTCGGGCTCGGGCAGAACCTCGCGGAGCGCATCCTGCAGCGAGCCCAGGCCCTCGCCGTGCTCGGCGGAGAAGGGAATCGGGTCGCCGAGCCCCAGCGAGAACGCCTCGTAGGCGCCCGCCATCCCGGCGCCGCCCTCGGCCTTGTTGGCGATGAGGATCACGGGGCAGCCGGAGCGGCGCACCAGCTCGGCGAAGGGCCGGTCGGCCGGCAGCACCCCGGCGCGGGCGTCGATGACGAACAGAACCGCGTCGGCCTCGAGGATCGCGGCCTCGGTCTGCGCCCGCATCCGGCCGAGCAGCGAATCGGCGTCCGCTTCCTCCAGGCCCGCGGTGTCGATGACGCGGAAGGCGACGTCGCCGATGAAGCCCTCGCCCTCGCGGCGGTCGCGGGTCACGCCGGGGCGGTCGTCGACCAGGGCGAGCTTGCGCCCGACCAGCCGGTTGAACAGGGTCGACTTGCCGACATTCGGGCGTCCGACGATCGCGACGGTCGGCAGATCCATGGGAAACAACAGTCTCGTCAGGCGCGCGGGCGAGGGGCCCGCCGCGCGGTATCCGTTTCAGAAGATAGGCGGTTCCGGCCGCGCCGTCAGCGGGTGATCGGCGGCGGCGGAGCAGCGTTCTCGGGCTTGGCCTCCGTCACGGTGACGGGGCCACCGGCCACCAGCGCCTCGTAGACCTCGACCCGCTGGCGCAGGCCCTGGGGCGTCTCGGCATCGGCGCTGATCTGGTCGAACCAGCGGCCGGCCCCCTCGATGTCGCCGCGCTTGAGCGCGGTGAGGCCGAGCATCTCGCGGGCGGTGTGGCGGAAGGCGTTGGTCGGCGCGGCCAGCCCCTGGAGGCTGGCCAGGGCCGCGTTCGGATCGGTCCCGTCGAGGCGCAGCAGGGCTGCGCGCAGGCGGGCGAGGTCGCGCAGGGAATCGCCGATGCCGGTATCGGCGGCCAGCCCGTCATAGGCCGTCGCCCCGGCGGCCGGGTCGCGCTTGGCCGTCTCGGCGGCGAGGCGGAAGCGGGCGAGGAGCGCGTAGCCCCCCGGTCCGTCGGTCCGGATCGCGGCGAAGTCGCGGTCCGCCTCCTCGGTCTTGCCGTCCTTGGCGAGGCGGTTGGCGAGGTCGTAGCGCTCGGAGGCCGCCTCGGCGCGGGTGCGCTCGGCGTGGCGCCAGTAATTGTAGCCGCCGACGCCGGCCACGAGGAGGATCGCCCCGGTGATGATCAGCGCGTTGTAGCGCTTCCAGATCTTGGCGATCTGGTCGCGGCGGTAATCCTCGTCGACCTCGCGGATGAACTCGTTGTTCTCGGCCATCTTCGAAAAAATCCGGGCGCCCCTCACGGAAGCGCGCTCGCCTCGCCTGTCGTCGTATCGTGGGCGCCTAGCACAGCGCCCCCGCTTTGGCGAATGGAGAGCTCAACCTGTCAGGGCCTTCGCTCGAAGCCGCTCGAGCGGCTTCGCGGCGCGAAGAGCGCCGCGCGCAGCGGGCTTTTCGGGGCTTGAGCCCCGGAAGGCATCGAGCGGAGCGAAAGCCTGAGCCCGCGGAGGCGGGCGCCGGCGACTGAGGCCAGCCAAAAACCACGGCGATCGCTTCAAGCGATTGCCGGGTCAGGCCTGTCCCGGCCAGGCGGCGACGCCGATGAGCAGCGGGTGCAGGTACTTGCCGAACACGAACCACGCCACGATGCCGATCACCACGGCGATGGCGTCGTTGCGCCAGCCGGCCGGGGCGGCCTGCCCGCCGTGCTGCTGCGCCACCTGCCCCGCGGTCAACGTCCGGCGCTTGGCGCTGATGCGGGCGGCCACCGCCCAGGCGAGGAAGGAGCCGAACAGCAGGATCGAGCCGAGATCGCCGTTGGCGAGCAGGTGGGCCGTCGCCCAGATCTTCACGGCCAGCAGCATGGGGTGCTTGAGCCGGGCGCGGAGATGACCGGGCAGGTAGGTCGCCGCGAGGCTGATGAAGGCGAACAAGGTCAGCAGAACGGCGAGGTGGCGCGTCCAGAGCGGCGGCGACCAGACCGGGATCATGCCCTCCTGACGGTAGAGCCCGTAGCCATAGACGGTCAGGATCAGGCCGAGCCCCGAGAGCAGGGTGTAGCCGAGCTTGAACCGCCCCTCGCCGATCCGGCCGATCACCTCCGCCCGCTTGGTGCGCGCCATGGAGAAGGCATGCGTGCCGAGGAACAGCACGAGGCCGAGGATCAGAACCAGCATGGGGCAGCCTGTGGACGGCGCTCGCTCCGGCGGATGCGGACAAGCTCCCTGTAACGGTTCAAAACGCAATCTTGGAGCGATGTCCAGACTGTCTCGCCCCCTCGTCGCAGCGCTCGCGCTCTCGTGCGGCGCCGTGCCGCCGGCCCGCGCCGCCGCGGAGCCGCCGCTCTCGGCGCTGACTCTGACGGGGCCGGAGCGGACCCTGTTCTCCGCCACCCGCGACGCCTGCGACGGCGCCGACGTGCCCGACGCGCCCGCCCGCGCCTTCCGCGACGCCTCGGGCGGAATCGCGCTCTACGGCCTGCATTACCGCAACCGGGCCCTGCGCGGCCCCGATTTCGACAGCCTGAAGATCGATTGCCGCGTGGTGCTCGATTCGGGCGAGAAACCCGATCCGGCGCTCTACGACGACCGCTCGTGGATCACCGCCACCTGGACCGAGGACGGCACCACCATCGCCGCCCTCCTGCACCACGAGTACCAGGCCAACGAGCACGAGGGCCGCTGCCGCTCCAAGGTCTACATGGAGTGCTGGTACAACACGGTCACGGCGGCCTTCTCCCGCGACGGCGGCCGGAGCTTTTCCCGCGCGGCGCCGCCCGCGGTGGTGGCGGGCGCGCCGTTCCGGCAGGAGGAGGGCCAGGGCCGGCACCGGGGCTTCTTCAACCCCTCCAATATCTTCGGTGAGGGGCGCACCCGCTACTTCTTCGCCTCGACCACGGGCTGGGACCGGCCCGGCAGCGACCAGGCGGCGGGCGTCTGCCTGTTCCGCACCGAGCGGCCCGACGACCCGGCGAGCTGGCGCGCCTGGACCGGCACCGGCTTCACCGCTGCCTTCCCCGACCCCTACCGCAAGTCGGTCAAGCTCGCCGACACCTGCAAGCCGATCCAGCCGTTTCCCGCCCCGGTCGGGGCGGTGGTGCGCCACCGCGGCAGCGGCGCCTGGATCGCCGTGTTCATGGCGGCCAAGGGGGGCGCCTTTCCGGAATCGGGCTTCTACTGGAGCACGTCGCGCGACCTGCTGACCTGGGACGTGCCGCGGCTGCTGCTCGCCGGCGCCACGCTCTACGACGATCCCTGCAAGGCCAAGGGCCGGCTGATCGCCTACCCGTCCCTGCTCGATCCGGGGGCCAAGGGCCGCAACTTCGACGATGTCGGCGAGGGGGCGCTCCTCACCTTCGCGACGCTGCGCCTCGAGGGCTGCACCATCACCTCCGACCGCGACCTCGTGCGGCGGCCGGTATCGATCAAGGTCTGGCCGTGACGGGCGCGGGCGACGGATGCGGGTTCAGAGGCTGACAGACATTTTCCGCTCCATCCCGCCGTCATTCCGGGGCCGCGTCGCGGAACCCGTAATCGACCCGTGAGATGGGGCCGAGCCTGGCATCACGGGTGGATTCCGGGTTCGCCTTCGGCGCCCCGGAATGACGGCCGTCGGGGTGGGCACTGCCGCATCCATCAAGCGGAGGCCGTCCCCCCTGCGAGACGGGCACCCTCACCCCAGGCCGAGCGCCGCCTTCTCCTCCAGATAGGCCGCGCGCACGGCCTCCTTGCCGTAGGCGCGCTCCAGCCGGCGCACGGTGAAGTGGGCGCGGCCCATGGACTGGAAATGGTCCATGAAGGCGGCGTTGACCGCGGCCCCTCCGAGCGCCCCGATCACCGGCACGGCCTGGGCCGCGACCTTCTGCGAGACCACGAGGCCGAACCGGGCGGCGATCTGCGCCGTCAGCCGCACCAGGGGCGGGGCGCCGGCATCGAGCAGGGAGCGGTGGGCGGCGTAGCGGGCGGCCTCCGACATGGTCTTGGCGAGCGCCGCGCGCACCGCGAAGTAGCCGCTATCGGCGAGTGCCGTCTCGGCGCCGGCGCGGCCGCCGAGGGCGAAGACCTGCACGCAGGCGAGCGCGGTCTCGGGATCGCTCAGATCCTCGCCCTCCTCCCGGGCGATCTCGGCGATGGCGCGCAGCATCAGCGTCGTGGAGACCGGCAGCTCCACCGCCAGCGTGGCGAGGCCGAGCACGCCGCCGACGGCGCCGGTCACCGCGGCGAGCGCCTTGTGCCGGGTGTCGCTCGATCCGAGCAGGCGGCTCAGGCGGCTGCCCGCCTCGGTCTCGATACGCTCCACCGCCGTTCCGGCGGGCTTCACGGCCTTGTCGGGCAGGGTCGCGAGCGCGACCCGCAGGGCCGTGCGCATGGCCCCTTCCGTGGCGCTGGCCACCGTCTCGGTCACAGGCGCCGGCAGGGCGCGGCCGATCATGTCGAGCGGCGCGCCGGCTGCCGCCGAGAGCCGCGCGGCGAGGCCCGGCTTCTCCAGCACGGCCACCGCCCGCCGCAAGACGGCGCGGTCGTCCTCCGATAGGGGCTTCCCGGCCGGCGGGGCGACCGGAACGGGAAGGGTTTCTCCGACAACGGCAAGGTCGTTCACGTCTGCGCCCTCGCGGCTTTTGGCGAAATCTCGGGGCTGGCTTCGGCTGAGGCAAGACCGACGGGGCCGGTTGGGTTCCCCGACACGCTCGCCGGTCCGGTCTCGGGGGCGGCTTCGGAGACGGCCTCGGCCGGAGCCGCCTCGGGCGCCGTGCGCTGCGGGATGCGGCCGACGGCGAAGCACAGGGCGACCACGGGAATGCCGACCGCCGCCGTCATCGCGAAGAAGGTCGGAAAGCCGTAGGCCGCCACCACGAAGCCGGAGGTGCCGGCGACCAGCTTGCCCGGCAGGGCGTAGAGCGAGGAGAACAGGGCGTATTGCGTGGCCGCGAAACCCGGCGTGGTCAGGCTCGACATGTAGGCGATCAGCGCGATGCCGGCGAAGGAGCCGCACAGGCTCTCGATCGACACCGCGATGGCGAGCCGCCACTGCTCGGGCTCGCCGAGCGCCAGCCAGGCGAGCGACAGGTGCGAGGCGGCGGCGATGAAGGCGCCGGTCACGAGCGTCGGGAACATGCCGAACCGGGCGATCGACCAGCCGCCCGCAAAGCCGCCGGCGATCCCGACCCAGATGCCGAACAGCTTGACGATGGTGGCGATCTCCGCCTTGCCGTAGCCGAGCTTGATGTAGAGCGGGTTGGCCATCACGCCGGAGACGAAGTCCGGCATCCGGTAGAGCGCGACCAGCGCCAGAACCGCGAACAGGGCGTTGCCCATCCGGGCGTGCAGGTCGGTCAGCGGCTCCAGCACGGCGCGGCGCACGGCGGCAGGCAGGTCGCGCTTGGCCGGTGCCGCCTCCCGCGGCCGGTCGTAGGGCGTGGCGAGCAAAGCCGCGATCAGGCCGACGCCCATCAGCGCGGCCATCGAGAGATAGGCGAGCGTCCAGCCGCCATAGGCCGCGACGTAGAGCGCGCCGGCGCCGGCCAGGATCAGCCCGAACCGGTAGCCGAGGTTCGAGGTGGCGGCCATGATCCCCTGCAAGTCGGTGCCGGCCGCCTCGATGCGCCAGCCGTCGATCACCACGTCCTGGGTCGCGGCGCAGAAGGCGACGAGGAAGGCGCCGACCCCGAGGAGCGCGAGCTGCTCCTTCGGGTCGGCGAAGGCCATCAGGACGAGCGCCAGGGCAGTGGCGATCTGCGTCGTCACCATCCAGGCGCGCTTGCGGCCGAGGCGGGCGGCGAGGAACGGCACGTCGACCCGGTCGATCGAGGGCGCCCAGAGGAACTTCAGCGAGTAGGGCAGCGCGACGTAGCTGAACAGGCCGATCGTCTTGATGTCGATCCCGGAATCGGCGAGCCGCAGGGTGAAGGTGCCGAGCACGAGCAGCAGCGGCAGGCCGGAGGAGAAGCCGAGCGCCAGCATCTGCGCGACGCGCTTGTCCTCGGTGATGTCGCGCAGGCGCAGCTTGCGCGGCTGCGCCTTCGCCGGCGTCTGGTTCCGAGGCGCCCTGGAATCCGCCGCATCCGCCGCCATCGCGTCAAACTCCCTGGAGCCCCGGAGGGGGCGGGGTTTCATGGATCTGGGGACGCCGCGAAACGCCGGGCGCCCGGACACGCGCATATTGTCGATGCCGACTCCGCACAAAACATGACGGTCCTGCGGCCGTCTGCCCCCGCCGCCCTCCTTGCGAAGACGACGCGCGTTCGGAATCCTGCTCTCCGTATGGGGCGGACATGGTTGACGAAAGCGTAATCACAGGCCCCCGCCCCGGATCGGGGCGGAAGACGTTCCGTGCCGGGCCGCACGGAACGGGGGAGGGCCGGACTCGTTTCAGTCGCGGAGCCGGACGCTGCGGAATGCGCTCGGAGACTCCGTTTCACGCGCCGCAATCCCTCGCGGCGCGCCTGTGTCGGCGTAGAGATGACGGGTTTTTCCAAAGGAGCGAGTCTGCCCTCGGGCGTCACGGTGGACGTCTTCGCGGCAGCCTTCGAGGCGAGCCCGACGCCCATGGTGGTCACCGATCCGCGGCGGGGCGACAACCCGGTCGTGTGGGCCAACGCCGCCTTTCTCACGCTCACGGGCTACGACCGCGAGGAACTCTACGGCTACAATTGCCGCATGCTGCAGGGCCCCCACACCGATGCGGGCGTGCTGCAGACGATGCGCACGGCGCTCAGGGCCGGCCGGCCCTTCGAGGGCGAATTGCTCAATTATCGCAAGGACGGCACGCCGTTCTGGAACGGGATGACGATCAATCCCGTCCGCGACGAGGCGGGCGAGGTGGTCTACTTCTTCTCGGCCCAAGCCGACATGACCGACAAGCACGGCCTCGAACTGGCCCTGCGCGATGCCAACGACGCGCTGGAGCGCGAGGTGGGCGAGCGCACCGCCGACCTGCGCTCGGCGCTCGAACAGAAGACCGCGCTGCTCCACGAGGTCGACCACCGGGTCAAGAACAACCTCCAGGTCATCTCCTCGCTGATGCTGCTGAAGGCCCGCCGCACGCCCGAGGGCGAGACCCGCGACGCGCTCCAGGCCATGGCCGACCGGATCGGCGCCCTCTCGACCGCCCACCGGATGCTCTACTCGGAGGGCGACGTCTCCCGGTTCGACTTCAAGGAATTCACCAACGACCTGATCGCCGATCTCGCCGCCGGCCTCGACGAGGACCGCACCCGGATCGAGACCGAGATCGAGGCGCTGGCGCTCTCCGCCGCCATGGCCGCGCCGCTGGCGCTGCTGATCCACGAACTGGCGACGAACGCCCTGCGCCACGCCTTCCCGCAGGAGCGCCAGGGACGGGTCTTCATCGAGGCGCGGCGCTGCGAGGCGGGAATGCGCCTCGTCATTCAGGACGACGGCATCGGCATGGCCTCGGCACCGTCCAATGCCGCCGGCTTCGGCCGAACCCTCGTCGAGATGGTGGTGCGACAGCTGCGCGGAACCCTCGACTGGTCGGATGCCGGACCCGGCACCCGGATCGCGATCACGATCCCGCTCACCGGGGCCGACGCGCCGTGAACGGCTCCTCCACTTTCCGGACGATCCGCCTTCGCCGCGGGCGGATCGTGCCGCGTCCGGCAAAGCGTCCGGCAGAGCCGATCCCGGCGAATCCCGCGGACGTCGCCGGTTCACGCAGGAGAGCGGGAGCGCCGCGATGGCCGAGGTGAGGGAGGCGCCCCTGCGTATCCTCGTCGTCGAGGACGAGGTGCTGATCGCCCTCGAACTGGAATGTCTCCTGGAAGACCTCGGCCATGTCAGCGTCGGCGTGGCGGGGTGCTCGGCGGATGCGATCGCGCTCGGCCGCACCGCCCGGCCGGACGTGGCGCTCGTGGACATCCACCTCGTCGACGGCCCGACCGGCATCGAGGTGGCCCGCGCCCTGTGCGGCGACCCGCGGGTCACGGTGGTGTTCATGACCGCCAACGCCAAGCGCATCCCGCCGGATTTCGCCGGCGCGCTGGGGGTCATCGCCAAGCCCTATTCCGAGCGCGCCGTGGCGGGCGTCCTCGACTACGTCGCCCAGCGCCGGGCCGGGCGGGCGCCCTCCGTCGCGAAGCTCGACGGCTTCCATCCCGCCCCGGACGCGGGCGGCGGCACGTGGACCGGCGACGCACCGTGAGCCGGCCCTGGGAGCGAGGGCGTCCGGCGCCCGTCACGCCTTCGGGACGTTGCGCTCCAACTCGTCGAGCCACGCCCTGGCGCTGGCATCCGACGGGGCGCGCCAGTCGCCGCGGGGCGAGAGGGAGCCGCCGGCCGAGACCTTCGGACCGTTGGGGAGCGCCGAGCGCTTGAATTGGCTGAAGCGGAAGAAGCGGTCGAGAAAGACGCCGAGCCAGCGCCGGATCTCGGCCAGGTCGTAGGCGACGCGCTTGGGCATCGGAAAGTCCGGCGGCCAGTCGCCGGCCGCCGCATCGCCCCAGGCATGGAGGGCGAGGAAGGCAATCTTCGACGGCGGAAAGCCGTGGCGCAGGGTGAACCAGAGATTGAAATCCTGCAGGGCGTAGGGGCCGATCTTCCCTTCCGTGCTCTGCGGTCCCTCGCCCTCCGAGGCCGGCACCAACTCGGGGGAGATCTCGGTGTCGAGCACCGCCTGAAGGGTGCGATTCTCCTCCGCCCCGAGTTGCCCGGACGAGATCACCCAGCGGATCAGGTGCTGGATCAGCGTCTTGGGTACGCCGGCGTTGACGCCGTAATGGCTCATCTGGTCGCCGACGCCGTAGGTGCTCCAGCCGAGCGCCAGCTCCGAGAGATCGCCGGTGCCGATGACGATCCCGCCGTGCTGGTTGGCCAGCCGGAACAGGTAGTCGGTGCGAAGCCCCGCCTGCACGTTCTCGAAGGTGACGTCGTAGACCGCCTCGCCCCGCCCGAACGGGTGGCCCATGTCGCTCAGCATCTGCCGGGCGGCGGGGCGGATGTCGATTTCCTCGGCGCTCGTGCCGAGCGCCCGCATCAGGGCGTGGGCATTGGTCTTGGTCTCGTCCGAGGTGGCGAAGCCCGGCAGGGTGTAGGCGAGGATGTCCTTTCGCGGCAGCCCGAGGCGGTCGAAGGCCTTGGCCACGACGATCAGGGCATGGGTCGAGTCGAGACCGCCGGAGACGCCGATCACCGCCCGCTTCGTGCCGGTCGCCGCGAGCCGCTGGGCGAGACCGGCGACCTGGATGTTGTAGGCCTCGTAGCAATCCTGCGCGAGGCGGGCCGGATCGGAGGGCACGAAGGGGAAGCGCTCGACCCGACGCTCCAGGCCGAGATCGCCACGCGGCGGATCGAGCCGGAACGGCACCGTGCGCCAGGGCCGGAGGCTCTGATTGCGGGCGTTGTCGTCGAGGCTGCCGGCCTGGAGCCGCTCCTGGGCGATCAGGTCGAGGTCGATATCGGCGATCGTCACCACCGGTCCCTCGGGAAAGCGCGCCCCCTCGGCCAGCCGCACGCCGTTCTCGTCGATGCTGGTCTGCCCGTCCCAGGACAGGTCGGTGGTGGATTCGCCGGTGCCGGCGGCGGCGTAGACGTAGGCGCACAGGCCCCGCATCGAGGCGGCGCGGGTCAGCAGCGCGCGGGAATCGGCCCGGCCCACGGTGATCGGGCTGCCCGAGGGGTTGGCGATCACGGTCGCTCCGGCCAGCACCGCCTCCATGCCCGGCGTCTGCGGCACCCAGAGATCCTCGCAGACCTCGATGGCGAGGCGGAAGCCCGGCAGATCGTCGGCGGAAAAGATCAGGTCGGTGCCGAACGGCGCCTCCGCCCCGCCGAGGCGGATCGTCTCGCCCGCGATGCCGGCGCCGGAGGCGAAGTGGCGCTTCTCGTAGAACTCCCGGTAGTTCGGCAGGTAGCTCTTCGGCACCACGCCGAGCAGCCGCCCGCCCCGGATCGCCACGGCGCAATTGTAGAGCCGGTTGCGCCAGCGCAGGGGGGCGCCGACGACGAGGAGCGGCGTCAGCCCAGCGCTCTCGGCGACCAGCCGGACAATGCCCGTCTCCACCGCGTCGAGGAGGGTCGCCTGGAGCAGCAGATCCTCGATGGCGTAGGAGGAGACGCAGAGTTCGGGAAAGACCGCGAGCGCCGCGCCGGCCCCGTGCGCCTGCCGCGCGAGCCCCAGGATGTCCTCCACATTGGCCGCCGGATCGCCCGGATGGCTGCGCCCGGTGCAGGCGGCGACGCGGGCGAAGCCGTGCCGGTAGAGGCAGCGGAAGTCCTTCGGGCTCACGGGTTCTTGGCTCGCCATCGTCACCGGGTCTCGGAGCTCACCTGATACGGCAGGAAACCCTGCCAAGTGCCTTTCGGATCATTGTTTCTCAAGCCCGGTCCACGACACGACCGCGACGGCGGCGGCCTCTGTCACCGGGTCTCGAAACATCACCGCAAAGCGCCAACCGCGCTCGATGATATCCGGTTCGCGCCACGCTTGCACCGGCGCGCCGGGACGGTTCGGCGGAGGGGAGGGCAAGCGTTCGTTAACGACGATCCGCCTAGCTTGGGGCTCGAACCGCTCCGCAGGAGCCGGACCTTGTTTCGAGTCATCTCACAGATCATGCGCGCATCGGGACGGCCTCCCCATTCCCATCGTGATCCGTCGCGGCCGAGCCGCGGCGGCGACCGCCTGGACCGGTCGATCGGCGGCATCGCCCATCGGTTGATGAGCCTGCGCTCCAACCTCGCCCGGCGCATCGCCGGTGCCCCGCCGGCCCCGCCGCGGGCGCTGCCGCACGCCTTGCCACACCCCTTGCCGCACCCGGCCCTGCCGCAGCCCGGCGCGGACGGGTTCGACGCGGGCACGGTCCCGAGCTGGCTGGTGCCGCCCGGGGCGATGCTCGGCCGCATGCCGGCAGGGCAGGAGCCGTGGATGTCCGAGCCGTGGGCGTCCGCGGCGGAGGAGGGGCTGTTCGAGATGCCCGTCCCGGTCCATCCCGGCCAGCACGGTCTCAGCCATGACGGCCAGCCGGAGATGCCGTTCGAGAGCCGCATCGATCCCCGCGCCTCCGGCCCTGGCGTCCTCGTGCGCACGCCGCGCCGCCCGGCGGCGATCGCGCCGGAGGCCGGCCCGGTGCCGCATGCCCTGCCCGTCTCCCAGCCCGCCCCGGGCGGGTCCTACGGCGTGCCGCAGGCGCCGCTGCCCGAGGCGGTGCGCTTCACCCGCACGCCCGACACCGTTCTGATGGAGCGCCGCCGCCAGGCGCTGGAGGCCGAGCGCGAGGCCCAGGCCCGGGCCCAGGCCCTGCTCGACGCCCAGGCCGCTGCCGAGGCCGCGGCTCTGGAGGCGCAGCGGGCCCGCGAGGCGGCGGAGCACGAGGCCGCCGAGCGCGCGGCGCAACTCGCCGCCGAGGAGGCCGAGGCCGCCCGGCTGCGCGCCGAGCAGGCCGTCTCCGAGGTGCCGAGCTGGCGCCGCCCCTTCGTGCCGCCGCCGGGCGTGAGCTTCTTCCGCACCCCCGACCGCCGGCCGAAGCCCGTCGTTCCGTTGCAAGGGGCTGGACAAGGGGCCGCGCAAGAAGCCAGCGTCGCGCCTCAGCCCCTGCCCGAGCCCGCGATCGAGGCGCCGCGCGTCGAGGCCGCCGCACCCTCTGCTGAGGCCGAAGCGGCCACGGCCTTCGCCTCGCTCTACGCGCCCTTCATCCCGCCGGTCCCGGCCGAGCCGTCCGACTGGTCGGACGTGCCGGACTGGTCGGCGCTGCACGGCTGGTTCGGGCCGGCCGAGACCATGGTCGAGGTCGCCGCGCCGGTCGCGCCCGCCGCCCCGCGTCCGGTGCTGAACGCCATGGCCGCCCGCGCCGCGATCCGCTCGGCCCATTCGGCCCGCCCGGCCCTCATCGAGGCCGCGCCGCACGCTGTGGCGCCCGCCCTGGCGCCCACGCCCCTCACCGCTCAGCCGGTCGCGGCACAGCCGGCTCCGGCCCCCACGCCGATGCCGATGGCGCCGCAGACCCCCTCCCCTGCCCCGCAGGCGGCGGCGCCGCTGACGATCGCGGCGCGGCCGGTCCTGCTGCGCACCAAGCCCGGCTCCGAGGCCGAGGAGCCGGCCGCCGAGACGGTGCAGGCGGAGGCCCGGGAGATCGCTCAAGAAGTGGTTCAAGGGGCGGTCCAGGAGGAGGGCTGGGACGTGGCTCAGGAGGTCATCGAGGCGGCGGCCCCGGAGACCGCCCCCGCCTTCGAGGAATCCGCCGAGCCCGAGAACCGTCCGCGGGCGATCCTGCCCGAGCGCCCGATGCTGATCCCCGCCGGCCGGCATCTGGAGGCGTCGTTCGTCGGCAATGCCGATTACGAGCTGCCCTCGCTCGAATTGCTGGCCGAGCCGCCGCTGCCCGACGGCGAGGAGGTCGATGCGGACGAGCTGGAGCAGAACGCCCTCAACCTCCAGCAGACCGTTCAGGATTTCGGCGTGCGCGGCGACATCCTGGCCGTGCGCCCCGGCCCCGTCGTCACCCTCTACGAGCTGGAGCCGGCACCGGGCACCAAGTCGAGCCGCGTCATCGGCCTGTCGGACGACATCGCCCGCTCGATGTCCGCCGTCTCCGCCCGCGTTGCCGTGGTCCCCGGCCGCAACGTCATCGGCATCGAGCTGCCGAACCCGGTGCGCGAGACCGTGTACCTGCGCGAGCTGCTGGCCTCGGTCGACTTCGTCGAAACCAAGCACAAGCTCGCCCTGTGCTTAGGGAAAAACATCGGCGGTGAGCCGATCATCGCGGATCTCGCCCGCATGCCGCACCTGCTGGTCGCCGGCACCACCGGCTCGGGCAAGTCGGTGGCCATCAACACCATGATCCTGAGCCTGCTCTACCGCCTGAAGCCGGAGGAGTGCCGCCTGATCATGGTCGACCCCAAGATGCTGGAGCTGTCGGTCTATGACGGCATTCCGCACCTGCTCTCCCCCGTCGTCATCGACCCGAAGAAGGCGGTCATCGCCCTCAAATGGGCCGTGCGCGAGATGGAGGAGCGCTACAAGAAGATGTCGAAGATCAGCGTGCGCAACATCGACGGGTACAATGCCCGGATGAAGGAGGCGCGCGAGCGGGGCGAGATCATCACCCGCACGGTCCAGACCGGCTTCGACCGCACCACCGGCGAGGCGGTGTTCGAAGAGCAGGAGATGGACCTGTCGGCCCTGCCCTACATCGTGATCGTGGTCGACGAGATGGCCGACCTGATGATGG
Source organism: Methylorubrum populi (assembly GCF_002355515.1). Taxonomy (NCBI): domain Bacteria; kingdom Pseudomonadati; phylum Pseudomonadota; class Alphaproteobacteria; order Hyphomicrobiales; family Methylobacteriaceae; genus Methylorubrum; species Methylorubrum populi. Next base: position 4,674,088 of record NZ_AP014809.1, on the reverse strand, counting down.
TGGCGGGCAAGGACATCGAGGGCGCGATCCAGCGTCTCGCCCAGATGGCGCGCGCGGCGGGCATCCACCTGATCATGGCGACGCAGCGTCCTTCGGTCGACGTCATCACCGGCACGATCAAGGCGAACTTCCCGACCCGCATCTCCTTCCAGGTGACGAGCAAGATCGATAGCCGCACGATCCTGGGCGAAATGGGTGCGGAGCAGCTGCTGGGCCAGGGCGACATGCTGTTCATGGCCGGCGGCGGACGCACCACCCGCGTGCACGGGCCGTTCTGCTCGGACTCGGAGGTCGAGACGGTGGTGGCCCACCTCAAGGCTCAAGGCCGGCCCTCCTATCTGGAGGCGGTCACGGCCGATGACGGCTCCTCCGACCAGCCGGAGAAGCCGGCCAAGGGCTCCCGCGCCGCGGCCAAGGCCGAGAAGGACGACTTCGCGGAGGCCGAGGAGGCCGACGCGCCGGTCTTCGACATCGGCGCCTTCGCGGCGACCGCCGGGGCGGAGGGCGGCGAACTCTACGAGCAGGCCATCGCCGTGGTCCTGCGCGACCGCAAGGCCTCGACGAGCTACATCCAGCGCCGTCTCCAGATCGGCTACAACCGCGCCGCCTCAATCATGGAGCGGATGGAGATCGAGGGGATCGTCGGGCCGGCCAACCATGCGGGCAAGCGCGAGATCCTGGTCGAGGGTCTCGCGGGCGCCCCGTCCGGCGGCTACGACGACGAGTGAGCCTTCAGGACCCGGCCCGTCGCATATTCGCCACAGGGGCCGGGTCTACCCGCCGACACGACATCCGACGCGCCGCAGTGCCGGCGCGTCCGCATCCGGGACGACCTGCCCCGCGCGCCCGCACGCTTTCGGAGATGCCCACACGATGACTGGCCGACGCCTCCGCCCCGCCGCCGGTCCGCTGCTCGTGGTCGCCGCGCTGGCGCTCCAGCCGCTTCCGGCGAACGCCCAGGTCTCCTCCTTCCTCGACGGCCTGTTCGGCCGCAAGGAAGAGCCGGCGCCGCCGCCGGCCGCTTCGCCCGAACCGGAAGCCGCGCCGGCGCCGGCCAAGAAGGCGGCGGCCAAGCCCGGCAAGGGAACGGACAAGGCCACTGAGAAGAGCGCGGACAAGCCCGCCGAGAAGACCGGCAGCCTCAAGGCGGCGGCCAAGCCCGCTGCGGCCGCCCCGGCAACGCCCGCGGCCTCGGGCACGCGGGTTGCGGCGGTGGGGGCACCCAATCTCGCCGCCTCGCTGCAGGACGCCGACCCGGCCACCGTGGTCGCGGCGGCCAACGCCTATTTCAACGGCTTCCAGACGCTGACCGGCGGGTTCATCCAGATCGGCGCCGACGGGCGGCGCATCGGCGGCAAGCTGACGCTCGCCAAGCCCGGACGCCTGCGCTTCGAGTACGACCAGCCCTCCCCGCTCGAAGTGGTGGCCGACGGCACCTCGGTCGCGGTGCGCGACCGCAAGCTCGGCACGCAGGATCTCTACTTCATCTCTCAGACGCCGCTGAAATTCCTGCTGCGGGACAAGATCGACCTCGCCCGCGACCTGACGGTGAGCGAGGTCACCAACGATCCCGGCGGCGTGCGCATCGGGCTGGAAGACCGCTCGACGCTCGGCGGCACCTCGAAGATCCAGCTCTTCTTCGATGCCGAGATGAAGACCCTGTCGCAGTGGCGGATCACCGATCCGCAGGGCTACCTTACCACTGTGCAGCTCTCGAACCTGCAGAAGGGCAAGGCGGTCGACGGATCGCTGTTCTTCATCAATTACGGCCGGTCCGAGGACAAGGCGATGCAGCAGCAGATCGACGGCCGCAATCCCTGATCCGGGGAGGCAGGACCGAGGAACAACATGGGTTGATTTTAACCCGCCACCGCCGCAGATAGCTAGCATATCCTATGTTGCGACCGGGGGAATTCTTGGAATAACAGCGTGATTACGCTGAGGCGGACGCCCGCCTTAAGCATCCGTTGAGAAGCGGGCGGGCCAATGGGCAGGCCGCCCACGAGGGGCGGCCTCCATGGGACGCCATCCGGCCGCATGTCCGCCCTCATGTCCGCTCTCGCCGCTCCGTCGCTTCCGGCCTCCCCTCCGTTGGAGGCGGCGCTCGCCGAGATGGCCGCCCCGCTCGTCCTTCTCGACGCGGGCGGCACCGTCCTCTTCGCCAATGCCCGCGCCGCGGCGCTTCTGTCCTGCGCGGATCCGGCCGGCCTCTCGCTTACCGCCCTGCTGGCGTCCGCCGGCGCCGCGGAACCGGAGGGCGTGCCCGTTCTCGATGCCGTGCGCGCGGCCCGCCCGGTCCGGGCACGCCTGACGCTCGCCGCCGACCGCCGCGTCGAGGCGGCGCTGGCGCCGCTCTCGATCGGCGGCTTCGCCCTCACCTTCGAGGACGTGACCGAACATCTCCGCGGCGCGGCTCTGGCCCGGCAGGAGCCGCTGACCGGCCTGTGCAACCGCGTCGGCCTGCACGACCGCCTCGATGCGGCGCTCGCCGAGGCAGGCCAGACCGGCACGCCGCTCGCGGTGCTGATGCTCGACCTCGACCGGTTCAAGGCGGTCAACGACACCCTCGGCCACCCGGTCGGCGACGCGCTCCTGCGCAAGGTCGCCGAGCGCCTGCGCAAGGCCACCCGCGGCGGGGACGTGGTGGCACGGCTCGGCGGCGACGAGTTCGCCATCCTCCAGGCGGGTGCCGAGCAGCCGCAGGCCGCAGAGGCCCTGGCGCGCCGCCTCGTCGATCTGGTCGGGCGCACCTACGTCGTCGACGGCCACATGCTCAATGTCGGCGTCAGTGTCGGCGTCGCGGTCGCCCCCGTCGACGGTCGCGATGCCGACGACCTCCTGAAGCACGCCGACCTCGCGCTCTACCGGGCCAAGGCCGAGGGGCGGGGCACCTACCGCTTCTTCGAGCCGGCGATGAACGCGCAGATGCAGGCGCGCCGCAGCCTGGAGATCGACCTGCGCCGGGCGCTCGCCCTGAAGCAGTTCGACCTCGCCTTCCAGCCGCAGATCCGGCTGGAGACGGGAGAGGTGACCGGCTTCGAGGCGCTGCTGCGCTGGAACCATCCCGAGCGCGGCCCGGTCTCGCCGGCCCTGTTCATCCCGCTGGCCGAGGAGATCGGCGTCATCACCGGCATCGGCGAATGGGCCCTGCGCGCCGCCTGCCGCGAGGCGGCGTCGTGGACGCAGCCCGCCTCGATCGCCGTGAACCTGTCTCCGGTGCAGTTCCGCGGCGGCAAGCTGGTCGAGACGGTGATGAACGTGCTGGCCCAGACCGGCCTCGATCCGGCCCGGCTGGAACTGGAGATCACCGAGGGCGCGCTCCTGGAGAACACCGACAGCGTGCTCGACGTGCTGAACGGCCTGCGCGCGCTCGGCGTGAAGATCTCGATGGACGATTTCGGCACCGGCTACTCGTCCCTGAGTTACCTGCAGAAATTCCCCTTCGACAAGATCAAGATCGACCAGTCCTTCGTCCGCGGCATGGAAGGCAATGCCGAGTGCGGGGCGATCGTGCGGGCGATCGCCCGGCTCGGCGCTAGCCTCGGCATGCGCACCACCGCGGAAGGGGTCGAGACGAAGTCGCAGCTCGACGCCATCCGCGCCGAGGGCTGCACCGAGGTTCAGGGCTACCTGACCGGGCGACCGATGCCGGCGGCCCAGGCGGCCGCCCTGCTGAAGCCGTCCCTCGCCTGATCCAAGAAGCCCCGATGAGCAGGAGCCCCCGATGAGCCCGAACGCGCCGAACCAGGATGCGACGAGCCAAGATCTGCGCCGCCTCGTCTATTACAGCCGCAACCGGGTCTCCGGCGAACCGGCCGCGATGCACGAGACGATCCGCGGCATCCTCGCCACGAGCCGCACCAACAACGCCCGCGTCGGCGTCACCGGCGCGCTGATGTTCAACGCCGGCTGCTTCGCGCAGGTGCTGGAAGGGCCGGGCGAGGCGGTCGAGACCACCTTCGAGCGCATCCAGCAGGATGAGCGTCACGGCGACGTCTCGCTGATCGCCTTCGAGGCGGTGCAGGGGCGGCTGTTCACCAATTGGTCGATGGCCTTCGTCGGCGCCTCAAAGGCCGAGGCGGCCCTCTACGGCGAGATGGGGAGCGAGAGCGGCTTCGACCTGTCGCGGATGACCGGGGACAAGCTCTGCGCCGTGCTGCACGGCCTCGCCCTTGAGGAGGAGGCCGCCGCGGCGTGACGGTTTTACGAGCCGCGCGGGTTGGGCTAACGGGGCGGCACCCCACGCCACGCTTCTCAGGCAACGCCCGTGCGCCTCACCGTCACGACCTGGAACATCAACTCGGTGCGCCTGCGCATCGAGTCCGTGCTGCGCTTCCTGCGCGAAGCGCAGCCCGACGTGCTCTGCCTGCAGGAGACCAAGTGCCCCGACGAGCTGTTCCCGCTCAAGGCGTTCAAGGGCTCGGGCTACGAGCACATCGTGTTCGCCGGGCAGAAGGGGTATAACGGCGTTGCGATCGTCTCGCGCTTCCCCCTGCTGACTCGCGACGTGATGAGCTTCTGCGAGCGGGCGGATGCGCGCCACATCTCGGCGGTGCTCGGGCCCGAGGCGGGGCCGGCGGCGGGGATCGTGCTGCACGATTTCTACGTGCCGGCGGGCGGCGACGTGCCCCACCGCGACCTCAACCCGAAATTCGCGCACAAGCTCGACTTCCTGTCCGAGCTGCGCGCCTGGGGCGGACGGCGCGTCTCCGGCCCGGCGATCCTGGTCGGCGACCTCAACGTCGCGCCGCTGGAGCACGATGTCTGGTCGCACAAGCAGCTCCTCGACGTGGTGAGCCACACGCCTGTCGAGACCGAGGCCCTGGAGACCCTGCGCGGGGAGGCCGGCTGGATCGACGCGGCCCGGCTCCTCACCCCGGAGCCCGAGAAGATCTACACGTGGTGGAGCTACCGCTCGCCGAACTGGGAGCTGGCCAACAAGGGCCGGCGCCTCGACCATGCCTGGGTCTCGCCGGATCTCGCCGGCACCGTGCGCGAGGTCGCGGTGTTCCGCGCGGCCCGCGGCTGGGAGAAGCCGTCCGACCACGTGCCGGTCACGCTGTCGCTGGAACTGTAGCCGGGGAACGCGGACGCCCTTCCGGGCATTTGGCCTCCAACGCGAATTGTTGAGACGGAGTCCAACCGAATGCGCTCGATCCTGCGCCAGATCCTCGTCGTCTTCCTGCTGCCCAAGGCCATATCGTACCTGCGCCGCCGCTACGGCGGCGGCCGCGCCGCGGGCTCCCACCGCTCGTACTAAGTCTAGGGATTCATCCCTTTGGCGGGGTGCCGGGGCAGAGCCCCGGCCTCCCTTCAACCAGGGCTCTGCGGGGAACCCGCGAAAGGACTTGTCCTTTCGAAACCTGGATCTGCCCCGACCCGGCGACGGCCGTAGCCGAACCAGATCGCCAGCCCGAGGCCGAGCCAGGCCAGCAGCCGCAGCCAAGTATCGCCGGGCAGGCTCGCCATCAGGGCGAGGCAGGCGAGGATGCCCAACACCGGCACGACCGCGCCGCCCGGCACCCGGAAGGGCCGCGCCCGCTCCGGCTCCGTCCGGCGCAGGATCAGCACGCTGGCGCAGACGAGGATGAAGGCGAACAGCGTGCCGATGCTGACGAGTTCGCCGAGGATATTGATCGGCACCAGCGCCGCCACGAGAGCGGTGGCGACCCCGATGATGCCTTGGGCGACGAACGGCGTCCGGCTCCGCGCGCCGATGCGCGCGAAGGCATCCGGCAGCATGCGGTCGCGGGCCATGGCGTAGCCGATCCGTGCCTGCCCGTAGAGCGCGGTGAGCGCCGCCGTCGTCAGCCCGATCAGGGCGCCGAGCTTGATCGCCGCCGAGAAGCCGGTCAGCCCCGTCACCGCCATCGCCTTGGCGATCGGGTCGGCCACATCGAGTTCGCGATAGGGCACGAGGCCGGTGAGCACCGCGGCCACCGCCACGTAGAGCGCCGCGGTGACGAGGAGCGAGCCGAGCAGGCCCACCGGCGCGTCCCGCTGCGGATGGCGGGTCTCGCTGGCGGCGGTCGAGATCGTCTCGAAGCCGACATAGGCGAAGAACACGACGCCGGCCCCGCGGAAGATGCCGCTCCAGCCGAAGGCGCCGAACGCGCCCTCGTTCGGCGGCACCAGCGGGTGCCAGAGTTCGGGCCGCAGATGCGCGGCGCCGAGGCCGAGGAAGGCGAGGATGATCGCCACCTTGAGCAGCACCAGCACGGTGTTGGTGCGGGCGGCCCCCCGGTTGTCGCGCATCAGCAGCGCGGTGAGCACCAGCACCACGAGGGCCGCCGGCAAGTCGACGAAGCCGCCCTCCCCCGGCGCCGCGGCGAGCGCGGCCGGCAACCGCAGGCCCATATCGGCGAGCAGGCTCTGCGCGTAGCCCGACCAGCCGACGGCGATGGTCGCCGCGGCCATGGCGAATTCGAGCACCAGATCCCAGCCGATGATCCAGGCCGGCAGCGCGCCCAGCGTCGCGTAGGTGTAGGAATAGGTCGAGCCGGCCACGGGGATCATCGCGGCGAGTTCGGCGTAGCAGAGCGCCACCAGCCCGCTCGCCACCGCCCCGAGCACGAAGGAGAGCATCAGCCCCGGCCCGGCGAAATTGGCCGCCGCCGTGCCGGTGAGCACGAAGATCCCCGCCCCGACCGTCGCTCCGACGCCGATGCAGACGAGGCTGAAGGCGGAGAGATTCCTGGCCAGGGTCGGACCGCTCGGATCGGCCTCGTCGGCGACGAGGGCGGCGATGGGCTTGCGGGCGCCGAGGGCGGGAAGGGGCATGAAGTCTCGCATGGCTGAGGCGGTTGCATCCGGCAACGCGAAATCCGCGCCGGGCGTGAGGCCGTGTGAAGCCGATATCGCCCGGGCGGGCAGCACTGGCACTTCCCGCAATTTCGTGTATGGTCCGCGCCGCCTCGACCCGGTCACCGGGCGGGGCTTGTGCCGCTTGCGGCTGACCGTGCTGGACGACATCCCGGCACCGGCCCGACCGCAAGTTTCTCAAAGGCGCCCTTCCCCTCCCGTGGGCGGCGCCTCCGACCCAAACCTCATCTGAAAGGCCTGCGATGTCGATCACGGCAGAGCGCAAGACCGCGCTCATCAAGGAATACGCCAAGGGCAACAAGGACACCGGCTCGCCGGAGGTCCAGATCGCCATCCTCACCGAGCGGATCACCAACCTGACCGCCCACTTCAAGACCCACGGCAAGGACAACCACTCCCGCCGCGGCCTCCTGAAGCTGGTGTCGCAGCGCCGCTCGCTGCTCGACTACCTGAAGCGCAAGGAAGAGGCGCGCTACCGCACCCTCATCGAGCGCCTCGGCATCCGCCGCTAAGGCTATCCGCGCGGTCCCTCGGGACCGCGTTTTCACACGTGCTCTCAGCCGAAGCGGACACCGGTTCGGCGCCAAGTTCGGCGCCAAGAGAGCACGGCACACCAAGAGGGACTGTCCGGGCATGGGGCCCGGCCGGTCCGCCCCGGGCGGCTTGAAGGCAAAGGGCGCCAGGGCAGGATCGCGAGACGCTTCCGTTCAACGATGAAGCGTCTCGCCGTCTTGCCTCTGGCGGCGCCGGGCTCGCCCGACCCGCATGTTCGAAGGCAGAAGACACACATGTTCGACGTACAACGTGAAGAGCTGATCTGGGGCGACCGCAAGCTCGTCCTCGAGACCGGCAAGACCGCCCGCCAGGCGGACGGCGCCGTGGTCGCCACCTACGGCGAGACCACCGTGCTCGCGACCGTGGTCGCGGCCAAGGAGCCCAAGGCCGGCATCGACTTCATGCCGCTCACCGTGAACTACCAGGAGCGCGCCTACGCCGCCGGCCGCATTCCGGGCGGCTACTTCAAGCGCGAGGGCCGTCCCTCCGAGAAGGAGACCCTGGTCTCCCGCCTGATCGACCGGCCGATCCGCCCGCTCTTCGTCGAGGGCTGGCGCAACGACACCCAGGTCGTCGTCACCGTCCTCTCCCACGACCTCGAGAACGATCCCGACATCGTCTCGATGGTGGCGGCCTCCGCCGCGCTGACCCTGTCCGGCGTGCCGTTCATGGGCCCGATCGGCGCCGCCCGCGTCGGCTACCTCAACGGCGGCTACAAGCTGAACCCGCTGGTGACCGAGATCGCCGAGTCCACCCTCGACCTCGTCGTCGCCGGCACCCAGGACGCCGTGCTGATGGTCGAGTCCGAGGCCAAGGAGCTCTCCGAGGACGTGATGCTCGGGGCCGTGATGTTCGGCCACAAGCACTTCCAGCCGGTCATCGAGGCGATCATCCGTCTCGCCGAGAAGGCCGCCAAGGAGCCGCGCGACTTCTCCCCGCCGGAGAACGCCGACGTCGAGAAGGCCGTCCTCGACATCTGCGAGGCGGAGCTGCGCGACGCCTACAAGAAGACCGTCAAGCAGGAGCGCTATGCCGCCGTCGATGCCGTGAAGGCGAAGGTGGTCGCCGCCCTCTGCCCGGCCGAGGGCGAGCAGAAGTTCTCGCCTGAGAAGGTCAAGGCCGCCTTCAAGGAGGCCCAGTCGAAGGTGGTCCGCTGGAACATCCTCGACACCGGAAGCCGGATCGATGGTCGTGACGTGAAGACGGTCCGTCCGATCGTCTCGGAAGTCGGCGTGCTTCCCCGCGCCCACGGCTCCTCGCTGTTCACCCGCGGCGAGACCCAGGCGCTGGTCGTCGCCACGCTCGGCACCGGCGAGGACGAGCAGTTCATCGACGCGCTGGAGGGGACCTACAAGGAGCGGTTCCTGCTCCACTACAACTTCCCTCCCTACTCCGTCGGTGAGACCGGCCGCATGGGTTCGCCCGGCCGCCGCGAGATCGGCCACGGCAAGCTCGCCTGGCGCGCGATCCGGCCCGTTCTGCCGCCGGCCCACGAGTTCCCGTACACGATCCGCGTGGTCTCCGAGATCACCGAGTCGAACGGCTCCTCCTCCATGGCCTCCGTCTGCGGCGGCTCGCTGTCGCTGATGGATGCGGGCGTGCCCCTGCGCCGTCCGGTGGCCGGCATCGCCATGGGCCTCATCCTCGAAGGCGAGCGTTTCGCGGTGCTCTCCGACATCCTCGGCGACGAGGATCACCTCGGCGACATGGACTTCAAGGTGGCCGGCACGGACGAGGGCATCACCTCGCTCCAGATGGACATCAAGATCGCCGGCATCACCGAGGAGATCATGCGCGTCGCCCTCGCCCAGGCGAAGGACGGCCGCGCCCACATCCTCGGCGAGATGGCCCAGGCCCTGACCGCGGCCCGTCCGGAGCTCGGCGAGTACGCGCCGCGCATCGAGACGATGCAGATCCCCACCGACAAGATCCGCGACGTGATCGGCACCGGCGGCAAGATCATCCGCGAGATCGTCGAGAAGACCGGCGCCAAGATCAACATCGAGGATACCGGCGTCGTGAAGATCGCCTCCTCCGACGGCAAGGCGATCAAGGCGGCCTATAACTGGATCCGCTCCATCGTCGCCGAGCCCGAGGCCGGCACGATCTACGACGGCACGATCGTCAAGATCATGGAGTTCGGCGCCTTCGTGAACTTCTTCGGCGCCAAGGACGGCCTCGTCCACATCTCGGAGCTCGCCCCGCAGCGCGTCGCCAAGGTCGGCGACGTCGTGAAGGAGGGCCAGAAGGTCAAGGTGAAGTTCCTCGGCGCCGACGAGCGCGGCAAGATCCGCCTGTCGATGAAGGTCGTCGATCAGGAGACCGGCGAGGACATCACCGAGAAGCTCAAGGCCGAGCGCGCGGAGCGCGGCGAGCCGGAGCGCGAGGAGCGCAGCGACCGGGGTGATCGCGGCGACCGCGGCCCCCGCCGCGACCGCGGCGAGCGCCGCCGGGAATCGGCGGGCGAGTAAGCCCTCCCTCACCGTCCCATCGAGTGCTTGAAGAGCGCGGTCCCTCCGGGGGCCGCGCTCTTTGCTATTGGCCGGTCGGTTCGGAGCACTCCGGCCGCGCGAACGATCTCTCGCCCGTCATCCGGTTTATGACGCCGGTCGCTTCTCCGTCATCGCGAGGCGAAGCCGTGGCAATCCAGTGCGCGACATCTGCGAAAAGGTCGCGCCCTGGATCGCTTCGGCTTCGCCTCGCGATGACGGCGTTTGGTAAAACCCGAGGCGATCAACCGAAAACGGTATCATCCGCCTCAGTGAATTGCGCAACGGCACAGGCCCAATTGCCTAATTTCCATAAGATATCGGCAGATCCGGAATAGTTCGTATTTCGCGAAACCGGCCCGGATTATGGCCAAGCCTTCCCCGTCTATTCTAATAAAATAAGGGGGAAGACTTATGAAGAACGCTCGCAAGAGCCGTGCTTTGCTGCGGCCGTTGTTGCTGAGCTCCGTCGCTTCAGCCAGCATCGCGGCGGCTTTAATCCATCCAGCCCAAGCACAAGTCACCGAAATCAACACCGGCCTGCCGACAGCTCAAGCGCTCCATCCGCTCGCCGCGTCCCCCTCGGTCGGTGGCGTCACCCTCGACATGATCAGCGTGGCCGGCTCGGGGCTCGGGCGCGGCCTCGTCGTCGACAGTTCCGGCTCCCAGGCGGGCTACGTCGCCCGGCGCCTGCGCTCCTCCACCAAGACCGACACGCCGCTGATCGACACGCCGCAGGCGATCTCGGTGGTGACGGAGGCGCAGATCCGCGACCAGAACGTCCAGTCGATCGGCGAGGCGCTGCGCTACGTGCCCGGCGTCGCCATCGCCCAGGGCGAGGGCCACCGCGACGAACTCCTGATCCGCGGCCAGCGCACGACCGCCGACTTCTTCGTCAACGGCATCCGCGACGACGCGCGCTACTACCGCGACCTCTACAACACCCAGCGCATCGAGGTGCTGAAAGGCCCCAACGCGATGATCTTCGGCCGCGGCGGCGGCGGCGGCGTGGTCAACCGCGTGCTGAAGGAAGCCGACGGCTTGGCCGTCCGCGAGGTGCTGGTGCAGGGCGGCCAGTTCTGGAACAAGCGCATGGCGGTCGATGTCGGCGACCGCGTCTCCGACACCGTCTTCGTCCGCATGAACGGCGTGTTCGAGGATACGGCGACCTACCGCGACTTCATCGACATCCGCCGCTACGGCGTGAACCCGACGATGACCTTCCTGCTCGGGCCGCAGACAACGCTACGCCTATCCTACGAGTTCTTCTCCGACAACCGCATCGCCGACCGCGGCATCCCCTCGCAGTTCGGGCGCCCCTGGCGTTATCGCGAGAACACCAGCACGCTGTTCGGCGCGCCCCTCATCTCGAACGGCTTCGTCGATGCGCATATCGGCAACGCGCAGCTCGACCACGTCTTCGAGAACGGCGTCGTGATGCGCAGCCAGACGCGGATCGCCGACTACGCGAAATACCATCAGAACGCCTACCCCAACTCTCCGGTCAATGCCGACGAGACCTCGTTCGTGATGCGCGGCTACGGCAGCCAGACCGACCGCACGAACTATTTCAACCAGACCGACTTCACCTACAAATTTACGACCGGCCCCCTCGCCCATACCGTGGTGGCCGGCCTGGAACTCGGCTTCCAGGAGGGGATCGACTTCCGGCGCGACTTCCTCTGGGACTCGACCGGCACCCGCAATCTCCCCGTCAATCCCTTCGCCCCGACCACGACCGAGGGGGCGGCCCTCCGGAATCTCGCCACCGGCCGCAACAATACCTATCGGCTCGGCGTCTTCTCCGCCTTCGCCCAGGACCAGATCGAGATCGACGAGCATCTGCAGTTCATCGTCGGCGCCCGCTTCGACCGCTTCGATTTCCAGTCGCGCGACCGTCGGCCCGACGCCGCGACTGGGCTCCCTGCCCAGCCGAACAGCCGCATCGACAATCTCGTCTCGCCGCGAGTCGGCGTCGTGGTGAAGCCGCTGCCGAATCTCGCCTTCTACGGCAGCTACTCGGTGTCCTTCCTGCCGAGCGCGGGCGATCAGTTCCGCGTGCTCGACCCGACAACCGCTCTGTCCGCGCCCGAGCGGTTCGAGAACGTGGAAATCGGCGTGAAATACGAGATCACACCGGCCCTGATCCTCACCGCGGCGCTGTTCAACCTCGATCGCGACAACCAGCCGATCCCCTCCTCCACCGAAGCCGGCTTCTCCGCCGGCCCGGGCAAGACGAACACGCGGGGCGCCGAGATCGGCTTGGCCGGCTACGCGACCGATTGGTGGCAGATCTCCGGCGGCTACGCCTATACCGAGCCGCGCATCGTCGCCGACCTCGACGACGACGGCGACGTGATCCGGGCCGGCAACCGCGTCGGCGGCGTTCCCCTCAACAGCTTCAGCCTGTGGAACAAGTTCGACATCGGCGAGCGCTTCTCCGTCGGCGTGGGCTACCTCTACCAGGACGCCAGCTTCGCATCGTCGGACAACACGGTGCGCCTGCCGAGTTTTTCACGGTTCGATGCCGGCGTGTTCTACGCGTTCAGCGAGACCATGCGCGCCCAGGTCAACATCGAGAACCTGTTCGACCGGCGCTACATCGTCTCCGCGCACAACAACAACAACATCCTGCCCGGCGCACCCCGCACCGTACGCTTCCAGCTCATCGCGCGGTTCTGAGGCCGTGCTGTTCTGAGATCGTGCGACCGAGGCTTCCTCGGTCGCGCGCCCTCGCCTAACACCGGGACGACGCCCGCCGCGCGGGTGACTGGCCCCGGAACCTGCCGATGTCCGACGACCTCGTCTTCTACACCCACCCGATGTCCCGCGGCCGGATCGTCCGCTGGATGCTGGAGGAGGTCGGCGCGCCCTACCGCACCGAGATCCTCGGCTACGGCGCCTCGATGAAGGCGCCGGCCTACCGGGCGATCAACCCGATGGGGAAGGTGCCGGCGCTGCGCCACGGCGGCACGGTGGTGACCGAATGCCCCGCGATCCTCGCCTATCTCGCCGATGCCTTCCCGCAGGCGGGGCTCGCCCCCGCGCCGGATCACCGCGACCGCGGCCCCTATTACCGCTGGCTGTTCTTCTGCGCCGGCCCGCTCGAGGCCGCGGTGACGAACGGGGTGCTCAAGGTCAGCGTGCCCGACGACCCGCGGATGCAGGGCATGGTCGGCTACGGCAGCCTGGAGACGGCCCTCGACACCCTCGAAGGCGCGGTCTCCGGGGTCGAGTTCGTGGCGGGCGACCGGTTCAGCGCCGCCGACCTCTACGTCGCCTCGCATCTCGGCTGGGGGATGCAGTTCGGCACGATCCCGAAGCGCCCCGCCTTCGAGGCCTATGCCGGGCGCCACCTCGCGCGGGAGGCCGCCGTGCGGGCGCGGGCGATCGATGACAGGCTGCTCGCTGAAGCGCAGGCGGCGTCATAGTCGCCGACCGACGGAACGGCCCCGCCGGCCCCGCGTTCGCCCCGCGAAGTCGCACGAGCGTCGAGAAGGAGTGCGTTGACCGTGAACGAGATGATCGAGGACATTTTTTCGGGCGAGCCGAACCTGAGCATGACCGAGCGGGCGGTCTCCGTCGCGCTGGGCCTCGGCATCGCTGCCGCGGCGGCCCAGCCCCGGCCGAACAAGCTCCTGAGCCTCGCCGCCCTGGTGGTCGGCGTCGGGCTCGCGGTGCGCGGCGCCACCGGCCATTGCGCGGTCAAGGCCGTCACGGCGGGCGGGCGCGACCTGACCGGCTGATTTCTTTCACGAACCCGGATCGGCCGGCGGCAGCTTCGCTCATTCGCCGACCGGTCCGGGTATCCGCAACGAAAAAGGGGCGCTCCCCGAGGAGCGCCCCTTTTTCGTGGTGGTCGGTCTGCCGCGTATCAGAGCGAGCGGCTGCTGGTGCGGCCGGCGATGAAGCCGTAGATCGCGAGTACGACGCAGGCGCCGACGATGGAGCCGATGAAGCGGGCGCCCTCGTTGGGGCCGTACCAGCCGATCGCCTGACCGATGAAGGTCGCGACGAAGGCGCCGACGATGCCGAGGATCGTCGTCATGATGAAGCCGGCGGGCTCCTTGTCACCGGGCATGATGAACTTGGCGATGACGCCGGCCACGAAGCCGATGATGATGGTCCAGAGAATTTCCATGTCGTTCCAACCCCGAAATGCGTCTTCGATCTGAAGTTCCGGCCGGAAGACTTGGCCGTATTCGCATGACAAACGCGCGAGCAACGATGCCGGTTGCCTCGGGAAATGCGCGCGCCTTCAAAAAATCGGGGCGCAGGGCGCCGGGCCGGTCTCCGGCGCCAGTCCGCTCCCATGGCGCGGCGCACGAACCCCTTTACGGGCAACCGCCCGGGACGGCAGAAGGGTCCGCCCTCATTCACGAACCGAGACCGGCGACCACGACCATGACCATCGAACGCTACGAGACCGGCCCGCGCATGTCCCAGGCGGTCGCCCACGGCGACCTCGTCTTCCTGGCGGGTCAGGTGGCCGCCGACGTGGTCGGCACCGGCGTTACCGCACAGACCCAGCAGATCCTGGAGCAGATCGACCGGCTGCTCATGGCAGCCGGCAGCGACAAGTCCCGCATCCTGTCGGCGACGATCTACCTCGCCGACATCGCCGGCTTCGCCGAGATGAACGCCGCCTGGGACGCCTGGGTCGACAAGACCAACCCGCCCGCCCGCGCCACCGTCGAGGCGCGGCTCGTCGCCCCCGAATACCGCGTCGAGATCGCCGTCACCGCCGCGCGGGGCAAATCGTGATCCGGCGGCGTCTGCTGGGAGGGCTCGCCGCCCTCCCCTTCCTCCTCTGCGCGGCCGGTAGCCTGCGGGCCGAGGAGCGGGTCGTCAACATCTACAACTGGTCGGACTATATCGACCCGAAGGTGCTCGACGACTTCACCAGGGAGACGGGGATCAAGGTCGTCTACGACACCTACGACAACAACGAGATCCTCGAGACGAAGCTCCTGGCCGGCAAGTCCGGCTACGACATCGTCGTGCCCTCGGGCCCGTTCCTGCAGCGCCTGATCCGGGCCGGAATCTTCCTGCCCCTCGACAAGGCGAAGATCCCGAACCTCAAGCACGCCTGGCCCGAGATTACGGGCCGGCTCCAGGCTTACGACCCCGGCAACACCTACGCCGTCGATTACATGTGGGGCACGACCGGCATCGGCGTGAATGTCGCCGCCGTGCGCGAGCGCCTGGGCGCGAATGCGCCGCTGAACAGCTGGAGCCTCGTGCTCAATCCGAGCTCCATGGCCAAGCTCAAGGATTGCGGCGTCATGCTCCTCGATTCTCCCGAGGACCTGATCCCCTCGATCCTGCCCTTCTACGGCTACAAGTCCGACTCGAAGCGCTGGGACGACATCACGGCGGTGACCGACGCGCTCTACAAGGTCCGCGGCTCGGTGCGGAAATTCCACTCCTCGGAATACATCAACGGGCTCGCCAACGGCGATGTCTGCCTCGCGGTCGGCTATTCCGGCGACGTGATGCAGGCGAAGAAGCGCGCCGAGGAATCGAAGAACGGCGTCGAGGTCGCCTACTTCATCCCGAAGGAGGGCGCGCTGATGTGGTTCGACGCCTTCGCGATCCCGAAGGACGCCGCCCACCCGGCCGAGGCCCACGCCTTCATCGACTACATGATGCGCCCCGAGGTGGCCGCGGCCAACACCAACTTCGTTTCCTATGCCAACGGCAATCTCGCCTCGCAGAAATTCGTGAAGCCGGAGATCCGCAACAATCCCGGCATCTACCCGGACGAGGCGGTGATGCAGCGGCTCTCGGTCAACACCGCCTGGAACGACTCGACCCAGCGCTTCGTGACGCGCGCCTGGACCCGGGTGCGCACGGGGCGGTGAAGCGGGACGGACACGCCGGAGCCGTGACGCGGCGCCCCCGCGGGCTCGCATCACGGCTTTCCCCGATCGTGGACACGGGCTGCATGGAAACGGGCTTCAGGGAAACGGCCGGCGACCGCGTCCGGTGTCGGCGTGATCGACGTCGACACCGTCTCGGCCAATCCGCGCCTCGCCCGGGCGAGGCGTGGATCCGCGATTTTGGAAGGACCAGCCGGATGGGGACTCAGCCGATCAGGCCGAAATCGAACCGTCCGTCGTTGAGAACGGCCCGGTTCTCGACGAGGCCGTACTGGAGGTAGTGCTGAAGGGGGTTGAGCCCCGCCTGGGCCACGTCGGGATTGGCCTGCAGGTAGGCCGAGCTGTCGAAGTCGCGCGACGGATCGCGGCCCTCCTTCCAGCCATAGGTGTCGTAGTGGTTCAGCGGGTTGATGCCGGCCTGCGCCACATCCCTGTAGGCGGCGAGATAGCCCTTGGTGTCGAACACCGCGTTCGGATCGCGGCCCTCCTTCCAGCCATAGGTGTCGAAATGCTGGCGGGCGTAGGCGAAGGTGTCGGTCCGGCCTGCGGCCTGGGCCGCCTGGAGGACGTCGGCATTGCCGAGCAGGTAGAACTCGGCGTCGAACCCGCCCTTGATGGTGTCCGCCTTGCCGACCGCCTCGAAGATGGCGCGGCCCTCGGACTGGCCGTACTCGAGATAGTGCTTGAGCGGGTTGAGCCCGGCGGCGGCGACATCCTTGTTGCGGGCGAGGTAGAACTCGTTGTCGAAGCCGACGCCCGGATCGCGGCCCTCCTTGTAGCCGGTGGTCTCGTAGTGGCTCAGGGCGTTGGCGCTCGAGCGGACGGCGTCGGCGTTGATGCCGGCATAGCCCTTGGCGGAGAAGAAGGCGTTGGGGTCGCGGCCCTCGCTCGCGCCGTTGGCGGCGTAGTGCGCGTCGGCGTCCTGCCCGGAGGCGAGCACGTCCTTGTACTGGGTCAGGTAGAACAGGTCGTCGACGAGGGGATTGCCGTCTGCCAGGTCGACCACCCGGTCGCTGAACTGGAACTGCTCGATCCCCGTCACCGTGTCGGTGCCCTCGGTGCCCGTGAGGGTGAGGAACCCGCTCGCGTCGCGCCCCAGGGCCAGGCTGCCGAGGGCGTAGGAGAAGATGGCGCGGTCGGTGCTGTCGCCGCCATTGATGCGGTCGTTGCCCGCGCCGCCGATGAAGCTGTCGTTGCCGGCGAGGCCGTCCAGCGTGTCGTTGCCGGTGCCGCCCACGAGGAAGTCGGCGGCGCTGCCGCCGGTGACCCTGTCGTCGCCCTGGCCGGCATTGATGTAGTGGCTCTCGGCCGTGCGGCCGGTGAGCGGTGCGAGCGTATCGGCGGCCGAGGTGCCCAGCGCCACGACCCGGAAGGTATCGCCCCGCTCCGTCCCGGCGACGAGGTCGCGCACGTCGAAGGTGAGGCCGTCCGTCGTCGCGACCAGGGTGATGCCCTCGTCGTCGATGCGGGTGACGGAGCCGGTCAGGGCACCGTCGGCCCCCTCGGCCTGCAGCCGCACGGCGAGGCCGCCATCCTGGTTGGCGTTCGCGCGCCCGTCATTGGCGCTGCCGTTGCCGACCTCGGCGGAGGTGAAGGTCAGGCGCACCTGCCCGGCGGCGGCGGCCGAGACATCGACGCGGTCGCTGCCCTCGCCGAGATTGATCTGGTCGGCGCCGTCGGTGCTGACGTCGAACAGGGCGGTGTCGCTGCCCGCGCCACCGGTGACGGTGTCGTTGCCGAGGCCGCCGCGCAGCACGTCGTTGCCGAGGCCGCCGATCAGGGTGTCGTTGCCGCCGCGCCCGTCGATGACGTCGTTGCCCGCGAGCCCGTCCAGCGTCTCGCCGGCATCGGTGCCGATCAGGTTGTCGTTGCCGGTGGTCACCGCCGTGGCGCCGAGGCGGGTGGCCCCCAGCAGGTAGTTGCCGAGCTCGGCCTCGTCCGTGTAGGCGCGCCCGCTGCCGACCACCTGACCCTGCGCGTTGGTGAAGGAGTCGGTCTGGTCGGCGAGCTGCTTGAGCTGGGCCGATCCGGCGCCTGCGGCGAAGAGCGGAATGATCTGGTTCGAGTGGCTGCCCGAGAAGAACAGGCCCTCCGGCACGCCGTCGCCGTTCCGGTCGGGCTGGACCGGCTGGTAGGGAATGGTGGCCCCCTCGGGACCGAAGAACAGGTGGTCGTGGTCGGCGGTGACGATGAGCAGGGTGTCCTCGAAGGTCGCCCGGCTCGTCGGCGAGTTGATGTAGTCGACGACCGTCTTCACCGCGTTGTTGAAGTCGATGTATTCCTCGATCATCCGACCGCGATTGTTCGCGTGCATGGCGCGATCGACGGCGCCGCCCTCGATCATCAGGTAGAGACCGTCCGGATCGGCGTTCAGCTTGTTGAGGGCGGCGAGCGACAGCTCGGACAGCGTGGCCGAGGATTCGAGGCGCGGCACGCTGAAGGGGATCTCGGTGCCGTTCGGCGGCGCCTCCCCCGAGCGGTTGAAGTTGCTGCTGGTGAACGCCTTCGAGATCATCGCCAGGCGCTCGGCCGTCGGCGCGCCGGTGCCGGCGGCCTGGATCGCGGCGCGGTCCTGCAGCAGGTTCCAGCTCGCCCCGTCCTGCGAGCGGTAGGTGTCGGCCTTCAGGCCGTTCCAGAGGTCGGCGCCGATCCAGGTGTTGTCCGGCGCGGTGCGCAGGCGCCCGTTATCGTCGTAATCCGGGTTGCCGGTGCCGGCGATCACGTCGAGCGTGCCGCTCCCGAACATCTCCCGGGCGATCTGGTTGGCGTTCGAGCGGGCGATGTTGTGGGCGCCGCCCGTCGCCGAGGGCGTCGCGTCGCTGAACTGCACGGTGGTGACGACACCGGTCGCCTTGCCCTGCTGCTTGGCGAGTTCCGCGATCGAGAACAGGTCCGCGCCGTTGCCGTCGACGTCGATGGCGTTGTTGTAGGTCTTGCCGCCGGTGGCGATGGACGAGGCGGTGTTGCCCGAATCGGGATAGGTGTTGCGGTTCCACTCGTAGCCCGCGAAGGCGCGGGGCTGGCCGTTCGGGTCGAGGCCCGCGACGCGGGTGAAATCGTAGTTCTTGGCCGGGTCGTAGACCACCGTCGGGTTCTGGGCGAGGCCGGTCTCGCCGGGAACGGGGGTGGTGCGGTTGTCGAGCGGGTAGACCGACTGCGCGGTGGCGGTGAAGCTGGGTCCGTCGGCAATCAGCACCTTGCCGGCCGCGCCCGCCCGCGGATCGCCGTTCGCGAGACCGTTCAAGTAAAGACGGGTTGCCTCGAGTGTATTGAAGCCCGCACCGTCTGCGATCATCACGATCACATTCTTGATGGGACCGGCAGTCGAGGCCATTTTCATCTCCAGCGATTTTATTGTCATTCCTGCAGACAACCCGATGCCTGCAGTCCGAGACGTGCCTTTCGGGCAAGCGCGACACGCCTACGGTCCTTCGCTGGAATGCGCTGAGACCGATGACAAGCGCATGACAAAAAAGTCAAAACAAGCCGGCTAATACTGTAATTTTCTCAGGTTTCAAATTTTCGCCCGCGCCAATTCAAATATCGGGCGACGCACCCCAGACGAAGGCGCCGTTGCTCGTCTGATCCGATGCGCCGAACGGGTCGGACGGGTCGGGTGCCTGGGGGGCCCGGAGGGCGGATCGCAGGTCACGCCCGCGCCCGCTTCGAGGCCGATCGCTTCGTCGCCCCCTCCCCGCGCCTCGCGATCGCCGCGCTTGCGGGACATCCAAACCCGCGATCACGAAAGGATCGGGCACGCCCGGACTCAACGAAAAAGCCCCGGCTCTCGCGAGCCGGGGCTTTTCTCGTCCGCCTTATCCGTCCGCGAACCGCGGACGGGCGATCGTTGCCGGAAGGCCTACTCGGCCGCGGCCGGGGGCAGCTCGCTGAGCTCGGCGGCGTTGGCCGCGTTCTCGGCGGAGCGCTGCTGCAGGATCAAGCTGTCGCGGCGGCGCGCGATGGAGCGGATATCCGCCGCGAGCGAACCGGTGCCGGCCGGGATGAGCGAGCCGACGATGACGTTCTCCTTCAGTCCCTCCAGGGTGTCGACCTTGCCGTTGACCGCCGCCTCGGTGAGGACGCGGGTGGTCTCCTGGAACGAAGCCGCCGAGATGAACGACTTCGTCTGCAGCGACGCCTTGGTGATGCCGAGCAGGACCGGAACGCCCTGGATCGGCTTCTTGCCCTCGGCGAGCAGCTTCTCGTTGTACTCGGCCAGCTCCGTCCGGTCGATCTGGTCGCCGGTGAGGATGTCCGAGTCGCCGCCGTCGGTGATCTCCACCTTCTGCAGCATCTGCCGGACGATGACCTCGATGTGCTTGTCGTTGATCGACACGCCCTGGAGCCGGTAGACCTCCTGGATCTCGTTGACGAGGTAGGCGGCCAACTCCTCCACGCCCTTGATCGCCAGGATGTCGTGCGGCGCCGGGTTGCCGTCGACGATGTAGTCGCCGAGCTCGACCACGTCCCCGTCCTGCAAGTGGATGTGCTTGCCCTTCGGGATCAGGTACTCGACCGCCTCCGAACCGTCGTGCGGCGTCAGCGTCAGGCGACGCTTGTTCTTGTAATCGCGGCCGAAGGCGATCGTGCCCGACTTCTCGGCGATGATCGCCGCGTCCTTCGGACGACGCGCCTCGAACAGCTCCGCCACCCGCGGCAGACCGCCGGTGATGTCGCGGGTCTTGGCGGACTCCGTCGAGACGCGGGCCAGCACGTCGCCGGCCTTCACCTTCGCCCCCGGATCGAGACCGATGATGGCATCGACCGGCAGGAAGTAGCGGGCATCCGAGCCGCGGGCG
This sequence comes from Methylorubrum populi, assembly GCF_002355515.1. Taxonomy (NCBI): domain Bacteria; kingdom Pseudomonadati; phylum Pseudomonadota; class Alphaproteobacteria; order Hyphomicrobiales; family Methylobacteriaceae; genus Methylorubrum; species Methylorubrum populi. The sequence goes on along the minus strand of NZ_AP014809.1, from coordinate 4,653,541 downwards.
AGCTTCACCGGCTTGCCGTCCTGATCCAGCACGAGCATGGCCGGCTTCAGGTCGGAGGTGCGGGCCGAGCCGCGCCAGTCAATGACGACGCGCTTGGCGATGCCGGTCGACTCGTCGGTGGTCTCCGTGATGGACTGGCCATCGTAGAGATCCTCGTAGCCAACGATGCCGTCCACCTCGGCGACGATCGGACGGGTATAGGGATCCCACTCGGCGATCCGCTGCCCGCGCTTGATCGTGTCGCCCTCGTCCACGCGAACCTTGGCGCCGTACTGCAGGCGGTGGACCGCCCGCTCGGTGCCGTCCGGCCCGACGATCACCACCGCGACCGAGCGGCCGGTGGCGATGAGGTCGCCGTCCGAGTTCTTGGCGAGCGAACGGTTGCGGATCCTGATCGTGCCTTCGAAGCTCGACTCGATGAAGGACGAATCCGCGATCTGCGCCGCGCCGCCGATGTGGAAGGTGCGCATGGTGAGCTGGGTGCCCGGCTCGCCGATCGACTGCGCCGCGATGACGCCGACGGCCTCGCCCATGTTGACGGGCGTGCCGCGGGCGAGGTCGCGCCCGTAGCAGGTGGCGCAGACGCCGCTCTTGGTCTGGCAGACCAGCACCGAGCGGATCTTCACCTCCTGGATGCCGGCGGCGTTGATCGCCGGCAGATGCTTCTCCTCGATCGTCTCGCCGGTCTTGACGATGACGGTCCCGTCCTGGGCCACCAGATCCTCGGCCGTGGCGCGGCCCAGGATGCGGATGGCGAGCGGGGCGACGACCTGGCCGGCATCGATGATGGCGCGCATCTTGATGCCGTTGGTCGTGCCGCAATCCGTCTCGCGGATGACGGCATCCTGCGCCACGTCGACGAGGCGGCGGGTCAGGTAGCCCGAGTTCGCGGTCTTCAGCGCCGTGTCCGCGAGGCCCTTACGGGCGCCGTGGGTGGAGTTGAAGTACTCGAGAACGTCGAGGCCTTCCTTGAAGTTCGAGATGATCGGGGTCTCGATGATCTCGCCCGACGGCTTGGCCATGAGGCCGCGCATCGCCGCGAGCTGCTTCATCTGCGCGGGCGAACCACGGGCGCCCGAGTGGCTCATCATGTAGATCGAGTTGACCTGCTTGTCGGCTCCCTTGTCGTCCTTCTGGACGGCGGAGATCCGGCCCATCATCTCGGCGGCGAGCTTGTCCGAGCACTTGGCCCAGGCGTCGACGACCTTGTTGTACTTCTCGCCCTGGGTGATCAGGCCGTCGTTGTACTGCTGCTCGTAATCCTTCACGAGCGCGCGGGTGTCGTCGACGATCGACCACTTGTTCTCCGGCACGACCATGTCGTCCTTGCCGAACGAGATGCCGGCGCGGAAGGCGTGGCTGAAGCCCAGCGCCATGATGCGGTCGCAGAAGATCACCGACTCCTTCTGACCGCAATGGCGGTAGACGGTGTCGATCATCGCCGAGATTTCCTTCTTGGTCATCAGCTTGTTGACGACGTCGAAGGGCACCTTCGGGTGCAGCGGCAGCACGCCGGACAGGATCACGCGACCGGGCGTCGTGTCGTAGATCTTCGACACGGGCTCGCCGTCCGGCCCGAGGCCGCGCCAGCGCCACTTGATCTTCGAGTGCAGCGAAACGGTCTTGGCCGCGAGCGCGTGCTCGAGCTGACCGATATCGCCGAACACGCCCTGCATCGGGTTGTTCTTGTCGTCAGCCTTGTGCTCGCCGACCGCGCCGTCGGCGACGATCGAGAGGTAGTAGAGGCCGAGCACGATGTCCTGCGACGGCACGATGATCGGCTGGCCGTTGGCCGGGTGCAGGATGTTGTTGGTCGACATCATCAGGACGCGCGCTTCCAGCTGAGCCTCGAGGCTCAGGGGAACGTGCACGGCCATCTGGTCGCCGTCGAAGTCGGCGTTGAACGCGGCGCAGACCAGCGGGTGGAGCTGGATCGCCTTGCCCTCGATCAGCTTCGGCTCGAAGGCCTGGATGCCGAGGCGGTGGAGCGTCGGCGCGCGGTTCAGCATCACCGGATGCTCGCGGATCACCTCATCGAGGATATCCCAGACTTCGGGCTTCTCCTTCTCGACGAGTTTTTTCGCCTGCTTGACGGTGGCCGAGAAACCCTTGGCATCGAGGCGCGCGTAGATGAACGGCTTGAACAGCTCCAGCGCCATCTTCTTCGGCAGGCCGCACTGGTGCAGCTTCAGCTCCGGACCGACGACGATGACCGAGCGGCCCGAATAGTCGACGCGCTTGCCGAGCAGGTTCTGGCGGAAGCGGCCCTGCTTGCCCTTCAGCATGTCGGCGAGCGACTTCAGCGGTCGCTTGTTGGCACCCGTGATGACGCGGCCGCGGCGGCCGTTGTCGAACAGCGCGTCGACCGCCTCCTGAAGCATGCGCTTCTCGTTGCGGATGATGATGTCCGGCGCGCGCAGCTCGATCAGCCGCTTAAGGCGGTTGTTGCGGTTGATGACGCGGCGGTAGAGGTCGTTCAGGTCGGAGGTCGCGAAGCGGCCGCCGTCCAGCGGGACCAGCGGGCGCAGGTCCGGCGGGATGACGGGCACGACCGTCAGGATCATCCACTCGGGCTTGTTGCCCGATTGCTGGAACGCCTCGATGATCTTGAGGCGCTTCATCAGCTTCTTCGGCTTCAGCTCGGAGGTCGTCGTCGCGATCTCCTCCTTGAGCGAGGTCGCGATACCCTCGAGGTCGAGTTCCTGCAGGATGCGCCGGATCGCCTCGGCGCCGATCATCGCCGTGAACGAATCCTCGCCGTACTCCTCCTGCGCGCGCAGGTACTCCTCCTCCGACAGGAGCTGACGCTCCTTGAGGGGGGTGAGGCCCGGCTCGATGACGACGTAGGATTCGAAGTACAGGATCCGCTCAAGGTCCTTGAGCGCCATGTCGAGCAGCAGGCCGATGCGGCTCGGCAGCGACTTCAGGAACCAGATATGGGCGACGGGGGCGGCCAGCTCGATATGGCCCATGCGGTCGCGCCGGACGCGCGCGAGGGTGACCTCGACGCCGCACTTCTCGCAGATGACGCCCTTGTACTTCATGCGCTTGTACTTGCCGCACAAGCACTCGTAGTCCTTGATCGGCCCGAAGATGCGCGCGCAGAACAGGCCGTCGCGCTCGGGCTTGAAGGTGCGGTAGTTGATCGTCTCCGGCTTCTTGATCTCGCCGTAGGACCACGAGAGAATTTTTTCCGGCGACGAGATCGAGATCTTGATCTGGTCGAAGCTCTGCGGCTGGGCCTGCTGATTGAAAAGGTTCATGACCTCTTGGTTCATGATCCGCTCCTTGCTCGCCGGGTGCCCCGCGCCTGGGCCGTCCCGGCTTCATCCTCATGGCGCCGCGCTCTGCCGGAGCGCCGCTGGCCGTCTTGGGTCTTCGGAAGGCCCCGCCCCTTCCCGCTCGACCGCGGCGGCGCCTCGGGAGAAGCGCCGCCGCGGGAGGTGATGGTGGTTGTTACTCGGCGGCGTCGGCCGGCGGCTCGATCTGGTCGTTGGCCGCCTGCTGCTGCTTGGAGTTCGTCAGCTCGACGTTGAGGCCGAGCGAGCGCATCTCCTTCACGAGCACGTTGAAGCTCTCGGGGATGCCGGCCTCGAAGGTGTCGTCGCCGCGGACGATCGCCTCGTAGACCTTGGTGCGGCCGGCCACGTCGTCCGACTTCACCGTGAGCATCTCCTGCAGCGTGTAGGCCGCGCCGTAGGCCTCCAGCGCCCAGACCTCCATCTCACCGAAGCGCTGGCCGCCGAACTGCGCCTTGCCGCCCAGGGGCTGCTGGGTGACGAGCGAGTACGGACCGATCGAGCGCGCGTGGATCTTGTCGTCCACGAGGTGGTGCAGCTTCAGCATGTAGATGTAGCCCATGGTGACCTTGCGGTCGAAGGGCTCGCCGGTCCGCCCGTCGTAGAGCGTCGACTGCGCCGAGCGGTCGAGCCCGGCCATCTCCAGCATCGTCTCGATGTCGGCTTCCTTGGCACCGTTGAACACGGGGGTCGCCATCGGCACGCCGCGGCGGACGTTGTTGCCGGCCTCCGCCAGATCCTCGTCCGACAGGCCTTCCAGCTCGGCGGGGGAGTAGATCGCCTTCATCTCCTCCTTGAGCGGGTTGATGTCCTGCGTCTTCAGATAGGCATCGACCGCCTTCGAGACCTTGCGACCCAAGCCCGCAGCCGCCCAGCCGAGGTGGGTCTCGAGGATCTGACCGACATTCATGCGCGAGGGCACGCCGAGCGGGTTGAGCACGATGTCGGCATGCGTGCCGTCCTCGAGGAACGGCATGTCCTCGATCGGCACGATGCGCGACACGACACCCTTGTTGCCGTGGCGGCCGGCCATCTTGTCGCCGGGCTGGATCTTGCGCTTCACCGCCACGAAGACCTTGACCATCTTCATGACGCCGGGCGGAAGCTCGTCGCCGCGCTGCAGCTTCTCGACCTTGTCGAGGAAGCGCTGCTCGAGGCGCTTCTTCGACTCGTCGTACTGCTTCTGCATCGCCTCGATCTCCGTCATCAGACGGTCGTCGACGACGGCGAACTGCCACCATTGCGAGCGGGGATACTCGCTGATGATCTCACGGGTCAGCGTGGTGTCCTTGCGGAAGCCCTTCGGCCCGGCGATCGGCGACTGGCCGATCAGAACCTCGGCGAGACGCGCATAGGTGTTGCGGTCGAGGATGGTCTGCTCGTCGTCGCGGTCCTTGGCGAGACGCTCGATCTCCTCACGCTCGATCGCCTGGGCGCGCTCATCCTTGTCGACGCCGTGGCGGTTGAACACCCGGACCTCGACGATCGTGCCGGTCACGCCCGGGGGGACCCGGAGCGAGGTGTCGCGCACGTCGGACGCCTTCTCGCCGAAGATGGCGCGCAGGAGCTTCTCCTCCGGCGTCATCGGGCTCTCGCCCTTCGGCGTGATCTTGCCGACGAGGATGTCGCCGGCATGGACCTCGGCGCCGATATAGACGATGCCGGCCTCGTCGAGGTTCTTGAGCGCCTCTTCCGAGACGTTCGGGATGTCGCGGGTGATTTCCTCCGGACCCAGCTTGGTGTCGCGGGCCATCACCTCGAATTCCTCGATGTGGATCGAGGTGAACACGTCATCCTTCACGATCCGCTCGGAGAGCAGGATCGAGTCCTCGAAGTTGTAGCCGTTCCAGGGCATGAACGCGACGAGCACGTTGCGGCCGAGCGCGAGCTCGCCGAACTCGGTCGAGGGACCGTCGGCGATGATCTCGCCCTTCTTCACCGGCTCGCCGACGCGCACCAGCGGCTTCTGCGTGATGCAGGTCGACTGGTTCGAGCGCTGGAACTTCTGCAGGCGGTAGATGTCGACGCCGGGCTTGGTCGGGTCGGTCTCCTCCGTGGCGCGGATGACGATACGGGTGGCGTCCACCTGATCGACGATGCCGGAGCGGCGGGCGGCGATGGCGGCGCCGGAATCGCGGGCGACCACGGCCTCCATGCCGGTGCCGACGAAGGGCGCGTCGGCGCGAACCAGCGGCACCGCCTGGCGCTGCATGTTCGAGCCCATCAGCGCACGGTTGGCGTCGTCGTTCTCGAGGAACGGGATCAGCGCGGCTGCGACCGACACGAGCTGCTTCGGGGACACGTCCATGAGATCGACGCGGTCGGGGGCGACCACGATGACCTCACCGGCGCGGCGGCAGACGACGAGGTCGTCCGTCAGCTTGCGGTTCTCGTCCATGCCGGCATTGGCCTGGGCGACGTAGTACTTCGCCTCCTCCATGGCGGAGAGGTAGGCGACCTCGTCGGTCACCACGCCGTCCTTCACCCGGCGGAACGGGGTCTCGATGAAGCCGTACTTGTTCACGCGGGCGAAGGTCGCCAGCGAGTTGATCAGGCCGATATTCGGGCCTTCCGGCGTCTCGATCGGGCAGATGCGGCCGTAATGGGTCGGGTGCACGTCGCGCACCTCGAAGCCGGCGCGCTCGCGGGTCAGACCGCCCGGGCCGAGCGCCGAGAGGCGGCGCTTGTGCGTCACTTCCGACAGCGGGTTGGTCTGGTCCATGAACTGCGAGAGCTGCGACGAGCCGAAGAACTCGCGCACCGCCGCCGCGGCGGGCTTCGCGTTGATGAGGTCCTGCGGCATCACCGTGTCGATATCGACCGAGGACATGCGCTCCTTGATGGCGCGCTCCATCCGCAGGAGACCCAGGCGGTACTGGTTCTCCATCAGCTCGCCGACCGAGCGGACGCGGCGGTTGCCAAGGTGGTCGATGTCGTCGATCTCGCCCTTGCCGTCGCGCAGGTCCACCAGCGCCTTGACGACCGCGAGCATGTCCTCGCGGCGCAGCGTGCGCACGGTGTCGGCGGCGTCGAGGTCGAGGCGCATGTTCATCTTCACGCGGCCGACCGCGGAGAGGTCGTAGCGCTCGGCGTCGAAGAACAGCGAGTGGAACATCGCCTCCGCGGTGTCGAGCGTCGGCGGCTCGCCGGGGCGCATGACGCGGTAGATGTCGAACAGCGCGCCCTCGCGGCCGGAATTCTTGTCCACGGCCAGCGTGTTGCGGATGTAGGGACCGACATTGACGTGGTCGATGTCGAGCACCGGGATCTCGGTGACGCCGACATCGTCGAGCGCCTTGAGCAGCTTCTCGGAGATCTCGTCGCCGGCCTCGGCCCAGATCTCGCCGGTCTTCCCGTTGACGAGATCCTCGGCGATGTACTGGCCGACGAGATCCTCGTCGGTCGCCTTGAGGAACTTGGTGCCCTTCTCGCCGATGAGGCGCGCGTTGCGGGCGTTGAGCTTCTTGCCGGCTTCGAGCACCACCTCGCCGGAATCGGCGTCGATGAGATCGACGGAGGCCTTGAAGCCCTTCAGACGCTCGGCGTCGAACGGCACGCGCCAATCCGCCCCGTCCCGCTCGTAGGAGACGCGGTTGTAGAAGGTCGAGAGGATTTCCTCGCCGTCGAGGCCGAGGGCGAACAGCAGCGAGGTGACCGGCAGCTTGCGCTTGCGGTCGATGCGCACGTGCACGATGTCCTTGGCGTCGAACTCGACGTCGAGCCAGGAGCCCCGGTAGGGGATGATGCGGGCGGCAAACAGCAGCTTGCCGGACGAGTGCGTCTTGCCCTTGTCGTGGTCGAAGAACACGCCCGGCGAGCGGTGCATCTGCGAGACGATGACGCGCTCGGTGCCGTTGACGATGAAGGTGCCGTTATCCGTCATGAGCGGCATGTCGCCCATGTAGACATCCTGCTCCTTGATGTCCTTGACGGACTTGGCGCCGGTGTCGGGATCCACATCGAACACGATCAGGCGCAGCGTCACCTTGAGCGGGGCCGCGAAGGTGATGCCGCGCTGGCGGCACTCGTCGACGTCGTATTTCGGCTGCTCGAAGGTGTAGCGCACGAACTCCAACAGCGCCGTCGAGGCGAAGTCGGAGATCGGGAACACCGACTTGAAGACGCTCTGCAGGCCCTCGTCGGCGCGTCCGCCTTCCGGCTCGTCCACCATCAGGAACTGGTCGTAGGACGCCTTCTGAACCTCGATGAGGTTCGGCATCTCGGCGACTTCCCGGATCTTCCCGAAGAACTTGCGAATGCGCTTGCGACCGACCAGCGTATTGGCCATGAGACCTCGCTCCACCACCTCAGCGTAGGGTGTCCGGGGAAGGTGAAACACCTCCCGTCACCGGACCAAGAAGGGCCGCCCCGCCGGACGATCAGCCCACCCGAACCGAATTCGTCTTCGTTCGCCGCACGATCCCGCCCTCGGAAACGACGGCCGCCCGAAGCGGCGTTAGCCCGCGAGCCGGAGCCCGCGGGCGTGAAGGCCGGCGCGGCCCCGGGGGGCACGCGCCGGATGCAATGGGCCGGAACGGCCCACCGACGGATTACTTGAGCTCGACCTTGGCGCCGGCCTTCTCGAGCTGGGCCTTGAGCTTCTCGGCCTCGTCCTTGGTCGCGCCTTCCTTGACAGGCTTGGGCGCGCCCTCGACGAGGTCCTTGGCCTCCTTGAGGCCGAGGCCGGTGATCGCGCGGACCTCCTTGATGACCTCGATCTTCTTGTCGCCGGCCGAGGCCAGGACGACGGTGAACTCGGTCTGCTCCTCGGCGGCCGGGGCGGCGGCGCCACCACCAGCAGCGGGGCCGGCGACGGCGACGGCGGCGGCAGCCGAGACGCCCCACTTCTCCTCGAGGAGCTTGGCGAGCTCGGCGGCCTCGAGAACGGTCAGCGAGGAGAGGTCGTCGACGATCTTGGCGAGATCAGCCATGTGTCTGTTCCTTCAATATATCGGTTTGAACGGGTCGGTTTGTAAGGGGGAAACGGCTCAGGCCGCTTCGTCCTTCTTGGCATAGGCCCCGAACACGCGGGCGAGCTTGGCCGCCGGCGCGTTGACGACCTGGGCGACCTTGGTCGCGGGAGCCTGGATGAGGCCCACGAGCTTGGCGCGCAGTTCGTCGAGGGACGGGAGCGTGGCGAGTGCCTTCACGCCGTCCGGGTTCAGGGCAGTCGTTCCCATGGCGCCGCCGAGAATCACGAGCTTGTCGTTCGTCTTGGCGAAATCCACCGCAACCTTGGCGGCCGCGACCGGATCGCTCGAATAGGCGAGCAGGGTCGGGCCCTTCAGGAGGGGCTTGATGGAGGCGACGTCCGTGCCATCGAGAGCGATGCTGGCGAGCCGGTTCTTGGCGACCTTCACGGTGGCGCCGGCCTGCTTCATCTGCGAGCGCAGCTTCTGCATGTCGGCGACCGTGAGGCCCTTGTAGTGGGCCACGACGACGACGGCGTTCGTGGTGAACACGCCGTTGAGCGTCGAGACGAGATCAGCTTTTGCTGTCCTGTCCACTGGTGCTCTCTCCGGTTGGCGGAACCTGAGGCAGGTCCGCCGGTTGCACTTGCCGCCCGGAACGGATCTCGGCTGAGAAGCCGGAACCGTCGCCCGGGCGACGTCTCACGGCCCTGTCCCCTTGAAGCGCCGATGCCGGCCCCCCGCGGGTGAGATTGGTTCAAACCGATGCCTCCCTCCGATGCCTGGCGGCCTCGAAGCGAGGTATAAGAAAATTCGGTCTTCCCCGTCTGTGCAGGCTGTCGCCGATTAAGCCGGTCGCCCGGCGCCTGCAGTCTCGGACAGGACATAGCCGGAAACGGCGCTCGGAGCGGCTGCCCCAAGTCCTTTCCGGCCATCACCACCCGGTCGCCCGGGCGGCATCTCGAATGGAAACCGACCGATCGGCCGATCCCTTCCAATGGGTGAATTCGTGGAGCGCGGTCTATAGCGGCGTGCAAGCTCCCTGCCAAGTCCCGCAACGCGACTTTTCCGTCGCAGGCAAGCGCGCAGGCAAATGGGCCGGCAAGTCGGCTGGCAAGTCGGCTGGCAAGCATCTCGGGAGCCGCGCGGACGCGTCACCGGCGAAGCCGCCCCCCCGCCCGGCATCGCCATCTCCCGAACGCCGGGGCGCGCGTCGAGACCGGTCTCGGCCCGGCTTTTACCCGATGTTGACTCTGTTCGCCCGGGCCCTGCCGCGCCGTGGGATCCGTGTGCGCCAGCGCATCCCGCACCCGGCCGCGGCGGCCTTACACCGCAGCGCACAAAAGGCAGGGAAAGTCTCGGGCGATGGCCTCGAAGGTGTTGCTGGCGGTGGTGGTGATCGTCTTCGTTCTGGACGGCCACCTGCCCGGGATGCGCGAGCTGCGCAACCCGGACGCCGAGGGTGGCAAGGGCGCGGGCCGGGCCTCGCTGCTGTCGAAGCGGCCCGAGGCCTGAGCCGGAGGCAGCCTCGGGATCCCCGCCCGAGACCCGACGGCAATCCGTCGCCGCGTATCAGTAGTTGATCTGCAGCTGGGCGCGGAAAAGATCGCCCTTGGCCCGGCCGAAGCGGCTGATGCTGGCCTCGCGCCGGTTCATGTTGGCGTAGGCGAGCGTCAGCTCGACCGCCTTGATCGGCTGGAACTCGACGCCGAGCTCGAACTCGTCGGTGTCGAGCCGCGGCGCGCTCGTCCCCACCTTCCAGCCGCCGTCGTAGGTCTGCCAGCGGGCATAGGGCATGAACGGACCGACCGGCGAGTGGTCGACCCGGTACATCGCCTGGACGTAGCCGCCCTGCAGCGGCTTGGTCTGGATCGCCCGGGTGACGGGATCGTATTCGGGTCCGCGGCCCCAGTTCCACTCCGCCTGGAGGCCGAAGGGCTGCGGGTACAGGATCGCGTGCAGGCCGACGCGCTCGTCGTCGTAGCCGTTTCCGAGACCGGGGCTGCCGAGCTCGGGCCGGAACCGGTTGCGGTAGGCCGAGCCGCCGACCTCCAGCACCTGGCCCCGGAACGCCTCCCCGAGCCCGTCGAGCTCGAACGGCCAGGTCGCCATCATGACCGTCATCAGGTCCTCGTTGGCCTCGATCCGGTTGATGGTCTGGCCGTTGTAGATGCCGAGGCCGAAGGCGCCGTAATTGCCGAACAGCTTCTGGCCGCCCTTGGCGAGCCGGTCCCAGATCCGCTGCACGTGCCAGGGCGTGTAGTAGAAGGAGATGCCGATATCGCGCTCACCGGGCACGCCGCTGTTGATCGCGTCGGAACGGTCGAGGGTCAGGCGGTTCTGCGAGGATTGCAGGTTCTCCCAGCCGTAGGGCACCTTCTGCTGGCCGAAGCGCAGCTTGGTCCGGCGCTCGTCGTCGAGGAACACGTCGGCGTAGGCGTCGCGCAGCTGGGTGTAGTGCTGGCGCCCCTCGGGACCCGACTGGTTGGACACGTTCACCGCGAAATCGGGCTGCAGGTAGATGAACACCCGCTCGTGGATGTCGCCCTGCAGCACGAGGCGCACGCGCCGGAAGGTGAAGTTGTTGCGATCCGAGATGCCGCTGTCGTGGACGGAGCGCAGCCGCGAACGGCCCGCCGGCGCGGTGTCGTCGCCGGAAAGGAACTCGTTCCAGCGCAGCTGCGTGTAGCCGCGCAGCGACAGCCGTTCGAACCACGTCTTCGGCCGGGCGCCGTGGTTCGGCCCGTCCGCGAGCAGCTGCGGCGCCGGCGGCACCAGCGCGTCGTACCACGTCTCCGGCTCGTCGAGGGCGAAGCGGTGCGGCACCGGGGCGGGCGCCGCCGGCTGTGCGACCGCCGACTCGACCGGCCGGCCCGCCGCGGGGAAGGTGCCGGCATCGGTGATGCGGGCATTGGCCGGCCGCGCGAGGTCCCGGGCGGCGACCGGGCCGCCGCGCCGCCCCCTTCCCTGCTCCTTCGCCTCGGCCTGCGCCCGGATCATCGCTTTGAGCTCGTTGATCTGGCGCTGCAGCTCCGCCACCGTCTGAGCCTGAGCCCGAGCCGCGGGGAGCGCCAGGGCGCCCGATAAGAGCAGCGCGGTCAGAAGACGTCGTTTCATCTCTCGAACCCCTCGGCGCGCTCCAGGCCGGCGTGATGCCGTCCGCCGTGTTGTGCTGGAGCGCGATCAGCCTCTGGTTGCGTGCATTCGGGCCGGGAGCGGACCCGGATCGCAAAGTGAAGCCGCACGCGACAGGACGCCGCGAAGCCCGCGACGGCCGGAAAAGTCGTTAGTTGGCTCAATCGCTTAGCGATCCGGCGCGTTCTCGCCCGGTGCTTGGCCGATAGCATCGGAATTCGGGGATTGAAAGTATTGTCGAATATTTTGCTACGACTATCGCCACTCTTTACTTTATAAACGAGCGATATGAGCGTTTAATCCCGAAAAAATCTAAGTAATCATTGTCATATAACCGACATCCAAACGTGATTTACAACGCAGTTCAACCCTCATGTTGTCTGCGGCGCGTCCCGCCCCTGGGGGCCGATCGCCTCGGCCCGAGGCGGCGACCGACGGAGCGGCCCCCACCTTTGCCTGGGGAAGCATGCCCACCGGATCGAGGGAGGCCCATGTGCCTGCCGCATACCGCGGATCCCGCAGCGGGCGTCGTCCACGGATCCGCCCGCCAAGCGGCACCGGGCCGCGATGCGATCGGTTCTGTGACCGGCTTTCTGCCGAGACACGCCGCCCCGGCCTTCGCGGCTCCGGAAATGGGGCGGGGACCGACCGGGATCGCCTTCGCACCGCGATTTGAAGCCGCTGCCGCGTCAAACAGGGGACGCCAAACCATCGCGCTGTGCTAGATTGCCTGCCATGCGTTGCACTCTCCCCGTCTCGTCCCGCCGGCGCATCCTGTGCGTCTTTCCCGCCTACACGCCGTCCTTCGGCACGTTCTCCCACGCCTACCCGCTGATGGGCGGGGTGAAGGCGTTCATGCCGCCCCAGGGGCTCCTGGTGATCGCGGCCTACATGCCCGAGACCTGGGAGTGCCGCTTCGTCGATGAGAACATCCGGCCGGCCTCGCCGCAGGACTTCGCCTGGGCCGACGCGGTGTTCGTGTCGGGCATGCATATCCAGGAAGGCCAGATCCACGACATCGGCCGGCGGGCGCACGAGGCCGGCAAGGTGGCGGTGCTCGGCGGCCCCTCGGTCTCGGGCGCGCCGGAGAAGTATCCGGACTTCGACTATCTCCATGTCGGCGAGATCGGCGACGCCACCGACCGCCTCATCGAGATCCTCGACCGCGACCTCGCGCGGCCGGCGGCCCAGGTCGTGCTCGACACCAAGGACCGGCTCGCGCTTTCCGACTTCCCCGCCCCGGCCTATGAGGCGGTGCCGCTCAAGCGCTACCTGATCGGCTCGCTGCAATTCTCGTCGGGCTGCCCCTATCGCTGCGAGTTCTGCGACATCCCGCAGCTCTACGGCCGTCAGCCCCGGCTGAAGAGCCCGGAGCAGATGTGCGCCGAACTCGACGCGATCATCAGCCAGCCCGGCCATCCGGCGGTGGTCTACTTCGTCGACGACAACTTCATCGCCAACCGCAAGGCGACCCGCGAGATGCTGCCCCACCTCGTGGAGTGGCAGAAGCGGAACAACTATCCGCTCCAGTTCGCCTGCGAGGCGACGCTCAACATGGCCAAGCAGCCCGAGATCCTCGAGCTGATGCGGCAGGCCAACTTCATGACGGTGTTTGTCGGCATCGAGACGCCGGAGGCCGACGCGCTCAAGGGGATCGACAAGACCCACAACGCCGCCGTGCCGATGTACGAGGCGATCGAGACGCTCAATTCCTACGGCCTCGAGGTCACCTCGGGCATCATCCTCGGCCTCGACTCCGACACCGACAAGTCCGAGCAGAACCTGATCGACTTCATCGACAAGTCCGCGATCCCGGTGTTGACGATCAACCTGCTCCAGGCCCTGCCCAAGACACCGTTGTGGGACCGGCTGGAACGGGAGGGCCGGCTGCTGCACGATGCCAGCCTCGAATCGAACGTGCTGTTCAAGCGTCCCCACGACACGGTGGTGAATTCCTGGCGCCGGGCCATCGCCCACGCCTACGCGCCCGAGCACCTGTTCGAGCGCTTCAAGCACCAGTGCGACGTGACCTACGGCAATCGCATCGTCACGCCGACCAAGGGCAAGCTCACCAAGACCAACCTGCGCCGCGGCCTGATCCTCGGCTTCAACATCATCACCCGGGTCGGCATCTTCTCCGACTATCGCCGGCCGTTCTGGCGGGCGGCGGGCCACGCACTCAAGCGTGGACAGATCGAGGCGGTGTTCAACATGGGCTTCGTCGCCCACCACCTCATCCGCTTCACCCGCGAGGCGCTGCGGGGCGAGCACAACGCGTCGTTCTACGCCGCCAAGGCGGCGGAGGCCGAGGCGCAGCGCCAGCGCAGCTGGTGGGAGAACGCCCGCCGCCGCCTCGCACCGGAGCGCGAGGCGGCCTGACCCGTCCGGGCTTCGCCGGCACCGGATGGGGCGAGGGGACGGAGATCCGTCCGCTCCCTTCCGGCGACGGCCCCGCCGTCAGGCGCAGGCCTTGGCCGGCGGCCCGTCGAACAGGGAGCGCAGCCGCGCCCGCTCCAGATCCGGGAATGCCGATATCGGGGTCGTCATCGGACCCGTCATCGGCGTCGGGCGGGCGAACAGGTAGCCCTGCATCTGGTCGCAGCCGAGTTCGCGCAGCACGGCGAGCTGCTCTTGCGTCTCCACGCCCTCGACCGTGACCTGAAGGCCGAGATTGTGCCCGAGATGGGTGATCGCGCGCACGATCGTCAGCGAGTCCGCGTGCTGTCCGAGCCGGCGCACGAAGGACTGATCGACCTTGATCTTGTCGAACTTGAACCGCTGCAGGTAGCTCAAGGACGAGTAGCCCGTTCCGAAATCGTCGAGCGCGAGGCGCACGCCGAGGGTGCGCAAGGCGGTCAGCACCTCCACCGCCATCGCCGCGTCCTGGATGAACACGCCCTCGGTGATCTCCAGGACCAGCCGACCCGGCGGGAGCCCGTGGCGGCCGAGCACCGCCGCCACGCCGGCGGCGAAGCCCGGCTGGCGAAACTGCTTGGGCGAGACGTTGACCGAGACCCGCCAGGGATGCGACCAGGCGGCGGCGGTGGCGCAGGCGGTGTCGAGCACCCAGGCGCCGATCCGCCCGATCTGGTCGGTCTGCTCGGCGAGCGGAATGAACTCGGCCGGCGGCACGCAGCCGCGCTCCGGATGATGCCAGCGGATCAGAGCCTCGAAGGTCTCGATCTCGCCGGTGCGGCCGTTGACGATCGGCTGATAGTAGAGCTGCAGCTCGCCGCGCGGGATCGCGCCGCTCAGCTCGTGCTCGATCCGGCGGCGCGCCTGGAGCTGCTCGTCCATCGCCGCCTCGAAGAAGCGCACCGTGCCGCGCCCCTCGTCCTTGACCCGGTACAGGGCGGTGTCGGCGGCGCGCTTCAGGCTCTCGGCCGTGCTCCCGTCGCTGGGATACAGGGCGATGCCCGCCGAGGCACCGATCTCGATGCGCAGGGTTTCGCTGCGGCCCTCGCTCCGGCCCTCGATCTGGAACGGGCGGCCGAGCGCCGCGACCAGCCGCTCGGCGGTCTCGGCGACCTGCGCGGGGGTGCGGGTATGGGCCAGGACGATCACGAACTCGTCGCCGCCGATCCGGGCCAGGGTGTCGGTCGGCCGCAGCTCCGCCTGCATGCGCTTGGCCGCCTGCACCAGCAGGGCGTCGCCGGCGGCGTGGCCGTGGAAGTCGTTGACGGGCTTGAAGCGATCGAGGTCGAGATAGATCAGCGCCACGCTCGTCCCGTTCTCGGCCGCCGTCTCCAGGGCTAGCCCCAGGCGCTCCTCCAGCAGGGTGCGGTTGGGCAGGTCGGTCAGAGCGTCGTGCAGGGCGAGGTGGCGGATGCGCGCCTCGTCGCGGCGGCGCTGGCTGAGATCGCGCAGGGCCACCGCCGTGGCCGGCCGGCCCAGATACTCGATGGGGCGGCAGGAGAGCTCCACCGGCACGAGGGTGCCGGTCGCCGTGCGGATCTCGAACTCCTCCGGGCGCAGATCCTCCGGCCGGCAGCGGCTGAGGCGCATCAGGGCCGGCGCGTCGGCCTCGCTGAACAGGTTCAGCACCGGCCGGCCGACGATCTCCTGCACGCTGGTCTCGAACAGGCGCAGACCCGCCTGGTTGATCTCGACCACCCGGCCGCCGCGGTGGATGAGAAGCACCTCGTGGGCGAGGTTGCCGAGCAGGCGCATGCGGCCCAGCTCATTCATGCGGCGGCGCATGAGATGCCGCTGCATCAGCAGGGCGGTGAGGCCGGCGGCGAGGACGACGAGGCTCACGAGCCCGACCGCGAGGCCAAGCTGCATCGAGCCGAGGGCGGAACCATCCTCCTCCCGCGGCGCGGCGGGTGCGACCGTGAGCGCCGTCATGCCGGTGAAGTGCAGTCCGCAGATCGCCAGCGCCAGCCAGAGCGTGACCTCGATCCGGCGGCCGAGGCCGGTGAGATCGCCGGCGCGGGCGAGGGCGACCACCGCCAGGGTAGCGCAGAGGCCGAGCGAGGCGTGGACATAGGCGCCCTCGAACACGAGCAGGCTGCTCGCCGCCATCGCGCCCACACCCGTGTAGTGCATCCCCGCGATCGCAGCCGCGAGAACCACGCCGGCCGCGGCCACCTTGAGCGGGTCGTGGCCTGCGTGAGCCCGGATCAGAAGAGCGACCAGGGCCCCGGCCACCGCGATCGCGATCGAGGCTGCCGTGGGCAGGAGGCCGTAGGCCGCTTCCCCGCCGGGCTGGAAGGCGAGCATCGCGACGAAGTGGAGCGACCAGACGCTGCAGCCGAACACCGTCGCCGCCGCGAGCAGCCAGGGGGAAAGGGCCCAGCGCTCGACCTGCTCGACCTGCTCGGCCTCGGCCATCAGGGTCACCGTCGAGAAGCAGCCGAGCAGGCAAATACCCGCTGAGATGGCAACAAGGCCGAGATCGTGCTGTTGCGCGACACAGGCAACGATTTTGAACATGATGAATGGTAAATCCGGCGACCTACGTCCAGTTTATGCCGCGCCTCTTAAGGTGACGTTGCTAGGATTCTTCTTAGTTTTCACATTCACACGATCGAAGTCTCTGGAATAAAACCTATGATATCTTCCATAACTGTTTCGGTGTGACGCATCTCGGAGCACAATTTCTGCGTTGCGGCCTCGGCGTGCGTCCGGTTCCGAGGGCGAACAGGCCGGGGAGCCTTGACGGTGCAGCCATGCCTGGCTAGAGGCGCGCCATCATGATGGGCCCCCTCCTCTCCGGATCGTATCGCGCGCCGCTCCCCTAAGCGGCCCCGGACTCGTCATGTCTCCAGCCGCAGCGTCGTCGGCGGCTTGAGGATCATGGAACATCCCGCAAACGGACCGCCGGCCTCGCCCTATCCCGAGGTCACACCGTGTCTGCCCTGCCTCCTCGCTCGTCTCGTCCATCGGTCGGTCTCGTCGGCTTCGGCGCCTTCGGCCGCCTGATCGCCCGCCATCTCGCGCCGCACGCCGCGCTGACGATCCACGACCCGTACCTGCCGGCCGGAACGCTCGCGGCGCATCTCGCCGCGGATGCGGGGCCCGACGCCGCCGCAGCCGATCTCCCGAGCGCGGCGGCCTGCCCGGTGGTGATCCTCGCCACGCCGGTGGCGCGCCTCGCCGAGGCGGTGCGTGCCCTCGCCCCGCACCTGCGGCCGGGCACGCTGGTGGTCGATGTCGGCTCGGTGAAGACGGGACCCGCCAAGATCCTCGAAGAGGGATTGCCGGACGATGTCGAGATCCTCGCGACCCACCCGCTGTTCGGGCCGCAGAGTGCCGGAGGCGGCATCCGGGGCCTCAAGATCGCCGTCTGCCCGATCCGCGGACGGCACAGCGTGAGGGCGGCCGCCTTCCTGCGGCGCGGGCTCGGCCTCGATGTCATCCTGACGACGCCGGAGGCGCACGATCGGGCGATGGCCTCGGTTCAGGGTCTGACCCACCTCATCGCCAAGGTGCTGGTGGCGATGGAGCCGCTGCCGACGCGGATGACGACGCGCAGCTTCGACCTGCTGATGCAGGCGGTCGGCATGGTGCGGCACGACGCGCCCGAGGTGTTCCACGCCATCGAACGCGCGAACCCGCACGCGGCGGCGGTGCGGCAGCGCTTCTTCGCGCTAGCGCGCCGGCTCGACGCCGAGCTCTCCGCAGAGGCGTCGTTTTCCGCGGAGGCGGTTCGCGCAGGGCCGGACCGGCTCGCCTCGTAGAAACGGCACGCCCGGCGCCGGACCGTCTCAGGTCGGGCGCCGGGCGTGCCGCAGGGACAAGCGACAGGCGATCAGTACTTGCGCACCAGCGGGGCCGGGGCGACGGCGGCGGGGGCGTCCCACTGGTAGCGGAAGCCGACCGACACGACGTCGGCGCTGACGTCGGTGGAGGCCGCGAGCGGGATGTTGCCGATGTTGTAGTCGCGGCCGGGGCCCGCCAGGAGAAGGCCGCGGTCGAAGAAGGCGTGGGCGTAGCTGGCCGTCAGCAGCACCTTCTCGCTCCAGCGATAGCTGCCGCCGATCGAGACGACGTAGCGGTCGCTGTCGGGCAGGCGCGCCGAGCGGTTCGTGACGTCGATCGGCACGTTGTCGTAGCCGAAGCCGGCCCGCAGGGTCAGGTTCGGCGACCAGTCGTACTCGGCACCGATCGAGTAGAAGAACGAATCCTTGAAGTTGAGCGGCAGGTGGTTGACCGTCACGCCCAGCGCCCGCGAGACGATGCCGACGTCGCCGAGCCTCGACCAGTTGTCCCACTCGAAGCCGAGTTGGATCCGGGTGACCGGGTTGATCGCCTGAGTCAGGCCGACGCTGACCTTCTCGGGCGTATTGAGGTTGGCCCGCACCTGCCCCAGGGCGATGGCCTGCCGCGGGTCGGGGAAGCCGATCGAGCCCTCGATGTCGTGGTGAACCGAGGAGCGGTAGCCGACACCGATCGACGTACCGGCGGCGGGGGTGACCAGGACACCGGCGGTGAAGCCCACGCCCCAGGACTCGCCCTTGACGAAGCCCGACGGGTAGAAGCCCGGGAAAGTGCCAGGCACCGGCACGGCCGCGCGCAGGGTCAGGCGGAAATACTCGATGTTCGGGCCGGCGGCGACGGACAGCCAGTCGTTGACCTTGAAGCCGACCACCGGGTTGAAGGCCAGCGAGAAGATCCGCGAGGAGCGGGCGTAGACCGAGCCCGCCCAATCCTGGCGCGGCTTGGTGACGAGGCCGTAGGGCGCCCCGGTCTGGATGCCGACCCAGAGCCGGTCGGTGAGCTGGTAGGAGGTCGCGCCCGAGGGCACCACGGCGCCCTGGCCGACCTCACCGGAGGAACCGAACGGCAGCAGGCCCGGCGCGGTGCCCACCGTCGGCGTGATCTCACCCGAGAGATTGATGAAGCTCAGATTCTGCTCGCTGGCGAAGCCCGGCCGCATCGTCACCGTCGCCGGGTTCCAGAAGATCGACGAGACGCCCGCCCCGCCCGAGGCCGCGCCCGCGAAGACGACACCCAATCCCTGCGCACTCTGCTCGCGCAGGCCGAAGGCGCCGGCCTGCGCTCCCGTCGCGCCCACCACCGAAGCGGCCGCAACGGCCCCCGCGAGCCCGAGCGCGCGGATCGTCCCCCCAGTCATTCTTGTTCTCCGAAGCGATTTTTTGCAGACCCAAGTCCCATCGCGATGGAAGAGGATCGCGCGCGTCCGGTCCAGAGGGAGAAAACCGAAAATAGAATTATATATCAATTGAGGAATTTATGTCACGGAACCGGGGCGCTCCTGCCCCTGTATGAACGGTACGGTCCAGGATGTGGGCTCAGACGCGGGTCCGAGGCGCGCTCGAGCATGAGCTCAAGGCGCCGCTTGCACCCTGGACCGGCCGCGGCCATGGTTCCGCCCCTCTGGGCGAGCCTCAAGCAGGATGGAGACGCCGACGATGAAGCTGATCCGGCACGGAGCGAGCGGGGACGAGAAACCGGGCCTCGTGGACGCGAAGGGCGGCTTGCGCGACCTGTCCGGCACCCTGCGCGACATCGCCGGACCGGGCCTGTCGCGGGAATCGCTCGACCGCCTCGCCCGCATCGATCCCGAGAGCCTGCCGCTGCTGCCGCCCGGCACCCGTCTCGGCCCCTGCGTCGGCGGGACCCGCAACTTCGTGGCGATCGGCCTGAACTACGCCGACCACGCCGCCGAGACGGGCGCCGCGATTCCGGCCGAGCCGATCATCTTCAACAAGGCGCCCTCCTGCATCGTCGGGCCCAACGACACGGTGATCCTGCCCAAGGCCTCGGCCAAGACCGATTGGGAGGTGGAGCTCGCCGTGGTGATCGGTGCCCGCGCCTCCTACGTCCACGCCAACGAGGCCCTGCGCTACGTGGCGGGCGTGTGCATCTGCAACGACCTGTCTGAGCGCGAATTCCAGATGGAGCGCGGCGGCACCTGGACCAAGGGCAAGGGCTGCCCGACCTTCGGCCCCCTCGGCCCCTGGCTCGTGACGCTGGACGAGATCCCGGACCTCAAGAACCTGTCGATGAGCCTCGACCTCAACGGTCAGCGGATGCAGACCGGCTCGACGGCGACGATGATCTTCGACGTGGCTCAGCTCGTCGCCTACGTCTCGCACTTCATGATGCTGGAGCCCGGCGACATCATCACCACCGGCACCCCGCCGGGGGTCGGCCTCGGTATGAAGCCGCCGCGCTACCTCAAGAGCGACGACGAGATGGTGCTGCGCATCGACGGCCTCGGCGAGCAGCGCCAGCGGGTGGTGGCGTTCGACGACTGGACCGCGAAGGTCGCCGCCGGCGAGCCGACCAACTGACGGGCGGCGCCCGGCGAATAGGGGCCCACGATGACCCTCCCCTCGCAGAACCGGCCCGGACCGGTGGTCTTTCTCGGCGGCGGCCCCGGCTTGGCCGTCGCCTACGCCGCGGATCCGCTGCGGCGCGCAGGTTTCGCGCAAGACTGGGCCTTCTTCGAGCAGCCCGGATGCGACGGCTCCGGCCCGACCGAACCCGTGACCGCGCAGAGCGTGCTCGATGCGGCCGCCGCCTTCGTCGCGGGGCGCGCGGGGGAGGGTGCGGTGAGTCTTGTCGCGCATTCCTGGGGAGCGTGGCTCGCGCTGGCTCTCCTCGACCGTCTGCCGCCGGGCAGGATCGCCCGCGCCGTGCTGCTCCATCCCGCCCCGCCGACCCGCGCCGGGCGCGACGCGGGCGTCGCCGCCCTGTTCGCCCGGCTCTCGCCCGAGGCGATGGGTCGGGCCGCGCCGCTGATGGCGCGGACCGATGCCGAGGCCGGCCGGGCGATCATGGCGATCCTGCTGCCGGCCTATTGCGGCCGCGAGACCAACCTGCCGGATCTCGACCTCGCCCTGGTCCCGCCGGTCTACCACGGCGTCTCGGCCAGCCTCGGCGACGACGACCAGCGCGGGATCGTAGCGGCCCATGCAGGCCGCCTCACCCTCGTCTTCGGCGAGGCCGACGTCTTCTCCCACGATCTCTACGTGCAGCACGGCGGCGATCCGGCCGGCCTCGACTCCAGCCTCGACATCGCCACCCTCCCCGGCGGTCATTTCGGCTTCCTGGAGGATGTGGCCGGCTTTGAGGCCATCCTGCGTCGACGGGGCGTGATCTAGCCCTCACGCCATGGCGCCTCCTTCCCCGTCGGCCCCCTCCCTGCCGCTGCCGGACCGGCCCTCGGTCGCCGTGCTGCCCTTCGCCGATCCCGAGGGCGATTTCGACACACAGGCGCTGGCCGACGGCCTCTCGGAACACGTCACCGACGCGCTTGCCTGCACGCCCGGCCTGTTCGTCAGCGCGCGCAACTCCGCCTTCACCTTCAAGGGCCGGGCCGTCCCCCCCGACGTGGCGGCCGGGCGGCTCGGCGTCGCCCACATCCTCACGGGAACCTTATCGCGGGCGGGCACGCGCCTGCGGGTCCGGGCCCGGCTGCACCGGACGGCGGCCGAGGCGCCGGTCTGGATGCAGGATCTCGACGCGGACGAGGGCGCCATCCACGCCCTGCGCAGCCGGATCGTCGCCGGCACGGTGGCGGCAATGGCGCCCGGACTCGCCCGCGACGCCGTGCCCGAGTGGGTGGGACCGCCGCTCGATGCGGGCGTCTACGCGCCGTTCCTGTCGGCCTACTCGAACCACGCCATGCCGAGCGCCGAGAGCGTGCGCCTGCGCATCGCCTCGATCGAGGCGGTGCGCCGCCTCGTGCCGGAGCATCCCCTGCCCTACGCGCTCTTGGCGCAGTGCTACACCAACCTCGTGGTGCAGGGCTGGAGCCCGGATGCGGCCGCCGACTGCGCCGAGGGCGCACGGCTTGCCCGCCTCGCCCTGGAGCGCGACGCGGGCGATCCGGCGGTGCTGATGATGGCCGGGCACACCCTCGCCTTCCTGGCGCAGGACTACGATACGGCCCTCGACCTGCTCGACCGCTCGCTCGTCCTCAACCCCAACAGCGCCGCCGCCTACGAGCGCAGCGGCTGGGTGCGCTGCTACGTCGGCGAGCCGGGATTCGCCGCGGATCATTTCCGGGCAGCCAAGCGGCAGAGCCCGCTCGACCCCAACACCTTCCGCTTCGAGTCCGGCCTCGGGCTCGCCCTGTGCATGGCCGGCGCGCACGAGGAGGCCCTGGTCTGGCTCGACCGCTCGATGGCCGAGGATCCGGGCTGGACCAGCACCCATCGCGTCCGCGCCGCGAGTCTCGCCTGGCTCGGCCGGCAGGCCGAGGCGGAGGCCGCCGCCGCCCGCTTCCTCGAACTCGAGCCGAGCTACCGGATCAGCCGCGCCATGCGCCTCTACCGGCCGTCCGCCGGCAAGGACCGGTTCGTCGAAGGGATGCGGCGGGCCGGGGTGCCGTTTGAATAGCCAGGCTTGATTTTTCCCCCGCCTTCGCTCTCAAAGAAACACATGAGCGACTCCGTGGTCTCCCTCACCCCCTCCGCGCCCCCGGCGCCCATCCGGCATGACTGGACGCTCGCCGAGATCCAGGCGATCCACGACATGCCGCTGCTCGATCTCGTCCATCGGGCGGGCACCGTGCACCGGGCGCACAACGACCCCGCCGACATCCAGCGGGCGGCGCTCCTGTCGATCAAGACCGGCGGCTGCCCCGAGGATTGCGCCTATTGCCCGCAATCGGCCCACCACAAGGGCGCCAACCTTCCCCGCGAGCGGCTGATGCCGGTCGAGGCCGTGCTGAAGGAGGCCGCCGCCGCCAAGGCCAACGGCGCGCACCGCTTCTGCATGGGCGCGGCGTGGCGCAAGCCGAAGGACGGGCCGGACTTCGACGCGGTGCTGGAGATGGTGCGCGGCGTGCGCGGCCTCGGCATGGAGGCCTGCGTCACGCTCGGCATGCTGACGCAGAGCCAGGCGCAGCGCCTCGCGGAGGCCGGGCTCACCTCCTACAACCACAACCTCGACACCGGCCCGGACTTCTACGGCGACATCATCTCGACCCGCACCTACGACGACCGGCTCCAGACCCTGGAGCATGTCCGGCAGGCCGGCATCGGCGTCTGCTGCGGCGGCATCGTCGGGATGGGCGAGCGGGTGCGCGACCGGGCCGAGATGCTGCTGGTACTCGCCAACCACGCCCCTCACCCGGAGAGCGTGCCGATCAACGCGCTGGTGGCCGTCGAGGGCACGCCGCTGGAGGATCGCCCGCCGATCGATCCGCTCGACCTCGTGCGGATGTGCGCCACCGCCCGCATCGTCATGCCGAAGGCCCGGGTTCGCCTCAGCGCCGGCCGCAAGAGCCTGACCCGCGAGGCTCAGATCCTGTGCTTCCTGGCCGGGGCCAATTCGATCTTCTACGGCGAGCGCCTGCTCACCACCGCCAACAACGAGGCCGACGCCGACGTCGAGTTGCTGCGCGACATCGGCGTGCCGGTGCCCGAGGTGACGCTCGCCGCGGCCGAGTAGGCGGGAGCGGCCCGCATGGCCGCTTTACCTTGACTTCACCCGCCTCCCGTGAATGGTGCCGGCTCACTCAAAAGAGCCCGCCATGCACCGTTACCGTTCCCATACCTGTGGGGCGCTCCGCCCGTCCGATGTCGGGCAGACCGTCCGCCTGTCCGGCTGGTGCCACCGCATCCGCGACCATGGCGGCGTGCTCTTCATCGACCTGCGCGACCATTACGGCCTGACGCAGTGCGTGATCGATTCCGACTCGCCCGCCTTCAAGGCCGCCGAGACCGCCCGCTCCGAATGGGTGATCCGCATCGACGGCCGGGTCCGCACCCGCCCCGCCGGCACCGAGAACGCCGAGCTGCCGACCGGCGCGGTCGAGGTCTATATCGATGATCTCGAAGTGCTCGGCCCCGCGGGCGAACTGCCGCTGCCGGTCTTCGGCGACCAGGAATATCCGGAGGAGACCCGGCTCAAGTACCGCTTCCTCGATCTGCGCCGGGAGAAGCTGCACGCCAACATCATGAAGCGCGGCGCGATCATCGACTCGCTCCGCCGCCGCATGCGCGAGGGCGGTTTTTTCGAGTTCCAGACGCCGATTCTGACGGCTTCGAGCCCCGAGGGCGCTCGGGACTACCTCGTGCCGTCCCGCGTCCACCCGGGCAAGTTCTACGCGCTGCCGCAGGCGCCGCAGCAATTCAAGCAGCTCACGATGATCGCGGGCTTCGACCGCTACTTCCAGATCGCGCCCTGTTTTCGCGATGAGGACGCCCGCGCCGACCGCTCCCCGGGCGAGTTCTACCAGCTCGATATCGAGATGAGCTTCGTCACGCAGGAGGACGTGTTCCAGGCGGTCGAGCCGGTGCTGCGCGGCGTGTTCGAGGAGTTCGCGAACGGCAAGCGCGTGACGAAGGAATTCCCGCGCATCACCTACGCCGACGCGATGCTGAAATACGGCGTCGACAAGCCGGACCTGCGCAACCCGCTGATCATCGCCGACGTCACCGACGAGTTCGCCGACGACGCGGTGGAGTTCAAGGCGTTCAAGGGCGTCATCAAGTCGGGCGGCGTGGTGCGCGCCATTCCCGCGACCGGGGCCGCCGGCCAGCCACGCTCGTTCTTCGACAAGCTCAACGACTGGGCCCGCTCGGAAGGCGCGCCGGGGCTGGGCTACATCGTGTTCGAGGAAGAGGGCGGGGCGCTCACCGGCAAGGGGCCGATCGCCAAGTTCATCCCGGCCGCGATCCAGGCGCGGATTGCCGAGAAGGCCGGGGCCAAGGCGGGCGACGCGGTGTTCTTCGCCGCCGGCGCCGAGGCCAAGGCCGCCGCGCTCGCCGGCAAGGCGCGCATCCGTATCGGCGACGAGCTCAAGCTCTCCGACACGGACCAGTTCGCCTTCTGCTGGGTCGTCGACTTCCCGATGTACGAGTGGAACGAAGAAGACAAGAAAATCGACTTCTCCCACAACCCGTTCTCGATGCCGAACTATGATCGCGACGAATTCCTCGCCCTGGGCGAGGAAGACTCGCAAAAAATCCTCGGGATCAAGGCGTTCCAGTACGACATCGTCTGCAACGGCATCGAGCTGTCCTCGGGCGCGATCCGGAACCATCGCCCCGACGTGATGGAGAAGGCCTTCGCCATCGCCGGCTACGGGCGGGACGTGCTGGAGGAGAAGTTCGGCGGCATGCTGAACGCGCTTCGCCTCGGCGCCCCGCCGCACGGCGGCATCGCGCCGGGCGTCGACCGCATCGTCATGCTGCTGTGCGAGGAGCCGAACATCCGCGAGGTCGTGCTGTTCCCGATGAATCAGCGCGCCGAGGATCTGATGATGGGCGCGCCCGCCGAGGCGACCCCGAAGCAGCTGCGCGAGCTGCACATCCGGCTCAACCTGCCCGAGAAGAAGGGGTGAGGCAGATGCTCGAACCCTCCCCCCTCTGCGGGGGAGGGTGCCTGCGGAGCAGGCGGGAGAGGGGAACGCTCTCTCCGGAAACGTCGCTCCCCTCACCCGACCCGCTTCGCGGGCCACCCTCTCCCGCGGAGGGGAGAGGGAAGTCGCGCGGGACCTGATGTTGCCCGACCTCACCGCCATCGTCGTCGCCCACGACAGCGCGGACGCCCTGCCCGCCTGCCTCGCGGCACTCGCGCGCGAAAAAATCCCGGCGATCGTGGTCGACAACGCGAGCCGCGACGCCTCGGTCGCGGTGGCCCGTGCCCACGGCGCGCGGGTGATCGCCCATCCCCGCAACGAGGGCTATGGGCGGGCCAACAATATCGGCGTGCGCGCCGCCGAGGGGGCAGGGCACGTCCTCATCCTCAATCCCGACCTCGTGCTGCAGCCGGGCGCCGCCGCCGCGCTGCTCGCCGCGGCGCAGGCCTGGCCCGATGCCGGCCTCCTGGCGCCGCGCATCCACGAGCCGGACGGGCGCTTCTTCTACCAGCCGCGCTCGCTGCTCGCCCCCTACCTCACCAACCCGAAGGGCCGGCTGGCGCTGCCCGAGGGTGATGCCTGCGCGCCCTTCCTCTCCGGCGCCTGCCTGATGATCGAGCGCGCGCTCTTCCTCGAACTCGGCGGGTTCGACGAGAACATCTTCCTGTTCTACGAGGACGACGACCTCTGCCGCCGGGTGGCCGATGCCGGCCGCGCCCTGGTCCATGTCCACGGCGCGGTGGCCCTGCACGGGCGCGGGCGCTCCTCGGCCCCTGCCCCCGGCCGGGTCTTCCGGACGCGCTGGCATCAGGCTTGGTCGCGGGCCTACGTCTCCAGAAAATACGGCCTGCCCGATCCGAGCCCCGGCCTGCTCGCCGCCAACGCGCCGAAGGCGGCGCTCTCCGCCCTCGTCCTCCGCCGCGGGGGGCTGGAGCGCTACGGCGGCTCGGCGGCTGGGGCGCTGGCCGCCCTGCGCGGGCAGAGCGCGCTGGCCCGCGAGGGGCTGGCGCCATGAGCCCGTTCTCCGGTCCGACCGTCGGGCAGGCGCTGGCGCGCCCCCACAACGGCTTCTCCTCCTTAAGGCTGGCGCTCGCGCTGATGGTGGTGGTCTCCCACGCCTTCAGCGTCGTCTCCGGCAACGGGCTCGACGAGCCGCTCGCCCGCAGCACCGGCTTCTCGCTCGGCGAGCACGCGGTGAACGGCTTCTTCGCCGTCTCCGGCTTCCTCGTTACCATGAGCTACGACCGGCGCGGCTGGCGCGACTACGTCATCGCCCGCTCCTTGCGCATCGGGCCGGGCCTCGTCGCCGCGACCCTGGCGGTCTCGCTGCTGCTCGGCGGCGCCCTCACCCGGCTGCCGCTCGCCGAGTACCTCGCCTCGCCGGAACTGTGGCGCTTCGTGCGCGGCACGCTCCTGTCCTTCAAGAGCAATGCCAGCCTGCCCGGCCTGTTCGAGGCCAACCCCTTCCGCAGCCCGCTCGGCACGGTCTGGACCCTGAAATACGAGACGATCTGCTACGCGGGCGTCCTCGTCGTCGGGCTGTGCGGGCTGCTGCGCCGCCGCTGGGCCGTGCCGGCGCTCACCGCCGCCCTGGCGCTGGCTCTGGCGACGCTGGAAGTCGTGCGGCCGGAAATGTCGAAGGGGACCGAGACGGCCCTGCGGCTCCCGCTGATCTTCGCCTTCGGCGCCTGCCTCTACCTGTGGCGCGACACCATCCGCCTCACGGCGTGGCCGCTGCTCGGCCTCGCCGCCGCCCTCCTGCTTCACGGCCACGCGCCGGCCCGGACGCTGCTGTTCCTGTCCGAGAGCTACGCGGCGGTCTGGCTCGCCTTCCTGCCCCCCCTCGCCCGCCCGGCCCTCGACCCGCCCGCCGACCTCTCCTACGGGGTCTATCTCTACGGCTGGCCGATCCAGCAGAGCCTGCATGCAGGGTTCCCCGCCGCCTCCGCGCTCGCGCTGCTGCCTCCCGCGCTGGTTCTCGCCCTGCTCGTCGCGGCACTCTCCTGGTACGCCGTCGAGAAGCCGGCCCTGCGCCTCAAGGCGCGGGCGCTCGGACGGCGCACGCTGGGCACCATCGAGCCCGCCGCCCCCTGAAGCGGAATTGATCCGCGCCCGCCCCCGGCGCGTTCGAAGAGGGCGAGGCGTGTCGCCGTGCCGCCGTGGTGGGGCGCCCCGCGCGCCCTAGCTACGGTGCTGGGCCGCTCGTCCGCCATCGGCCCGCCCTTTTCCCGGAAAGCCGGATCACCGCCCGCCATGAAGGTCGTCGTGGATCTCAACCGCTGCCAAGCCTACGCGCAGTGCCTCTACGCGGCGCCGGGGCACTTCGCCCTGCATGGCAAGGAAGCCCTGGTCTACGACCCCTCCCCCGACGAGGCGGCGCGGGGCGAGATCGAGCGGGCCGTCCACGCCTGCCCGGTCCGGGCGATCACCGCCTTCTCCGACGCCGCACCGAAGGATGGAGAAACCCGGTGACGGCGGCCCCCGCGCGCATCGTCGTCGTCGGCGCCTCCCTGGCGGGCCTCACCGCCGCGCAGCGCCTGCGCGAGCGGGGCTATGCCGGGGCACTGACCCTGGTCGGCGACGAACCCCACCTCCCCTACGACCGGCCGCCGCTCTCCAAGCAGGTGCTGCGCGGGCCCTACTCCGCCGACACCACCCTGCCTCGCCCCCCCGATCTTGCAGTGGAATTCCGCCTCGGCCAGCCGGCGACCCGGCTCGATCTGTCGGAGCGTGTGGTCGAACTCGGTAACAGTAGCCGCCTGCCCTACGACCGCCTGCTGATCGCCACCGGCACCCGGGCGCGGCCCTGGCCCAATCCGGAGGAGGCGGCGCTGGCCGGCGTCTTCACCCTGCGCGGCCGCGACGACGCACAGCGTCTCGGCGCCTGCCTGCAGGCCAAGCCGCAACGCGTCGTCCTCGTCGGCGGCGGCTTTATCGGCTTCGAGGTCGCCTCGACCTGCCGCGATCTCGACATCCCGGTCACCGTCCTGGTGCGCGACGCGGTGCCGCTCGCCGCGGCGCTCGGCCCCCGCCTCGGCGGCCTGATCGGCGAGGTCGCCCGCGAGCGGGGCGTGGATCTGCGCCTCGAATCCGAGATCGAGCGGATGGAGGCGGAGAACGGACGCCTGTCCGCCGTGACCCTGAAGGACGGCGCGCGGATCGAGACCGACTGCCTCGTCGCGGCGATCGGCACCCTGCGCAACGTCGAGTGGCTCGAAGGCTCCGGGCTCGAGGCCGACGCCAAGGGCCTGCGCTGCGACGCCTTCTGCCGCGTGCTGCGCGCGGACGGCCGCGTCGCCGAGGGCGTTTTTTGCGCGGGCGACATCGCCCGCTGGCCGAACCCGCACGACGACGACGCGCTGGTGGCGGTCGAGCACTGGGGCAATGCCCGGGCGCAAGCCGAGACCGCCGCCGCCAACATGCTCGCGGGCGACACATCGGCCATGCGCCGCCACGACCACCTGCCCGATTTCTGGTCGCAGCAATTCGGCCTGACGATCAAGCTCGTCGGCCTAGCGGACGGCGCCGACGCCTTCGCCGTGATGCACGGCTCGCTGGAGGCGCGCCGCCTCGTGGCCGCCTTCGGCCGGGACGGCCGCACCATCGCGGCGGCCTCGATCGACAGCGCCCGCTGGCTGCCCGCCTACAAGGCCGCGATCCGCGAGCGCGCGCCGTTCCCGCCGATCACGGATGCCGTCGATCAGCCCGGCATCCGTGTGCAGGAGCCCTGACCCCGTGAGCGGAAGCACCCTGTTCGAACAGATCCTCGATCCCGCCCACCGGGCGAACCCCTACCCGCTCTACGCCGAGATGCGGCGGGTGCCGGTCGCGCGGCAGGCCGACGGCACCTACGTCGTCAGCACCCATGCCGAGCTGGCGCGGCTGATCTCCGACCCGCGGATCAGCTCGGACGACCTGCCCGACCCCCAGAAATTCCGCTGGACCGGGCACCCCGTCACCGACCTGCTGGTGCGCCCGGTGCGCGCCGAGATCCGCAAGCGCCACCGCCCCTTCATCTTCCGCGATCCGCCGGACCACGACCGCTTGCGGGGCCAAGTGATGCGCTGCTTCACGCCGGAGCGGGTGCGCGGCATGCGCGCGAAGACGCAAGCCATCACCGACGACCTGATCGGCAAGATGCGGGACAAATCCCGCATCGATCTCGTCGACGACTTCTCCTATCCGCTGCCCGTCACCGTGATCTGCGAGTTGCTCGGCGTGCCGCCGGAGGACGAGTCGCAGTTCCACGGCTGGGCGACGCAGCTCGCCACCGCCCTGGAGCCGAACCAGCGCGGCGACGAGGAGACTCAGGCCAAGAACGAGGTCTGCTTCAACGAGATCGCCGACTACCTCCAGGGGCTGATCAAGGAGAAGCGCAAGGACCCGCAGCAGGACATCCTCTCCGACCTCGCCAATGACGGGGACGGGATGAACGATTTCGACCTGATCGCCACCGCCGTGCTGCTGCTGGTAGCGGGCCACGAGACCACGGTGAACCTGATCACCAACGGCATGCTGACGCTGCTGCGCTTCCCCGAGCACCGGGAGCGCCTGCGCGCCGAGCCCGATCGCGCGCCGCGCCTGATCGAGGAATTGCTGCGCTACGAGCCGCCGGTCCATTACCGCACCCGGCTCGCGCTCGCCGACATCCCGGTGGCCGGGATCACGATCCCCAAGGACGCTCCGGTGATCTTTCTGCTGGCCGCCGCCAACCGCGATCCGGCGCGCTTCCCCGATCCCGACCGCTTCGACCCCGACCGGCCCGACAACCGCCATCTCGGCTTCGGCGGCGGGCTGCACTACTGCGTCGGCGCGCCGCTCGCGCGGATCGAGGCGGAGGTGGCCCTGGTCAGCCTCGTGCGGCGGCTGAAGGGCGTGTCCCTGGTCGAGGACCCGCCGCCCTACCGGCCGGGGGCCTCGCTGCGTGGGCCGCGGCACCTGCGGCTGGCGCTGGAGGGTGTCGCGGAGGGGTGATCCCTCTCCGATGAGGCACTCGGATGCCGCGGGTTATCCCCTCTCCCCGCAGGCGGGGAGAGGGAGTGCATAGGCGGTGTACCGATACCTGTTGAAGCCAAAAGAAAAGCGCCCGGCCTTCTCGGCCGGGCGCTTCCCTGAAACGTCCTTGCGGATGCGTCTTACGCGGTCAGCACCGTGGAGGGCTCGACCTTCACGCCCGGGCCCATCGTCGAGGTGACGGCGATGCGCTGGATGTAGGTGCCCTTGGCGCCGGCGGGCTTCGCCTTGGCGACCGCATCGGCGAAGGCCTTGATGTTCTCGACGAGCTTCTGCTCGTCGAAGGACACCTTGCCGACGCCAGCGTGGATGATGCCGGCCTTCTCGACGCGGAACTCGACCGCGCCGCCCTTGGCGGCGGCGACCGCGCCCTTCACGTCCATGGTGACCGTGCCGACCTTCGGGTTCGGCATCAGGCCGCGCGGGCCCAGCACCTTACCGAGACGGCCGACCAGCGGCATCAGGTCCGGGGTCGCGATGCAGCGATCGAACTCGATCTTGCCGCCCTGGACGATCTCGAGGAGATCCTCGGCACCGACGATGTCGGCACCCGCCGCCTTGGCGTCGTCCGCCTTGGCGCCGCGGGCGAAGACCGCCACGCGGACCGTCCGGCCGGAGCCGTTCGGCAGGTTGCAGACGCCGCGGACCATCTGGTCGGCGTGGCGCGGGTCGACGCCGAGATTCATCGAGATCTCGACGGTCTCGTCGAACTTGGCCGAAGCCTTCGACTTCACCAGCTTGATCGCCTCGTCGATGGCGTAGAGCTTCATCGGCTCCAGACCCTCGCGGGCAGCGCGGATGCGCTTTCCTTCGCGTGCCATATCGCCCTCCCTTACGCGACGACTTCGAGGCCCATGGCTCTTGCGGAGCCACGGATCATCGCGACCGCCGCATCGACGGAGTCGCAGTTCAGGTCGGGCATCTTCTTCTCGGCGATCTCGCGAAGCTGGGCTTCGGTGATCTTGCCGACGGTCGGGCCCTTGCCCGGGGTCTTGGAGCCGGAGGCCGGCTTCTTGCCGATCTTCAGGCCCACCGCCTTCTTCAGGAAGAAGGTGACCGGGGGCTGCTTCATCTCGAAGGTGAAGGAGCGGTCCTGATACGCGGTGATGATCACCGGAATCGGGGTGCCCTTCTCCATCTGCGCGGTCTTCGCGTTGAAGGCCTTGCAGAATTCCATGATGTTGAGGCCGCGCTGACCGAGCGCGGGGCCGATCGGCGGCGACGGGTTGGCGGCGCCGGCCGGGACCTGAAGCTTCACGTAGCCCGTGATCTTCTTCGCCATGGGACTGCTCCCAAATGTTGCGCGTCGCCGGGCTGCCGAGGCACGGACGGACGGGCGGTTGCAGGTCGCGGTGCGATCCGTGGATCCCGGAGGCGAAGCCGGGCGGATCTCCCGCGGGTTGTGGCGACGCTCTCAGCGAAGCGCCGCCGTTTCCGGGCCGCGGCAGGGCCGCCGGCCGGGAAAATCGGCGATCGGTCAGGTCAGCGCCGACCGATCGCGAAATGCGAAAAAATCAGACCTTCTCGACCTGACCGTATTCCAGCTCGACCGGAGTGGCGCGGCCGAAGATCGACACCGCCACCTTGAGGCGCGAGCGGGCATCGTCGATTTCCTCGACGGTGCCGTTGAAGGAGGCGAAGGGCCCGTCGGAGACGCGCACCGTCTCGCCGATCTCGAAGGAGACCGTGTGCTTCGGGCGGTCGACGCCCTCCTGCACCTGTCCCTTGATGCGCTCGGCCTCGGCGTCCGGAATCGGCACCGGCTTCGCCTTGTCGGCACCGAGGAAGCCGGTGACCTTCGGGGTGTTCTTGATGAGGTGATAGACCTCGTCGGTGAGGTCGCACTTCACCAGCACGTAGCCGGGGAAGAACTTGCGCTCGGCATCGACCTTGCGGCCGCGGCGCACCTCGGTGACCTTCTCGGTCGGCACCATGACCTCGTCGAACAGCTCGGTCAGCCCGCGCTGGGCCGCCTGGTCCTTGATGGACTGGGCGACCTTGTTCTCGAAGTTCGAGTAGGCGTGGACGATGTACCAGCGCTTCGACACGGGTCTTCTCAACTCCTCGGCGTCCGGGAACGCCCGAAACGATCGTTAGGCGCCGATGCCCAGGATGAAGCCGACGCCGACGCGCAGCACCTGATCGACGGCGACGAAGAACAGGCTCGCGACCACCACCATGATGAACACCATCATCGTGGTGACGGTGGTCTCCTTGCGGGTCGGCCACGTGACCTTGCGGGCCTCGTCGCGCACCTGGCCCAGGAACTCGGCCGGGCCGACGCGCTTCGGGGCCGGGCGCGCGGGCGGCGTCGCGCGCTGGGGCGGTACGGGCGCCGCGCCGCGATTGGGTCCGCGCGCCGCGTCGGCTTTCTTGGTCGCTTCGTTCGATGCCATGGCGCAACTGAAACCGGACAGGGCTCCGGGAACCGCCGATCGCGGTGCGCGGACGAAACGTCCCACACCGACGGATTCTGAGGATCTCGGAATGCGCCCGCTCTAGCGCAAGTGATCCGGCTTGTCGATGGGTTCGAAAGAGGGCCGCCGCGAGGAGCAGTTAGGCTGCGCCGTGGCAGGAGTGGAGGGACTCGAACCCCCAACCCCCGGTTTTGGAGACCGGTGCTCTGACCAGTTGAGCTACACTCCTACGGCGCGCGCGGCGCGGCTCGCGTCATGCCGCAACCGGACGCCCAAAGCAAGGGCGGAACGCGGCGGGCCTTCCCGGGGCTAGTCGTCTTCCCCCTCTCCCGGCTCGAAATCCCCGCCCCCGAAGGAATAGGCCGCCTCGACGAGGTAGGGGCCGCCGCCGCGCGAGGTGCGGGCGGAGAACAGGGCGGCGCGCCGCGCCGTGAAGGTGAGGCGGGGGAACACGCCGGCCTCGCTGAGGGTGCGCGCCACAGCCTCCGGCCCGGCCTCGCGATTGAGCCGGGCGAGCGTCACGTGGGGCGTGAACTTGCGCCGCTCCGGCGCCGCGCCGGCCCGGCGGGCGATGCGCTCGTGCTCCTCCTGCAGATCGGTCAGGTCCGGACTCGGCACGACGGAGGCGTAGATCGCCCGCGGCCGGTCGCCGCCGAAGCTCGCGAGCCCGTCGAGGGTCACGCTGAAGGCCGGGCGCGCCCGCGCCTCGGCCAGCCCCGCATCGAGATCGGCGGCGACCACCTCGTCGACCTCGCCGAGGAAGCGCAGGGTGATGTGGTAGTCCGACGGCTCGATCCAGCGCGCGCCGGGCAGGCCGCCGCGGAAGAACGACAGCCGCTCGGCGATCTCCGGCGGGATCTCCAGGCCGGTGAACAGGCGCGGCATCGCTACTGTCCCTTCGGCTCCGGCGCCTGCCCGAGGCGGCCGAGGAAGGTCTCGACGGTGGGCCGAATGCCCTCGACCACCCGCTCGACGCCCTTGGCGGTGGGGTGCAGCCCGTCATCCATGGTGTTGGCGCGCTGGCCCGCAACACCGTCGAGGAAGAACGGGTAGAGCACGAGGTCGTGCGCTTTCGCGAGATCGGGATAGATGGCGTCGAACCGGGCGCGGTACTCGGCGCCGAGATTGGGGGCCGCCAGCATGCCGGCGAGCAGCACCGGGATGCCGCGCTCCTTCAGCCGCACGATGATCGTCTCCAGCGCCTTGCGGGTCACCGCCGGATCGGTGCCGCGCAGCATGTCGTTGGCGCCGAGTTCGAGAATCACCCCCTGGGTCCCATCCGGCACCGACCAGTCGAGCCGGTCGAGCCCTCCGGTGCTGGTGTCGCCCGAAACCCCGGCATTGGCGATCTCGACCTTGTACCCCTTGGCCTTCAGCGCCCGCTCCAGCACCGCGGGGAAGGCGGCATCGGCCGGCAGGCGGTAGCCCGCGGTGAGGCTGTCGCCCAGGGCCACGAGCTTCAGGGGCGGCTGCTCGGCCCGCGCGGCGCCGGGCCGCAGAGCGGCGGCGCCAACGAGCGTGGCTGCGGCGAAGAGGAGCATCAGCGCGGCCCTGCGGTCCGGCCGGCGCAGCCCCACATCGGACCCGTCCGCCTCGCGCCGGGCGTCCAAGCGTGACAAAAGGCGTGACACAAGCCTGCCGGATCCGGCCTCCGCCTCGTTCGCGTGGTGCAAGACCGTATCCTTTCGCTCGGAGCAGCCCGTGTGGCGGCTCGTGTGGCTCCCAAGTCGCTCATCAAGATCGGTCGGTGCCTGATGTCGAACAAGGCCGTCTCCCTGTCGCAGATCGAGCTGAGCCTCGGCCGCGGCCCCGCGCGGGTGCATGTCCTGCGCGGCATATCGCTCGATGTCGAGCGCGGCGAGGCGGTGGGGCTCGTCGGACCGTCGGGCTCGGGCAAATCGACCCTGCTCACGGTGATGGCGGGGCTGGAGCGGCCCGAATCCGGCCGCGTCACCATCGCCGACACCGATCTCGGGCCGCTCGACGAGGACGGACTCGCGCGCTTCCGCGGCCGCAACATCGGCATCGTGTTCCAGGCCTTCCACCTCGTGCCGACCATGACCGCGCAGGAGAACGTGGCGCTGCCCCTCGAACTCGCGGGGGCACCCGACCCGCATCGGCGGGCGGCGGCGGAACTGGAGGCGGTGGGGCTCGGCCACCGTCTGCGCCACTATCCGGCGCAGCTCTCCGGCGGCGAGCAGCAGCGGGTGGCGATCGCCCGCGCCCTCGCACCCGATCCGGCGATCCTGGTCGCCGACGAGCCGACCGGCAACCTCGACGAGGCGACCGGGCGGCAGATCGTCGATCTGCTGTTCGGACTCAAGCGCGACCGCGGCGCGACCCTCGTTCTGGTGACGCACGATCCCGGCCTTGCCCGGCTGTGCGACCGCACCGTGCGCCTGCGCGCCGGGCGGATCGAGACGCCGGCCGCGGCACAGGGCGCCTGAAACAACATTGCCTTCCGGTGCCGTGCAGGCGCCGAAAGGCAAGTGTTTTCCGGACGTTGAGAAGGCCTGTTCGCGCGTGGCTTCAAGCCGCGCAGCAGAACGGCAAAATGTCAGGCGCTCAGCGGGGCACCGATCCGGGCGCGGAGCTGGGCCCGCAGATTCTGGTTGGCGGCACTGCGATCGGCATCCAGGGCCCACATCAGGCGCAGGAGCCGGCTGATCGGCAGCGCCCGGTCCTCGATGGCCTCGGCGACCTGCTGCTGGAGGGATTTCGAGGTCGTCACGAACGTCTCGGCCGTGGTCTGCATGAGTCGTATCCGAAAGCGGGCTCGCCCCCCGCGGGGCGCGCTCTTAAACGGTTCCAAATCGCATGGCCATAGGTTTGCCGGCTCGCAGTTAGCGCTTCCTTGGGAGGCGCCAACAGTGCCTCACAGCTTTTTGACACCGCCCCGTCGCAGTCAGGCGGCCGGACCGGACATCAGGCGAGGGGCGAGCGCGCGTAGCCGTCGAGCAGGTCCTGCGGATCGCGGTAAATCGCGACGCAGCCGGCCGCCGAAAGCTCGGCCTCAGCGAAACCGCCGCAGAGGACTCCGATCGTCGAAAGTCCAGCACGGGCAGCGGCTTGCGCATCGTAGGGCGTGTCACCGACCACCATCACCGCCTCCTTCTGGAGGCCGGGAAGCTTTTCCAGCACCGCTTCGAAAATGTCGGGATGCGGCTTGGAGCGGTCGGCATCGTCGGAGGTCGTCACCACGTCGACGAGATCCGTGATGCCGAGGATCTTCTGATAGTTCTCGACCTCGTCCGCCTTGCCGGAGGAGGCGAGGGCGACGGTCTGGCCTGCATCTCGGACATGGCTGAGCAGTGCCCTCACCGCGGGGAATGGCTTGGCCTGCGAGAGGTAGGCTCGCTTGAACAGATCCGAGCGGTAGTCTTCGATCGCCTTGCCCTCGCGGGCCAGCCGATCCGCGTCCACGAAGACCGGCAGCAACTGGTCGCCGCCCTTGCCGATCTGGTGGCGGACCTCCGCCTCCTCCGTCTCGATCCCGAAATGCGCGAAGGCCTCGACCCAGGCGCGGGCATGCAGATCGACGCTATCGAGCAGCGTGCCGTCGATGTCGAACACGACGGCCTTGACGCGGGCGGACATGCGGACCCGCCGTCAGCGCGGGAAGAGGTGGAGGCCGTCGTCGGGCAGGAGGTTGCGGGCCGGTCCGCCGGTCTGCTGGCCGCGCCCCTGCTGATAGTAGGGCAGTTCGGGACGGCGATCGTTTCCGCTGCCGGAATCGTACTCCCAGGGCGCACTCCACGGTGCCCGACCGCTCACCGCCGGCACGGCGGGCCCGGTGTAGAACGCATCCCCTGCCCCCAGCGGCCCCGCCGCCGCGGCGCCGGCCGCCAGCATCGTGCCGAGAAAAACGGCGGCAGCACCTCGTCCGATCAGCGCGCGCATCGCTCGTCCGTCCTCGATCCTGGAAATGCTCCGGGAGTGCATCCCGGGCGGGCCCCGCCCGCGGAGCGTGAGGGGAAACGGCCGAGCCTCGCCGGCGTTCCCGGTGCGATTGCCCGCCCCGCATTCCTGCATCTGCCTCGCGGTCTTGTATCGGCTTCCCCGAAAGGCGGCGGCCCCGCTTTCGCGGGCGGTACCCCGAAAAGCGAAGCCCGCCATCCTCGGGGGACGGCGGGCTCTCGAACCGCGTTCCGTTCAGGGGAGCGGCTCAGTGGAGGACGACAGCCTCGGCTCCGGCGCGGGACTTGGCGCGGCCGGCGGCCGGCTGAACCTTGGAAGCCGTCTTGGAACCCGTCTTGGAGGTCGTCTTGGGCGCCGCCTTCACCGCCTTGGCAGCGGGCTTCTCGGCGGCCTTTTCGGCGATCTTGGCGACAGTCTTGGCGACGGTCTTGGCGACGGTCTTGGCAGGAGCCGTGACCGGCGTCTGGACGGCCTTGGCGCGGCTGGCACGGGGCTTGGCGGCCTTGACCGGAGCGGCGACCGCCTCGGCCTCGAGCGCCGGCACGGTCCGCCGCAGCTCGGCCTCGGCCTGCAGCCAGTGGGCCTCGGCCCGGCCGAACACCCGGCCCTCGCCTTCCCAGATGTAGTAGGCGCGCTCGCGCACGCTGTTCTCGCACACCACCATGAAGCTCTCCCGAAATCGTCCGACGTGAGTTCGAACGATGGAAGTTCATGGTTAAGAGTCGGTTAACCGCGTTTCGCACCGCGGGAGAGACGGCGGTGGTTCGCCCGCACCTTGCGGCGATAGCCGGCCACCACCGCCCCGTGGGAGGCGCCCGTGGCGAGCTGCATCGCCGCCTCGCCGGCCGCGAGCACCTTCTCGCTCACCATGCGCTGCGCCTCCGCCTGCGCGGCGGTGCCGCCGGCCGCGAGCTTGGCCATCCGCAGGGCGATCACCGACTGGGCCTCGAAGGCGAGCAGGGTCGTGTCGAGGCCGAGCTTCCACCACGTCGCGAACATCGAATGGATCCTCTGGTCACCATGCGGCCTCGCTTCCAACGGACATCCGAACCGACAGAAGCAAGCCGCGCTCGCCTATGGCCGCGCTTTGGAGCGACGCAAAGACACAAATCGAGACTACAAGATCGAGAGGCCCCGTTCCGGCCACCACCGGTGATCGCGGCGGCCGAAACAGGTGTCCGCGCTCAGTCGAAGCTGCGGCCCTTGGCGGCGGAGCCGCCGAGGCTGATCTTGACCTTCTTCGGCTGGGCCGCCTGGGCGCCCCGGCCGCGCGCGACCGGCACCTCGGCCTCGGGCGCCGCCTGGGCCGGCTTCAGACGGGACTGGCCGTAGATCACCGAGCCGATCTCGCCCACGGCCCGGATCAGATCCTCGCGCTCGCAGGCGCGAGCGACCTTCAGGCCGAGCTGGTGCATGTGGCTTTTGCCGTAGAGATAGGCCGCGAGCTTGGCCCGGGTCAGGGCCGGGATCGTCTCGAGGATGTAGGGCAGATCGTACTCGTCGGCGCGGTAGACCTCGCCGAGCAGTTCGAGCGAGACCGGGCATTCCGGATCGACGGTCGCGCCGGTGGTCGGGTGGGCCTGGGTCATGGGTCACCTGCTGTCGGTGCAAAGGGCGAGGGAGAGGGTGAGGAAAGCGGCGAAGGCGCGTCGGAGGCCGGCGCTTCCGCCACGGAGGAGGGCATGAACGCCTGCAGGGCAGAACGCCCGGCGAGGCATCCGGTGCAGACCGAGGCGATCGCGATCCGGGCGCGCCGGTCGCTGCGCTCCCAGGCGGATTCCCTGCGCGCGGTCCCGGCGGCGGGCGGGCCGCCCGTCGGCCCGGCCGCCGCAGCCCCGTCGAGCCGGGCTTCCGGGTTCGCGCGGATCCGCAGGTAGAGCGGCTCCTGCGCCCGCACAGCGGTGATCGAACCGCAGAGGATCCCGAGCAGGGCGGCTGCGCGGACCGCCCTACGCCCCGGGCACGCCGAGGCGGCCCACCGTGCGGCGCGTCCTGCCGTACGGTCCGATCTCATGCCGGTTGTCATGCGGATGCGCGGGTCTCGCCGTGGCGGTTGCGGGCGCCGGTCCCCGCATCGGGGCGTCCGGGCCGTCCAGAATCGGCCGGGATGGTCAACAAGACCTTAACCGCGACATCGGCTGGAGGCGAGGCATCCAACGCGAAAAAGCCCGGCGCGCGGCCGGGCTCTTTCGGGGAAGCCCGGCGGTCCGGTGGGGACCGCCGGGGGATCCGGATCTTATGCCAATCGGCGATGATCATGACTCACCGCCGATGGCCCGCGCGACGGTGCGGCGGCGGTCGTCCGCCGGACGCCCGGAACAGGACCATCGGTCATGATCCGGGCCGCTTGGTATTAGTACGAGCCGAACTTGTAGTTCAGGCCGGCGCGGACGACGGCGAACTCGGTGTCGCGGACCTGCTGACCGCCGCTGACGAGCACGACGCCCGGGTTGGTCACGGTGACCGTGCGGCCCGCGTTGTCGACCGCGAAGGCGCCGCGGCCGCCGGAGTTGCGGTCGAGGTTCACGTAGAGACCTTCGACCTTCAGCGTCACGGCCGAGGACTTGAAGAAGTTCAGGAACGAGTCGGTCGGGAGAGCGTACTCGACACCGCCACCCGCGACCCAGCCGGTCTGGAAGTCGTCGCTCGACACGCCGGTGCCGAACTCGCGACCGCCGCCCGAGCCGTAGGCGAAGCCGCCGGTGCCGTACACGAGGGTACGGTCGAAGGCGTAGCCGAGGCGACCGCGGACGGTGCCGAAGAAGTCGAGGCCGGAGAGGCCGCCCGGGTTGAACACCTGCTGGGCCGCCAGCGGGCTGGTCGTGAGGAAGCGGTTCCGGTTACGGCCGAAATCGGCGTACTGGGCGTCCGCCTCGACACCGATCACGACACCGGAGCCCGGGGTGAACTGATAGTTGTAGCCGATCTGGCCACCGCCGACGAAGCCCTCGTTGGACTCGCGGTTGTTGAAGGCCACCACGGCGGTGGTGCCCGGGGGCACGAGCAGGGAGGCCGGGCCGACGCCGATCACGGTCGGGGCGCGGTCGTCCTGGGTACCGAAGCCGTAGCCGGCGTTGAAACCGGCGTAGAAGCCCGTCCAGGTGAAGACCGGCACCGGCTGGAACACCGGCGGCGGGGCGGCGCGGCGCGGAAGGTCGGCGGCCGAGGCGGCGACCGTGGCGGCAACGAGCGCGCTCGAAGCGAGAAGCAGGCTTTTCATCGTGTCGTGTCCTGGTTTGGCGGGAGCCGGTGTTGGTGTGAAGTGGTCCGGGGATCCTCCCCGGTATCCGTCGCCCTCCTGCGATGAAGCGTTCAATGCACCCGAACCCGTCAACGAAAGGTGAAGCTTACCCGGCCGTGAGGACTCGATCAGGCCCGATGTGTCATTGCGCACATCGACGGCTCGTCTTGTCGAAACCTGGCAACAGTCAAATTCTGGAGGAAAGTCTTCCGGATATACGGTTAACGATCGGTTGCGCCATCATCGTAAGCCCACATTAACCTTGTTCGGGCGATCCTCGGCGCGCCGGCGCCCGCTCCCGGAGCCGGCCCGACGGATTGCGCTGTTCATGTCCCTCGATTCCGGCTCGCCCCGACCGCGCGGTCCCCTTGCCTGGACGATCAAGATGTCGCTGATCGTCGGCCTCGGCGCCACGGCCCTCGCCCACCACGTCGCCAAGCCGGCCGGCAAACCGGGCGTGCACGTGATCGACCCCGAGGTCACCGGCTCGATCGGAACCAGCGCGCGGACGACGCGCCTCGATCCCTGCACGCTGCGTGGAAACCTCGCGAACTGACGCGTCCTGTCACGGCGGCGCTCCGGGCGGCGGCCGGTTCCTCGCCGGCACGAAAACGCCGCCGCCGACCCGCTTGGGCGGATCGCGGGATGCTTGCGGCGCAACGGTACTCGGCCCGCGGGAGGCGGCTGCGGGGGCACGGTCGATTGACAAGCAGGCAGA
Organism: Methylorubrum populi; assembly: GCF_002355515.1. NCBI lineage: Bacteria > Pseudomonadati > Pseudomonadota > Alphaproteobacteria > Hyphomicrobiales > Methylobacteriaceae > Methylorubrum > Methylorubrum populi. The sequence goes on along the minus strand of NZ_AP014809.1, from coordinate 4,613,104 downwards.
GGGGTCTAAGTGTCGCGCGCGTTCGGACGCGTGACGGCGTACCGCGCACGGCTCTCGCGATCATCCGCCGGCGCGAGCTCTGAGCCCCAGATCGGCCCACTCCACGCGCGCAAATGGTTTCCCACACCCGATGTCTTTCGCCGATCTTGGACTGAGTGACAAGGTACTCCAAGCCGTCTCCGCGGCCGGCTACACCGAGCCGACGCCGATCCAGGCCCAGGCGATCCCGCACGTGCTCGCCCGGCGCGACGTGCTCGGCATCGCCCAGACCGGCACCGGAAAGACCGCCGCCTTCACCCTGCCGATGCTGACCATGCTGGAGACCGGCCGGGCGCGGGCGCGCATGCCGCGCACCCTGATCCTGGAGCCGACCCGCGAACTCGCGGCGCAGGTCGAGGAGAATTTCGAGCGCTACGGCACCAACCACAAGCTCAACGTGGCGCTGATCATCGGCGGCGTCTCCTTCGCCGACCAGGACGCCAAGCTCACCCGCGGCACCGACGTGCTGATCGCGACGCCGGGGCGCCTGCTCGACCATTTCGAGCGCGGCAAGCTGCTGCTCACCGGCGTCGAGCTTCTCGTCATCGACGAGGCCGACCGCATGCTCGACATGGGCTTCATTCCCGACATCGAGCGCATCGTGAAGATGGTGCCCTTCACGCGCCAGACGCTTTTCTTCTCCGCCACCATGCCGCCGGAGATCGAGCGGCTGGCCGACATGTTCCTGCACAACCCGCAGCGGGTCGAGGTGGCGCGTCCCGCCTCCACCGCCACGACCATCGAGCAGCGTCTGGTGGCGACGGGCGCCGAGGGCCATGAGAAGCGCAAGGTGCTGCGCCACCTCATCCGCTCGGCGAGCGAGCTGCAGAACGGCATCATCTTCTGCAACCGCAAGCGCGACGTCGCCCAGCTCCAGCGCTCGCTGACCAGCCACGGCTTCAACGCGGCGGCTTTGCACGGCGACATGGACCAGCGCGCCCGCATGGCCGCCCTCGACGGCTTCCGCAGCGGCGAGGTTCCGCTGCTCGTGGCCTCCGACGTCGCCGCCCGCGGCCTCGACATCCCGGCGGTGAGCCACGTCTTCAACTTCGACGTGCCGCACCATCCGGAGGACTACGTCCACCGGATCGGCCGCACCGGCCGCGCCGGACGCTCGGGTGCGGCCTTCACCCTGGCGAGCCGGGCCGACGAGCGCTCGCTCTCGGCGATCGAGAGCCTGATCGGCCGGCCGATCGAGTGGCTCGACGGCGACCTCGCCTCCCTGCCCGACGACGCGGAGGGCGACGAGCCGCGCCGCCGCCGCGGCACCCGCCGGGCCAAGGGAAGCGAGCGGGGAACCGAGCGAAGCTCCGAGAAGACGAGCGAGCGGGCGACCGAGCGGCCGAGCGAGAGCCGATCGCGCGGCCGCCGGCCGGCCTCCGATCGCGGCCGCGGCGAGGGTCGCGGCGAGGATGTCCGTCGCGAGCCGATCCGCGAGCCGGAGCCGGTTTCCCCGGCCCGCGAGCCCGTCCGCAGCGCTCCCGAGCGGTCCCGCTCCGAGCGCCGTCCCCCGCGCCGCGACGAGGATGACGACACGCCGGTCGGCCTCGGCTCGCACGTCCCGGCCTTCCTGCTGAAGCCGACCGGGTTCGGGAAGAGCAAGTAACGGCCGGCGGGCGCATCGTGGGCCCACCCGAACGTCTCTCGCAGGATGTCTCTCGCGGCGGCGCTCCGGTCGCCGGCGCTGAGCGGCCGCCGGGCGTTTTGTGGGCCCCTCTTAACGTCCTGGCGAGGTTCTGAAGCGACACTCCGGCGGAGCGGACGATGCGGGCGGCGTGCCCCGTCCGCAGGAGCCTACGTCACCGGATGAGCCACGGCCCCGATCTCGACCGTGATCGCAGTTTCGTGCTCGCGCAGCGCAGCTTCGAGCTGATGCGCGACTACTGTGCCTGCGCCACCCCGCGGGCCTACGCGGTGTGGTACCTCTACGTGTCGGGCACGCAGCCGCTGATGAACGACGCGATCAAGCGGCTCACGACGCAGAACGGCACGCTGACGAGCGCCGACATCGAAGGATTGCACGACACCTACATCGACGGGCGCCGCCTCGCCCTGGAGGTGGATCGGATGAATTCGAGCCTCATCGCCGAAGTCGAGGGCATCATGGAGATGATCGAGGTCTCGATCCGCTCCACGACCCAGTACGGCGAGTCGCTCCAGGCCCTGTCCCACGACATCGCCAACACGGCCACGACCCGGACCCGCCTGCGCGAGATCGTCACGACGATCATCGCCAACACCCGCGACGTGACCGCCAACAACCGCACCCTCGAAGCGCGGATGCGCGAGAGCCGGAGCGAGATCGAGGGCTTGCGCGAGACGCTGGAAGCGGCCCGCCTTGAGAGCCTGACCGATGCCCTGACCGGCCTTGGCAACCGCAAGAGCTTCGAGACGGCGCTGCACCGGGCCTGCGAGGTGCCGGAAGCCGGGCGCCGGCCGACGAGCCTGATCGTCCTCGACATCGACTACTTCAAGCGCTTCAACGATCTCTACGGCCACCTGACCGGGGATCAGGTGCTGCGCCTCGTCGCCGTCGTCATGCGCGAGCATGTGGCGCAGCCGGGCGCGACGCTCGCCCGCTTCGGCGGCGAGGAGTTCGGCATCGTCCTGCCGGAGACGGACTTGGCCGAGGCCCGCGCCGTCGCGGAACGGGTGCGCACCAGCGTGACCGGCCGCGAGCTCGTGAAGCGCTCGACGGGCGAATCGCTCGGCAAGGTCACCGTGTCGCTCGGCGTGGCGACCCGCCGCGAGGACGACAACGCCGTCTCGTTGCTGGAGCGGGCGGATGCCTGCCTGTTCGCCGCCAAGCGCGCCGGGCGCAACCTCTGCCTCGACGAGACCGAGGCCTCGGTTCTGCGCGACGTCGCCTGAGATCAGGGAGGGGGCCGGGGCCCCTCGCGGTCAGGCCGGGGCGCCGGCGGCCAGGCGTTCCGGATTGACGGGTGTGATCGCCACCGACTCGCCGCAGCCGCAGGCCGAGGTCTGGTTCGGGTTGTTGAACACGAACTGGGACGACAGCTTGGTCGTCTGGAAGTCCATCTCGGTGCCGAGCAGGAACAGCACCGCCTTGGGGTCGATGAACACGGTCACGCCCCGGTCCTCGATCACGTCCTCGCCGGCTTTCCGCTCCTCGGCATATTCCATCGTGTAGGACATGCCGGCGCAGCCGCCGTTCTTCACGCCGACGCGCAAGCCGGCGATCGGCTTCTCCGCATCGGCCATGATCGCCTTGAGCCGATCCGCGGCGCGGTCGGTCAGCGTGATCACCTTGAAACCTGACATCGTGGTCTCTCTCCTGCGGCCGGGTTCAAGGCCCGGGCGGGTGAGGGGTTTTCGTACACCTGAAAAGATAAGCACTCCCGCAGCACCGGTCCACTGCGAGACCCGATGCGCCGGCCGATTGCAGCCGTGCTATGCTGAATCGGTGACGGAGGGTGCGATGGCCGATCCTGCGCGGCGGCGGATGACGCCGGACGAGTTTTTCGCCTGGCAGCTCCATCAGGACGAGCGCTACGAACTCGTCGACGGCATTCCGGTCCTGCGCCACCGGATGATGACGGGCAGCAGCGCGCAGCACGACCGAGCCACCGTCAACATCATCGCCTCGCTGCACACGCAGCTGCGCGGCTCGGGCTGCCGTCCGACGACGGCGGATATCGCGATCCGAACCGGCATTCGTGGCCTGCGACGCCCCGATGTGACGGTCGAGTGCGCCGAACTCGTCCGCGACACCTACGAGGCCCGCGAACCGCGGCTGGTCGTCGAGGTCGCCTCCCCCTCGACGAGCGCCGTCGACCGAACGCGCAAGCTGGAGGAGTACAAGCGCCATCCGACCCTGCGCTGCATCCTCCTCGTGGAGACCATCCTGCCGCAGGTTCTGCTCTATCGCCGCAACGACGAGGGCTGGGCGATCGAGACGTTCGACGGGCTCGAGGCGGTGGTGGACCTGCCCGAGATCGGGGCGCGGCTGGCGCTGTCGGACATCTACGACGGATTGACGTTCGAACCACGATGGGATCCGGCCGATACCGTGCCGGAAGCCTGACCCGGTTTCCGGTGGATCCCTTCCGTACCGTCCTATCGTGGATTCCGGGTTCGCTTCTCAGCGCCCCGGAATGACGGTGGTGAGGACGGAACCGAACTTGTCACCCGGAAGCCGTATCGGACCGATCCTGCGCGACAACGAGATCGGCCGACGGAACCGCCCCTCACCACATGTCGAGGGCGACGCGGGCCTCGTCGGACATCCGGCTCTGGTCCCACGGCGGGTCGAACACCATCGTGACCTGGCAGGACTGCACGCCCGGCACCGCCGAGACCGCGTTCTCGACCCAGCCCGGCATCTCGCCGGCCACGGGGCAGCCCGGAGCGGTCAGGGTCATGTCGATCAGCACGCGCCGGTCGTCCTCGATCTGCACCCGATAGATCAGGCCGAGTTCGTAGATGTCGGCGGGAATCTCGGGATCGTAGACGGATTTCAGCGCGACGACGATCTCGTCCGTCAGGCGGTCGATTTCTTCCGCCGGGATCGCGGAAGCCGCCGCGAGGGCGGGGGTGTTGGTGCCCCCGGTGATGGTGGCGTCGGTGCTCATCGGATCACTCCTTCCGGCCGCCGCGTCCGACGGCCGAAACGTTTCCAAAACTTAGGCGAACAGCATCTCGGCCTTGGCCAGGGCCTCGGCGAGGGCGTCGATCTCGTGGGTCGTATTATACAGGCCGAACGAGGCGCGACAGGTGGAGGTCACGCCGAAGCGGGTCAGCAGCGGCATGGCGCAGTGCGTGCCCGCCCGCACGGCCACGCCCTGCCGGTCGATCACGGTGGCGATGTCGTGGGCATGCGCGCCCTTCACCTCGAAGGCGATGACGCCGCCCTTGTCGCGGGAATTGCCGATCTGACGGATCGAATTCATCGCGCCGAGCCGCTCCTGCGCGTAGGCCGTCAACATCGCCTCGTGCGCGGCGATGTTCTCGCGCCCGAGCTTCATCATGAATTCGAGCGCGGCGCCGAGGCCGACCGCCTCGATGATCGCCGGCGTGCCCGCCTCGAAGCGGTGGGGCGGGTCGTTGTAGGTGATCGCATCCTGGCTCACCGTGCGGATCATCTCGCCGCCGCCCTGGTAGGGGGGCAACCGGTCGAGCCACTCCTTCTTGCCGTAGAGCACACCGATCCCGGTCGGGCCGTAGACCTTGTGGCCGGTGAAGACGAAGAAGTCGCAATCGAGCGCCTGCACGTCGATCGGGCGGTGGACGGCGCTCTGCGCCCCGTCGAGCAGCACCGGCACGCCGTGGGCGTGGGCGATGCGCACGATCTCCTCCCCCGGCGTCACCGTGCCGAGCACGTTCGACATATGGGTGAGCGCCACCATCTTGGTGCGCGGGCTGAACAGCTTTTCGTACTCTTCGACGAGGAAGTTGCCGTCGTCGTCCACCGGCGCCCACTTGATGACGGCTCCGCGCCGCTCGCGCAGAAAGTGCCAGGGCACGATGTTGGAGTGGTGCTCCATGATCGAGAGGATGATCTCGTCCCCCTCCCCGATCAGCCCGGCCCAGCCCATCGACGAGGCGACGAGGTTGTAGGCCTCGGTGGCGTTGCGGGTGAAGATGATCTCGTCGGTGGAGCGCGCGTTGAGGAACTGGCGCGTGGTCTCGCGCGCGCCCTCGAACCCCTCGGTCGCGGCATTGGCCATGTAGTGCAGGCCGCGATGGACGTTGGCGTAGCCCGTCTCCATGCAGGAGACCATCGCATCGATCACCGCCTTCGGCTTCTGCGACGAGGCGGCGTTGTCGAGATAGACCAGCGGCTTACCGTAGACCTTTTCCGAGAGGATCGGGAATTCTTTTCGGATCGCTTCGACGTCGTAGGGGGCAGGAACGGGTGCATTCATGAAAGGGCGCTCGCGAATTCCCCTCCGGTGGCGGAGGGTGCCTCGCGCAGCGAGGCAGGAGAGGGATAACCCCGATCCGCGATGGCCGCGCCGACGGCGTCCATCACCGCACCGGGATTGCTCAGAACGAGGTCGGTGGAGAAGCACAGGACGAGGAAGCCCTGGGCTGCCAGCCACGCATTGCGGGCCTCGTCGCGTCGGCGACGATCATCGGTCTCATGCACCGGACCGTCGATCTCCACGACCAGTTTGGCCGACGCACAAAAGAAGTCGGCGATGAAGGGCGAGATCGGCACCTGGCGCTTGAACTTGGCGCCGCGGAACCGGCCACCGCGCACCTGCTCCCAGAACAACGCCTCGGCGTGCGGCATGTCATGGCGCTGTGCGCGAGCGAAGCGGCGCAGGCGGGGTGAGACCTCATTCAGCCTCGGACGCTTGTCCATTGCCAATCCCCCATCGTACGCACCGCCCTCTCCCCTCCGCGGGAGAGGGTGGCCCCCGAAGGAGGTCGGGTGAGGGGCCGGGTCCGCATTGTCCGGAGACGTCGCTCCCCTCTCCCGCCCGCTCCGCGGGCACCCTCCCCCGCAGAGGTGAGAGGGTTTCTCTCACCCCCGCGCCGCCAGCCAAGCCTCGATCCCGCCGATCAGCGCGTCGCGCGCGCCCTCATGCGTGACCGTCTCCACCGCCTCGCCGACGAAGGCCTGGACCAGCAGGCTCTCGGCGGTGGCACGCGGCAGGCCGCGGGCCATGAGGTAGAACAGCAGGTCCTCGTCCGGGGCGCCGCAGGTGGCGCCGTGGCCGCAGGCGACGTCGTCGGCGAAGATCTCCAGCTCCGGCTTGTTCATCATCTGACCGTCGTCGGTCAGGAGCAGGCAGTCGGACTTCATCTTGCCGTCGGTCTGCTGCGCGACCTGGCGGACGATGATCTTGCCCTGGAACACGCCGGTGGAATCGCCGTCGATCACCGTCTTGAACATCTCGCGGCCGACGCCGCCCGTCGCCGCGTGGTCGGCGAGCAGGGTCGAGTCCGCGAGCTGGCCGTGGCCCAGCAGCGTCGCGCCGTTGACGACCGCGTTGGCGTCCTCGCCCGCGACGTGCAGGTAGATCTGGTGACGCGAGAGCTTGGCGCCGGTGACGAGGTTGACCGTCTCGAGCTGCGCCCGGGCGTCGAGCCGCACCGAGATCGTCGAGAGGGCGATCGCCGCGTCCCCTTCCCGGTTGAGCCGGGTGTGGCGGAAGGCGGCCTCGGCGCCGATGCGCACGTCGAGCGCGTCGTTGGGCTGGTAGGTCAGCCCGGACGGCCCCTCGTGGCTCTCCAAGAGGAAGAACTCGGCACCGGCCCCGATCTCGACCAGCACGCGGGTCGCGGTCGAGAAGGCCGCCTCACCCGTACCGACGAAGCGCAGGTGAACCGGCGTCTGCGGCTTGGCGCCGGGGGCGACCGAGATCAGCGCGCCGTCCGCCAAGAAGGCGGTGTTGAGCTGATAGATCGGGTTCTCGCGCACCTGCTCGACGGGGGCGAGGAGCTTGAGGCGGGCATCGCCCGCCGCAAGCGCCGCGTTGAGCGGGGTGACGGTGACGCCCTCGGGAATCCGGTCGAGATCGGAGAGCGCGGCCACGAGATGGCCGTTGACGAAGGTGAGGCGCGCGGCCTCGACCTCGTTGAAACCCGTGGCCCCGGCAACGGCGGCTCGGGCGGCGTCCTCGGACGGCGCCTCGGCGGGCGGGGCGGCCTCGGTGATCGCGGCGCGGAGATCCGTGTACTTGAACGCCTCGACCCGGCGGCTCGGCAGGCCGGTCGCCTCGAAGAAGCGGAACGCCTCCTCGCGGCTGATCGCGGACTCGCTGGCGAAGGCCTTGCGCGAGGACTCGAACAGCTTCGAGAGCCCGGCCTCGGCGGGGGAGCGGAGATTGGTGACGTCGGCCATTACGCAGCCTCGCTCGTGCGGTACTCGGCGTAGCCGGAGGCCTCGAGCTCCAGCGCCAGTTCCTTGCCGCCGGTCTTCACGATCTGGCCCTTCGACATGACGTGCACGGTGTCGGGCACGATGTGGTTGAGGAGCCGCTGGTAGTGGGTGATGACGAGGAACGAGCGGCCCTGCGCCCGCAGCGCGTTCACGCCCTCGGAGACGATGCGCAGCGCGTCGATGTCGAGGCCGGAATCGGTCTCGTCGAGGACGCAGAACTTCGGCTGCAAGAGCGCCATCTGGAGGATCTCCATGCGCTTCTTCTCGCCGCCGGAGAAGCCGACGTTGAGGGCGCGCTTGAGCATCTCCTTGTTGATCTCGAGCTTGTCGGCGGCCGCGTTCACCGCGCGGATGAAGTCGGGGGTCGAGAGCTCGTCCTCGCCGCGCGCCTTGCGCTGGGCGTTGAGGCAGGCCTTGAGGAAGGTCATGGTGCCGACGCCGGGGATCTCCAGCGGGTACTGGAAGGCCAGGAAGATGCCCGCGGCGGCGCGCTCGTCAGCGGCCATCTCCAGCACGTTCTGCCCGTCGAGCAGGATCTCGCCGTCGAGAACCTCGTAATCCTCCTTGCCGGCGATGACGTAGGAGAGCGTCGACTTGCCCGACCCGTTCGGGCCCATGATCGCGGCGACCTCGCCGTCGTTCACGGTGAGGTTCAGGCCGTTGAGGATGCGGTTGTCCTCGATCTGCACGACGAGGTTTTTGATCTCAAGCATAGTTGGATAGTCCTGTTCGATTCCGGTGTTTTCCCTCCCCCCTCTGCGGGGGAGGGTGGCCCGCGTCAGCGGGTCGGGAGAGGGGAGCGCCGCATCCGGAGAGGTCGCTCCGCTCTCCCGCCTGCTCCGCAGAGGCGGGAGGGTTTTCACGACATACGGTGCCTTGAGCTTTAGCCCACCGAGCCTTCGAGGCTGATCGAGATCAGCTTCTGGGCCTCGACCGCGAACTCCATCGGCAGCTGCTGCAGCACGTCGCGGACGAAGCCGTTGACGATGAGCGCGGTCGCCTCCTCCTCGGAGAGGCCGCGCTGCTGGCAGTAGAACTTCTGGTCCTCGGAGATCTTCGAGGTGGTGGCCTCGTGCTCGAAGACGGCCGACGCGTTCTTCGACTCGATGTAGGGCACGGTGTGCGCCCCGCACTGATCGCCGATCAGCAAGCTGTCGCAGTTGGTGAAGTTGCGCGCGCCCTTGGCCTTCTTGTGGGCCGAGACGAGCCCCCGGTAGGTGTTCTGCGAGCGGCCCGCGGAAATGCCCTTCGAGATGATCCGGCTGGTCGTGTTCTTGCCGAGATGGATCATCTTGGTGCCGGAATCGACCTGCTGCATGCCGTTCGACACCGCGATCGAGTAGAACTCGCCGCGGGAATCGTCGCCGCGCAGGATACAGGACGGGTACTTCCACGTGATCGCCGAACCGGTCTCGACCTGCGTCCACGAGATCTTCGAGCGGGCGCCGCGGCAATCGCCGCGCTTCGTCACGAAGTTGTAGATGCCGCCCTTGCCCTCGTTGTCGCCGGGGTACCAGTTCTGGACGGTCGAGTACTTGATCTCAGCATCCTCCAGCGCCACCAGCTCGACCACCGCGGCGTGGAGCTGATTGTCGTCGCGCTTCGGGGCGGTGCAGCCCTCGAGATACGAGACGTAGGAGCCCTTGTCGGCGATGATCAGCGTGCGCTCGAACTGACCGGTGTCACGCTCGTTGATGCGAAAGTAAGTCGACAGCTCCATCGGGCAGCGCACGCCCGGCGGGATGTAGACGAACGAGCCGTCGGAGAAGACGGCCGAGTTGAGGGTCGCGAAGAAGTTGTCGGTCACCGGCACGACCGAGCCGAGGTACTTCTTCACCAGGTCCGGGTATTCGCGGATGGCCTCGGAGATCGGCATGAAGATCACGCCGGCCTTCTCAAGCTCCTTCTTGAAGGTGGTCGCCACCGAGACCGAGTCGAACACAGCATCGACCGCGACGCGGCGCTCGGGGGCGATGCCTTCCAGCACCTCAACCTCGCGCAGCGGGATGCCGAGCTTCTCGTAGGTCTTCAGGATCTCGGGATCGATCTCGTCGAGCGATTCCGGGCCCTTACGCTTCGGCGCGGCGTAATAGTAGATGTTGTTGTAATCGACCCGGTCGTACTCGACCCGCGCCCATTCCGGCTCCTTCATCGTGAGCCAGCGCTTGTAGGCGTCGAGGCGCCATTCGAGCATCCATTCCGGCTCGTTCTTACGCGCCGAGATGAAGCGGATCACGTCCTCGGAGAGGCCCTTCTCGGACTTCTCCATCTCGATCACGGTCTCGAAGCCGTACTTGTACTGGTCGAGGTCGATCGAACGGACCCGATCAATGGTCTCCTGCACTGCAGGCATTCAGCGTCTCCTAACCTACTCCGGCGTCAAGGGCCGGGGGTTTCCAACGACACGGCGGGTTTCACCGCCGAAAGAATGGCTTGGGCGGGCGGCGCTGAGAGAGACTCAGGCTGCCTGCCCTCGCCGCTGATATAGGGACGAAACGACCCGTTCGAACCCCGCCACGAAGCGTGACAGGTCATCCGCGCGCGAATTCCAGCCGAAGCTGACGCGCAGCGCCCCTGCGGCGAGCGCAGGGCTCACGCCCATCGCCGCGAGCACGGGGGAACGGGCCACCTTGCCCGAGGCGCAGGCCGAGCCCGACGAGACGGCCAGGCCGGCGAGATCGAGGGCAATCAGCGCCGTGGCGGCCTCCAGCCCCGGCACGGCGAAGCTGAGAGTGTTGGGCAGGCGCGCCGCGCCCTGCCCGAACACGACCGCGTCGGGGGCGAGCGCCCGAAGCCGCGCTTCGAGCCCGTCGCGCAAGCCGGCGAGCCGCGCCGCCTCGCTCTCCAGAGCGGCCTGGGCGATCGCCGCCGCCTCGCCCAGGCCGACGATCCCCGGAAGGTTTTCGGTGCCGCAGCGCAGGCGCGCCTCCTGGCCGCCGCCGCGCAGGAAGGCGGTCTCCAGGCTCACCCCCTCGGCCAGCACCAGGGCGCCGACGCCCTTCGGCGCGGCGAACTTGTGGCCGGACAGCGTCAGGGCGTCGAGGCCGAGGGCGGAAAAATCGAGCGGGATCTTTCCGACCGCCTGGACCGCGTCGCTGTGGACGAGCGTCCGCCCGTGGGCGCGGGCGAGCCGCACGATCTCGGCGAGCGGCTGAACCACCCCGGTCTCGTTGTTGGCGGCGTGGACCGAGACCAGCACGCTCTCGTCGCGGCAGGCGTCGAGGCGCGCCGCCAGGGCGTCGAGGCGCAGCAGGCCCGCCGCGTCCACCGGCAGCACCTCGACCGCTTCCGGCGCGAAGCGGTGGCCGGCGGCGACGCAGGGATGCTCGGTGGCCGAGATCATCAGGCGGGTAGGGGCGGGGCGGCCCTCCTTGCGCAGGGCGCCGGAGAGGACGGCGTTGGCTGCCTCGGTGCCGCCGCTGGTGAAGGTGACGCACTCCGGGTGCGCCCCGACGAGGGCGGCGAGTTGCGCCCGCGCCGCCTGCAGCGCGTAACGGGCGGCGCGGCCCTCCGCATGGATCGAGGAGGGATTGCCGGGCAGTTCGAGCGCGCGCGCAACCGCCATCGCGACCTCCGGACGCACCGGCGAGGTCGCGTTGTGATCGAGATAGCTGCGCGCCGCTGACGTCATCCCGCCGTTCCGCTCCGCATCGCCCTGACAATTCCTGATTTTCTTGATTTCGCCCCCCTCCCCCGTGCTAAGCCGCGCGCAACGCGCGCCTTTTGCATCGGAGACCGAGGCCGAAACCTTGTTTAGAATAATTCTAATCGCCTAGAATTATTCTAAGAGCGCTTGTAAGTGGCGCGCGCAGCGAGTCAAGCCATTGCCGGCCGAAGGCCGGCCCGGTTCCCCCTGCCTTCCGGATGCGAGAGGGGCGGGAAGCGGATCATCTCGAGGACACCATGCCCGAAGTCATCTTTTCCGGCCCTGCCGGCCGCCTGGAAGGCCGCTATCAGGCGCCCAAGAAGAAGGGCGCGCCGATCGCGATCGTGCTCCACCCGCACCCCCAGTTCGGGGGCACGATGAACAATCAAATCGTGTACAATCTTTTCTACACCTTCGCCAATCGCGGCTTCGCAGCCCTGCGCTTCAATTTCCGCGGGGTCGGGCGCAGCCAGGGCGCCTTCGATCACGGCTCGGGCGAGCTTTCCGACGCGGCGGCGGCTCTGGACTGGGTGCAGTCGGTCAACCCCGAGGCGAAGTCCTGCTGGATCGCGGGCGTGTCGTTCGGCTCATGGATCGGGATGCAGCTGCTGATGCGCCGCCCGGAGATCGAGGGCTTCATCTCGATCGCGGCCATGGCCAACCGCTACGACTTCACCTTCCTGGCGCCCTGCCCCTCCTCCGGCCTGTTCGTGCACGGCTCCGAAGACCGGGTCGCGCCGGCCCGCGAGGTGATCCCGGTGATCGAGAAGGTGAAGACGCAGAAGGGCGTCATCATCGAGCACCAGATGGTCGAGGGCGCCAACCACTTCTTCGACGGCAAGGTCGACGAACTGACCCAGACCGTGGACACCTATCTCGACAAGCGACTCGGAGCGAAGGCCGAGACGGCGTGAGGCTGACGAGCGCGGCGGCCGTCAGCCTTTGACGGTCGCCGTGAAGTCCGACCATTGCTCGACGCGAAAGGCGCGCAGGTCGCGCACCGAGGCCGGGAACCACGGCAGAGCCTTCAGCGCCGTGATGGCCGCGAACAGCTTCGCCAGATCCTCGTCATGGCTGACGTAAAGGCTCCCCTGAACCCAGTCGAATCCCTGCCGGGCGAGCACCGTGCGGATGTCGCTGTAGGCCTGTGCGATCCCCTTCGGATGATGGGCCTGCGTCTCGACGACGACCAGATCGAAGGCGATGGCGAACATCAGCCTTCCGCAGGGTCGTCGAGGAGGTCCGTGAGCGGGTAGTCGAGTTCCTCGCCCGTCTCCAGAACGCGAATCCGCATCTGCGGGCGATCCGTCGCCTTCTCCGTCACACCGACGATTTCATAGACGGGCCCAACCGAGCCGAAGCGCCGCCATGAGCCGATCAGGCTGCGGGGTTCCTGGAAAGCCGCAGGCTTCGCATCGAGCATGAGAGTGTCCTCGGGAGCCGCAAGACCCATACCGACGATCATCGCATGAAAAGACCTGCGGCGGCGAGAGCCTGCCGGCTTCACGCCGCCTTCGCCACCGCCCCTCCCGCCGCGTGCACCACCGGCACGGCCGGCGCCCCTTCCCACTCGGAATGGGCCGGGATCGACTCGCCCTTCATGACGATGGTGAGCGGGCGCAGCCGCGCGTAGTCGCCGACATGGCTGTCGTAGAGCACGGTCGAGAACGCCCCGACCGACACGCCACGCCCGACCACGACCCGGCCGACCTTCATGATGCGGTCCTCGTAGAGGTGGGTCTGGAGCGCCGCCGAGCGGTTGATCGCCGCGTAGTCGCCGATGCTGACGCAGTCGAACTCGGTGATGTCGGTCATCAGCAGGCAGGTGCCCTTCCCCACCTTCACGCCGAACAGGCGCAGCACCCAGGGCAGGAACGGCGTGCCCATCAGGTGCTCCAGCAGCACCTTGCCGGCCAAGCCCCAATAGGCCACCGCGATGGCCTCGGTGCGCATCGCCCACCACGACCACATCGGCCGCATGCCGGGGCGGTAGATCCCCATCAAGAGCCACTTGAGACAGATGACGCTGCTCGTCTGGATCAGGGCGATGACGACGCTCGCGAGCACGAAGGCCACGGCCAGCCCGAGCCAGTCGCCTTCGAGGATCTCGGGGTAGAACACCCAGTCGATCGCGCAGATGGCGAGCGAGATGTAGAGCATCGGCGAGAACGAGGTGGCGAAGGCCTCGAACAGGCCGCGCCGCAGCTTGGCCCACACGCTCGGCTCGAAGGTCTGCGCGTGCGAGCCGAGATCGACCTTCTGCCGCACCGGCAGGCGGATCGGCGGCGAGCCGAACCACGTCTCGCCCGGCCCCATCTGCGCGTTGGCCGGGGGCTTCGACTTGATGCCGATCAGGACGTCGTCGGGCAGGCGCGTGCCCGGCGGCAGCACGCCGTCATTGCCGACGAAGACGCGGGCGCCGGTCTCGACGGTGTGGAGATGCATCCAGCCGCGGCGGATCTCCTCTTCGCCGACCACCACCTCGTCGGCGATGAAGTTGTTGGCGCCGATCGAGACGAGGTCGTGGCGCGAGCCGAGATTGGTCGAAATCTCGGCGCCCCGGCCCATCCTTGCCCCCATCAGCCGGTACCATGCCCGCATGTAGACGGTGGCGAAGAGCGAGGAGAGCGTCTCCAAGGTCACCTCGGAGGCGAGCGCCACCAGCCACTTGCGCAGGTAGAAGCCCGACCAGATCGAGACGGTGCCGGATGTCGCCCGCGGCAGCACCGCCCAGCGGATGGCGGCGATGAGCAGCACCGTGCCCGCCGTCATCAGCATGGCGGTGGGCCAGGTCAGCAGCGGCAGGTAGACGTGGTAATCGACGTCGGTGATCTCGGAGAGATTATCCGAGATCTGGTCGAAGATGTAGAAGGCCGGGAAGATCGGCAGCAGGCCGACCGCCGGCACCGCCGCGAGCAGGAAGGCGTAGACCGCGCCGAAGGCCGCCCGGCGGGCGGGCGAGGCGGTGGCCGGTTCGGGCAGGGCGGAGAAGTCCACGGTGCCGACCCGGCGGCCGGGCGAGCCGTCCCAGGCCTCGGCCGGGCCGACCTCGGTGCCCGCCGGCACGGTGGTGAGATCGGCGATCTCGGCATGGTCGCCGATCGCCGTGCCGGGGCCGATGACGCAGGAGGTGCCGATGGCGACATCCTCGCCGATCGCGACCCGGCCGATAACGAGTTCGTTGCCGACGACCTCGGCATTGGCGATGACGAGCCGCCCGCCGAGCGACGAGCCGCGGCCGATGCTGAGCAGGTCGGCGGCGCCGACATCGAGGTCGGAGATCAGCACGTCGTCGCCGATCTTCGCGCCGAGTAGCCGCAGATAGGCGACGATGGCGGGCGAGCCCTGGAGCCACTTGATGTGCACCAGCGGCGTCAGGCGCTGCGCCAGCCACCAGCGGTAATAGTAGACGCCCCAGAGCGGGTAGCGGCCGGGTCTGGTGCGCCCGAGGATCAGCCATTTGGCGGCGATCGCGATCGTCGCGGTGACCGCGTTGATGCCGATATAGACGAGAAGCAGGACGGCGAGTTCGCCCCAGAACCCGAGCCCGCCGCCGGTGAGCAGCAGATAGGTGACGAAGATGCCGAGCCACTGCGCCGTGGCAAGCGCGATGACGAAGGGCAGCGCCACGGCCTGCGCCAGCCCGCACAGGGCGCGCCGCAGGAGCGGGGGCGGGGCGAAGCCGAGGTCGCGGATCGCGGTCTGCGCGCCGACGCCGCCGCTGCGCTCGATCAGGCCCGCCGCCATCGCCCGGAGCGTGCGGCCGGCATAGACGTCCTGCAGGGTGATGCCGGCGAGCGCGGGCGTCTCGCGCACCGCGCCGACGAAGCGGGCGGCGAGGAGCGAGTGGCCGCCGAGTTCGGAGAAGAAGTCGGCCTCAAGCCCGATCGGCCCGTCGCCGAACACCCGCTTCGCCGCCGCCAGCAAGGCGGCCTCGGTCTCGTTGTCGGGCATCTCCTGCTCGCCGTCCGCCGCGGCGACGGTGAGCGGGGCGATGCGCAGGGCCTTGCGGTCGACCTTGCCCGAGGTGAGCCGGGGCAGGGTCTCGACCGTCTCGAAATGGCCGGGCACCATGTAGGGGGGCATCTGCGCCGCCAGATTTTTTCGGAGATTCGCGCGGTCGAGATCGGCGCCGCGCTCAGGGACAAGGAAGGCCACGAGGCGGTCAACCTCGTCGTCGCGGCGCAGGACCACCGCCGCCTGGTTGATTCCCGCCTCGCCGCGGATGCGGGCCTCGATCTCGCCGAGCTCCACGCGAAACCCGCGGATCTTGACCTGATCGTCGATGCGGCCGTGGAAGACGATGTCGCCCTCCGGCGTCATCGAGACGGCATCGCCCGAGCGGTAGAGCACGGGGTCGGTCCCGTCGGACGGGTAGGGGTTGGCGACGAATTTCTCCGCCGTCAGTTCGGGCCGCTTGAGATAGCCCCCGGCCACGCCGGGGCCGCCGATCAGCAATTCGCCTTGCTCACCGGGACCGAGCAGGGTCAGCGCCTCGTCGGCGACGTAGACGGAATAATTCGGGATCGGGCCGCCGATGGTGACGGGCCGGCCCGGCCGCATCTCGGCGGCGGTCGCCACCACGGTCGCCTCGGTCGGGCCGTAGGTGTTGAACAGGCGCCGCCGATCGGTCGCCCAGCGCGCCACCAGCGGCTCGGGCAGGGCCTCGCCGCCGAGCAGGACGAGGCGGACGCTCGGCAGGTCGCCGGGGATCATCGCGAGCAGGGTCGGCACCGTGTCGAGCACGGTGACACCGGCTTCCGCGATGATCGCCGGCAGCGATTCCACGTCGCCCATCATGGCCGGGCTCGCCACGAACAGGCAGGCGCCGACGAGATAGGGGACCCAGATCTCCTCCATCGAGAGATCGAAGGCGACGGAGGCGCCCTGGAACACCACGTCGTCGGCGCGCATGCCGTAGACCGCGTTGCCCGAGCGCAGGAAGTGGCAGATGTTGGCGTGGCTGATGACGATGCCCTTCGGCACGCCGGTCGAGCCCGAGGTGTAGATCAGGTAGGCCGGATGCGCCGGGGTGAGGCCGGCCGCATCGAGATCGGGCGGTGCCCCCCCCTGCCCCGCCGCCAGCACCTCTTCCGTGGTGAGCGCGGGCGTGCCCTCCGGCGCCTGCGGACGCAGAGCCTCCGAGACGAGCAGCGCCTTGGCCTCGGCATCGCCCAGGCAGACCGCGACGCGGTCGGCGGGCGCCTCGGCGTCGAAGGGGAGCCAGGCGGCCCCGGATTTCGTGATGCCGATCTGCGCGATCAGCAGCTCGGTGCCGCGGGCCATCCAGAGACCGACGACGTCGCCGGGGCCGATGCCGCGGGCGAACAGCCCGGCGGCGATGGCGTCGGAGCGGGCATCGACCTCCGCATAGGTCAGGACCGGGCGGCGCCCGCCGGAGCCGGGCTCGGCGGCATCGATCAGGCAGGGAGCGTCGGCCCGCGCCCGCGCGCTCGCCCGGAACAGGTCGGCCAGGGTCTCCCGGCGGATCAGGTCGGGGCGGACCGGCCCGCGCAGGACGGCGCGGCCCGCGAGGCTCCCGCCCGGCCCGTCCTCCCGCCGCCCCGCCTCGGCGAGGCCGCTCATCCGATGCTCTGCTGCCGATTCCACGTGCTGCCCATTCCCGGATCGGTCGAACCCCGCGCCGACGCCCACGGCCGCCCACGGCGCGCGCGATCACCCGCCCCATGCGCGGCACCCTTGGCGGTTTTGCGACAGGATCGCGCCCGACAAGTGATTGTGGTCCGGCCATCCGCCCGGACATCCCGCCCGCCTTCCATATACGGGATGGGCGGCCGGGAAACCGGTGTTCCCGAGCACCCCGCCGCCGCCCATCTCATCCGGTCACGAGGTGCAGGGCCCGGTCGGCCGGCGCGATCCGCACCTGCCGGCCCCAGCCAAACGCCAAAAAATCCTGCTCGATGCCGTCGGCGAAGACCACGCCGCCCTCGTTCATCCGCGAGGTGACGCGGAGCGGCGCATCGGTGAGCTTGCCGGCGCGCAGCCGCGTGGCGGTGGCGACGCTCGGGAACGGCTCGCGCACCCAGTAGCCCACCGCCCGCTCCTCGGGGTCGAGCGACAGGCCGAGCCGGGTCGCCTCGGCGATGGAACGGGCCCAGCCGGTGGCCCCGGTGCCGGAGGCGACGATGAGGCCGCTGGAGGAATGCTCCTCTCCCGCCTCCCCGGCCTCGATCCGGTAGCGGGCGGATTGGTGGCTGCGGTGCCCGACGAAGATCTCGTTGAGGGCGAACAGGCGCTCGGTCCCGTCGATCACCGCCTCGACCATGGTGCGCCGCTCGATCCCGGCCGCCCCGGCAGCGCTCGCCGGCAGCAGCCGGGGGAGCCGCTCGACGGAGTTGCGGACCAGCACGCCGTCGTAGAGCTCGGGATTCGGGTTCACCCCGATCACCGGCTGCGCGCCCAGATACTTCGCCACATTGGCGATCAGTCCGTCCTGCCCGACGGCCACGACCACGTCGTCCTCGGCGAACAGGAAACGGTCGAGGTCGGCCCGCCGCACCAGGACCTGCCGCCACGCGCCCGGCACCCCGGCCCGGGCCCGCGCCAGCACCGCGTGGAAGCGCTCGTGGCGCGCCTCGACCTGCGCCAGCCCCTGGCCGCGGCTCTCCAGGAAGAAGCGGGCCTGCCCTCTAGTGGCGTGCCGGGCGATCAGGAGCTCGTAATCGGTCTCTCGGGTGACGAAGACCGCCCGGGGGGTGAGCGCGGCCATCAATCCCTCCCTCAGCGGGCCGGGAGGCCGGTCGGCCGGCGGAATTCGCCGAGCAGGCTGGCGAGGAGGTCCGGCGTGACGTTGACGTGCTCGATCGTGTCGAGCTTGCCCGCCAGCGACTGGGCGGCGAGGCCGAGCAGGGTGCCCGGCGCCACGTCGCGGTAGATCGCCACGCGCGCCCGCTCGGTCTCGGTCCGCGCCCCTTCGACCACGCGAATGCGCTCGGCCTCGGCGCCGGCCTCGATCCCCTCCGCCTCGGCCCGGGCCTGCGCCCGGTTGCGGGCGTTCTGCGCCTCCTCCGCGATCAGCAGCGCCTCCCGCCGGGCCAGCTCGGTCCTGGTGGCGAGTTCGTTCTCGGCGATCGCCCGCTCCTTCTCCACGGCAACCGCCCGGCGGGCGAAGGTGGCCTCGTCCGCCTTCTGCTGCAGCGCCTCGTAGGTCGGCGTCTGGAGCGCGCGCTCCAGCTCGCTCGACGGGGCGAGATTGGTGAGCCGCACCGAGACCACGGCGACGCCGATCTCCGCGAGCGACGGCTCGGTGCGAAGCGCCGCCTGCACCTGCGCCCGCAGGGTCTCCGGCCCGGCATCGAGCAGGGCGCGCACGGGGGCGCCTCCGAGGAATTGCAGCACGGTCTGGTTGGCGAGCCCGGCGATGCGCGCCTCGATCCGCTCGATCGGCTCGCCCTGGAGCCGGCCGGTGCGCAGGTCGAGGGAGAAGTCGACCCGGGCGGCGAGCCGCTCGGGATCGGCGACGTGCCAGCCGATGCTGCCCTGCACCGCGACCGCCTGGAAATCCGCGCTGCGGCCGCGGACGAACAGCGTCATCTCGCGGTCGTCCATCGGCAGCTCGCTGATGCTGGCGGTCTCCGGACGGAACCAGAAGACGAGGCCGCGCCCGCTCTGGCGCGGGCGGCCGTTGCGGAAGCGGACGACGTAGTGGCTGGCCTCGCTCCGAAGCTGGGAGAGGACGCCGAAGCGGCGGATCGTGGCCATGTCAGTCTCCTTTCGAGGGGGTCGGCGAGGGGGTCGGCGATGAGTTTCGACGGAAGCGGTACAGCTCGGCGGGGCGGTAGGACGTGCCCGTCTCGAACCGGCCGGTGGGGTCGAGCCAGCCGCGATCGAGCATCCGGCGGCGGAAGGCGGGCTTGTTGAGGGGCGTGCCGAGGATCGCCTCGTGCACGTCCTGGAGCTGGCGCAGGGTGAACAGCTCCGGCAGCAGGGCGAAGCCGACCTCGGAATAGTCGAGCTTGCCCTGCAGCCGCCGCAGGGCGAGGGCGACGATCTCGGCGTGATCGAAGGCGAGGGGGAGCGCCGCGCCGTCGATCGCGCGGACCGTCACGGCCCCCTCCCCCTCGGCTCTCTCATCCAGGGTCACCGCGACCGTGCCGGGATGCAGGGCCGGCGCCCGCGCGAGCGCCTCGGCGAAGGCCGCCTCGGTCAGGAGCGCGAGATAGGCGACCGTGATGATGCGCATGCGCGGATCGCGCTCCACGGCGCCGAAGGTGTAGAGCTGCTCCAGATGCGCCCGCGCCCCGCCGGCCTTCTCGCGCAGGACGCGCGCGGCGGTCGCGTCGAGCGCCTCGTCGATGCCGACGAAGCCGCCGGGCAGCGCGTGGCGCCCCGCATGCGGGTGGCGGTCGCGCCGCTGCAGCAGGACGGCAGGGCGGCCGCCGGAAAGCCCCAGCAGCACCAGATCGACGGCCACGGCGGGCCGCGCGTAATCGGCGGGATCGTAGCGCGCCAGAAAGGCGGCCTCGGATTCGGGCAGGCTCATGGGCGTGCTCTCACCTTGACATATATCCAATATGAAAATTAGTTATTTTCATATTGGATATATGTCAAGGTGAGGGATGATGCTGACCGCGCCATTCCGGCCGGTGGCCGCTGTCGGCGCGCGGGCTAGCGCATCGTTCTGGATATCGGATCCAGCACGATGCGCTAGGCCTTTGTTTTTGCATCATCTTTTTCCGAAAGCCGGAAACCACCTTTCGGGATGATGCTCTAGCGGGTGCGAGACGGCGGGTACCATCGCGCCTCGAACGTCATGCCGCGCTGCAACCAAGCGGCGGTCCGGGCCGTTCAGAGGGTCCTCCACAAGCCCGAAAACGGGAAACCCGCCATGAAGACGAGCGCCATGAAGACGAACATCCTGCGCCTGACCGCCGCCAGCGGCCTCCTCGCCCTGATGACGGGCGTCGCGGCGGCCCAGAACCCCGACCTGACCAAGAACCCGGAAAACACCGGCCGTGCGCCCAGCGCGACGGAGGCCACCAAATCCAACAGCGACCTCAAGGAGTGGCAGGTCGCCAAGTCGGCGAAGGTCGGCCTCGCCCAGGCCATCGCCACCGCCGAGGGCAAGGCCGAGGGCGAGGAGAAGGGCGGCCGGGCGATCGACGCCGATTTCGAGAAGGCCGACAGCAAGAACCCGGCGCGCTACGCGATCAAGGTCGTGTACCCGAGCGGCAAGCTCGTCGAGCACGGCGTCAATGCCGATACGGGCGACCTCTACAAGAGCGAGAATCAGCCGATCGAGCGCTACTTCACCCGCCTCAAGGCGAGCGACTTCCAGAACGCCAAGGTGTCGCTGAAGGACGCGATCGCCCTGGCCGAGCAGAAGGTTCCCGGCAGCAAGGCTTACGAGGCCGAGGTCGAGCGCGAGGGCAATTCGGTCGAGTACGAGATCAAGCTGGCGCTCACAGACCGCGAGCAGGAGGTCAAGGTCGGGCCGGACGGCACGGTGAAGAACGACTGATCCGGATCGCCCCCGTCCCCGACGGGAGGCGGTCGAGCGGATGACGCTTGCGATCGTCCGGGAGCCCTACGGCGCCCGGGCGATCTCGGGCTGCCCGAACCTCGGGAGGAGCGGCCCACCGGGGGCGGGCAGCGCGCCTACCCCCTCCCCTTCGGCCGCCCGCTCCGGGCGCGATACGGGGCGGGCGCCCCGTGAACGACGTCAGCGGGCGTCGTGGCCCTTGCCCTGGGCGCCGGGCGAGGCGCCGGACCCGGCATCGTTCGCCCCCGTGCTGTTGGCGGTGCCGGAGCGGCTCTTGTCGCCGGAGGTCGGTCCGCTGCCGGCCGCCCCGGGCGAAGCGCCGGATCCGGCATCGTTCGCCCCCGTGCTGTTGGCGGTGCCGGAGCGGCTGGTGCCCGAACCTTCGGCGGCGATGGCGACGGGCGTGAGCAGGAGGGTGCTCGCGAGAGCGAGGGTCAGGGCCTTCATGGCGGATCTCCCTGTTGCTGACGTGATGGCCCCTTGATGGGCCTTCGGGAAACCGGCGCTCCGTGTCGCTGTTCCGCTCTCCTTCCGATCCCACCGCATCATGGGACCCGGGCCATCGGCGCTTTCCCCGATCGGGACCACGCCCCTGCCGCGGCGTTCGGACGGCACCCACCGCAATCCCATCCGCACGACCCACTCGCAAATCGCGCTGTTGTGATGGATGAAGTTGGAACGGCGGCGCGCGAGGGAACTTGAGCGGCGATTGCCGCGGCAAGCGTCGGTGTCGATGCCGCGGGATCGGCGTCGATGCGGATCGCCGGGTCTCGGGACTTCGGTCCCGGGCCTCGAATTCCGGAGAACGTACCGCGCCCTCTGTTATGCCGGGGCGTTCCGCAGGGGCGGCCCCGCTCCGATTGGCCCCCGCAACGGTCACCGAAAGAAGGAAGCCCGACGCCGATGGGCGCGCTCATCCAGAACCCTCACGCGGCGACATGGGGCATCGCCGCGCTGGCGACGCTCGGCGTGATCCTGCGCCCCTTCGCTTGGCCGGAGGCGGTCTGGGCGGTCGCCGGTGCGGCGCTCCTCGTCGGTCTCGGCCTGATTCCCTGGCAGACCGCCCTGGAGGGCACGGCCAAGGGTACGGACGTCTACCTCTTCCTCGTCGGGATGATGCTGCTCTCCGAGATCGCCCGGAAGGAAGGATTGTTCGACTGGCTCGCCGCCCACGCGGTGCGGGCCGCGAAGGGCTCGGCGACCCGGCTGTTTCTGCTGGTCTACCTCGTCGGCACGGTGGTCACGGTCTTCCTCTCGAACGATGCCTGCGCCGTGGTGCTGACGCCGGCCGTCTTCGCCGCGACCAAGGCCGCCGGCGTGAAGCAGCCCCTGCCCTACCTGTTCATCTGCGCCTTCATCGCCAACGCGGCGAGCTTCGTGCTGCCGATCTCGAACCCGGCCAACCTCGTCGTCTTCGCCGAGCATATGCCGCCGCTCAGGCAGTGGCTCGCGACCTTCACCCTGCCCTCCATCCTCGCGATCGTCGCGACCTACATCGTCCTGCGCCTGACCCAGAACGCGCGGCTGAAGGCCGAGACCGTCGCGACCGCCGTCGAGACGCCGGCCCTGGGCCGCGGCGGCATGGTCGCGGGCCTCGGCATCGTCGCCACCGGCGCGGCCCTGATCGGCGCCTCGGCCGCCGGAAGCGAGCTCGGCCTGCCGACCTTCGTCGCCGGCCTCGCCACCACCCTCGTCGTGCTCGCGATCAACCGGGGCGGCTTCGTCGCGGTCGCGCGGGACGTTTCCTGGGGCGTGCTGCCGCTGGTCGCCGGGCTCTTCGTCCTGGTCGAGGCCCTGGAGAAGACCGGTCTGCTCACACGGCTCGCCGACCTCCTGGGCCGGGCCGCGCAGGGCGATCCGACCGCCACGGCCTGGGCCGGCGGCGCCCTCGTCGCCTTCGGCTCCAACCTCGTGAACAACCTGCCGGCGGGCCTCCTGGCGGGCGCCGCGGTGCAGGCGGCGCACGTTCCGGACACGGTCGCGGGCGCAGTCCTGATCGGGATCGATCTCGGGCCGAATCTCTCGGTCACGGGCTCGCTCGCCACCATCCTCTGGCTGACGGCGATCCGCCGCGAGGGCGAGAACGTCTCCGCCTGGGCGTTCCTGAAGCTCGGCGCCCTCGTCATGCCCCCGGCGCTCGCGCTCGCCCTCGCCGCGCTGATCCTCGCCTGATCCCTCTCCCCGCCGATCCGGAGGCCGACCCGCGTGAGTGCCGCTCTGCTCTATCCCTTCATCATCGTGGCGGGCGCCCTCCAGGCGCTCGGCAACTCCATGAACGCGCAGCTGCGCGGGCAGCTCGTCAACCCGTTCCTGGCGGCCTCCGTCTCCTTCCTGCCGATCGTCTTCGTCTTCGCCACGCTGTTCCTCGTGATGCCGACGCCGCTGCCGGGCCTCGACACGCTCGCAGGCATGCCGTGGTACGCGCCGCTCGGCGGCGTGGCCGGCGCGGTGGCGGTGTTCGGCGGTCTCGCCTTCGTCGACAAGGTCGGCGCCGGCCCCTTCAACGGCCTGACGCTGACCGCCAACATCCTGACCTCGCTGGCGATGGATTCCCTGGGCCTGTTCGGTCTGCCGGGCGGCGGATTCAAGCCGATGCCCTGGCTCGGAGGCCTGCTCATGGCCGTCGGCGTGACGTTCATCGCCCGCGTCACGCCCGGCCAGGACGCGGGCCGGGACGGCGCGAGCGCGGAGGCCGGCCACGGCCTCAATCCGAGGCTGCTCTATCCCTTCATCGTCGTCGCGGGCGCGCTGCAGGCGATCGGCGTGGTCTGGAACGCGCAGCTGCGCGGGGCCCTGGTCAATCCGTGGCTGGCGGCGCTGGTCTCGTTTCTGCCGGTGGTGTTCGTCTTCGTGCTGGTCTTCCTGCTGCGGCCGAAGCCGCTGCCGCAGCGGACCGATCTGGAGGGGGTGCGCTGGTGGATGCCGCTGGCCGGCCTCACCGGGGCCGTGGCCGTGTTCGCCGGGCTGCTGTTCGTCGACAAGGTCGGCGCGGGCGCCTTCAACGGCCTGCTGATCACCGCCAACCTGCTGACCTCGGTGGCGCTGGATCATTTCGGCTGGGTCGGCATGAAGCGGGTGCGGGCCGGCGCGTCACGGCTGGGCGGAGCCGCCCTGATGGTGGCCGGCATCGTCCTCATCTCGCTGTTCTGACGAGAGGCGGAGGCGGGCGGCGCAGCGGCGGGGAGCATCCGTCACCCTGTCACTTCGTCGGAGGCACCCGCCCTCCCAGCTGTGACAGCCCCGAGCGCTTTCCAACGCAGCGCCTTCCGGTTCGGTAAAAGCACGCACCCCAAGACGCGGATCGGGAGGCGCGAACCGGATGCCGTCGAATCGGACCTGTTTTCAGAACATGCTCCGACCGTTGAGCCGATTGAACGCACCGGGACCTACACAGTTCGGCAATATCATACGCAAGACTTATGATTTCGCGCAGAGATGACCACCGTGAATCTAAGACCACCCTGCGAGATCTGCGACATGCGCATCCCGACCTTCTGTGGTCGCGCGCCGACACCTCGCGGATGCGCGTCCAACCCCGTCCCCAAAACATTCGCCGGCAAGCACACGATATTTTGATCGGGAAGAGGAGCCAAACTCTATCCCCGAGAGCGATTCATCGTTGAGCGAATATCTTATTAAGCACATTTATATCATATCCGGTCACGTCGGGTGGCTTTGTCAGCCGCATTAGCCTTAAGACATCATCGAATACGCAACGGGCAAGGAAGGATGATGCCGAACAACGACGCTGATGCCATCGCTGAGGTTGCCGTCCTGTGCACGGCCGCCCGCGCGAAGCTTCCGGTATCGGGCTTCCGCCGTCTCCGCATCCTGCTCGACATGCTCCTGATCGACCTCGGCCACCCGGCCGCGCCCCCGGAAGTGCCCGCACCGGATCGCCGGTCGAATACGACGCTCTCCAGGGATGCCCCTTGATCGTTCTCGAGCGCGCCTCGCGGGCAGGCCGTTCCCGTAGGGAAGGATGCGCCAGCGCCCCGCCCCGGTCTCCGCTTCGATCAGGCGGAGACCGGATCAGCCGTCATCGATCTGGCAGACGAGGCGGATCGTCATGACGCCATCGCCGTCGCCGTTGCGGACGGTCAGGACCAGCGTGCAATCTTGGCTGTCCTCGGCCTCCGCGGCCATCAGGCTCGTCATCACCCGCAGAGCCTCGCGGCGCAGGGCGAGCGGATCCTGGATCTCGCGACCCACCTCGTCCTTCAGATCCGTGCCATCGTTGATGTCGAAATAGTAACGCGGCATCCGAGAAGCGCTGTGCGAAAAAACCGGGACCCATCTCGGTCAGGCTCGGGACCGGCCCCACGGACGGTGCCTCTCGAAACCGACCCGAACAGCAACCCCACGCCGTTGCAACGTGGAGGAAACGGCACCGGTTTCAGCAGCACGCGCCACCAGCATATAGCCGATGCGTGCGATCGGGGAGAGCCGGGACCGCGAATCCGCGTCAATAAATCTGCTTCGCTCGATCCGTGGTCAATGAGCGAGGATCTTCGACAGGAATTGCTGGGCCCGCTCGCTGCGGGGCCGGTCGAAGAAGGTATCCTTCGGGACATCCTCGACGATCTCGCCGCGATCCATGAACACCACCCGGTCCGCCACCTTGCGGGCGAATCCCATCTCGTGGGTCACGACCATCATGGTCATGCCGTCGCGGGCCAGTTCCACCATCACGTCGAGCACCTCGCCGACCATCTCCGGATCGAGCGCCGAGGTCGGCTCGTCGAACAGCATCACCACCGGGTCCATGGCCAGCGCCCGGGCGATCGCCACCCGCTGCTGCTGCCCGCCCGAGAGCTGGCCCGGATGCTTCTGCGCATGGGCCGAGAGCCCGACCCGCGCCAGGAGGTCGAGGCCGCGCTTGGTCGCCGCCTCCTTCGAGCGCCCGAGCACCTTGCGCGGGGCGAGCGTCAGGTTGTCGATGACGCTCAGATGCGGGAACAGCTCGAAATGCTGGAACACCATGCCGACCCGCGCGCGCAGCCGCGGCAGGTTGGTGGCCCTGTCCCGCACCCGCGTGCCGTCGACGGTGATCTGCCCCTCCTGGAACGACTCCAGGGCGTTGACGCATTTCAGCAGCGTCGACTTGCCCGAGCCCGAGGGGCCGCAGACCACCACCACCTCGCCCCGGCTCACCGCGGTGGAGCAGCCGGACAGGACGCGGAATTCGCCGTACCACTTCGACACCGCCTCGATGGCGATCATCGGCCCGCCCGCGGCGGCCGGCTGCGGGGCCGAGGTTACGGGCGCCGAAGTCATGGGCGCCGAAGTCATGGGGTCTGTCGTCATGGGCCCATCCTCATCGCGTTTCTCCCTCACCGGACGATCGCCGTGCGGGCCTGGAGCCGGCGCACCAGCATCGAGGCCGTGAAGCAGACGGCGAAGTAGACGAGCGCGGCGAACAGGTACATTTCCACGAGCCGCCCGTCGCGCTGCGCGACCTTGGAGGCCGCGCCCAGGAAATCGGTCAGCGAGAGCACGTAGACGAGAGAGGTGTCCTGGAAGAGCACGATCGTCTGGGTCAGCAGCAGCGGCAGCATGTTGCGCAGCGCCTGCGGCAGAACCACGAGCCGCATCGTCTGCGCGTAGCTCATGCCGAGCGCCCGGGCCGCCGCGCTCTGCCCCTTGGGGATCGACTGGATCCCGGCGCGCATGATCTCGGCGAAGTAGGCCGCCTCGAACAGGGTGAAGGTGATCAGTGCCGAGGAGAAGGCGCCGACCTGGATCGGCGTGGCCGAGCCCGTCGCCCAGGCGCCGAGATAGGGGACGAGGAAGTAGAACCAGAAGATCACCAGCACGAGCGGCAGCGAGCGCATCAGCTCGACGTAGAGCTTGGCCGCGTGCGTGAGGCCGGGGATGCTCGACAGCCGCATCATGGCGAGAAGCGTGCCGAACACGATGCCCCCGGTCGCGGCGAGCGCGGTCAGCGTCAGCGTGAACACCATGCCCTGCCCGAACAGGTAGGGCAGCGAGGCGCCGATGACCGAGAAGTCGAAATTCGCGAACATCTAGCGCCCCCCCGGCACGGCGACGGCCCGCTCCAGCAGGGTCGCGCCCGCGATCACAACCAGGTTGAGGAGGAGGTAGAGGATGGTGGCCGCCGTGAAGGCCTCGAAGACCTGGAACGAGAATTCCTGCATCGAGCGGGCCCGGGCCGTCAGTTCGAGGAGGCCGATGGTCAGCGCCACCGAGGTGTTCTTGAGGTTGTTGAGGAATTCCGAGGTGAGCGGCGGCAGGATGACCCGGTAGGCGTTGGGCAGCAGCACGTGGCGATAGGTCTGGACCGTGGTGAAGCCCATGGCCGTGCCGGCCATCCGCTGGCCCCGCGGCAGCGACTGGATGCCCGCCCGCACCTGCTCGGCCACCCGCGAGGCGGTGAAGAAGCCGAGGCACAGCACCGCGGTGTAGAACGGCGCGTCGGGCAACTGCTTCACCGCCGTGCCGAGGCCTGCGGGCAGGAGTTCCGGCAGCACGAAGTACCAGAGGAACATCTGCACCAGCAGCGGCACGTTGCGGAACAGCTCGACATAGGCCGTGCCGACCGCGTTCGCGGCTTTCGACGGCAGCGTGCGCATCACCCCGATCACCGAGCCGAGGATGAAGGCGATGACCCAGGAGGCGAGCGCCGTGGCGATCGTCCAGGACAGGCCCGAGAGCAGCATGTCGGCGTAGGTGCCTACGCCCTCGGGCGAGGGCTCTTGGAAGATGCCCCAGTTCCAGGTGTAGTTCATGGCCGCCCCCCGCCGCCGTCAGGCATCAATAGGCGGCCGGGTCGGCGCTGTCGCTGGGATGGGCGAGGGCCTTCTGCATCGGCTCGCTCAGCGGGAGCTTGAGGTTGATGCCCCGCGGCGGGATGGCTTGCGTGAACCACTTCTCGTAGAGCGCCTTGCCCTCCGGGCTCTTGTAGAGCTTCGCGGTCGCCGCGTCGGCCACCGCCTTGAAGGGCGCATCGTCCTTGCGCAGCATGATCCCGTAGGGCTCGGGCTTCGACTGCGCCTCCGAGGATATGGCGTAGGCGTCCGGCGTCTTCGAGCCGGCAACCAGGGAGGCGAGCAGCACGTCGTCCATCACGAAGGCATCGGCGCGGCCCGTCTCGACCATCAGGAAGGCCTCCGCATGGTCCTTGGCCGGCAGGATCCGCATGCCGAGGCCGCGGGCCGCGTTGATTTCGTTGATCTGGCGGATGTTGGTCGTGCCCGAGGTCGAGACCACGGTGCGGCCCTTGAGATCGTCGGTCTTGTCGAGGCCCTTCTCCCGCTTGGCGACGTAGCGGGTCGCGGTGAGGAAGTGGGTGTTGGTGAAGGCGGCCTGCTTCTGGCGGTCGGCATTGTTGGTGGTCGAGCCGCATTCGAGGTCGATCGTGCCGTTGGCGATCAGCGGGATGCGGGTCGCCGAGGTGACCGGATTGAGCTTCACCTCCAGCTTGTCGAGCTTCAGATGCTCTTTGACCGCGTCGGCGATCTTGAGGCAGATCTCGTAGGCGTAGCCCACCGGCTTCTGGTTGCCGTCGAGATAGGAGAACGGCACCGAGGAGTCGCGATAGCCGATCGTGATTGCGCCGGTGTCCTTCACCTTCTTGAGGGTTCCGCTCAACTCCTGCGCGCCGACTGGTGCCGTGGCCGCCGGAATCGCGAGGGCGGCGAGGAGAAGCGCGTGGCTCAGGTGCATACGGCGGACCTTCTTCTGATGACGGCCGCCTCGTTGCAGCCGGGACGACACGCGTGACGTGCACGCGATTTGAACCGCATAGTGATGCCGAGAGAAGCGCTTGTCATCCGATCCGGACAGGCTCGCCGAGGCAAAGCCCGTACCATCGGCGCGAAGCGTCACTCCCCGCGGGGCCCCTCGGCAGGTGCGTCGCGGGGCGGATGCCAGGACCGCCCCCGCACCGAGGGCGCGAACCATCAGAAGTCGCGCTGGACCCGCATGCGGATTTGCGTCGTGTCGTAGCGCTTCTCGGTATAGGCCGGCAGGCCGTTCACGGTGACGGGGCGGCTCGCGTCGGCGACGCGCCCGCCGAGCGGGCCGGTGCCGATGTAGGTTCCCTCGATGCCGATATCGAGATCCTTGACCGGCGACCAGATCAGGCTGGTGCCGGCGATGATCTGGTAGTTGTCGCGCAGGATCGGGCTCGACGCGAAGGCCGCGCCGGTCGGCGGCGCGGTGGCGCCGACGAGACCGTTGACGAGACTGAACGCCTCGCGGGTGCCGCGCCGGAACCCGACCTCGCCATAGCTGCCGAAGAAGGCGGAGCGCCATTCGGGCGTCCAGTAATGCAGGAAGGAGGCGGTCGCCGTGAAGCTCGTCGAGAGGTCGATCCGGCCGGTCAGCGGGTTGATCACCGCGTCGGCCAGGGCGTGCATGAAGGGGGCGCCCTGCACCGGGTTGAGCTGGCTGCCATAGGTGCCGGTGAAGTACGAGAAGCCGGTATAAACCAGCGCGCCCTCGCCGTAGGCGCCCTGCAGGTAGAGCCCGTCCCCCGGGGCGATCCAGGGCAGGTTGACCTTGAGGCCGCCCTGCACCGCCCAACCGTAATCGGTCTGCGCTCCCGATGTGAGGCCGCGGGTGGCGAGCAGGGCCGCGGCGGTGCCGGCGCCCACCGGCCCGGTGGCGGAACCCGGCGCGGCGGTCAGGGTGGAGAGGCCGGAATTGGCGATGAAGCCGCCGATATTGACGTCCTTGACGGCGGCCGAGAGCTGGACCGAGCCCCAGCCCGCATCGTAGCGCAGCGCCCCGACGAAGTCCGGCATGCGCGAGCGCTGCACCGTGTCGACGAAGACGGCCGTGTTGGCGGTGCCGTCGGCGTTGGTGCCGAGGATGACGGGGCTCGGAGCGGTGATGAAGACGTTGTTCAGGCCGCTCTGGCCGGGGGTGGTCGCGGTGGGGCCGGCCGAGGCGGCGTAGAACGGGTTCTTGCGGACGTTCGGATCCTCCATCGACAGCGTCGCCGACCAGCCCTCCGCCGTCTTGTACGTGTAGGCCAGGAGGTTGGTGGAGGGCACGTCCGACCCCGCCGTCGAGCCGATCAGCTCGTAATCGTGGGCGTAGAAGTCGAAGAACGAGGAGGCGCGGCCCGCGGTCAGCCCGGCGAATTGAACGAAGGCCTTCTCGGTCACGAAGTAGTTCTGGACCCGGCCGAAC
This sequence comes from Methylorubrum populi, assembly GCF_002355515.1. Classification (NCBI taxonomy): domain Bacteria; kingdom Pseudomonadati; phylum Pseudomonadota; class Alphaproteobacteria; order Hyphomicrobiales; family Methylobacteriaceae; genus Methylorubrum; species Methylorubrum populi. Next base: position 4,582,906 of record NZ_AP014809.1, on the reverse strand, counting down.
GCGTCCTGACCGGTCCCCGGAAAGGCGTTGCCGATGCGTTGCTGCGTGCCCGACGTCATGAACACGCCGGTGCGGCTCGCGGCCTCCACGCGCAGGAAGGCGCGCAGGGTCCCGTAGCCGGTCTGAGTGCGCGCATCGAAGTTCAGGCGCATCAGCCCGCGGTACTGCGACAGGTCGCCCGAGCTGTTGGTGCGGTTCTGGACGGGGATGTAGCCGGCCTCGAAGCGGGCCCGGCCGGAAACGCGCAGGCAGGTATCGGTACCAGGGATATAGAAGAAGCCTGCACCGCTCGCGCTGCAGACCCGGACGTACTCGATCGGGACCGCCGTCTTGACGGGCAGGTCAGCCGCCCGGGCGGCGTCGATGGCCATCGCGGCAGCGACCGCGATCGTGGCTCCCGCGAGACGTGTCGTTGCACCCCGCTCCATCCACCGGACCTCCCTCATCAGTCCCGGCCCCTCATCGCACCGAGCGGCCCGCCATGCCGCCGCCCGAAGAGGCGTGGCGCGGGCCGACGGCACGACTTGCACGCCCGCTGTGCAGATCTGATCCATCTCTAGGCAATCTTATATAAGTCGAAATCAATACTGATACAATATAATTCTGTATTTGATACGTCACGCACAATCGCGCGTTGCCGCGGATCGGCGCCGGTCTGTGACTTTTCGGCCGCACCCCGCCCTCGCGAGGCGGCCGGTCGGGATGAAGCGGACGATCCGATCGTGCTGATGGGACGGTCCGACGCGAGGGAGCCCGATCGCACGATACGGTGCCCGGTTGATCGGTCCGGGCTCGACGAAGCGTCGCCATCGCGCGTCGGCGGAGCGATCCGGCAATGCCACCCTTCCGTGTGACGAGCGGCGCGTCCCGACCCGGACCGCTCGCGCGAGGGCTTCCGGTTTCGCGTCTCCCATACCGAACCCGGCCGATCCCTTCGGGACGGCGGATGTGGCCGCCGCTCAAGGCGCCGCGCGGCCCCGGCCGAGACGCGCCCTGCCCGGCTCGGGCGGGGCACGTCCGACAAACCGCACGCGCCCGCCATCGCCGGAGCGAGGACCGTCCCGTGATCGGGCGCCGCGCGAGTCGCATTTAATCCCGCTTGAGGCGCCAATACTTGATAATTTGCGCCCGCGTTGCGGCGGAGGGACAAGGCCGCTGCGGGAAACACGCCTACCGGACTTCCGTCAAATTATTGAACGGTCTGCATTTTCTTCGTATCCGTCGGTGTGGAAAACCACCCTGGACCGACAGCTCGGCTTCGCCATCCGTCAAGAAAGCGCACGAATAGCCGCAGCCCTTCTTGCGCTGGTATACCAGGCTGGGTGATTTTTAGCCTCCACGGGAAAGATTTTCTGCAAAAACGAGGGGCCCCTCCGTGAAACGATCGGTTCTGTACGCGTCTCTGCTTTCCGGAGTCTTCCTCGCCATTCCCACCGGCCTGGCCCGTGCCCAAAACGCGCCCGCCGCCCTCACCCCAGTCCCCACCCCGGCCCTCGCTCCGGGGGGGGCGGAAACGGCCCGGGTGCCGGCCGCGACGGTCAAGGCCCCCAAGGCACAGAGCGGGCCCTACTTCGCGGCCCAGCCGGCCCAGCCGCCGAACTTCCTCTACAGAGCACTCGGCGAGCCGGAGAACTGGCGCATCAGCGGCTCGTTCCGCCCCCGGGTGGAGGGGATCGCCAACCAGTTCCGCCCGGTGCCGACGTTTCCCGCCAACGACATCCTGAACTCGTATCTCACCACCCTCTACGTGGAGTACGGCGTGAAGGGCCCTGTGCGCTTCGGGGTCGAGCTCTTCGACAGCCGCGGCTACTTCCAGCAGCGCAACTCCTCCGCCTTCACCACGGAGATCAACGCCCTCGAACCGGGCCAGGCCTATCTCAACTTCGACACCGGCGATCTCGGTGGCGAGGGCTCGAAGAGCAGCCTCACGGTCGGCCGCTTCACCAAGAATATCGGCTCGCGCCGCCTCGTCTCGCGCCAGCAGTTCCGCAACACCATCAACGCCTATACCGGCGTGACCTTCGACTGGCAGGGCCTGGACAAGGACAAGTTCACGGCGCTGTGGGTGATGCCGCACACGCGCCTGCCCGACGACGTCAACGGCATTCTCGACAACGGCATCGAGTTCGACCGCGAGAGCCTGAACCTGCAGCTCTTCGGCGCCTCCTACACCTTCGCCAACATCTTCGGCGGCACGTTCGAACTCTACGGCTACGGCCTCTACGAGCAGGATTCGGGCACCGGCCTGCGCTCGGTCCAGACCCGCGACCGGCGCCTGTTCACCCCCGGCCTGCGGCTCGCCCGCTCGCCGCGGGTCGGCGAATTCGACTACGATTTCGAGGGGATCTACCAGACCGGGCTGGCCCGCGAAACCGCCGCGGCCACCGACCAGCGCGATCTCACCGTCTCGGCCTATTTCGTCCATGCGGAGGTCGGCTACACCCTCGACCACGCGTGGAAGCCGAGGCTGTCGCTGCACTACGACCAGGCCAGCGGCGACCGGAACAACGACGGCAAGTTCACCCGCTTCGACACGCTGTTCGGCGCCCGGCGCTTCGAGTACGGCCCGACCGGCCTCTACGGCCCGGTGCAGCGCGCCAACCTGATCTCGCCCTCGATCCGCGCCGAGATCACCCCGAGCAAGGTGTGGGACGCCTTCATCGCCTATCGCCCGCTCTGGCTGGAGAGCGCCACCGACACCTTCGCCGCGACCCTGATCCGCGACCGCACCGGCCGCTCCGGCACCTTCGCCGGCCATCAGATCGAGGGCCGCCTGCGCTACTGGATCATCCCCAACGAGATGATCCTCGACACCGGTCTCGCTTATCTCGCCAAGGGCGACTTCCTGCGCAACGCCCCCAACGCGCCGGATACGGGCGACACCTTCTACGGCTACCTCAACACGACGCTGTTCTTCTGATCCTCCCGCGGCGCGGATCGTCCGTGCGGAGGCTGACGGCGGGGCGATCCTGACACGTCAACCAGACGGCGAGTGGTTGACAGTCCGGCACGCGAGGCTCTGAACACCGACCCGACGGTCACCGGAATCGACGATGCGGCCGGATCATCCGCGGCATCGGGCATCATCGGGGCCGATCGGGGAGGCGTTCCGTGGCGAAGACGGCATCCGACACCAAGGCCGAGCGCTCCGCCGGGGATGCAGCCGGGAAGACCGGGGTCCCGGACGGCACGGGAAGGAAGGCGGCCAAGGCCAAATCCAAGGCGAAATCCGAGGCCAAGGCGGCGGCCAAGGTGGCGGCCAAGGCGGCGGCTAAGTCTGCACGCAAGGCCGCGGGCAAATCGGCGAGCGAGGTGGTAGCCAAGGCCGGGGCCATCGCGGCGGCCGAGCGGGCCGCCCGCCCGGGTCCGCCCGGCGCGGCAGCGCGCCGCGCCGCGGAAACGCCGCCCCATGAGGAGGATCTCGCCGTCGCCACCGTGCGCAAGGTGGCGATGGAGGGCGCCAAGACCCGCTCCGAGCACGATCTGCTCGGCGATGCCGAGGTGCCGGCGGACGCGCTGTGGGGCATCCACACCAAGCGCGCGGTGGCGAACTTCCCGATCACCGGCGTGCCGGTCGGCCATTATCCGGATCTCGTGCGGGCGCTCGCCCTGGTGAAGCAGGCGGCCGCGCGGGCCAACCACCGGCTCGGCTACCTGCCGGCGGGGAAGGCCGCGATCATCGACGAGGCCTGCACCCTCGTCGCGACCGACCCGGTCTACGCCGAATCCTTCGTGGTCGACGCGATCCAGGGCGGGGCCGGCACCTCGACCAACATGAACGTCAACGAGGTCATCGCCAATGTCGGCCTGAGGCTGATGGGACGGGCGCCGGGCGACTACGCCGCTTTGCACCCCAACGACGACGTCAACATGGCGCAATCCACCAACGACGCCTACCCGACGGCCCTGCGGCTCGCGGTGATCTTCGCCACGCAACCGCTGGTGAAGGCGCTCGACGACCTCGCCTACGCCTTCAAGAGCAAGGCGGTGGAATTCGCCGACGTGCTGAAGATGGGCCGCACCCAGCTCCAGGACGCGGTACCGATGACCTTGGGCCAGGAGTTCGACGGCTTCCACGCCACGATCAAGGAGGATGTGGCGCGGCTGAACGAGATCGTCGGCCTGTTCCGCGAGGTGAATCTCGGCGCGACCGCGATCGGCACCGGCATCAACGCCGACCCGCGCTACGCCGCGCTGGCGGTGGAGGAGCTGTCGCGGCTCTCCGGCCAGCCGATGGTGCTGGCCTCCAACCTGATCGAGGCGACCTCGGATCTCGGCGCCTTCGTGCTGTTCTCCGGCACCCTGAAGCGCGTCGCGGTCAAGCTCTCGAAGATCTGCAACGACCTGCGCCTGCTCTCGTCCGGCCCCCGCGCGGGCTTCGGCGAGATCCGCCTGCCCGCGGTGCAGGCCGGCTCCTCGATCATGCCGGGCAAGGTCAACCCGGTCATCCCGGAGGTGGTCAATCAGGTCGCCTACATGGTGATCGGCCACGACCTGACCGTGACCCTCTGCGCCGAGGGCGGCCAGCTCCAGCTCAACGCCTTCGAACCGACCATCGGCTACTGCGTGCTGAGCTCGCTGCGGATGCTGAGCGCGGCCATCGACACCCTGACCAAGCGCTGCGTCGAGGGCATCGAGGCCGACCGCGAGCGCTGCCGCAGCCTCGTCCAGGGCTCAATCGGCCTCGTCACGGCGCTGGCGCCGACGCTCGGCTACGAGGCGAGCTCCCGCATCGCCCGCCGCGCGCTCCGAGAGAACCGCACGGTGGCGGATCTGGTGCTGGAGGAGGGCCTGCTCACCGAGGCCCAGCTCAATGGGCTTCTGGAGCTCGAGGCCATGACCCATCCGACCCGGCGGCAGAAGGCCGGGACGGTGGGCTGAGACCCGTGACGGCCGATGGCGGTCACGGGATGACCCTGTCCGCCCGCAGCCGTTCGAACAGGTCGAAGAAGGCGTCGTCCGAGGGCTGGTAGTCGAGGAATCCCAGGCGCCGGCTCTTGCTCATGTCGGTGACGACCTCGATCGGGCGGCCGAGATCGGCATCGGTGTGCCAGGCCGAGGCCAGGCGGTTGAGGTCGGGCTCGATCAGGCCGTGGCGCGCCGCGATCTCCGCCCAGAGCGGGGCGGCGCCCGCCAATTGGTGTTCGAGCGGATTGATCTCCCCGTCGAAGGGCGCGGGTTCGACCCCGAACCATCGGGCGAGTTGTCCCCACATCCATTTCCAGCGGAAGACGTCGCCGTTGACGACGTTGAAGGCCTCATTGTGCGCGGCCGGCGTCAGCGCCGCCCATTCGAGGTGACGGGCCAGGAGCCGCGCATCGGTGACGTCGGTGAGCCCGTTCCACTGCGCCGCCGAGCCGGGGAAGCGGAAGGGGCGCCCGGTCTCGCGGCAGAGCGTGGCGTAGACGGCCAGCGTCACGCCCATGTTCATGGCGTTGCCGAGCGCGTAGCCGACGATCGTGTGCGGGCGGTGCACGCTCCAGGTGAAATTCTGGCGCGCGGCGGCCTCGAACACCGCATCCTCCTGCGCGTAGTAGAAATTCTCGACCGGAAGGCGCGGCAGGTCTTCGCGAAACGGCGTCGGCGGCAGGCTGCCTTTGCCGTAGGCCTCGAACGGCCCGAGATAGTGCTTGAGGCCCGTCACCAGCGCCACGTGGCGCACGCTGCCGGCCGGGCGCAGGGCCTCGAGCAGATTTGCGACCATCGCCGCGTTCACGCGGATGTTCTCGGCCTCCGTGGCTTGGCGCAGCCAAGTGGCGAGGAAGACGTGGCTGGGCGCATGGCCGTCGAGCGCCCGGGCCAGGGCGTCGGGGTCGAGCAGATCCGCGGCCACCGGCGTGACGCCGGCGATGTCCGGCGGGCGGCGGGCAAGCCCCTCGACCGTCCAGCCCCGCCCGACGAGGTGTCGGGCGAGATTGTTGCCGACGATGCCGCCGACGCCCGCGATCAGTGCCGTTCCGGTCATGTCTGTCTCCGCTCTCTTCCGCAGACCCGTCGCCACGGAGCTAGGCGTCCTGTCCGGACGGCGCTAGACGGCACCCTTTGGGGTCATAGGCACCGAAAGGTTACCACCATGGAGCCGGGAAGCCCGGACCACGAGGGGCGGGAGGATTGCGCGCCGCGGCGGATCCTGGCGCTGTTCTCGACCAAATGGACCAGCATGGTCCTGCACACGCTCCACAGCCTCCACGGGGGACGCGCCCGCACCGGCGTGCTCCACCGCAGCCTGCCCGGCATCTCGAAGAAGATGCTGACCCAGACGCTGCGGGAAATGGAGGGCAGCGGCCTCGTCACCCGCCATGTCGAGGGCACGGTGCCGCCCGCCGTGGAGTACCGGATCACCCCGCTCGGGTGCCGCTTCGTGGAGCCGGTGGAACTGCTCTACGCCTGGAGCCGGGCCAATGCCGACGCCCTCGACAGCCTCGGCCCTCGCTCGAACACCCGGCGATGAGCGGAGGGCTCAGACCAAGCCGGTGAGATAGTAGACGCCGATGACGAAGAACACGGCCACGGTCTTGATGATCGTGATGGCAAAGATGTCGCCGTAGGACTGTCGATGGGTGAGCCCGGTGACGGCGAGCAGGGTGATCACCGCGCCGTTATGGGGCAGGGTGTCCATGCCGCCGCTCGCCATGGAGGCGACGCGGTGCATCACCTCGAGCGGGATGCCGGCCGCCTGCGCCGCCTCGACGAAGCGGCCGGACAGCGCACCCAGCGCGATCGAGAGCCCGCCCGAGGCCGAGCCGGTGACGCCGGCGAGCACGTTGACCGTCACCGCCTCGTTGATCAGCGGGTTGGGGATCGCCGAGAGCGCGTCCGAGATCACCTTGAAGCCCGGAAGCGCGGCGATGACCGCGCCGAAGCCGTACTCGGTGGCGGTGTTCATGCCGGCCAGGAGCGAGCCCGCCACCGCCGCCTTCGACCCCTCGGAAAAACGCTCCGCGAGGTTGCGGAAGCCGAGGATCACGGTGGCGAGGATGCCGAGCAGGAGCGCGCCCTGCACCGCCCAGATCGCCGCCACGGTCTTGACCTGGACCGTGACCGGGTGGGCGGCCATTTCCGGGGTCAGCGCGGCGCTCGCCTGCTCGCCGTAGGCCGCCGTGATCCAGGCGAGCAACAGCTTGTTGCCGATCCCGACGATGAGGAGCGGCAGGATCGCGACCAGGGGATGGATGACGACCCGATCCTCGACCGCCTGCGGCTCGTTGCTGTGGCCCTCGCCGTACCCCTCGTCCCCGGCCCGGCGGCGGCGCCATTCGAGATAGGCGACGCCGACGCAGAACACGAAGAGCGCGCCGATGATCCCGAGCCAGGGGGCGGCGTAGGCGTCGGTCTTGAAGAAGGAGGCCGGGATGATGTTCTGGATCTGCGGCGTGCCCGGCAGGGTGTCCATGGTGAAGGTGAAGGCGCCGAGCGCGATCGTTCCCGGGATCAAGCGCTTCGGGATGTTCGAGCGGCGAAACAGCTCGGCGGCGAAGGGGTAGACCGCGAAGACCGCGACGAACAGCGAGACGCCGCCATAGGTGAGGATCGCCCCCACCAGCACGATGGCGACGATCGCCCTGCCCTCACCCAGGAGCCCGGTGACGGCGCCGACGATGGAGCGGGCAAAGCCCGAGATCTCGATGAGCTTGCCGAACACCGCGCCGAGCAGGAAGACGGGAAAGTACAGCTTCAGGAAGCCGACGAGCTTCTCCATGAACAGGCCGGAGAAGAGGGTCGGCACGGCCGCCGGGTCGGTGAGCAGCACCGCGCCCATCGCGGCGACGGGAGCGAACAGGATGACCGAGAAGCCGCGATAGGCGATCGCCATCAGGAAGAAGAGCGCCGCGAGGCAGATCAGGAAGCTCAAGGACGCGCCCTCCGCCGCACCACTCACGGTGCGCGGTGATCAATCTGTCCCAAGCGCGGCCGTGTTCAATGGAGGCGGGGTTACAGGCTCCGGTGCATCACCAGCGCGTCGACCGGTCCCTGCACGGGATGGCGGAACACGCCGGGCAGGCGGCCGACCTCCCGCAGGCCGAGGCTCGTCCACAGGGCGACGGCGTGGGCATTGGTGGCGACGACGAGGTTGAACTGCATCGCGGAGAAGCCCAGCGCCCGCGCGGTCTCGAAGGAATGCAGGCCCATGGCGCGGGCGATGCCCCGGCCCCGCGCGGCGGGATGCGTGGCGTAGGTGCCGTTGGCGACGTGGTCGCCGGGGCCGAGCTGATTGGCGCGGATGTAGTAGCTGCCCAGCACCGCTCCGGCGTCCTGCGCGACGAAGACGTGGTGGGCCGGGGAGAACCAGTAGGCGAGCGCCCGCGCCCGGTCCCAGTCCCGCGGCAGGGCGTAGGTCTCGCCCGCCCGCAGGATCGGCTCCAGGATCGACCAGATCGCGTCGTGGTCGCGGCTCTGCGCCGGGCGGATCAGGAGGTCGGACATCGCGTTCGGGAGGGTGCCGGCGGCCGGGGACGGTCCCGGCGCTGGTAGCACGGATCGAGGGCGGCCGGATCTTTCGGCGTAGAGCCCTGTCCCATTCGGACAACGCGCCCCCCGCGCGGAGATGAAACCTCCCTCAAGATGCGGAAAAATCAGGAAGATTGGCTTCGTTTCCCCGCCCGCCCCCAGCGTTGACGGCAGGTTTTTTCCCGATCGAGACTTCGACGCGGCCGTGCCGCGGCCGCCCGACGACCTGTCCGAGGGAGCAACCGCGATGTATCGCAGATCGACGATCCTTGCCGTCCCCCCTGCCGCCGTCCTTGCCGCCGCCTTGTCGCTGGCCCCGCTCCTTCCGGCGGTTGCCGTCGCGATGCCGATGGGCGGCAGCTTCACCGGCCGCGTCGACAGCCAGACCCCGCAGGTGCTGGGTCCGAACGAGGTCAAACTCCGGCAGACCGCCTCCGGGATCAATACCGGCCCCGGCACGCCGCTCGACGGCGCCCAGGTCCAGTGGGTGGAGACCGTCACGCTCAAGAACGGCCAGGGTCCGGTGGAAGGCACCATCACCTTCACGACCCCCGGCGGCTCGACGTCGAGCCGCTACAAGGGCACCGTCACGACCGATGCGCAGGGCCGCGTCACGGCATCGGGCACCTATCGGGACGGCCCGGCCACCGGCGAGTTCGCGGGTACGAAGGGCAACGGCACCTTCTCCCTCGCCTATTCCTCGAAGACGGACTTCGCCGGCCAGTGGCAGGGCGAGGTGACGCTGCCGGGCCAGAAATCCTCGAAGCGTTGAAGCCCCCCGGAGGGACCTCAGCCCGAAACGGGACCGGAGGCCGGGCGGCGCTCCGGCCCCGTTGTCGGGCGCGCCTTGTCGACGTCGCCGCCGGGGATCAGGGCGATCCGGCCCCAGCCCGGCAGCTTCAGGGCCGGGCGGCGCCAGTCGAGGCCCGCCACCGCGCCGAGCAGGTTGAGTTCCAGCCCGTCGACCCAGCCGAGCGTGAGGCCGACATAGCCGCGCCAGGATAGGCGCAGGCCGGTGCCGCTCGGGGTGATCTCGGCGTAGCGGCCCAACGGGGTCCAGTCCTTGCCCAGAGCGGTCGGCGGCAGCGGCACGTCGTTGTCGGGGATGCGCGCGACGACGTGGGCGGCGAAGGTGTTCGAGTTCGGCCCCGGCCACGCCTGGTACGAGCCCTGGCTGCGATAGGGATAATCCGCCACCGCCGCGCGGATCTGCGGAATCGCCCGCGCCGCCGCATCGCCGTCGAGCCCGAGCACGATCTCGGGCGCGTTGCCGAACCAGCGCCCGTCCGGGGCGTAGGCGTCGGTGCGCACGGGCGTGCCCCAGCCGACGACGTCGTAGCGGGTGTAGCGGGGGGCGCCCGCCTCCTTGATCACCACCCAGCTGTGATGGGCGAAGATGCCCCGCCAGCGCCCGACCCGGGCGGCGTAGACGCGCACCATCGCTCCCGGCACGGCGGCGGCCGGGGGCAGAAGGCCGGCGCTCGACCAGTCCGCCGTCGACCAGGTCTCCGCACGCCCCCCTTTCGCGCTCCACCACAGGGCGTGGGTCGCGAGGGGAACGAGGAAGAGAAGGACGAGGAGGCCGAGGCCGAGGAGAAGGAAGCGGAGGGCAGGCAGAAGCACGTCGACAGGCATCGGGTTCCGAAAGGCGGCAGATCCCGACAGGCGGCAGGCTCCTCCGGGAGCTCCAATGTCACGTTCGGCCCCGCCCGGCACAAGCACCCGCGACGCCGTGTGCCGGGGCGCGGCGCGCGGGCCGTGCAGCAGCGCACCGGGGTGCACCGGCGCGCATCGCCTGATGCAGGCCGGTCACACCCCGGCTCCATGATGGGCCGCTCGCCCGATATGCCTTGCAACATTGTAACATCCGGTCGATGAAACGTTGTAACGTGACCAATCTGGACCGGTGGGAATGCGGCGCGGGCGCTCGAGACGGATTCTGCTGGCGGCGGGAGCGGTGCTGACGGGCGCGTCCGCAACCATCGCCACGGCGCAGGCGCAGAAGGCGACCACGCTGGAGGAAATCAGCGTGACCTCGGTGAGCCCGATCCAGGGCCCATCCGCCGCCGCGCCCGACGGTTCCTCCGCCCAATCGCCGCCCCCCTCGCCCGCCGCCCTCCCCGCGCGGGCGGCCGAGGTACTGCCGGTGGTAGCGAACACCTTCTCGCCGGTCACCGTCGTGTCGCAGGAGCGGATCGCCCGTGACCAGCCGCGCACCCTCGGCGACGCACTGTTCGACCGGCCCGGCATCTCCGCCTCGACCTACGCGCCGGGGGCGGCCTCGCGCCCGATCATCCGCGGCCTCGACAACGCCCGGGTGCGCATCCAGGAGAACGGTATCGTCAACGGCGGCGTGTCGGATCTCGGCGAGGACCACGCGGTGCCGGTCAACCCGCTCAATGCCGGCCGGATCGAGGTGATCCGCGGCCCCGCGACGCTGCGCTACGGCTCGGGCGCGATCGGCGGCGTGGTCTCGGCCGAGAACAACCAAGTGCCGACCTTCATCCCCGCCCGCGGGATCACCGGGCAGGTCACGACGGGCTACACCACCGTCGACAACGGCCGGACCGGCGCGGCCAGCGTCGATGCCGGCGCCGACGGGATCGCGGTCCACGCCGACGGCTTCAGGACCGCCACCGATTCCTACGCGATTCCCGGCGGCATCCAGCGCAACTCGGCCACCGAATCGCAGGGCGGCTCGGTCGGCATCTCGGCGATCGGCGACCGCGGCTTCGTCGGCCTCTCCTACAGCCACACCGACGCGATCTATCAGATCCCCGGCGGCGAGGCGGAAGAGGCGCGCACCCGCCTGACCCCGAACCAGGACCGGCTGCTCGCCCGCGGCGAGTACCGGCCGCTGAACGGGCCGTTCGAGGTGCTGCGATTCTGGGCCGGCGGCTCGGTCTACCGCCACGAGGAGATCGGCATCGGCGAGGACGGGATCGAGGGCGTCCAGGCGATCTTCAAGAACCGCGAGGTCGAGGCCCGCTTCGAGGCGCAGCACGTTCCGGTCTTCACCGCGCTCGGCACGCTGACCGGCGCGGTCGGCGTGCAGACGGGCCGGCGCGTGCTGAACTCGCAGCTCGAGAGCTTCCTGCCGCCGACCGAGTCGCGGATGCTCGCCGGCTACCTGTTCGAGGAGCTGGCGGTGGGGGGCGGCCTGCGCTTCCAGGCGGCGGGCCGGATCGAGGGCGACCGGGTCAACAGCATCGCCACGCTGTTTCCCAACGATTACCTGCCCGAGGGCACCGATCCGTTCAGCTACGCCCTGACCCGCCGCTTCGCCCCGAAGAGCGCCAGCATCGGCGCGCTGCAGGATCTGCCCTACGGCTTCGTGGCCAGCCTCAACGGCTCCTACGTCGAGCGCGCGCCGACGGGCTACGAGCTGTTCTCGCAAGGGCCGCACGACGCCACCGCGACCTTCGAGATCGGCGACCCGACCCTGCGGCTGGAGCGCGCCCGCACGGTCGAGATCTCGTTGCGCCGCGCGGAAGGCCCGCTGCGCCTCGACGCCACCGGGTACTACACCCGCTACACCGGCTTCATCTACAAGCGCGACACCGGCAATCGCTGCGACGACGACTTCGCCTCCTGCGGCAGCGGCGACGAGTTGCGCCAGGTCGTCTACTCGCAGGCCAACGCCACCTTCTACGGTGCCGAGATCGGCGCGCAGCTCGATCTCCTGCCCGTCGGCGACGGCTGGGCGGGACTCGAGGCGCAGTACGATTTCGTGCGCGCCCAGTTCGACGACGGCTCCTACGTGCCGCGCATCCCGCCGCACCGGCTCGGCGGCGGCGCCTTCGTGCGGGCGAACGGTTGGTTCGCGCGGATCAACCTGCTCCACGCCTTCGACCACACCGAGATCGCCCCGTTCGAGACGGTGACGCCGAGCTGGAACGATCTGCGGGCCGAACTCGCCTATACCCAGGCCCTCGATCCCGCGGTCTACGGCGCCACCGAGGTGACGCTCGGGCTGCAGGGCCGCAACCTGCTCGACGACGACATCCGCAACTCGGCCTCGTTCAAGAAGGACGAGATCCTGCTGCCGGGCCGCAACCTCCGCCTGTTCCTGACGGCGCGGTTCTGAGGGCGCACCCTTCCCCGAACCGGATCGCGCGCCGAAGCGCCAGCCTACTTGCCGCGGGCCGGCTTTCCCGCCGGGCGCTCGGGCGGCGTGACGGCGCCCGCCACCGTCCAGTGGCACACCGCTGTGCCCTTGAGGGTGAGGCAGTCGTAGGCGCGGCCGTTGAGGGCGACGTGGTCGGCAAGTCCCGTGACCGCGGCGCGGTCCACGGGGCTGCAGCCGAGATCGGATTTCGGATCGGTCGCGATGGCGAGCGCGGCGGCGCGATCCTCCCCCGCGCTGCGCAGGAGGCTGCGCAGGTTGGCCAGCGAGGTGCAGCCGACCACGGAAGCGGGCCGGGCCTGCGCCTTCGGATCACCCGCCTTGCCCGCTGCACCCTGCGCGAAGGCGGCCGGCGCGGACAGAGCCAGGGTGACGACCGCCGGGGCGGCGAGGGTCCGGAAGACACGGAGCGGCGGGCGGGACATGGATCGGCCTCGGGCGGCAGAACCCCATCCCGAAAGGCCGTTGCCGGCCCCCGGGCCGGAGCACTGAAGCCCGGCATACCATGCCCACGGCCTCGCACCGAGCGCCGCCGCCCCCGCGCCGCGCCTCACGATCCCGACGATCCCGCGCGCGCCTGCTGCACCCGCAGCTTGGCGTAGCGCTTGAGGACCCGGTCGCGGCGCAGCCGGCTCAGACGGTCGATCCAGAAGATGCCATCGAGCTGGTCGATCTCGTGCTGCAGGCAGGCGGCGCGCAGGCCCTCGGCCTCCTCCTCCTGCTCGGCCCCGTCGAGGTCGCGGTAGCGCACCCGGACGCGCGCCGGCCGCTCCACCGGCTCGACCACGCCCGGCATCGAGACGCTTCCCTCCGGATGCAAGGCCCGTTCCGGCGAGGCCCAGGCGACGACGGGATCGACGTAGACCGCGTGCGGCTCGTCCGGCTGCAGGCGGATCACCACCACCCGCTCCGGCTGCCCGATATGGATGGCGGTCAGTCCCATCGCCGAGACGGCGCCGAGGGTGTCGAGCACGTCCGCCGCGAGCGCGCGCACCGTCTCGTCGGGGGCGGCGATCGGACCGGCGGCCTGATGCAGGCGCGCATCGGGATAGAGGATCAGCGGGCGGACGGGCATGCGCGCGGGTTCCGGGGCCTGAACCAGGAAGGGCTGGACGATGCCCGCCCCGGGCGACGATTCCGGGGCCGACATGCGGGGGCCTCCCCATACCAGAAGGCGGACGGCCCGAAGCCCCGTCATCGACCAACGCACGACCCGGCGTGAGCGGCGGCGAGGGTCCTGCGACGCGAACCGCCTGTTCGGACAAGCCGATGTTTCGGACAAGCCGGCTTTCGCGTCGCCCGAACCGCCGATCGAACGCGAAATCGGAAAAATTCGCTGCGGCGGCGGCCTCCGCGCATCGAGTCCCAGTCTATCCGCACAGATCGATCGGACTCCACAAATGTTGGAACCCTGACAGCATCAATGCATTGGACCCGAATTCCAAAGGGAGCTTGCCAGCATGATGAAAACCATGACGACCCTGCTCGCCGGCACTGTCGTGGCCGCGACGATGATCGCCGCGGCACCGGCCTCAGCGCAGTCGATCACGATCGGCCCGGACGGCCCGGGCGTCGATTTCCGGTCCCGGGGCCAGCGTGAGCGCGATTACCGCCGAGAGATGCGCATGCGCGACCGGGACGATTACTACCGCGAACAGCGATTCCGGGATCGCGATCGGTTCGACCGGGGCGGCTACAACCGTCGCGGCTACGATTACTGATCGAGACCGGCCCCTTCCCTCGGGGGGTGCGTCACGACCAGGGCGGTCACGGCGCAGCCCCGGAGGCGCAGCGACGGGCTCACGCGAAACTGGGACAGCCGGAGCAGGTGCGATCGCGCAGCCGGGCTCGGTTTTGCGAATCACCCGAGTCGGAAGTCACCTTCGCGTCGATCCGCAACAAATGTTGTCCTCACGGCAATGTTAAGAACCATCCATCGGGTCAAAATGCTCGCGCCGCGACCGTACTCGTCCCGAATGGCCAAGTTTCTGCCACGAATTTTCATCTTGAATGCCGAGCAGTGCCGGAGGGAAACCTTTGCGCCGCTTGCGGGTTTGCCTCACCGAACATAACTATGCCTCGTCGATCGGTGGCCGCCTTTGACAAGGCCTTCGATGCCCCCGGAAGGGACGCGGCACCGGCTTACTTCCTCGGTCGCTCTGACGAACGGGACGGCCTTTTCGGCCGAGAGCGGGACGCATTTCACACGGGGTGCCGCGGCGAGCGGAGGAGGAACCCGGATGAACACTGGCACTGTGAAATGGTTCGATGAGATCAAGGGTTACGGGTTCATCCAGCCCGATGCCGGCGGCAAGGACGTGTTCGTCCACATCTCCGCCGTCCAGCAGGCGGGCCTGCGCGGTCTCGTCGAGGGCCAGAAGGTGACCTTCGACGTCGAGAACGACCGCCGCAGCGGCAAGCCGGCCGCGGTCAACCTGCAGGCCTCCTGAGGCTGGATCTTTTCCGATCCCGGCCCTAAATCTGCTTCCGTATCGCAACAGGCCCAAAAATGTTATCGGAGCCGCCCCGAACAGGGGCGACATCTGTTGCGTGTTGCGGCGCACTCGTGCATCGACTGCGCCGGTCTATCTGATCACAGCGCCGAGTCCCGACCGTCCGGAACCAGGATTGATCCGGCGGTCGGTCGTGTCACCGCATGAGAAAGGTCATATGAGCGCATTCGACTTCAGGAACTTCGAAGACCGCCGTCAGAACTCCCAGGCCGCCAAGGCGGCATTGCTCGAGAAGTTCAAGGCCCGTCCGGCTCTGGACGATCCGGAAGTGCGGGCCAAGGCCCAGGCGCGTGCCGAGGTCGCGCGCGCCCGCGACGAGCGCGCCCGCGAGCGTGAGCGCATCCGGATCGAGACCGAGCGCAAAGCCGCGGAAGAGAAGCGCCTGCGCGAGGAAGCGGAGCTCGCCGCTCAGCTCGCCCGCGAGGCTGCCGAGGCCGCCGCGCTCGCCGAGCGCAAGGCCGCCGACGCCGCGGAAAAGAAGGCCGCCCGCGACGCGCGCTACGCCGCCCGCAAGGCCAAGGTGAAGATCCGCCGCTGAGCTTCCCGCGGCGCTCCCGGCTTCCGGGAGCCCGCACGGGACGCTTTGCCAGGCGGTCGCCCTGTCGAGACGACCCCACGCGCCGGACGCTTCGAGCCCGGCGCGTTTTCTTTTGCCCTTGCGCCACCGCACCGGATGACGCAGGGCGCGGCGCAGCCCCCGCCCTTCGCGGCCGGCCCGATGCCCCGGCCCACGGCATTCCTTGTGGGCAGATTACGCAGTTCGGGGCCGGGACCGTCCGGCAACGCTTGGCAAGTCCGCTTCCCCCGACGTTAGAGTGCCGGACGCTTCGATGATGCGCGCCGCGCTGGGGTGAACAGGGAGGGCCAGATCTTGCGTATCCTGGGCAACCATCTCGGCACGCCGGCGCGGCGGCGCGGCCTGACCCTGACCGGTCTGTATCTCGGCGCGCTGCTCTGGCTTGGGACCAGCCTCGGGCCGTCGCCCGCCGCCGCGCAGGGCGAGCCGCCGATCCGCAGTGCGGAGGATGCGTTCTGCCGCAGCGAGGCGCGGGCGCAGGTCTTCTCCGCCCCGGACCCGCTCAATCTGGGCCTGCGCGAGATCGGCCGCCGCATCTGGGCGAGCTGCATGGAGCGGACCCAGCGCAAGGGACAGGGCAAGGGGCAGAAGTCGCGCAAGCGCCGCCACCGCTGAGCGCCGCCGCCCTCGCGCCCGAGCAGGATCACCCCCACATCCTGCCGGTGACAGGCAGGAGACGCGTGATGGGCTTTCTCGACGGGCTGCTCGGGCACGGCAGCGATCTCTCCGCGGACGAAGTGGACCGGCAGCTTGCCGGGGTGCTGGCGCCCGGCGAGAGCGTGCGCGTCGCCTTCAAGGTGATCCGCGACCTGATGGTCTTCACCGACCGGCGGCTGATCCTGGTGGACCGCCAGGGCATGACCGGCCGCAAGGTCGAGTACCTGACCGTGCCCTACCGGGCGATCACCTCGTTCTCGGTCGAGACCGCGGGCAGCTTCGACATGGATTCGGAGCTCAAGATCTGGATCTCCAGCCGGCCCGAGCCGATCCAGCGCACGCTCAGGCGCGGCGCCGACATCTTAGGGATTCAGCAGGCCATCGCCGGCTCGCTGAAATAGACCGCTGCCATGACCTCGACGGATGGGTCCGCGCCGGGCTTCGCGGTCCGGCGCCTCGGCCCCGGCGACATCCCGTCCATGCGCGCCCTCAACGCCCTGTTCGGGCGCGCCTTCGCCGAGCCCGACACCTGCGGCGCCGCACCGCCGGACGACGCCTACCTCGCGGACCTGCTGGCCAAAGCGCATGTCGCGGTGCTGGTGGCGGAGCGCGACGGCGCCGTTCTGGGCGGCCTCGTCGCCTACGAGTTCGACAAGTTCGAGCGGGCGCGGCGCGAGATATACCTCTACGACCTCGCCGTCGCGGCGGAGCACCGCCGCCGCGGCATCGCCACGGCGCTGATCCGGCAGCTTCAGGCCCATGCCGCGCGCCGGGGCGCCTGGGTCGTCTTCGTCCAGGGCGATCCCAGCGACGGCCCGGCGCTCGCGCTCTACGACCGGCTCGGCACCGGCGAGGACGTCCTGCATTTCGACCTGCCCGTCGGCGACCTGCCCTTGCCATAGGGAGCGAATCCCTCTAAAGGCGCGGCCTTCGCGTTCGCTCCGGCCGGGGGCTGAACGGACGGTGCCGCAAGAGATGACCTCTCTCGGCACAGGGTTTTTCGAAGAACCCGTCGTCCGGTGTCTCCGCCTTCGATCAACCGCTCGGGCCATCATCACGGCTCGAAGGGCTTGGCGCCGAGAGAATGCGAGACGAACCGGCCCGATTCAACCCGCGACGCGCGGGCGGGCTTCCTTATGGCAAGGAAAGGCCCAAAAATGCCTCTCTACGAGCACGTCTTCCTGGCGCGCCAGGACGTGACGGCCCAGCAGGTCGAGACCATGGTCGAGACCTACAAGGGCGTCATCGAGGCGGGCGGCGGCACGATCGAGAAGATCGAGTCCTGGGGCGTCAAGTCCCTCGCCTACCGCATCAAGAAGAACCGCAAGGCGCATTTCACGCTCCTCAACATCTCCGCCCCCCCGGCCGCCCTGGCCGAGATGGAGCGCCAGATGCAGATCTCCGAGGACGTGCTGCGCTTCATGACCGTCCGCGTCGAGCAGCTGGAGGCCGAGCCTTCCGCGATGATGCAGAAGCGCGACCGCGACGACCGCAAGGATCGCGACCGTGGCGACCGTCCGCGCCGCCGCGACGACGACTTCGGTGGCGGCGACCGTGGTGATCGCGGCGACCGCGGCGACCGTCCCGAGCGCAACTTCGGCGGGGAGAACTGATCATGGCCTTCGGTGCTGGTGGTGGCGGCGGTGGCCGTCGTCCGTTCTTCCGTCGTCGCAAGAGCTGCCCGTTCTCGGGCGAGAACGCTCCCAAGATCGACTACAAGGACGTGAAGCTGCTCTCCCGCTACGTCTCGGAGCGCGGCAAGATCGTTCCCTCGCGCATCACCGCGGTTTCGGCCAAGAAGCAGCGCGAGCTCGCCCAGGCGATCAAGCGCTCCCGCTTCCTCGGCCTGCTGCCCTACGTCATCAAGTAGGTCTTTTGCCGGTTCGCCCTCGGGCGGACCGGCCTATCATCGCCAGGGCGGCTCCCCGCAAAGGACCCGCCCGATCGTTGGGGCGCCGTCTTCAGCCCCTAACCCTGCCCTAGTGGGACAGCGGGACAGCGGACCTTATGACCAAGGACATCTCCGTCGGCGCCGGTGCCGGCCTCGTGGCGGCGCTTCTTTTCGGCGTGCTGCTCAAGGCCACGACGCTCGCCATCCTGCTCTACCTGCTCGCCCCGCTGCCGATCCTGATCGTCGGCCTGGGCTGGAGCCACCGCGCGGCGCTCGCCTCCGTGGTCTCGGGCGCCCTGGCGCTCGCCCTCTTCATCGCGCCCTCTCTCGGCCTCGCGTTTGCGGCTTACCTCGCCATCCCCGCTTGGTGGCTCGCCTATCTCGCCCTGCTCGGCCGGCCCAAAGCAGACGGCACCATCGAGTGGTATCCGACGGGGCGCCTGCTCGCCTGGGTCGCGGGGACCGCGGCGCTCGCCTTCATTGCCATCGCCGTCATCGCCTCGCCCGACTACGACACCTTCCGCGCGCAGCTCACCGCGATGAGCCGCCGGGTGGTGCAGGTCCAGGTGCAGCGCGGCCGGATCCCGCCCCCCGCCCAGCCCGCCCCCACCAACGAGGCGCCGGCCGGCGACACCGATACATCCGCCGCGAAACCGGCCGAGCCCGCCGCGCCGGAGTCGCCGGGCGGCGCTCAGGCCGGTGAGAAGCCCGGCGAGAAGCCCGACGATCTCGCCAGCGAGGTGGCCGATGCTCTGGCCACCGTCGCGCCCGCGATCGCCGCCCAGGGTCTGACGATCCTGTTCACCTTCTATCTCTGGGCCGCCGCCCGCATCGTGCAGATCTCGGGACGCCTGCTCCGGCCCTGGCCCGACCTGCCCTCGACGGTGATGCCGCGGACCGCGCTCCTGGTCTTCGCCGCCGCCCTGACGCTGGCGATGGTGCCCGGCTATCCGGGCGCCCTCGGCATCGCTCTGATCGGCGCCTTCAGCGCGGCCTTCGCGCTCCAGGGGCTCGCCGCCTTCCACGATCGCAGCCGCGGCCGGCCGGGGCGCTTCGCCCTGCTCGCCGGCCTCTACGTGCTGCTGTTCCTCACACAAGGGGTGGCCATGCTCGCCCTGATCCTGTTCGGCATCGCCGACACCGCCCTCGACCGGCGCCGCCCGAAACCTCGCGGCGACGCCTGAGACGAATCTTCCAACCCACTCAAGGAGAAGTCAGATGGAAGTCATCCTGCTCGAACGTGTCGCCAAGCTCGGCCAGATGGGCGAGACCGTGAACGTGCGCCCCGGCTACGCCCGCAACTTCCTGCTCGCCCGCGGCAAGGCCCTGCGCGCCACCGAGAACAACAAGAAGCACTTCGAGGCCCAGCGCGCCCAGCTCGAGGCGCGCAACCTCGAGCGCCGCAACGAGGCCCAGACCGTGGCCGAGAAGCTCGACGGCCAGAGCTTCGTGCTGATCCGCCAGTCCGGCGAGACCGGCGTGCTCTACGGCTCGGTCTCCACCCGCGACCTCGCCGAGGTCGTCACCAAGGAGGGCTTCACCGTCGAGCGCGGCCAGTTCGTGCTCAACCAGCCGATCAAGACGCTGGGCCTGCACACCGTGCCGGTGACCCTGCACCCCGAGGTCGAGGTCAAGGTGACCGTCAACATCGCCCGCTCGCCGGAAGAGGCCGAGCGTCAGGCCCGCGGCGAGTCGGTGACCGAGCGCGAGCAGTTCAACCTCGACGACCTCGGCCTCGAAGTCGGCCAGGCCCTGGCCGATGCCGGCGAGGGCGCCGACGACCGCGGCTAAGTCCGGGATGGCGAAGGGATCATCCCTTCGCCGGGGCGCCGGGGCCGAGCCCCGGCATTCTCCCAAGGCTCTGCCCTGGACCCGCGAAAGGGCTTGCCCTTTCGAAACCCCTGACAACCGCATAAGCGGTGGAGAACGGGGATGCGCCGGGCTTCGGCGTTGACTTGTTCCCAATCCGTTCCAGCATGACGCCCGCGATTCCCGCCGCCCGGGAGCCGCGGGCGTCTCGCGTTTCGGGGCCCGTGGCCTGCGTGTTGCAGCCGGCCCGAGGAGGGTCGGCTAAGGAAGGCTTCACCATCCCGAGGCAAGGTCCGGCGGGCATGAAACGGGGCGGATGAGCCGCCCGCATCGGAGCGACGGACAAGCGCCATGGCCCTGCCCAACGCCCTCACGGCCAAATTGGAGACGGTGCAGCCCGAATACCGGGTGCCGCCGCACAACATCGACGCGGAGCAGGCCCTGCTCGGCGCGATCATGGTCAACAACGACGCCTATTACCGCGTCTCGGACTTCCTGCTGCCCGAGCACTTCATGGAGGCGGTCCACCGCCAGATCTTCGAAGTCGCGGTCTCGCTGATCAAGGCCGGCAAGCTCGCCACGCCGATCACGCTCAAGACCTATCTCGGCGACGCCGATCTCGGCGGCGTCACGCCGATGCAGTACCTCGCGCGGCTGGCGGCGGAGGCGACCACCGTCATCAACGCGGGCGAGTACGGCCGCACCATCTACGATCTGGCCATTCGCCGCCGCCTGATCACCATCGGCGAGGATCTGGTCAACGGCGCCTTCGAGGCGCCGGTCGAGTCGCGGCCGCGCGACCAGATCGAGGCGACCGAGCGCCGGCTCTACGAACTCGCCGAATCCGGCAAGTACGACGGCGGTTTCCAGAAATTCTCCGACGCGCTGACCGCGGCCATCGACATGGCGGCCAAGGCCTACCAGCGCGACGGCAAGCTGTCGGGCATCTCCACGGGGCTGACCGACCTCGACGCCAAGATGGGCGGGCTGCAGCCCTCCGACCTCATCATCCTCGCGGGGCGCCCGGCCATGGGCAAGACCTCGCTCGTGACCAACATCGCCTTCAACATCGCCAAGGCCTATCGCGGCGAGAAGCAGCCCGACGGTACCATGCAGACCGTCAACGGCGGCATCGTCGGCTTCTTCTCGCTCGAAATGTCGGCCGAGCAATTGGCCACCCGCATCATCGCCGAGCAATCCGGCGTGCCCTCCTACAAGATCCGCCGCGGCGACATCCGCCCCGAGGACTTCTACAAGATCACCGACGCCGCGCGGGACATGCAGACGATCCCGTTCTACATCGACCAGACCGGCGGCATCTCCATCGCCCAGCTCGCCGCCCGCGCCCGCCGCCTCAAGCGCCAGAAGGGCCTCGACCTCCTCATCGTCGACTACCTCCAGCTCCTGTCGGGCTCTGGAAAGCGCAGCGACAACCGCGTGCAGGAGATGACCGAGATCACCACCGGCATGAAGGCCCTGGCCAAGGAGCTGGCGGTGCCGATCATCGGCCTGTCGCAGCTCTCCCGTCAGGTCGAGAACCGCGACGACAAGCGCCCGCAGCTCGCGGATCTGCGCGAATCGGGCTCGATCGAGCAGGACGCCGACGTGGTGATGTTCGTGTTCCGCGAGGAGTACTACGTCGGCAACAAGAAGCCGCGCGAGGGCACGGAAGAGTTCTTCGCCTGGGAAGCCGAGATGCAGCGCGTCCACGGCAAGGCCGAGGTGATCCTCGGCAAGCAGCGCCACGGCCCGACCGGCACGGTGGAGCTGCAGTTCGACGCCAACATCACCCGGTTCTCGAACCTGGCGCAAAGCGACCGGATGCCCGAGCAGATGTGATAAGGTGGGCCCGTGCTGACGGATCGGGGAGGCGACGTGGCTCTCGCACCCAAGGCGCGGTCGCCCGCGCGCCCTACGCTGAACGAGGTCTTCGAGGCCGAGCAACAGCTCGTCGGCCTCATCCTGGCGCAGCCCGCCGTCCATGGCCGGGTCGCCGCGATCCTGCGCGACGAGGATTGGACCGAGCGATTGCATCGCGGCGTCTTCGAAGTCGTGGGCCGATTCATCAGAGAGGGCCGGCCCGTCTCGCCCGTGTCGGTGTTGCCGAGGGTCAGTGACGTCGCGCCCGATGGCGGACCGGCCCTTGGCTACCTCGTGGCCCTTGTCGCGAAGGCTCCGCCTCCAGCGCTCGCCGAGCCCCTCGCGCGTCTGCTAGCCGAAGCCGCGCAGGCCCGCACAAGTCCCGACCACCTCGATCGCGACCTCTATGCCTGGGCCTACGAGCAGGCCCAGGCGCTTCGCCGCGGGCAGTTCGACGCCCTCGACGCGCTCAATCTGGCCGAGGAGATCGAGGACTTGGGCGGCGAGATCTACAACCGGCTGGAGAGTGCCGTTCGGATCATCCTGATGCATCTCCTGAAGTGGGATCATCGGCCCGGAAAGCGTTCGCGGAGCTGGACGATCTCCATCCGCGTCAAGCGCGTCGATGCCGAGCTTCTTCTCGAACGGTTCCCGAGCCTCAAGCACCGCCTGCCGGGCGCCATGCGCGACGCCTATCGTCGGGCGCGAATCGAGGCGGCCGGCGAGACCGGCCTCGACGACGACGTGTTTCCAGCCGAATGCCCCTATACCTTCGAGGCGATCATGACCCGGCCGGTGCCCTGGCCGCCGGAGGGCGGGGAGTCCTGACCATCTCCGGAGACACTCTCGTGGCCCCGGGCCACGGCGCCCGCCTGACGGTCGATCTCTCGGCGATCGCCGCGAATTGGCGCGCGCTCGGCGCTTGCGCACCGCAGGCCGAGTGCGGCGCCGTGGTGAAGGCCGATGCCTATGGCTGCGGCCTCGCGGCCGTCGCCCCGGCTCTGTGGCGGGCGGGCTGCCGGACGTTCTTCGTGGCGCATTTTTCCGAAGCCGTCGCTGCGCGAGAAATCCTGCCGGAGGCGGCGATCTACGTGCTCAACGGGCTTCCGCCGGGCAGCGCCGAGGCGGTACGCGCCCATGCCCTGCGCCCCGTCCTCGGCGACCGCGACGAACTCCTCGAATGGGCCGCCGCGACGGAGGGCGCGGCGCCGGCCGCGCTCCACGTCGATACCGGCATGAACCGGCTCGGCCTCCCCGTCGAGGCGGCGCTGGCGCTCGCCCGCGATCCGGTGATCGCCCGGGCCGGCATCGACCTCGTGATGAGCCATCTCGTCAGCGCGGAAGCCCGCGCCGATCCGCTCAATGCGCGGCAGGCCGCCGATTTCGCCCGCATCCGGGCCGCCCTTCCGCATGTGCGCGCCTCGCTCGCCAATTCCTCGGGCACCTGCCTCGCGGACGCTGCGCGCCACGATCTGTTGCGGCCGGGCTATTCCCTGTTCGGCGGCAATCCGGAGCCCGGCCGGCCGAACCCGATGCGGCCGGTGGTGCGGCTGGAGGCGGCGATCCTGCAGGTCCGCGACGTCGCGGCCGGCGAGACCTGCGGCTACAACGCCCGCTGGCGGGCCCCTGCCCCGCGGCGGCTGGCCACCCTCTCGCTCGGCTACGCCGACGGCTACCCCCGCTCCGCCAGCAACAGCGGTCATGCGCTGGTCGGCGGCGTGCCCTGCCCGATCGTCGGGTTGATCTCGATGGACCTCATCATCCTCGACGTCACCGACGCACCCGAAGCCCGCCGCGGCGGCACCGCCACGCTGATCGGCGATCGTCTCGACATCGACACGGTGGGCCGCGCCGCCGGCACGATCGGCTACGAGATCCTGACCGGGCTGGGTTCCCGTTATGTTCGCTCTTATGTAGAGTAACCAACGGCCGACCCGCCGGTCCCCTCCATCGACGCCCTGCTCCCGAATGGCCAAGATCCAACAGACCTTCGTCTGCCAGTCCTGCGGGGCGGTCTACAACCGCTGGCGCGGGCGCTGCGAGGCCTGCAACGGTTGGAACACGATCCAGGAGGAGGTGCCCAGCGCCGGCCCGCAATCGGGTCCGGCCGCGACCCGGCCGTCGCGGGCGCGGGGCCGCGTCTTCCCCCTCGAAGGCCTGACCGGCGAGGCCAAGGAGGCCCCGCGCACGGCCTCGGGCATCAACGAACTGGACCGGGTGACCGGCGGCGGCTTCGTGCGCGGCTCGGTGATCCTGCTCGGCGGCGATCCCGGCATCGGCAAGTCGACGCTGCTGATGCAGGCCTCCGCCGCCATGGCGAAAAGCGGGGAGCGGGTCGCCTACATCTCCGGCGAGGAGGCGGTGGGACAGGTGCGCCTGCGCGCCGAACGCCTCGGGCTGGCGGGTCACCCGGTGGAGCTGGCGGCGCAGACCAATGTCGAGGACATCGTCGAGACGCTGTCGCAAGGCCAGCCGCCGGCGCTGACCATCATCGACTCGATCCAGACCATGTGGACCGAGACGGTGGAATCGGCGCCGGGCACCGTCACCCAGGTGCGGAGCTCGGCCCAGGCGCTGATCCGCTTCGCCAAGACCACGGGCACGGCGGTGATCCTCGTCGGCCACGTCACCAAGGACGGGCAGATCGCCGGGCCGCGGGTGGTCGAGCACATGGTCGATGCGGTCGCCTCCTTCGAGGGAGACCAGGGCCACCACTTCCGCATCCTGCGCGCGGTCAAGAACCGCTTCGGGCCCACCGACGAGATCGGCGTGTTCGAGATGACCGATGCCGGGCTCGCCGAGGTGCCGAACCCCTCCGCCCTGTTCCTAGCCGGCCGCGACCACGCCGCGCCGGGCACCGCGGTCTTCGCCGGGATGGAGGGCACGCGGCCGCTTCTCGTCGAGATCCAGGCGCTCGTCGCCCCCTCCTCGCTCGGCATGCCGCGCCGGGCCGTGGTCGGCTGGGATCCCAACCGCCTGTCGATGGTGCTCGCCGTGCTGGAGGCCCATGGCGGCATTCGGCTCGGCGGCCACGACGTCTACCTCAACGTCGCGGGCGGCCTGCGCATCACCGAGCCCGCCGCCGACCTCGCGGTCGCCGCCGCGCTCGTCTCCTCGCTCTCGGGGGCGGCGCTTCCCTCCGATTCGGTCTATTTCGGCGAACTCGGCCTGTCGGGGGCGGTGCGGCCGGTCTCGCAGGCGCCCGCCCGGCTGAAGGAGGCGCTCAAGCTCGGCTTCGGCAAGGCGATCACCCCGCAGGGGCGCGGCGAGACCGGCGACCGGGCGCTGCCGACGGAGGCGCTGCGTCACATCGCCGACCTCGTCGCCGGCATCGCCTCGGGGGCGCCCCGGCGCGGCGGCGGACGCCCGCGGGCCGTACGCTACGAGGAGGAGGTGTAGCGCGGCCTATTCCGCAGCGGGACGGGCAGTGAGATGCGGCCGCAGGATCGTCATCATCCGCTCGGCCGCCGTGCCGGGCGGAAAGAATCCGAGATAGGCCCCCGATCGGTCCATCAGATAGATGAAGGCGGAATGCTCGACGGCCCGGCCGCCTCCGGGGCGCGGGCTCGTCTCGTAATAGACCTTGTAGGCGTCGGCGGCGCGGCGGACCGCCGCCTCGCTGCCGGTCAGGCCGACCAGACGCGGGTGGAAGTTCGGCAGGTACTCCGCCAGCAGCCCGGCCGTGTCGTGCTCGGGGTCGAGCGTGATGAAGACCGGCTGGACGGAGTCGGCGTCCGGGCCCAGCAGCGTGAGCGCCCGGCCGATCTCCATCAGGTCCGTCGGGCAGACATCCGGGCAGGCGGTGTAGCCGAAATAGACGAGGAGGAGGCGGCCGCGAAAATCGGCCTCCGTGCGAGGCCGTCCCGCCTGATCGGTCAGCGCGAACGGGCCGCCGACCGGCTCGCGGTTCCACATCAGCACGTCCATCAACTCGGCGGCCGAGCGGCGCGGCGGGGTCTCGCCGCGCGCGGACCCGGCCATGCCGAGCAGGCCGAGCAGGACGGCCGCGAGCGCCCGGTTACGCACTGAAGACGAGCCGGCTGCCGGTCGTCGGAACGATCACGTTCTCCGGCATCTGCGCCTGCGCCTCGAGCGCGAAGTTCAGGCCGCTGCAATGCATCGGCACGACCACGTCGGGCCGGAGCCCTTTGATCTCGGCCACGACCTGGGTCAGGTATTCCTTCGGCGCGGGGCCGAGATGGAAGCCGCCGACGATGGCGTGGACGCGCTCGACGCCCGAGACCTCCTGCGCCTGCCGCACCGAGTTGACGATGCCGACATGGCCGCAGGACGAGATCACCACGAGGCCCTTGCCCCGCACGTTGAAGCAGGTGGCGTGCTCGTGGACGTGCTCGTCGGGAATGATTTTCCCTTGAAGTTCGGCGGGCGAATAGTGGCTGGCATCGCAACCGAGCCCGTCCTTGATGCCCCGCTCGACGAAGGTGTTCGGGAGGATGCGCTCGATCGAGGCGCGCTTGATCTGCCCCGTGGTGAAGGCGTGGCCGGCCACCACCGTCGGCGTCTCGCACAGCACGGTCGAGATCCGCTGCGCCGCCAGTTCGCGCCGATCGAGCTGGCCGAAATCGGTGAACTGGCCGGGGACGCCGCTCGGGGACAGGCGGTGGCAGAAATTGTCCTCGCCGCCGGCATAGAGCTTCAGGTCGGGCGCGAGCGCGCTCCTGTACTTGTCGAGGAAGCCGGTCAGGCCGCCGTAATGGTCGTGATGGCCGTGGCTGACGATCAGCGCGTCGACCTTGGTCGGATCGACCTTCAGGATCTCGATATTGTTGAGGAGCGCCTCGGGGCTGTAGCCGAAATCGAGCAGGATCGTGCGCGCCTCCTCTGCCCGCCACGATTCCGCGAAGAGGGACAGGCCCCACTGATTGTGCAGCACCCGGCGGTAATCGGCGCCGCGGCCGTTGCCCGGCGGCTGGTGCAGCACGCCCTGGACGGTCGCGGGCTTCAGGAACTGGTCCAGGCCGTGTCAAAACTCTGGGATTGGGACTTTGCGGTCGGGTGACGTCCCGGTCTCTTGAGAATGGGCTGTTCATCGCGTCGAACGGGTTTTTGCGGTCGGGAGACGACCAGTTTTTGATTGAAAGCGCCTCCTGGACGGTTTCCCGGCCTCTTCGGCGAGCGATCCATGCTCCCGCTCAGGTGGGGATCGCCGCCAGGAGCTTCCGGCTTCCCAGGATGTTGAGAACCCGCGTCAGATTGTAGGCGAGGACATGGAGCGCCATCTCGGTCGAGACGCGCGGCAGGGTCTTGGTGAGGAAGTGCGTGGCCCCCATCCGCGCCTTCAGCGTACCGAAAGGATGCTCGACCGTCTCACGCCGGACCCGCATGGCCAGCGGATCGGCGTCCAATCGGCGCTGCACCGTCTCCAGCACATCCTCGTGCTCCCAACGTGTCACCCGGCGCTCCTTGCCCGTCGTGCATTCCGCCTTCATCGGGCAGGCCGAGCACACGTTCGTCCAGTACCGATGCAGCGTCAGGCCGTTCTCCACCGTGGTGCATCGGTGGGGCAGCGTCTCGCCCGCCGGGCACAGGTAGGCATTCTCCTGAGGGCGATAGAGAAAATCCTCCTTGCCGAAGCGGCCGGCGGCCTTGGCGCCCGAGGTCATCGGCCGGGGCAGCGTGACCGAGATGCCGGCGCGTTCGCAAGCCAGAATCTGTTCACCGGAATAATAGCCCCGGTCGGCCACCGCATCGAGCGTGTCCGTCTCCAGAGCCTGCTTGGCCCGTACTGCCATACCACGGAGCTGCGCCCGGTCCGAGCCGGCATTGGTCACCGCGTGCGCCACGATCAGATGATGCTCGGTCTCGACCGCCACCTGGACGTTGTAGCCCACCACGCCCGACCCGCGCCCGCTGGTTGCCATCGATCGCGCGTCGGGATCGGTCAGCGAGATCTGCCGGTCGGGCGCCGCCTTCATCTGCTCCTCCAGGCCGGCCAACCGCTCCATCTCCTGCCCGAGGCGGGCGATCTTCTCCTTCAGCCGCACCACCTTGGCGGCCAGTTCGGGTGTGGGATCCTGACGATCGGCCGTGTCGAGCTGCGAGAGGTAGCGCGACACGCTCTCCTCGATCTGCTGGCGGCGCCGGTCGAGCTTGCCTTGCGTGAAGTTGCGGTCGCGGTTGTTGACCGCCTTGAACTTCGAGCCGTCGATCGCGACGCGTGTGCCGGTCAGCAGGCCCATCTCGCGGCACAAACCGACGAAGCGGGCACAGACGCGCCCGATGGCCGGTCCGTTCTGACGGCGGAACTCAGCAATGGTCTTGTGATCGGGCGACAGCTGACCCGTCAGCCACATGACCTCGACGTTGCGGCCCGCTTCACGCTCCAGACGCCGGCTCGACGGGACCCGGTTGAGGTATCCGTAGACGTAGAGCTTCAGGAGAGCGGCCGGATGGTAGCCCGGTCGCCCCGTCCGTGCCGCATCGACGCCCGCGAAGCCGAGCGCCCCAAGATCCAGCGCATCCACGAAGGCATCGACCACGCGGACCGGATTGTCCTCGGCGATCCAGTCTTCAAGACACGGCGGAAACAGCGTCGTCTGATCACGCTCGGCACCGACAACAAACCGTCCCATGCCAGCCTCCGGTCGACCCGGAGAAAGATACCATCATGGGAGTTTTGACACAGCCAGGGTCGTGAGCCGAATCAATCAGGACGCGCAGGGACAGCTTGTCGACCGTCGGCACCGCGATCGGCGCAGCGTCGGCGATCTCGATACAGGAGAATCCGGCGGCCGCACCGGCCGCGAAGACCGCGGATCCCCGCAGAAAACCGCGCCTGTCGATCGTACCGGCCATCCCCTTCAACCCCGTCCGTATCTTGAATACTTCGGTTATAGCCGAGATTACCAGAAAGATCTTTTTCTCTTTCGGCGAATTCGTGAAACGTTGTGCGCGTCACTGCGGCAGCGGCGGGAATCCTGCTCTCGCGGCCCGATCCTCCTGTGGGGACCGCCCCCGAGCCGAAATGCCGCGTCTGCAGGGATGAGCGGCGCCCTGCCCCCGCGGGCGGCCGCGCGCCGGATCGCCTCAGCGAGGGTGAGGCTGCCCCGGCCCGCCCGGGGACGCCTGGAGGCCCGCACGGGGGCATGCGCCCCGAAGGTGACGGCCGAGGTTCGCCGGGGTATATGGTTAAAGACCAGAGCGGACGCGCGGCCCGGGGGAGCCGTCGTCGTCCGGGCAAGGCTGCCCCGTCCCGCCCCAGCGAACCATATCCTGCGATGCCGTTTTCCGTCCTCGACCTCGTGGTGCTCGGCATCGTGCTCGTCTCGGCGCTGCTCGCCGCCGTGCGCGGCGTGACCCGCGAGGTGCTCGCGATCATTGCCTGGGTGGCCGCCGCCGCGGTGGCATGGTCGCTGCACCCGCTGCTCCTGCCTACCGTCAAGCAGCACATCTCCAGCGACACCGTGGCGCTGGTCGCCTCCATCGCCGCGATCTTCCTCGCCACCCTGATCGTGGTCTCGCTGGTGACGGTGAAGGTCTCCGACCTCGTGCTCGACTCGCGCATCGGCGCCGTCGACCGCTCCCTCGGCTTCCTGTTCGGGGCGGGCCGCGGCTTCCTGATCTGCGTGATCGGCTGGGTGTTCCTGGCCTGGCTCGTACAGGGCAAGGTTCCGGACTGGGCGGCGCAGGCCAAGAGCCGCTCGCTCTTGGAAAGCTCGGGCGAGGCGCTGGTGGCGCAGCTGCCCGACAATCCGGAGGGCTTCCTCAAGCAGTTCCGCAAGCCGAAGGGCGAGGGGCCGGCCGAGGAGCCGCCGCCGGAGACCGACCTCCCCGCCCAGCGCCGCAGCGAGGCCGGGCCCGCGCCGAAGCGCTGACGGCCGCCCCCCCCGCATCCGGGCCGCGCAAGCAATGCGCGCGGATGACGAAGGATATGCTGGAATCGGTCTTGGTTGCGACGAGATCCGAGCCTAGGTAACGGTTTCACGACGGTCCCGGCGTCATCCCCGCGGCAGAGCCTGCGGACGAACGGCGCCTCCGGCCGTTTCCCGCCGTGCCGGATGCGAGGCCCGCGTGACCCGCGCGCCTCCAGGATTCGAGATCGACATGTCAGCTGTCAGCGCGAGCGCCGATGTCCGCGACCTGGACATCGACGGGGATACGCTTCGCGAGGAATGCGGCGTCTTCGGCATCTACGGGCACGACGACGCCTCGGCGATCGTGGCGCTCGGCCTGCACGCCCTGCAGCATCGCGGCCAGGAGGCGGCGGGCATCGTCTCCTACGACGACGGGGTGTTCCACTCCGAGCGCCGCCAGGGCCTCGTCGGCGACAACTTCTCCGACCGCGGCACGATCGAGCGGCTGGCCGGGCGCTCCGCCATCGGCCACGTGCGCTACTCGACCACCGGCGGCACCATCCTGCGCAACGTTCAGCCGCTGTTCGCCGAACTCGCCAGCGGCGGTCTGGCGGTCGCGCATAACGGCAACCTGACCAACGCGCTGTCGATCCGCCGCGACCTCGTGCGCGACGGCGCCATCACGCAATCGACCTCGGACACCGAGGTGATCCTGCATCTGGCCGCCCGCTCGCGCAAACCGCGCATCGTCGAGCGCTTCATCGACGCGCTGCAGCAGATCCAGGGCGCCTACGCCATCGTCGCGCTCACCAACAAGAAGCTCATCGGCGCCCGCGATCCGCTGGGCATCCGCCCCCTGGTGCTCGGCGAGCTCGACGGGCGCTACATCCTCGCCTCCGAATCCTGCGCGCTCGACATCATCGGCGCCCGCTTCATCCGCGACGTCGAGAACGGCGAGGTGGTGGTGATCTCGGAGGAGGGCGTCGAGTCGATCCGCTTCGCGGAGGCGCGGCCGATGCGCCCCTGCATCTTCGAGTACATCTACTTCGCCCGCCCCGACTCGGTGGTGAACGGCAAGAGCGTCTACGGGGTGCGCAAGGCCATCGGCCAGGAACTCGCCCGCGAGGCGGCCCCCGAGGCCGACGTGGTGATCCCGGTGCCGGATTCCGGCGTGCCGGCGGCCCTCGGCTTCGCGCAGGAGGCGGGCCTGCCCTTCGAGATGGGCATCATCCGCAACCACTATGTCGGGCGCACCTTCATCCAGCCGACCCAGACCGTGCGCGAACTCGGGGTGCGGATGAAGCACTCGGCCAACCGCGCCGCGGTCGAGGGCAAGCGCATCGTGCTCGTGGACGACAGCCTCGTGCGCGGCACGACGTCCGTGAAGATCGTGCGGATGATGCGCGATGCCGGCGCCCGCGAGGTGCATTTCCGCATTGCCTCGCCGCCGATCACGTACCCTGACTTCTACGGCATCGACACGCCCGAGCGCGAGAAGCTGCTGGCCGCCACCCACGACCTCGAGGGCATGCGCCAATATATCGGCGCCGATTCGCTGGCCTTCCTGTCGATCCCCGGCCTGTACCGGGCGATGGGCGAGGAGGCGCGCAACGCCGACTGCCCGCAATACACCGATCACTGCTTCACCGGCGACTACCCGACCGGCCTGACCGATCTGGCGATTGCCGGGCCGAAGCGCTTCGCGATGCTGGCCGAGGCGGATTGAATCCGATGGCCGACAAGATCCTCGACGGCCGCGTGGCCGTCGTCACCGGCGCCTCGCGCGGCATCGGCCGTGCCGCGGCGCTCGCGCTGGCAGGCGCCGGGGCCCACGTCGTCGCGATCGCCCGCACGCAGGGGGGGCTGGAGGAGCTCGACGACGCGATCCGGCAGGCCGGCGGCCACGCGACGCTGGTGCCCCTCGATCTGACCGATTACGACGCCATCGACCGTCTGGGTGCGGCGCTCAACGAGCGCTGGGGCCGGCTCGACGCGGTGATCGGCAATGCCGGCATCCTCGGCAACCTGATGCCGGTCAGCCACGTCACGCCGAAGGTCTGGGATCAGGTGATGGCGATCAACGTCACCGCCAACTGGCGCCTGATCCGCTCCGTCGATCCGTTGCTGCAGCGCTCGGATGCGGGACGCGCGATCTTCGTCTCCTCGGGCGCGGCCGCGAAGTGCCGGGCCTATTGGGGGCCCTACTCCGTCTCGAAGGCGGCGCTGGAGGCGATGGTGCGCACCTACGCCGCCGAGAACGAGCGCACGGAGGTGCGTGCGATGCTGGTCAACCCCGGCCCCCTGCGCACCCGCATGCGCGCGGCGGCGATGCCGGGCGAGGATCCGGCGACCCTGAAGACCCCGGAGGCGCTGGCGCCGCATTTCGTGCGCCTCGCCTCTCCCGAATGGAACGAGACGGGCAAACTCTACGATTTCCCCAGCGACCGGGTTCTCGCCTTCTCCGCACCCCAGTAAGGGGGTCCGGGGCCTCGGGCCCCGGCGGGGTTGCGGGGGAGCCCGCTTGTCTTGGGGCTTGTAGGGTTTCAGCCATGATCGACGTCCGCTGCATCTGCGCCATCGGCCAGCGGGGCCAGCTCGGCCTCAACGGGCATCTCCCCTGGGAAGGCAACACCGATCCGCTCTTCGTCGAGGACGTGACGCGCTTCTTCGCGCTCACCATGGGCCACGTGCTGATCGCCGGGCCGAAGACCGTGGCCTCGGTGCCCGAGTTCGCGTTCAAGGACCGCACCATCGACGTGATCCGCTCGCACGAGGATCCGGAGGCGGTGCTGAAGCGCTATCCCGGCCGGCGCATCTTCGTCGGCGGCGGCATCGCGGTCTGGAACGTCTACGCGCGGTACATCCAGCACTGGGACGTCACCCGCCTTCCCTACGACGGCGAGGCCGACCGCTGGTTCGATCCGGCCTGGCTCGTCGGCGGACCGCTGCGGGCCGGCTGACGCATCGGCTCTCGCGGGCATCTCCGGGGTCGTGCAGGCAGTGTCCATGTTTCGCAAGCGCCGGACGGCCGAGCCTCCGCCCGTCGTCATCGGCAGCCTCGACGGCTTCGCGAACGGACGCCTGCACGGCTGGATCTGCGACTTCCTGCATCAGGGCGAGAGCGCCTATGTCGAGGTGCATTGGCGGGGGACCATGCTGATGCGCCTGCGGGCGAGCCTCGCCCGGCACGACGTCAACGCGATCGGTGTCGCGGGCGATCACGGGTACTGCTTTTGGCTCCCTGCCCTTCCGCCCCTCGCGCGCGGCGACCTGACCCTGACGGCCGAAATCCGGGGGACGTTCCATCCCATCGCCCTCGGGGCCCTGGAAGATCAGATCCTCGCCTTCTTCGCCCCCGGTCCCGCGGCCGCTTCCCTCGACCGTTGCCGGCAGTTGTGGGGCACGAACCAGGAGCGCGAAACCGTCTCGTCGAGGACGTATCACGATGTAATCTACCTGCCCTTCACCGCGGGGATATTGCTCGACCACGATCCCCGCTGGGGCCTCTACACCGGCGACGGCTATCTCATTCCGGAAGCGGCGTATCGCCGGGGGGCCGACCTCGCCCTCGTCGGCCAGAGCGAGAGGATCGAGATCGATGGCGAGACCGTCGATGACGCGCCGTTCGAGACGATGATCTATGGCGGGCCTCTGCTGGCGCATTACGGCCACTTCCTTGTGACGACCCTGGCCCGCTGCTGGGCCATCGACGGCTCGCTCCCGGTCCTCTTTCACTCCGTGCCCGCGGTTCAGGACCACGCAGCAAGCTACATCGTCGAGCTTCTCCGGCATGCCGGGCTGGAGAACCGCAGTTTTTCGTTCGATCGGCCGACCCGCATCAGGAGGGTCGTCGTTCCCGAGGCATCCTTCTACGAATTGCACAGCGTCTGGACGCATTACGCGACCGCCATGTCGGCGATCGGGCGCAACGTCGCACCGGTCGCGGCTTGCGTGCCGAAGAAGGTCTATCTCTCGAAATCCCGCCTGCACGCCGGCGTGAATGGGGTGGAGGGCGAGGCTTTCGTCGATCTCAGGATGAGGCAGGCCGGCTTCACCGTCATCCACCCGGAAACCCTCGGTCTCGCCGCGCAGGTCAACATCTTCCGAAAGGCCGAACTCATCGTGGGGACGGCCGGGTCGGCGTTCCACACGCTCGCGCTGGTGCCGCACACGTCGGCGAGACGGGTCATGCTGACGCTGGGAGAATCCCTGAACAGCAACTTCCTGCTCCTCGATCGCGTCTGCGGCGGACGAGCGGACTATTTCACGATCAAGGACGAGTTGACTCGATCGGAGTCTGAAAACTTTTCCATGACGCACGTCATCAAGGACGCCAATCGTCTGGCAGACAGGATCATCGCCACCGTATCGTGAAGCGATGCCCTCACCGGCCCGGCATCCCCCCACCCCGCGGCCGCCGCTGCGGCGATGTCCCGCTCCGCATGGCGGTGAGAGCCGGCATTCGCTAAGGAGGCTCGGCCGAAGCCGTGGACGGCTGCGGGCCAGCGCAGGGTAGGATCGGATGAGCGGAACGGACGCGAGAGCCGGCGACAGCGAGGCCACCGCCGATTTCGGCTACGAGCGGGTGCGCCTCTCCGAGAAGCAGGCCCGCGTCGACGACGTGTTCCGCTCGGTCGCGCGCCGCTACGACCTGATGAACGACTTGATGTCGGGCGGGCTGCACCGGGCCTGGAAGTCGCACCTGATCTCGATGCTGCGCCCGTCGCGCACGCGGCCCTACCAGCACCTCGACGTCGCCGGCGGCACCGGCGACATCGCCTTCCGCACCCTGGAGGCGGGCGGCCCGGAGACCCACGTCACGGTGCTCGACATCAACGAGGCGATGCTGCGGGTCGGCGCCGAGCGGGCGGGCACCACGTATGACGGCCGCATCGACTTCGTGACCGGCAATGCCGAGACGCTGCCCCTGCCGGCGAACCAGTTCGACAGCTACACCATCGCCTTCGGCATCCGGAACGTGCCGCGCATCGACGTGGCGCTGCGCGAGGCGCACCGGGTGCTCAAGCCCGGCGGGCGCTTCCTGTGCCTGGAATTCTCCCGGGTCGACCTGCCGGTTCTCGAGAAGATTTACGACGCCTACTCCTTCCACGTGATCCCGCGCATCGGCGAGCGGGTGGCGGGCGACCGCGACTCCTACCAGTACCTCGTCGAGTCGATCCGCAAGTTCCCCTCCCCCGAGGCGTTCGCCCGGATGATCGAGGCGGCGGGATTCGCGCATGTCAGCCACCGCCGGCTCTCGGGCGGCATCGTCGCGATCCATTCCGGCTGGAAGATTTCGTGAGTCTCGCTCGGCTTCGAACGCCGGCGGGCACCTCCATGGCCTCGGCTCTCGCTCCGCTCGGCGCCTCGGCAGGGCCGAGGCCCGCTGCGCGGGGGGCTGTTCGCGCCCGCCATCCGGCGCCATCGCTCTCCGGGCAGCCGCCTCATAGGTCTCGATGATGCTCGGCGCGGTCTTCCACCTCGCCCGCGGCGCCCATGTCGGCTTCGTGCTCGCCCGCGAGGGCGGGCTCGCGCTGATCGACCCGGCGCAATTGCCGCCGCACCTGCGGCTCGCGCTGAAACTCGGCCGATCCCTGGAGCGGCGCGGCGTCGCCGAGGCGCCGGGCGCGAGCCCGCTGGAGCGGGCGCTGACCCGGCTCGGCCCCTCCTACGTCAAGTTCGGCCAGTTCCTGGCGACGCGGCCCGACATCGTCGGCATGGCCGCCGCGCGCGACCTCGAGCGGCTTCAGGACCGGGTGCCGCCCTTCCCGCAGGACGTGGCGATGCGGGTCGTCGAGGCCGAGCTCGGCAAGCCGGTCCCCGTCCTGTTCACCGCCTTCAGCGAGCCGGTGGCGGCGGCCTCGATCGCCCAGGTCCACAAGGCGACCGTGCTCGACGCCGACGGCACGCAGCGGACCCTCGCCGTCAAGGTGATGCGGCCGGGCGTGCGCGAGCGCTTCGCCAAGGATCTCCAGGCGATGCGGTTCATGGCCCGCATCGTCAACGCGCTCCTGCCCGACGCCGAGCGCCTGCGCCCGCGCGAAGTGGTCGAGATCCTGGCCCGCTCCGTCACCATGGAGATGGATTTCCGGCTCGAGGCGGCGGCGATGTCGGAACTCGCCCAGAACACCAAGGGCGACGCCGATTTCCGCACGCCCCGGCCCGAATGGGCGCTGACGGCGCGGGATGTGCTGACCTCCGAATGGATCGACGGCGTGCGCCTCAACGACCGCGCCGGCATCGTCGCGGCGGGCCACGACCCGAAGGCGCTCGGCCGCACGGTGATCCAGTCCTTCCTGAGGCAGGCGATCCGCGACGGCTTCTTCCACGCCGACATGCATCCGGGCAACCTGTTCGTCGATCCGCAGGGACGGCTGGTCGCGGTCGATTTCGGGATCATGGGCCGGCTCGGCCACGCGGAGCGGCGGTTCCTCGCCGAGATTCTTCTCGGCTTCATCACCCGCGACTACCGCCGGGTGGCGCAGGTGCATTTCGAGGCCGGCTACGTGCCGCGCCACCACTCGGTGGACGATTTCGCGCAGGCGATCCGGGCGATCGGCGAGCCGATCCACCAGCGCCGGGCCGACGAGATCTCCATGGCCAAGGTGCTCACGCTGCTGTTCGACGTGACCGCCCTGTTCGACATGAGCACCCGCACCGAACTGGTGATGCTGCAGAAGACCATGGTGGTGGTGGAGGGCGTCGCCCGCTCGCTGGATCCGCAGCTCGACATGTGGACCGGCGCCGAGCCGGTGGTGCGCTCGTGGATCACCCGCCATCTCGGCCCGGTCGGCCGGATCGAAGGGGGGGCCCGGGCCGCGATGACGCTGGCCGAGGTCGTCTCCGACATCCCCGACATCGCCCAGCGCATCCGCCGCATCATGATCCGCCTCGACGAGGAGGGCACGCGCGACACCAAGGCGATCGAGCGGCTGGTCAAGCTGGAGCGCCGCCATGCGGTCGTGACCACCCTGGCCCTGTGGGGGATCGCCGTGGGGGCCCTGGTGCTGGCGTTCCGCTGACGGGCCTTCTCACCGGGCGGAATTCTCCTACACTCGCCCCATGACCGATCTGCTCGAAAAGGCGATCACCGCCGCCCGGAACCTCCCGCCCGAGGTGCAGGACGCGATCGCGCGCATGGTGCTGAGCTATGCCGGCGAGGACCAGGCCGTCTACCGCTTTACCCCGGAGGAGGAGGCGGAGTTGGACGAGTCGGAGGCTGCCGCGGCGCGTGGCGATTTCGCGACCGACGAAGAGGTGCGTGCCATCTGGGCCAAGTACGGCTTGTGAGACTGCGCCTTTCCCGCCCTGCTATCCGTCAACTCGACAGAGTGCTGGCCTATATCAGTCAGCATCATCCGCAGGGTGCGCAGCATGTGAATGAGCGCCTTCAAGCCGTGATGGATCTTCTGCTTGCTGCAGCATCCTTTCGCAGGCCATGTGACGACGCGGCGCAACATTCGGCGCATCGTCGCCCATCCTTATCCCTATGCGATCACCTACAGCCTCGGTAAGGACGAAATCATTG
Source organism: Methylorubrum populi (assembly GCF_002355515.1). NCBI lineage: Bacteria > Pseudomonadati > Pseudomonadota > Alphaproteobacteria > Hyphomicrobiales > Methylobacteriaceae > Methylorubrum > Methylorubrum populi. Next base: position 4,545,683 of record NZ_AP014809.1, on the reverse strand, counting down.
TCCTTGGCATCCGCCACACTGCGCGGCGCCCTCTGACCTGATCACCCGATCATCTCCGAAGCGATCGGAACGTGCCGCATTGCATCCCTCCGGTTCTGAACCCGCTGCCGGGGAGGTTGGGGCTAGGCCCCTCGATCAAGGGCAGCCGTTGATGGCCTCGCCGCTCTTCCCCGCCCCTTGACGCGCGGCCCGCAAGTCCCCGTTCTGCGCCCATGACTCCGTCGTCCCCAAAATCCCTCGCCGGCCGCCGCGTCCTGCTCATCGTCGGCGGCGGGATCGCCGCCTACAAGGCGCTCGACCTGATCCGGCGCCTGCGCGAGCGCGGGGCGCAGGTGCGGCCGCTGCTGACCGAATCCGCCCAGGAATTCGTCACGGCGCTGGCCGCCGCCGCGCTCGCCGGGGAGCGGACCCATACCGATCTGTTCGACCGGGAGAGCGAGGCCGATATCGGCCATATCAAGCTGGCGCGCGACGCCGACGCCATCGTGGTGGCGCCGGCCACCGCCAACCTGATGGCGCGGATGGCGACCGGCCACGCGCCGGATCTCGCCTCGACGGTGCTGCTCGCCACCACCCTGCCGATCCTGATCGCCCCGGCGATGAACGTGCGGATGTGGCTGCATCCGGCGACCCGGCGCAACCTCGCGACCCTGAAGGCCGACGGCGTCGCCGTGGTCGGCCCCAACGAGGGCGCCATGGCCGAGGCCGAGTTCGGGCCGGGGCGCCTGGCCGAGCCGCACGAGATCGCCGACGCCCTCGAAGCCCTGCTGGCGCAACGCGCGGAGGGCCAGGGCCTCGGCTTCCTGGCCGGCCGCGAAACACCGAAGAAACTGCTGACGGGGCGGCACGTGCTCGTCACCTCGGGGCCGACCCACGAGGCGATCGACCCCGTGCGCTACCTCGCCAACCGCTCGTCGGGCCGCCAGGGCCACGCGGTCGCCGCCGCCGCGGCCGAGGCCGGCGCCCGCGTCACCCTGGTCTCGGGGCCGGTGGCGATCCCCGATCCGGCGGGCGTGACCGTGGTGCGGGTCGAGAGCGCCCGCGATATGCTGGCCGCCGTCGAGGCGGCCCTGCCCGCCGATCTCGCGATCTTCGCTGCCGCCGTCGGCGACTGGCGCCCGGCCGAGATCCGGGCGGGCAAGATCAAGAAGGACGGCAGCACGCCCGCCCCCCTGCAGCTCGTGGAGAACCCGGATCTCCTCGCCACCATCGCCGGCCGGAGCGAGGGGCGCCCACCCCTCGTCGTGGGTTTCGCGGCCGAGACCGACGACGTGATCGCCAACGCCCAGAGGAAGATCGCGCGCAAGGGCTGCGACCTGATCGTGGCCAATGACGTCTCGGCGGAGGGCGGGGTGATGGGCGGCTTGGAGAACACCGTCCACCTCGTCGCCCGCGACGGCGGCGTCGAGACCTGGCCGAAGCTCGCTAAGGAGGAGGTCGGGCGGCGGCTGGTGGCGCGGTTCGCGGAACGGCTCGCGGCACCATCGCGCTGAGCTTCGTCCGCGCTTCGAAGCGTATTCGCCGCCCAGTAGACGCCTCGACGTCGTTCTCTTGGAAACAAAGCCCCGATCACCGGGGGCGAAAAAATGTTCCCCGGCGGGCGTCTTTTAAGTTTTCCGCTGCTCGGCTTGCCCTCTTCGGCCCGGCACCCAGATCTGTCCTCCACGTCATCATCAGCGACAGGAGCGACATCATGGCCAAGGCCGACCGGCACAGCATGGGCCCCGGCGCGCAGGGCAAGGGCGACGGCAGCGGCGCCATGACCGAATTGCCCGAGGGCATCCTCGGGGAGAACGAGGTCCTGAGCAACCGCGACAAGTCCCGGCATTCCGACGAGCGCGGCCTCGACAGCCGCCACGTCCAGACCGAGCAGTACCACGACCATGTCGGCGCCCGCCAAAGCGGGGGCCGCACCGGCGAGGAAGAGGCCAATTCCAGCGGCCCCGCCGGGCCGATGACGAACACCTCGGGCGACACCAGCAGCCTGCGCTCGAAGCAGCGCGGCTGATCCTTGGCGGGGAGGGCGGCGCTCGCCCGCCCTCCCCGGCCCGGGCTCAGCTCTGGCGCAGGAACAGGGCGATCGCGGCGGCGCGGCGAACGAGCCGGTTGCGCGCGTAGATCCAGGTCGGGCCGCCCTGCACCACGTTGCGGCTCAGGGCCCGCTTGAAGTCGAAGACGCCGCGATTGCCCAGCGGGTCGATGCCACCGAAATCGAAGCGGCTGGCGCCCGCCTCACAGGCGCGCTCGACGATCCGCCACACGGCGAAGCTCGCCGCGCCGGTCGCCCGGGCTCGCTCGTTCGAGGCGGTGAAGAAATCGGTCCAGCGCTCGCGTCCGGTCTGGACGATGCGCACCAGGATCGGCGCCCCGCCCTCGCGGATTTCGAGGAAGAGCAGGTGCGGGTCGGAGGCCGCGAGGTCGCGATAGGCGGCCGTGTCGAGGTCGCTCGAGAAGCCCTTGCGCTGCTGCAGGGCGGCGTACATCCGCACGAAGGTGTCGAAAGAGCGCAGGCGCTCGTCCGGATCCGTCAGGAAGACGGCGGTGAGGTCGGGCTGTCCCTCCGCCTTCTTGACCTCCCGCCGCCAGCGCCGGTCGGAGGCGGCCAGGATCGCGTCCCGGCCCGGCGTCAGATCGAGTTCGATCGTGTGATCCTTCGCCCCGACGACGGGCACGAAGCCGTGCGCCAGAAGGGCGGTGATCCCCTCGGGATCCTGGGGCCGGTAGCTCTTCACCGCGAGCAGGTCCGCCGGGCGCAGGGCGAGATGATCGAGGAGGGCGGCGAGCACCGCTTCCGACCGGGACTGCCCGCGGGCGGTGAGGACCGGGCCGCCCTGCACGAGGATCCGGCGCAAGGGGCCGTTCCGGCGCTCCTGATACTGGATGTAGGCGAGATCCTCACCGTTGTCGCAGACGGCGACCCGACGGACGGTCCCGCCGAGCCGGCCCTTGTAATCGCCCCAGCGCCGTGAGGCGTAGATGTTGGCGGCAGGCTGCTGCCAGAGCGCCTCGTCCCAATCCGCGGTCTCCGAACGGTCGATGACCGCGACCTGAGCTGTCATGAACCGTGCTCCCCTGTCCGTCTCCGCCGGCCCGTCCCGGGCGCCTGCCCCGGGCGGCTGCCCGATCCTCGATTCGCCGCGTCGTCCCGGCACGCATTCGGAGGAAGAACCGTCCCTTTGGGAAGGCTTGGCCGTATCACGAGTCCGGAGGCCCAACGCCATCGAAGGCGAATGTATCCGCTCCCCGGGCCGGGCCTGCGTAGTCTTGCCTGCGCAGTCTTGCCGTGCGCCCGCCGCAGCCGGAGCCGACGAGGCCCATCGAGGGCTGCGCGCCGGGAGGCTTGCGGAGGGAGCCTCCCGGCGGCTTGATGCGGATCGCAAGCGACACCGCGCCGGAAAGGATCGTCATGGCGGATGACAGCGAGGCCGCGGGGGCGCGGGCGGAGCGGCTGGCGCGGTTCCGGCCCGCCTCGGGGATGGTGACGCCGCGCTTCTCCGGGCTTTCGAGCTTCATGCGGCTGCCGGTGCTCGATCCCGGGGCCGCCGCGGGCGCGGTCGAGATCGGCCTGATCGGCATCCCCTTCGACGGCGCCACCACCAACCGGCCCGGGGCGCGGCTCGGGCCGCGGGCGGTGCGCGAGGCCTCCACCGGCACGCGGGCGCTCAACCACGCCACGGGGGTGGCGCCCTACGCCCTGGCGGCCTGCGCCGATCTCGGCGACGTGCCGGTCAACCCGGTGGACGCCGCCGAGACCGCCCGGCGGATCGAGGCGTTCTACCGGCCCCTCGCCGAGGCGGGAATCGTGCCGCTCACGGTCGGCGGCGACCATTTCGTCACCTACCCCGTGCTGCGGGCGCTCGGAGCGGCCCGGCCGCTCGGGCTGATCCATATCGACGCCCATAGCGACACCGACGACGCGCAGTACGACGGGTCGCGGCTGACCCACGGCACGCCGTTCCGGCGCGCGATCGAGGACGGCGTGCTCGACCCGCGGCGCTGCATCCAGATCGGCATCCGCGGCAGCATGGACGCGGCGGACGAGCGGGACTGGGCGCTGGCGCAGGGGATGCGGATCGTCACGATGGAGGAGGTCTGCGCCCGCGGTCTGCCGGAGGTGGCCGCGGAGGCCCGCGCCGTCGTGGGCGAGGGCCCGACCTATCTCAGCTTCGACATCGACGCGCTGGATCCCGCCTTCGCCCCCGGCACCGGCACCCCGGAGATCGGCGGCTTCACCACGCGGGAGGCCCTGCACCTGCTGCGGGCATTTCGCGACCTCGACCTCGTCGGAGCGGATGTCGTCGAGGTCGCCCCTTCCCTCGATCCCGCCGGCCTCACGGCGTTGGCCGGCGCCGGCATCGCCTTCGAGATCCTGTGCCTCCTGGCGGAGCGGGTCGCGGCCCGCGCCTGACCGCGCCGCGAAAGATCGGATTTCGAAAAGGCGGGCCTTTTCGCGGGTCCAGGGCAGAGCCCTGGAAGAATGCCGGGGCGCTGCCCTGGTGCCGCGCCAAAGGGATGATCCCCTTGGAATCCCGGGATCAGTCCAGAACCGACGGTCCGCCCGCGGCGCCGCCGGCGCGGGCGATGATCGGGCGGTAGACCCGGAGCAGGTCGGGATCGAGCTGGCCGGCCTGGGCCTCCATGATCGCGGCCGCGTCGGCAGCGGAGAGGGGCGGGCGGTAGACCCGGCGCTCGGTCAGGGCCGAATGCACGTCGCAGATCGCCACGAGCCGCACGAGATCGCCGATCTGCGCACCCTTCAGCCCCTCCGGATAGCCGGACCCGTCGAGGCGCTCGTGGTGGTAGCGCACCACGTCGAGGATCTCGGGCCCGAAGGCGTCCTCCTTGGCCAGCAGGTCGGCGCCGAGGGCGGCGTGGGTGCGCATCACCGCCATCTCGTCCGGTGTGAGAGGGCCCGGCTTGTTGAGGATGGCGTGGGGGATCAGCGCCTTGCCGACATCGTGCAGGAGCGCGGCCTGGGCCAGACGCTGCCGGTCGCTCCGGGAGAAGCCGAGTTCGGCGGCGAAGGCGGCGGCGAAACCCGCCACGCTCAAGGAATGCTGGTAGACTTGGATGTCGTGGCGCCAGACGAGGTCGAGCCAGGCGCGGATGCCGACCTCGGACACCGTGTCGAGCACGATCCGCGTGCCCTCCTCGGCCTCCTCCGGGCTCGGCGGCCGGCCGGCGGCGGCCTTGTCGAACAGGTGGGTGACCAGGACGGTGGCCCGCTCCACCCGCGCCGCGGGAGGTCCGCCGCCCGCTTCGTGCAGGCCGCCGCGCGCCGCCCTCCCCTCCGCGACGAGGCGCTGGAGCGTCGGGACGATGCCGGCGGGGCGGCGCGGATCGATCACCGTCGGCGCACCGAGCAGGGCCACGGCCGCCGCATCCTTGGCCGCGTTGCCGCGGGCGAGATAGAGGCAGGGCAGGCCGCTCTCGCGGATGTTCTTGGCCAGCCACGTGACCCAGGCACGGCTTCGTTCGCCGGTCAGGTCGGCGGCCGCGTCGGTGGTCAGGTCGGTGGCGAGATCGACGACGAAGGCGATGGGCCGGCCGGCCGGCAAGCCCGCGCCGGGCTCGATCACGCGGCAGGGCAGAACGAGGGCGATGCCGCGGGCCAGACGCTCCGCCCGCTCGCGGCGATCCGAGACCAGGACGACGACCTCCTCGGGGCGTCCGTGCCGCTGTCCCTGGCTCGCGTCTCGGCGTGCGTCTCGGTCTCGAGAGTCCCGCATCGGTCATCCATCGGCCGCAAGGCCCGTGGTGGACGCGAAGCGGTGTCCTGGCTCGAATACATCAAAAGTGTTTCGAAAAACTTCGCACCGCCTACCCGTACAACCCTGACGTATTCGCACAATGCAGAGCCTCGGCAGAGCCTCACGGCCGATCCGCCTCTAGCCTCCGGCCGGTTTCACCGCGCCTCGGTCCGGCCGTGGGTCCGGGTTTGATACTCTAGGTCATCGTGTCGTCAAGAAAACTCAAGACGCCGCGCCGCCCGCCCCCGCCCGGTCCAGACCCGCACCGATACAATTCGTCCGATTTGTTTGGAAAAGCAGATTTCGTGCCTCGCGCGGACGGGATCACTCGGCGGCGGTCGGCCGGCGGTCGAGCCCGCCGGCATTGGCGGGCGGGCCCGGCCGGTAGGCATCCTCCCCTCCCTCCCACCCGGCCTCCGGCTCGTCCGCTTCGCCGACGAAGCGGCCGAACAGCCGCACGAACAGCCGCGACAGGTCGTCGACCAGCAGGAAGATCGCCGGCACGAAGACGAGCGACAGGCCGGTCGAGACGATCAGCCCGCCGATCACCGCCACCGCCATCGGCGCGCGGAACTCGCCGCCGATGCCGAGCGCCAGCGCCGAGGGCACCATGCCGGCGGCCATGGCGATGGTGGTCATCACGATCGGCCGCGCCCGCTTGCGGCCGGCATCAACGATGGCCGTGACGCGATCGACACCGCGGGCCATTTCCTCGATGGCGAAATCGACCAGCATGATCGCGTTCTTGGTCACCACGCCCATCAGCATCAGGATGCCGATGACCACCGGCATCGAGATCGGCATGTGGAAGACGAGCAGGCCGAGGATCGCCCCGCCGATGGAGAGCGGCAGCGAGAACAGGATGGTGAGCGGCTGGAGGAAGTTGCCGAACAGCAGCACGAGGACGCCGAACACCATCATCAGCCCGGCGCCCATGGCGAGCGCGAAGCCCTCGAACACCTCGCCCATGATCTCGGCATCACCCGTCTGGCGGATGGTCACGCCCTCGGGAAGATTCGTGGCGGCGGGCAGCGCCATCACCTGCTCGATGATCGAGCCCAAGGCGTCCGAGCCCTGGAGGTCGCCCTCGACGGCGACGCGCACGGTGCGGTCGTAGCGCTCGATCGCCGTGGGACCGCGTCCCAGCGTCAGATCGGCGACGGTGGCGAGCGGCACCGCCGCGCCCGTCTTCACCGGCACCTTCAGACTGGCCAGCTCGGGCAGCTCCCCGCGCAGGCGTTCGGGCAGCATCACCCGGATCGGGATCTGGCGATCCTTCGCGTTGAACTTGGCGAGGTTGGCCGCGATGTCGCCGATGGTGCCGACGCGCACCGTCTCGGCGATGACGTCGGTCGAGACGCCGAGATCGGCGGCGACGCCGGCCTTGGGGGTGATGCGGAGCTCGGTGCGGTCCAGCGGCGCGGTCGACATCACGTTGACGAGGTGGGGCACGCCCGCGGCCTCGCGCTGGAGCCGGGCGGCGACGTCGGCCACCACCGTCTTGTCGGGCCCCGACACGATCAGCGCGAATTCCCGCTGCCCACCCTCCTGCAGCGACCAGAACCGGATGTCGGGCACCTGCCGCAGGACGCGCGAGATCTTGAGATCGACCTGCTTCTGGGTCAGCGCCCGCTCGCTCTTCGGCACGAGGTTGACGGTGAGGCTGGCCAGCCGCACCTCCTTCTTGCCGGGCAGCTGGCGCCCGCCATCGACGAAGACGCTTCTGACCTCGGGCATCGCGCGGAGCGTCTCGACGAGGCGGTCGGAGACGCGGCTCGTGTCGTCGAGCCGGGCGCCGGGGGGCAGTTCGACCACGAACATCGTGCGGGCGGCATCCTCGGCCGGGATGAAGCCCGCGGGCAGGAGCCGGGTCGAGGCGATCGAGCCGGCAAAGCAGGCCAGCCCCAGGATCAGCGTCAGGACTTTGTGGCGCACCGACCACGCCACGAGGCGGGTATAGGCGCGCATCACGGGGCCCTCGCGCGCGTGGTCCGGGCCGTGGTCGCGCAGGAAGTAGGCGGCGAGCAGCGGCGTGATCAGGCGGGCCACCAGAAGCGACACGAACACGGCCGCCGCGATGGTGAGCCCGAACTGCTTGAAGTACTGGCCGGCGATGCCGGGCATGAAGGAGACAGGGGCGAAGATCGCGATGATGGTCGCGGTGATGGCGATCACCGCGAGCCCGATCTCGTCGGCGGCCTCGAGCGCGGCGCGGTAGGCGGATTTGCCCATCCGCATGTGGCGGACGATGTTCTCGATCTCGACGATGGCGTCGTCGACGAGGATGCCGGTCACCAGGGTGATGGCCAGCAGGCTGACGGCGTTGAGCGAGAAGCCGAGCGCGCTCATCACCCAGAAGGTCGGCAGCACCGAGAGCGGCAGCGCCAGAGCCGCGATCAGGGTGGCGCGCCAGTCCCGCAGGAACAGGAACACCACGATCACGGCGAGAGCGGCGCCCTCGAGCAGGCCCATCATCGCCGAGTGGTAGTTGCCGATGGTGTTGACGACGCTGGTGTCGATCAGGTCGAAGCGCACCCCCGGATTCTCGGCGTGCAGCGTCTCGATGCGCCGGGCCACGGCGGTCGCGACCTCGGCATCGCTCGCCCCCATCGCCCGGGAGATGGCGAAACCCACCACCGGCTCGCCGTTGAAGCGGGCGAAGGTGCGCGGTTCCTCGGCCGCGTCCATGAGCGTGGCGAGCTCGTCGAGGCGGACCTTGCGCCCGCCGGGCACGACGATGGAGGTGGCCCCGAGCGTCTCCAGGCTCGCCGAGGCGCCCAGCGTGCGGATCGACTGTTCGCCGCCCGCGAGTTCGCCGCGCCCGCCCGCCATGTCGGCGGAGGTGAGGCGCAACTGCCGGTTCACGTCGGCCGCGGTGATGCCGAGCGCGAGCAGCCGGTCGGGCCTCAGGGTCACGCGGATCTCGCGGGCGACGCCGCCGAGCCGCTCGACGCCGCCCACCCCCTTCACCCCCTGGAGCTGGCGCGCCACCACGTCGTCGACGAACCACGACAGGTCCTCCGGCGTCATGGCCGGCGCCGAGGCGCCGTAGATCATGATCGGCAGGCCGGCGATCTCGACGCGGCTGATGATCGGCTCGTCGATGGTGCGCGGCAGGTTGATGCGGATCTTCGAGATCGCGTCCTTCACGTCGTTGACGGCGCGGTCCTGGTTCACCTCCAGGCGGAACTCGATCGTCGTGATCGAGGAGCCTTCCGAGATGGTCGAGAGGATGTGCTTGACCCCCTTCACCCCGGCCACCGAATCCTCGACCCATTTCGTGACCTGGGTCTGCAGTTCGGAGGGGGCGGCGCCCGACTGCGTGACCGTCACGGAGACGATCGGGATGTCGATGTTGGGAAAGCGGGTGATCGGCAGGGCGCGGAAGCTGACGAGGCCGAGCACCATCAGCACGAGGAACAGCACGAGCGAGGGGATCGGCTTGCGGATCGCCCAGGCCGAGACGTTGAGGCGCATGGGACAGCTCCTCAGCGAGGCCCGGCGGGAGGGGCGGCCGCAGCCTGGGCCGCGCCGGGGAGGACCGGCCGCACCCGGTCGCCGTCGCGCAGGAACGAGCCGGCGCGGGCGACCACAGCCTCCCCTGCGGCGAGGCCGGTGCGAACTTCGGTGAACCCTTCGGCCGAGAGGCCGGTCTCGACCCGGCGGGCGGAGACGCGACCGTCCGCGACGGCGAGCACGCCGGCCGAGCCGTCGGCGGCGTAGAGCACGGCGGCGAGCGGCACCGCCACGCCCTCGCGCCGGGCGACCTCGACCCGGCCGCGGGCGAAGGCGCCGATATGCAGCGCCGGGTCGGCCTCCAGGCGGATGCGGACCCGGCCGAGGCGGGTCGCCCGGTCGACCTCCGGATAGACCCGGCGCACGGCGCCCTGCGTCACGCGCCCGTCCTCCCATTCGAGGCGGGCCGGGGCATCGACCCTCAGCCGCGGCAGGGCGAATTCGGGCACCTCGCCCTCCAGCTCGATCTCGCCGCGGGCGATCAGGCGGAACAGCGGCTCGCCGACCGCGCTCGCGGTGGCGCCGACCCGCGCCGTGCGGCGGCTGACGATCCCGGCCTCCGGGGCGCGGATCTCGGCGCGGGCCCGGCGCAGACCGATCTCGCGCGCCTGCGCCCGCGCGGCGGCGAGATCCGCCTCGGCGAGCGCCAGCCCGGCCTTTGCAGCCTCGACCCGGCCGTCGGCGCCCTGCGCCGCCGAGACCCGCTGCTCCAGGGTAACCGCGGTGGCGTTGCCGGTCTTCACCAGCGCCTGCGCCCGCTCCAGGGCCTGACGCGCCTCGGTCTGGACCGCCTGCGCCTGGACGATCTGGCTCCGCGCCTGGACGATGGCGGCTTGCGCCTTCGCGGTGGCGGCGAGGTTGGCGGCCTCCTGCGTCTCGATCATCTCCAGGGAGAGCCGCGCCAGCACCGCGCCGCGCTCGACCCGGTCGCCCTCCTCGACGAGCAGGGCGACGATGCGCAGGCCCTCGATTTCGGGGGCGACGAGGATCTCGTCGCGGGGGACCAGCGTCCCGGTCACCACCGCCCGCTCGACGATCTCGCGCCGCTCGGCCGGGACCACGCTCACCGCCGGCAGGAGCGCGGCGGGATCGGGAACGCCGGCCGCCGGCGGTTCCTCGGTGGCGCGGACCGGCACGGGGGCGAGGCCGGCTGGGAGGACGGCGGCGAGCAGAGCCGGGAAGAGGGCGGCGAGGCCGCGGACGGCGGGACGAAAGGGCAGACGGGCCGGCATTGCGAATCGCCTCACGGGGCGCGCCGATGCGCCGCAACCTGCTTTCCGCGCCGCGCCGGCGATTTCGTGGCGGTGCCGTCCCATGGCTGCCCCATGGCTGCGCGGCCGGCGCGCAGGCCTCCTCCCCTCTTCGGCACATCGCCTCCGCGAAGGAGGCCCGGCCCATCGTTGCGGACCGTCCAAACCTGCCTCTCCGCCAAAGGCGCCTTCGAGAGAAAGACGTTTTCAAGAGAGGATCGGGACCAGCGCGCGCGCCTCTTCAGTTCTCGCCTGCAACCGGGACGGCTTCGGCGGGTTGTCTCCTCAAGAGATTTTCGACGACGGACGGTTCACCATGAGCATCTTCCAGATCCGGCAGAAGACGAGCGGCGCGATCCTCTGGACGGGCAGCGCCGACGACGAGCACACCGCCCTCGACGCCATGGCCCGCGAGGCCGGCTATCCCGATTACTCCGCCCTGCCCGATACCTTGCGGGCGGCGGGTTTCGAGACGGCCAAGCTCGACCTGATCTCCTGATTGGGTGACCGCCTGATCGAAGCGGAGAGCGCCTCGGCAGGCCCAGACGGCCCTCGATCGGGGTCGGGATCCGCCTCCCGAAGCAATCGACAGGATCGGCTCCGAGAGCGGTCCGATCCCCCTCTCATCGATCGATGCATCGAAGGGGTGCCCGCCAAACGGGCGCCCCTTCATCTTGGAGTCTTGGGCAGCGGTGCCTGGCCGCCTCAGGCGCAGCAGCCCTTCCCGGAGGAGAGCGGGGACGGCGCCGTGTCCGGCTGGCGGTGCCCGGAACCGCGCTCCGGAGCCGGCGGCACCGAGCGACGGACCTGCAGCCGGTTGCGACCCTGGTGCTTCGCCTCGTAGAGCGCCGCGTCCGCCAGGGCCGTCAGGGCCTCGAGCGCTGTGTCGAGCTTGGCCGAGCCGCCGGTGAACAGGGCGGCGCCGATGCTGACCGTGGCGCCGGCCGGCAGATGCCGGCGACTGTCGCGGGCCATGCGGGCGCCGATCGCCGCGCCGAGGTCGCGAACCGCCGCCTCGTCCAGCCCCGGCCCCAGGATCACGAACTCGTCGCCGCCGAGCCGTGCCGGGATCGCCTCCCGCGCCAGGCCGGCTTCGGGCGCTTCCGCCAAGGTTTCCGCCAGCACCTCCGCGAGCACCACGAGGAGGCGATCGCCGGTGGCATGGCCGAAGCTGTCGTTGACCGTCTTGAACCGGTCGATGTCGAGCAGCAGCAGCGCCCCCGGCCGGGGCCGCGCGGCCATCGCGCCGAGGGCCGCATTCGCCCGGCTCGTGAAGGCGCGGCGATTGTAGAGGCCGGTGAGGGCGTCGCGCTCGGCGAGCGCCGCCATCGCCTCCTCGCGGCGCCGACGCACCGCGGCGGCCATCGCCAGGGCGAGCAGCACCTCGACGACGATGCCCTCCACCAGCGAGACCTGGATCAGCACGCCCTTGAAGCCGACGATGCTGACGAAGGCGCCGGGCAGCGGCACCAGCAGTGTCTTGGCGGCGTAGAAGGCGCCGTGAACGGCGAAGATGAAGCCGAAGCCGTCCGAGGCCGCGGTCCTCTCCGCGAATGGCGCGCCCGCCCGGGACAGCAGGCCGTGGGCGGCCCTCAGCGAGACCCCGGCGACGAGGGCGGAGTTCACGATCGCGTAGACGGGGGTGGGGTCGAGGCCCGCGGGCAGGAGCAGGAGCCCGGCCCAGGGCAGCAGCAGGGCCCACCAGAGCGGTGCGACCCGCCGCCCGGTGAAGCGCGCGACGCCGAACAGGAACAGGAGATGGGCCACGACGAGCAGGCCGTTGGCGAACCAGACCCCGACGAGGAAGGAGGTGGCGCGCAGCAGCGACAGCGAACTGCCGAGAACGATCACGGCGAAGCCGGCGCTCCAGAACAGCAGCACCCGGTTGCGCAGGGTCAGCCACTCGAACGCCAGGAAGCCCGCGGCGGCGGCGGCCGCCACGAGGCTCATGAACAGCATGGTGACCACGTCCATCGCGATCAGACATCCGGGCAACGGTGACGTTGCTTCACCCGATAGCGCCCGCGGTTGAACAAAGCGTTCCGCGACGGGAACTCTACGCTCCCGCTACCGGGGCAAGCGGAAGGGGGCCGGCCGAAGGTCAGTTCGCGTGGCCGATCCGCATGCGGTAGGCGCCGTCGGCGCTGCGCTCGAACACCTCGCTGATGCCCGCATGGCGCAGGGCCTCGCCGGAGGTGTCGGGCACGAGGTTCTGCTCCGAGACGTAGGCGACGTACTCGCTGTCCGCGTTCTCGGCGAGCAGGTGGTAGAAGGGCTGGTCCTTGCGCGGCCGGACGTCTTCCGGAATCGCGAGCCACCATTCCTCGGTGTTGGCGAATTCCGGATCGACGTCGAACACGACGCCGCGGAACGGGTAGATCCGGTGCCGGACCACCGCCCCGAGGCCGAATTTGGCGGTTCTCATGCTGGTCTGGGTCATGACCGATAGATAGGCCTCGCGCCCCTTCCGTTCCAACGCGAGGCCAGCATCCGCGACGATCAGGGCAGATTGTAGACCTTGGCCAGATCCGGATCCTTCTCGGCCACCAGCCGGGCGAGATCGACGATGACCTTGGCCTGCTTCCAGGTGGCGTCGTCCTGCATCTTGCCGTCGATCATCACCGCCCCGGTGCCGTCGGGCATCGCCTCGACGATGCGGGAGGCGAAGTTCACCTCGGCGGGATCGGGGGCGAACACGGTCTTGGCCAAGGCCACCTGGCTCGGATGCAGGGTCCAGGCGCCGGCGCAGCCCATCAGGAAGGCGTTGCGGAACTGTACCTCGCAGGCCGCCGCGTCCGAGAAGTCGCCGAACGGGCCGTAGAACGCCTTGATGCCGTTGGCCATGCAGGCATCGACCATCCGGGCGATGGTGTAGTGCCACAGGTCCTGCTGGGCGGAGGCGCGCTCGGCGTCGCCCTTCGGGTCGGACAGGACGCGGTAATCCGGGTGGCCGCCGCCGACGCGGGTGGTCTTCATGCCGCGCGACGCCGCGAGATCGGCGGGCCCGAGGCTCATGCCGTGCATGCGCGGCGAGGCGCAGGCGATGGCATCGACGTTGGCCACGCCCTCCGCCGTCTCAAGGATGGCGTGGACGAGGATCGGCTTCTTGACCCCGTGGCGCGCCTCGAGCTGGGCCAGCAGCTGGTCGATGTAGTGGATGTCCCAGGGCCCCTCGACCTTGGGCACCATCACCACGTCGAGCTTGTCCCCCACCTCGGCGACGAGGGTGAACAGGTCGTCGAGGATCCAGGGCGAGTTCAGGGCATTGATGCGGGTCCACAGGCCGGTGCCGGAGGCCGCGAAATCGGTGGCCTTGGCCATCTCGACGAAGCCCTTGCGCGCCGCCTCCTTCTGGTCGGCGGGCACCGCGTCCTCCAGGTTGCCGAGCACCACGTCGACCGTCTTGGCGAGTTCCGGCACGCGGGCGCGGACCTTCTCGTTGTGCGGCGGCACGAAATGGATCATCCGCTCGAGCTTGATCGGCAGTTCGCGGAAGGGCTCGGGCGCACCGGCGGCGAGCGGCTGGAAGAAGCGGCGCGGCAGTTTCATCGGCTCTCGGTCTCCGGCTACGTGAAGGCCCCTTGGCGAAGGGCTCATGGCGAAAGGCTCATGGCGTCCGCCCTCCGCTTGTCTCCCCGGCGTTAGAGCACGGCGCCCCCTGGCGTAAAGCCGACCTTGGTCGTCCCCTCTTCACCTGTCCGCGCGCGTCTTCCCCTGGGCCGGATCGTGCGCCCGCGCACGGATCATGCGGCGCCTGCGCCGGTGGAGTATCCGAAAGCGAAGATTGCGTCGCGATCCGAATTGGGAGACGATTTCCGAAGGTTCAGGCGTTTTCATCAAGACGTTTGCTGTTCTCGCCTCCGTGGCCCGTCTGCCGAGACAGACTCGAGTCCTTCGGCAGCGTGACCGCGGGATGCGCAAAACGGCAAAGCTTGCCCGGCGAAGCATTCGGCGCCGGGCCGGGAGGACGGAACGGACCGCCGCGACCCGTGTTTTCCGGCCGAGGCGGGCTGTCGAACACCGTCGGGAGACGTGCGTCGATGCCAAAACTGTTCAACCAACTGATCCTTCGAGAATGTTCTTCGCCCGGCCCGCGGGCCGGGCACCGGGTCGCCCGGCCTTTGGCCCTCGCCCTGGTCGCGCTCACCCTGTCGCAGGGGGCGATGGCCGGGCCGGCGGCGAAGAAGTCCCCCGACGAGCGGCCGGACTACACCGCCGCCCAGGCCGCGACCGCGCGGCCCGAGGGCTTGCCGGCCTCGGTGCGGATCGCGGGCGACGACGTCCGCGCGTTCCAGGCCCTGATCGATGGGGCGCCCCGCGCCGCCGATCCCTGGCTGGTGCTCTCCGGGGGCGGCGAGAACGGCGCCTTCGCCGCCGGTCTGCTGTCCGGCTGGTCGGAGCGCGGCGACCGCCCCGAATTCGGCGTCGTCACCGGCGTCTCGACCGGCGCGCTGATCGCGCCTTTCGCCTTCGCGGCGCCGACGATCGGGGCGAAGGCCGACGCGGCGCTCAAGGAGAACTACACCGAGATCTCGGCGGCCGACGTGTTCGAGTTCGGCGGCACGCGGGATTCGCTGACCGACACCTGGCCGCTCAAGGAGCGGATCGGGCGCGCGGTGACGCCGGCGCTGCTCAAGGCGGTGGCAGCCGAGCACGCCAAGGGCCGCCGCCTGCTGATCGTCACGACGCAGGTCGACAGCGAGCGGCCGGTCGTGTGGGACATGGGTGCGATCGCGAAGCGCGGCGCCGAGTCCGGCGACCCGCGGGCGCTGGCCCTGTTCCGCGCGATCGTGCTCGCCTCGACCGCGGTGCCCGGCGTGTTCCCGCCGGTGGCGATCCCCGCCGAACCGGCGGACGGGGCGGGCACGAAGGCCAAGCCCTTCGCGGAGCTGCACGACGATGGCGGGGCGATGGCCCCGTTCTACCTCGCGCCGGCCGCCGCCCTGGAGGGTGAGGCGCGGCTGCGCCTGCCGACGGACCGGGTCTACCTCGTCGTCAACAACCGGCTCGAACCGGAATTCCAGATGGCCTCGCGCACCACGCTCTCGGTGCTCGGCCGCACCATGTCGGCGGCGATCAAGGCGCAGACCCGCGCGGCGCTCGCGCTCTCCAAGGGCTATGCCGAGCGCACCGGCCTGGATCTGCGGATCGCGCTCATCGATGGGCGCTTCGCCAAGACCTCGGAGAAGCCGTTCGACCAGCCCTACATGCGGGCGCTGTTCGCCCACGGCGAAGCTCTTGCCCGCGACGGCAGCGCCTTCGTCCAGGCCCATCCGCCCGCGACCGCCCTGGGCCGGGAGCGGCGCGACGTGACGGAATCGACCGGCTCCGTCACGGCCTCGCGCTGACGGCGCGGCCGTCCCGCCGAAACACGGGGGAGGCGGGGTTCAGAGGCGGCTCGGCGCGGGCCGCCTCCTCGTGTTTCGAGCCAGCGGCGGACGGGAACACAGCTTATCCCTCCTCCGCATCGGCCGGGGCGTAGACGGCCT
Organism: Methylorubrum populi; assembly: GCF_002355515.1. NCBI lineage: Bacteria > Pseudomonadati > Pseudomonadota > Alphaproteobacteria > Hyphomicrobiales > Methylobacteriaceae > Methylorubrum > Methylorubrum populi. The sequence goes on along the minus strand of NZ_AP014809.1, from coordinate 4,529,678 downwards.
CGCCGAGGCGCTTCAGCGGGCCGCCGGGACCGGAGCGCTTCCAGAGCCGGGTGTTGAGCGCCGCCACCGGATCCTGCCCCGGCAGGGAGAAGCCCTGCTCGGTGATCCGCGCCAGGATCTCGCTGGCATGCAGCGGGCGGCCCGCCTCCTCCAGGGAGGCGAGCGCCGCCTCGATCACCGCCCGGCCGTAGCGGCGGGCGAGCACCGTCTCCGACAAGGCCGCCTCGCCCTCGACCGGATCGGCGAAGGCGGGCGCGGGCGGCCGTTCGGATCGAACCGGCGGCTGGGCCGGAGGGGCCGCGACCGGAGCCGACACGGGAGGCGGGGCGGGCGCGTCCCCCCGGGGAGCCGGGTCCGTTGCGGCCGGAGCCGGAGCGGGCGGGCCACCGAGACGGCGCCCGAGATCGAGATAGAGGAGGAGGTCGGCGATCTGCCGTTCGAGCGCGTCGCGTTGCCGGCGCAGCTCCTCCAGCCGCGCCAGGGCCTCGGCTTCCGACAGGACCATGATGGCGTTTCCGGTCGCTCGTTCCGAAAAGGGGGATAGGAAGGAACAGACAATGACACGGAATAGAACGGAAGACCAGGGAATTATTCCGTCCGGCTCATTTCCGACGCTCCGATGGACGGAACACCGTAGAACCCCGGCGCCACCACGCCCGTCCATTCCCTTCTGCTCGGAACGCATAAGGAATAGAACGAAGACGGATATGGAATATTCCAGCCTGCTTCGTTACGGAATGGGAGCGACGGAACAGATCGTCAGGCGTCGCGAAAAAAATTCCGTCAGGCCCGGGCCGCGACTGTCGCCGCGCGCGCGGGGCGGGCGGCCTTGGGCGGCACCAGCAGGCTGCCGGGATCGGCCGGGTGGAGCAGCATGCCGCCCTCGTCGAGGTCGATCCGCAGCCGCGGGAACACCTCCAGCAGGCCGGCGAGGTCCGCCTTGAAGGCCTGGCGGAAGCTTCGCAGGCTGGCGTTCTCCGCCCCGAACTGGCGGTGCAGGTTGTCCCAGGTGAGCCGCAGGGGGCGCTGCAGGGCGCGCAGCCGGTAGCCGGTCCAGAACAGGAGGTCGAGCTTGCGCGCCGAGCCGGAGAAGGCCCGCGCCGCGCGGATATCGACCGGCAGGGCGTGGCGGATCAGGCTGTCGTAGAAATCCTGATGGAACGAGACGGTGCGCTGCCAGACGAGGCCGTCCTCGCCGCGCCGCCACAATTCGAGCTGGCGGAAGGGGGGCACGTTGAGGGTCGAGGCCTGCCCCTCCCCGTCCCACAGGCCGATCTGCATCGAGCAGGCGGCGAGCCGGTTGAGCTGTTCCTTGAAGGCGCCGATGGTGCCGCGCTCGCCGCCGGTGACGGCGAAGCCCATGGCCTTCATGAAGCCGGAGAGGCTGTCGGCGACCTCGATGGTCGGGCTGCGCTGGCGCACCGCCTCGGTGCAGAGATGCAGCAGCACCAGCCGGGCCTTGGGGCCGTAGGGCAGGCCCTGCAGCTCCATCTCACCGGTGACCGGGTTCTTGAGGCGCCCCGCCGAGAGGCTGAGCGAGTTGCGGCCGTATTCGCGCACGAAGTCGCGGGCGTCGCCCGGATCGCGGTAGGGCAGGCCGCACAGGGCCAGCACGGAATGCAGGTGCTGGAGGTTCTCCGGGCCGGTGGGCTCGTTCTCGATCACCTCGCGCACGGCGTCGCGGCGACGGCGGTCGCGGCCCATGGCCTCGCGGGCCTCGGCCTGCGCACCTTCCTGCGCCCGGGCGGCATCGCGCTCGCGCTGACGGAACAGCAGGTGCTCGACGATCGGCGCGAACAGGAACCCGCCCCGCGCCGCCTCCAGCTCCGCCAGCAGATCCGGGTCGCGGATCGCGGCGATCTTGGCCTCCAGCCCCGACATGGCGCGCTCTCAGAACCTCCCGCTGCGTGTCACGTCGATCCGCCTCTCGAAGTCTTCGGTCCCGATCCCGGGGCGAACCAAGCGAAAGCCGCCGGTCGCCTCAGGTCCGCAACCGATCTGTCACGATTCGGCTCCGCGGAGTCCCGTGGCCGATCGGAGTTTTCCCGGGAATCCACGCTTGGCGCCGGGAATCCTGCACAGGCGCGTCGTCCGCGGCCGGGGCAGGGGCCGTTTCCAGGCACGCAGAGTTCCATACGCCCGCCGGCCGGCCCGAATCGGCCTGCGCAGAGTTCGATACGCCCCCCCCGGCCCCGGACTTGTCCCCGCTCTTCCCCGACTGATCCGGTTTTGCACGCTGAATCCGGTACGCCCCCGCGCAGAATCCGATGCGGGAGGCCCCGGGAGGCGCGCAGAATCCGATGCGAGGCCGCGCAGAGTTCCATGCGGTTTCGCGCAGAGTTCGATGCGCGAGGTGGCCTCAAGCCACGGGGCCGACACGGCTTTTCGGCGCCCCCTATAACCTGCTGAACTGACTCCCTAAGAATCCTTAACAGATAGCTTTCCTAAGGAGGGGGGAGGTGCGTTCGCCAAACCGAACGACGCCTTTCTCTCCTCTTTTCAAAAGGAATATATGGAATTTTGCACAGGCTGTCCCCCTCCCCTGCCCGGATGACGTCGTCCGACCGGCGCTGCGCCGCCTCTCCGGACGGTCTATGAGCGGAGGCAGGCCCGGGACCGGGCGGCGGATGCGGGACGGGGTTCGAGCGATGGACGAGGCGCCGATCGACAGGCTGCTGGCGCTGATGGCGCGGTTGCGCGATCCGGAGCGGGGCTGCGCCTGGGACGTGGGGCAGACCTATGCGAGCATCGTCCCCTACACGATCGAGGAGGCCTACGAGGTCGCCGACGCGGTCGAGCGCGGCGACCGGGCGGATCTGCGCGACGAACTCGGCGACCTGCTGCTCCAGGTCGTGTTCCAGGCCCGGATCGCCGAGGAGGAGGGCGCCTTCCGCTTCGACGACGTGGCCGAGGCGATCTGCGCCAAGCTGATCCGGCGCCACCCCCACGTCTTCGACGCCTCGGGCGCGTTCCTGCCCCGCGACCGGCGCCCGACCGATCCGGCGGCGATCAAGGCGGCCTGGGAAACCATCAAGGCGCGGGAGCGGGCGGAGAAGGCGGCGGCTGGTAGAGGGGAGGCGGCGGGTCCGCTGGCGGGGGTGTCGCGCGCCCTCCCCGCCCTCGCCCGGGCCGACCGGATCTCGAAGCGGGCGGCCGCCGTCGGCTTCGACTGGCCGGACGCGGCCCAGGTTCTCGCCAAGGTGCGCGAGGAGGTCGACGAGGTCGAGGAGAGCCTCGGTGCGGGCGAACCGGAGGCGGTGTTCGAGGAGATCGGCGACCTGCTGTTCTCGGTCGCCAACCTCGCCCGCCATGCGGGCGTCGATCCGGAGGAGGCGCTGCGGCGCGGCACCCTCAAGTTCGAGCGCCGCTTCACCGCCATGGCCGCCCGGCTCGCCGCCGAGGGCCAGATCCTGCAGGACGCCCCCCTCCCCGCCATGGAAGCCGCCTGGCAGGCGGTGAAGCGCGATGAGAAGAAGTGAGACTCGATCCCGGGGGATCCTAAAGGGCTCAGGCCCTTTGGCGGGTTGTTAGGGCGGTGCCCTGGCGTCGGCGGAGCCAATATGCAGGGCTCTGCCCTGCACCCGCGAAAGGACTCGTCCTTTCGAAACCATGACTATGAAGGCTCAGCCCTTCGTACGCGGGCTGCCCTTCTTCACGGGCTTCGGGGCCGGCGCCTTCGGCTTCAGGCGCTCCACGATCTGCTCCAGGGCGCGCTCGACGGCCTCCTGCTCCGGCGGGGCGGCACCGTCTCGCGGGCGATTCGTCGGGTTCGAGTCGCGGCTCTTCGGCATGGAAGTGAGCCTAGACAGGGTCGCAGGGTGAACACCACCGGTTGAGCCCGACCGGATACGCTGACGGCGCTGTTTTCCTCAGAGAAAAGCCTTTTGCAATTCCGGATTAATCTTAACGAGGTGCTCCGCCCGCGTCCGTTGATCTCGCCGCGAACGGCCAGTCGAGAGCGCGCACGGCGTAGAGCGCCCACCACACCATCACCGGCTGAAGCGCCAGACGGGGGCCGTGATACCACCACGTGTCGGGGATCGGCGGCACGGGAATCCCCTCGACCGCCTGCTTGATGTTGGCCGGGAACACGCAGACCGCGTAGAGGGCGAGCATCAGGCCGGCGAGCCGCCGCAGCCGCGGCACGAACAGCGCCAGGGCGCCGGCGATCTCGCACAGGCCGGTGCCGATCACGACGAGGCGCGGCGCGGGCACCCAGCCCGGCATGATCGGCAGGAACCGGTCGGTGGCGACGAGATGGACGGTACCGATGAAGCCGTAGAGGCCGATCAGACCGAGGCGCAGCCCGCGGCGGTCGTCGCGCATCGGGGCAGCGTCAGGCGGAGCGGTCGTCCCCGGCCTGCCGCTTGCTCTCGCCCGACTTCGTGTTGCCGCGCGCGGCCTCCTCGGCCTCGGTGCCGGCGCGCTCCATCGGTCCCGGTTGCGACTTCAGCCGGCCCGTCGCCGGATCCTTGGGCGAGACCGCGGCCTCGTTGCTCTGGTCGCGCTGCTCGTCCGCCATCGTTGCCTCGTCCGGTCGTTGATCGTGACGGGGCAACGTTTCCGCGCGGGCGGCGGTTCGCTCGCGAGCCTCTGGCCCTACCCTCGCCGCTACACCGCGATGCCGTGCAGGTCGTAGGCGTCGGCCCGCTCGATCTTCACGGTGACGATGTCGCCGGGCCGCACGGGACGGCGCGAGGCGACGTGGACGCTGCCGTCGATCTCCGGGGCGTCGGCCTTGGAGCGGCCGCGCGCGACGCTCGGGCCGGCCTCGTCGATGATGACTTGGAGGCGCTTGCCGACCTTCGCCCGCTGCAGCCTGAGCGAGACGAGGCCTTGCGCTTCCATGAAGCGGCGCTTGCGCTCGGCCTTCACCTCCGGCGGCACCAGCAGGCCGAGATCGTTGGCGGGCGCGCCCTTGACCGGCTCGTACTCGAAGCAGCCGACCCGCTCGAGCCGCGCCTCGCGGATCCAGTCGAGCAGTTCCTCGAACTCGGCCTCGGTCTCGCCGGGGAAGCCGACGATGAAGGTCGAGCGGATGGCGAGATCCGGGCAGATCTCGCGCCAGCGCCGGATGCGGTCGAGCTGCTTCTCCTGGTTGCCGGGCCGGCGCATCCGCTTGAGCACCGAGGGGCTCGCGTGCTGGAGCGGCATGTCGAGATAGGGAAGGATCTTGCCCTCGGCCATCAGCGGGATGACCTCGTCGACATGCGGGTAGGGGTAGACGTAGTGCAGCCGCACCCAGGCCCCGAGCTCGCCGAGTTCGGAAGCCAGATCGTAGAAGCGGGCCCGCACCTCCCGATCGCGCCACGGGCTCGTGGCGTAGCGGGTGTCGATGCCGTAGGCGGAGGTGTCCTGCGAGACGACCAGCAGCTCCTTCACCCCGGCCTTCACCAGCTTCTCGGCCTCGCGCAGCACGTCCCCCGCCGGGCGGCTGACGAGATCGCCGCGGAGCGACGGGATGATGCAGAAGGTGCAGCGGTTGTTGCAGCCCTCGGAGATCTTCAGATAGGCGTAGTGGCGCGGGGTGAGCTTGACCCCCTGCGGCGGGATCAGGTCGAGGAACGGGTCGTGGGCGGGCGGCACCGCCTCGTGCACGGCGGCGACCACCGACTCGTAGGCCTGCGGGCCGGTGACGGCGAGCAGGTTCGGATACTTTTCGCGAATCTCGTCGGGCTGCGCGCCCATGCAGCCGGTCACGATCACCCGGCCGTTCTCGGCCATGGCGTCGCCGATCGCCTGGAGCGATTCCGCCTTGGCCGAATCGAGGAAGCCGCAGGTGTTGACGATGACCACGTCCGCCCCGTCGTGGCGGCGCGACAGCTCGTAGCCCTCGGCGCGCAGATGGGTGAGGATGCGCTCGGAATCGACGAGCGCCTTGGGGCAGCCCAGCGACACGAAGGAGATCCGCGGCGCGGCGGCGCCCTTGGTGTCCGAGGGGGAGGCGGTTGCGGTCATGACGGCTCGTTGGGGCGGCCCTCCGGAACGGAGGCCCGCGCGTCCTGCATCGATGGCGGTGGATGGCCCGATATAACCGCATTGGGGCGCGGTTGCGAGCGTGGCCGGAAACAGGAGCGATCGGAAACGGATGGAGCGCGACCGCACCCGGATCAGCCTGCGCATCCGGCACCCGAGCCGGACGGCGGCGGAGCTGTGCGGCGCCCTGCCCTTCGCGCCGGGCCGGACCTGGGACGTCGGCGCCCCGCGCACGGATCCCAGGGGCACGCCGCGGCCCGGGCGCTACGGGGAGAGCTACGCGACCTTCCCGCTGAGCGAGGGCGCCGGTCCGCCCGCCGAGGCGGTCGCGGCCACCGCCGAGCGGGTGGCGCCGTACGGCGAGCGGTTCCTGGCGTGGCGGGCGGAGGGCGGCACGGTCGAGTTCTTCGTCGGCTGGTTCATGGAGGGCGGCAATGCCGGCGACGAGTTCGGGCCCGAACTCCTGAGCCGGCTCGGCGCGCTCGGCATCGGCCTGTCGCTCGACATCTATTCCGGAGCGGATGCGTAGAACCGTCCGAGGGCAAAAGACGTACGCTTTACCAGTGCTTTAAGAACGTGTCCTGAACCATCACTCGAATAGGCCGGCGGGCGCCGTGCATACCCCTCCCGCGGGTCCGGAAGGCGGGGGCGATTGACTGACACGCGCCGCGCGCCCTTGGGTAATCCGAATGAGCGCCGCACGAGGCATGACGGCCGAACCCATGGTCTGGACCCGCGAGATCCCCTTCATCGAACCGGTTGCGGCCGCCGCGCGGCTCGCCCGGTGGCCCGGGTTCGCCTTCCTCGACAGCGCCATGCCGCACGACACGCTGGGCCGCGTCTCGGTGCTGGCCGCCGACCCGTTCGCGCGCTTCCGCTACCGCGACGGCCGCGCGACGCTCGATGGACACGCGGTGCCCGGCCGCCCGCTGGAGGCGCTGCGGGCCTGCCTCGCGCCCTACCGCCTCGCGCCGCGGGCCGACCTGCCGGCCTTTCCGGGCGCGGCGATCGGCTACTTCGCCTACGATCTCGGCGCGAGCCTGGAGCGGGTCGATCCGCCGGCCCGCCGGGCGGGGCTGACCGACGACGTCGCGTTCAATCTCTACGACACGCTGCTCGCCGTCGATCACGGGCGGCGCCGCTGCCTCCTGATCGCCACCGGCTTCCCCGAGACCGATCCGCAAGCGCGGGAAGCGCGCGCGAAGGCCCGGCTCGACGCCTTCGCCGATGGGCTCGCCGCAGCCGCCGAACCGTCCCCGGAATGGGCCGGAACCCCGCTCGCATGGCGCTCGAACTTTTCGCGGCAAGCCTATGAAGAGGCTGTCGAAAAGGTCCGAGATTACATCCGCGCCGGCGACATCTATCAGGCCAACATCGCCCAGCGCTTTGCCGCCGACCTGCCGCCCGGCTTCGACCCCTTCGCCTTCTACCGACGGCTTCGCGAGACCAACCCCGCGACCTTCGGCGCCTATCTCGCCTTCGAGGGGCTGACGGTGGCCTCCTCCTCGCCCGAGCGCTTCCTCAAGCTCGAGGGGCGGGCGGTCGAGACCCGGCCGATCAAGGGCACGGTGCGCCGCGACCCCGACCCGGCCCGCGACGCGGAGATCGCCGCCGCTCTCCAGGCCAATCCGAAGGAGCGGGCCGAGAACATCATGATCGTCGACCTGCTGCGCAACGACCTGTCGCGGGTCTGCGAGCCCGGCAGCGTGCGGGTGCCGACCCTGTGCGGGGTGGAATCCTATGCCGGCATCCACCATCTCGTATCGGTGGTGACGGGCACGCTGCGCGAGGGCGCCGACGCCCTCGACCTCATCGAGAAAACCTTTCCCGGCGGCTCGATCACCGGCGCGCCGAAGCTCAGGGCCATGGACATCATCACCGAGATCGAGGGCGACGCGCGCGAGCTCTATTGCGGGGCGATCGGCGCGCTCGGCTTCGACGGATCGCTCGACACCTCGATCGCCATCCGCACCGTGTTCATGGACGGCGCCCAAGCCGTGCTCCAAGCGGGCGGCGGCGTGACGCTGCTCTCCGAGCCCGGTCCCGAATACGAGGAGACGCTGACCAAGGCGGCCCGCGTCTTCGCGGCTTTCGAGCCGGCCTTCGAGGCGGAGGGCACGCCGTGATCCTCGTCATCGACAACTACGATTCCTTCGTCTTCAACGTGGTGCGCTACTTCGAGGAGCTGGGCGAACACGTCGAGGTCGTGCGCAACGACGCGCTCGATGTCGCCGGCATCCGCGCCCGGGATCCGGAGGCGGTGGTGATCTCGCCGGGCCCCTGCACGCCGCAGGAGGCCGGCGTGAGCCTGCCGGCGATCCGCGACCTGTCGGGCGAGGTGCCGATCCTCGGCGTCTGCCTCGGGCATCAGGCGATCGGCGCGGCCTTCGGCGGCCGGGTCGAGCGGGCGGGGCGCCCGCTTCATGGCCACGCCACGCCGATCCGGCACGGCGGCGAGCGGCTTTTTGCCGGGCTGCCGCAGCCGATGCAGGTCGGCCGCTACCACTCGCTGATCGTGGCGCCGACGCCGGAGATGGAGCGCCACCTCACCGTCGATGCCGCCTCGGGGGAGGGCGAGGTGATGGCGCTGTCGCACCGCAGCCACCCGACCTGGGGCATCCAGTTCCACCCGGAATCGGTGCTGACCGAGAACGGCCACGCGCTGTTTTCCAACTTCCTCAAGGGCGCCCGCGCGTGGCGCGCGAAGGATCCGGCGCGCACCGACAGGCTCGCCGATGCTGTGGTCTGACGGGCGGCTGGTCGAGGGCGGCACCCTCCCCTTCGCCATGGCGGATCGCGGCCTGCTGCTCGGCGACGGGGTGTTCGACACCGCCCTCGCCGTCCGGGGCCGGGTCGCGTTCGAGGCCGCCCATGTCGACCGCCTCACCGCCGCCGCGGCGGCGCTCGGCTTCCTTGTCGACCGCGCGCCCATCATCGAGGCGATGCGGGCGCTCGCCGGTACCGCGCCGCTGGCGGCGATCCGCACCACGCTGACCCGCGGCCCTGGCCCGCGCGGGCTCGCGCCGCCGCCCGAGCCGGCGCCGCTCCTGTTCGGCAGCGCCGCGCCGGCCCGCGCGGCCCTGTTCTTCGCACCCCTGCGGCTGGTGCTCACCTCGATCGCCCGCAACGACACCTCGCCGGCCGCCCGCCTCAAGACGCTCGGCTATCTCGACGCGGTGCTCGCCGCGCGCGACGCGCAGGCGCAAGGCTTCGACGAGGCCCTGTTCCTCAACACGAAGGGCCGCGCGGCCTGCGCCGGGACCGGCAATGTTTTCGCGGTGTCTGGAGGGACACTCGTCACGCCGCCGCTGGAGGATGGCGTCCTGCCGGGCATCGTTCGGGCCGAGCTTCTTGCCAGGATCGCGCCGGGTCTCGGCCTCGCGGTCGAAGAGCGCCCTCTCCTGCCCTCCGAACTGGAGGATGCGGAGGCGCTGTTCGTCACCAACTCCCTGCGCCTGCTCGCGCCCGCGACGGCGCTCGGTGCACGGGCCTACGACAGCGCCGGGCACGGGACGGTTCGCAGGCTCTGCGCCGCGTTGCGGGAGTCGGTGGCAGCGGAATGCGGAGTCGGGGTGGACGCGCTCGACCCGTGATCCCGCGTCGCTGACGCCGCGGCTATCCCGGCCCTCCCCTCATCCTGAGGCGGCGACGCTTCGCGCCGTCTCAGGATGAGGACGCGGGTGGGCGAAGGATCGTCAGGCGAGGGCCGCGCTCTCGACGCGCCCGACTCCGGCCCGTTCCATCGCGTTCCAGGCCCGCGCCAGCGAGCCGTCGAGATCGATGCCGCGCACGGCGTCCTCGACCACGAGGACCTCGAACCCGGCTCGGCGCGCGTCGAGGGCGCTCCAGAGGACGCAGAAATCGGTGGCGAGGCCGGCGAGGAACAGGCGGGTCAGGCCGCGCTCGGCGAGGTAGCCGGCCAGACCCGTGCGGGTCCGGCGGTCGGCCTCCAGGAAGGCCGAGTAGCTGTCGATGCCGGGGTGATAGCCCTTGCGGATCACCAGTTCGGCCCGGTCCGTGTTCAGGCCCTCGGCCAGCGCGGCGCCGCGCGTGCCCTGCACGCAGTGCTCCGGCCAGAGCACCTGTTCGCCGTAATGCAGGTCCGTGGTATCGAAGGGGGCCTTGCCCGGATGGCTCCCGTGGAACGAGGCGTGGCCGGGCGGGTGCCAATCCTGGGTCAGGATGACGTGGGGCAGGCGCGCCGCCAGCCGGTTGATCGGGGCGATCACCGCATCGCCCTCGGGCACGGCGAGCGCCCCGCCGGGCAGAAAATCGTTCTGCACGTCGATGACGAGCAGAACGTCGTGTTCGGTCAGTCTCATCGCAAAGTCCGAGGGTTCCGAGGGACAAGTCCCTCGGCGGGTCCGGGCGGAGCCCGGAATCCTTTGATCCTATGAGCGGAGGATCACGGCGTCATCACCGTCGTGCCGGTGGTCTGCCGCCCGGCGAGGTCGCGGTGGACCTGGCCTGCGTCGGCGAGCTTGGCCCGGGCGTGGATCGGGATCTTCACCGCGCCGCTGGCCACCACCTCGAACAGCTCGGCGGCGTTGGCGTCGAGGCTCTCGCGGGTGGCGATGTGAGTGAACAGGGTCGGCCGGGTGGCGTAGAGCGAGCCCTTGGCAGCGAGGATGCCGATGTCGAACGCCTCGATGGCGCCGGAGGACGAGCCGAAGCTCGCGAAGATGCCGAAGGGGGAGAGGCAGTCGAGGGAGGCGGGGAAGGTCGCCTTGCCGACGCCGTCATAGACCACCGGCACGCCCTTTCCGCCCGTGATCTCCTTCACCCGGGCGGCGAAATCCTCGTCGCGGTAGAGGATGACGTGGTCGCATCCGTGCTCGCGGGCGAGCTCCGCCTTCTCCTGCGAGCCGACCGTGCCGATCACGGTGGCGCCGAGATGCTTGGCCCATTGCGTGGCGATGAGGCCGACGCCGCCGGCGGCGGCGTGGAACAGGATCGTGTCGCCGGGCTGCACCCGGTAGGTCCGGCGCAGCAGGTACTGCGCGGTGAGGCCCTTCAGCATCATCGCCGCGGCGGTCTCGTCGGAAATCGAATCCGGCACGTGGACGACGCCCTTGGTGTCGACCACCACTTCCTCGGCATAGGTGCCGGTGGCGCCGGCATAGGCGACGCGCTCGCCGACGCGGAAATCGGTGACGCCCTCGCCGAGCGCATCGACCACGCCCGCGCCCTCCTTGCCGAGGGTGAAGGGCAGCGAGGGGGCCTTGTAGGCGCCGGAGCGGAAATAGATGTCGATGAAGTTGACGCCGATGGCGGTCTGGCGGACGCGGATCTGGCCGGGGCCCGGCTCGGGCGAGGGCACGTCCTCGTAGACCATCGCCTCGGGCCCACCGTAGGCATGCACCCGGATCGCCTTCATCGCGTTCTCCCGCGTTCTCACTCACGAATTCCGGGCGAGATATCGGTCCGGCGGAGCGAGGCAAGGGGCACGGGGCATCGCCCTGGGCGTTCATGCCCGAAGCACACAGGCCGGGCCCATGGGCCATGCATTGGGAAAGCGCCTGGAAACAGCGCTCGGAGCGGAGATCCCGCCGGTATCGTCGCCCGCCTGAGCGCAGTCCGACGAAGGGGCCACCGGTTCGTCGAGAGAATGCGCGTCAAGACGAGGAACGCGGGACGCCGGCCTGATGCAATCAGGTCGGAGACGGCTCTAACCTTCCCGAACCGCGACCTGCATGCCCATGCCCGACAGGCAGCGCTCGATGCGCGCGCTGAGTTCGGGCGTCAGCTCGTGCACGTGGACGTGCAGGGTTCCGGTATCCTCCGGGCGCACGGTGACCCGGTAGCGCAGCCCCTCATCCTCCATCTGGCGCAGCAGGTTGCCGCTCGCCGTGGTCATCGCGGTGATATGCTGCTCGACCAGTTCGGGCTTCATCATCCGCGGCCACCCTGCCCGCCGCCCGTGCCGTTCCGCTGGCACGCCGAGCCGCCCTTTCCCCCGTCCTGCGGCGGCTGGCCGTTGTGGACCGGCGGAAACAACCGCGCGAGTCCGCGCGCGACACCCGAAAGTACGGGATCGAAGGCGGATTCGAGACGTGTCCGCCCAGCATCCGGCTGCGAGGTGATGAATGGCTTCATGGAACGCCCCCCTCGGACGTCAATGATCGTTCAGGCTCCCAGAGAGTGCGGCGTGAGCGCGCAGTTCTCTCAACATAGGTTGGCAATGCAGCGGGCGGGATTTGGTTTCATTTCAGCCCGCTCCCGCCACGCTCGAACGCTTGGTCGCGCCCGGATCTTCCGGATCGCCGCTCGAAGCGCTCGCCCCGCCGGCCTCTTGCCCGCCGCGGCGGCAGCCGCCTCCGGGGCCTCGTTCCCACTCGGCGCGACGTTCGAGCGGCGATGCCAGCTCTCGGAGACGCTCTCCTTGCACGCCGCCACCCGGCGGCAGGGCCATCGCCCGACACCGCGCCTGTCACAGCACCGGCCCGGACCCTTCCGTCGCACTTGACCCGGCGCCCGCCGCACCTCTGTAGAGGGCCGGTCTTCGATCTTCGCCCCGAGGAAACTTCAATGGGCACTTCAAGGAGGCTCCCGTCGTGACGGGCCCGGTGCAGACCCTCGCCGCCGCGCCGCCGCGCTTCGCCGTGGCGGTGGTGGGAGCCGGGGCGGCAGGGCTCGCCGCCGCCCTGGCGCTGGCCCGCGACGGGGTCGAGACCGCCCTCGTCGGACGGCACGCGCCGGTGGCGGACGGGCGCACCGTGGCGCTGCTCGACGGCTCGGTGCGCTTCCTCACGGCGCTCGGCGCCTGGGCCGAGATCGCGCCGCACGCCAACCCGTTGGCCGAACTCCAGATCGTCGATGACACGGGCAGCCTGTTCCGGCCGCCGCCCGCCCGCTTCTCGGCCTCCGAGATTGGCCTGCCCGCCTTCGGCTGGAACGTCGAGAGTGCCCGCCTCGTCGAGACCCTGCGCGGTCAGGCCCGTACCACGCCGGGCCTGACCCTGTTCGAGGCGGATTCAGCCGGGATGCGCCTCGAACAGGGCGCGGCCGTGCTGGACCTGGAGGACGGGCGCAGTCTCGCGGCGCAGCTCGTCGTCGGCGCCGACGGCGGCCGCTCGCCGCTGCGCGCGGCCTCGGGCCTGCGCACCCGGGAATGGTCCTACCCGCAGGCGGCGCTGACGACGCTGCTCGCTCACGAGCGGCCGCACCGGGACATCTCGACCGAGTTCCACACCCGCAACGGGCCCTTCACCCTCGTGCCGCTGCCCGGTGGCCACCGCTCCAGCCTCGTCTGGGTCACGGCCGAGCGGGCGGCCAAGCGTCTGTCGGACCTCGACGATGCCGCTCTCGCCGCGGCGGTGGAGCATCAGGCCCGCTCGATGCTGGGCGCCATGCGGATCGACGGCCCGCGCGGCCTCGTGCCGATGCGCGGCCTCTCGGTGGAGCGGCCGGTCGCCGACCGCCTCGCCCTGATCGGCGAGGCCGCCCACGTCTTCCCGCCGATCGGGGCGCAAGGCCTCAATCTTGGTCTGCGCGACGCCGCGGCCCTGCGCGACGCGGTCTTTTCCGCCCGCGAGGCGAGCCGCGATCCGGGCGCGCCGGCCTCGCTCGCGGGGTTCGGACGCAACCGGGGCGTCGATGCGCGTCTGCGCGGGGCGGCGGTGGACATGCTCAACCGCTCGCTGCTCACCGATCTGCTGCCCGTCGATGCCCTGCGGGGCCTCGGCCTCGTGGTGCTCGGGGCGATCCCGCCCCTGCGGCGCCTCGTGATGCGCGAGGGCGTGCAGCCGCGGTTGGGCGCGCCGAGCCTGATGCGCTGAATTTTTCTGGGCGACGTTTCCGGGGGCAGCCCGGGAGGCGGAAAACCGCGAAACGATTACAAAAAATCGCCGTAGAGATCGACCGTCTCGAAGCCGCGCGGGGCCAGCCGCTCGGCCAGAACGCGGCGGTGGCAGCGGGCGGGATCGCGCTCGAAGCAGAGCAGGCAGACCGGGCGCTCGGCGGCGAGGTCCGCCAGGGCGTCGAGGGCGAGCCCGCCCTCGGCGGTGTCGAGCACCTCCTCGCAATAGATCCGGCGCATCAGCCCGGCATCGTGGGCGCGGGCCGCCTCACGGCCGGATTTCGGCGTGCCCAGGCTCCGGAAATGCTCGTAGCCGAGCCCGGCCTCCAGCAATCCCGCCTTCAGCGCGCCCTTCGAGAAGCCGCGCTTGCGCGAATTGGCCACCGCCCGCACGTCGGCGAGCACGGCCACGTCCGCCGCCCTCAGCGCGGCGTGCAGGCGTTCCGGCGACAGGCCTTCGTATCCGATGGTGAACAGAGTCTTGCGCATCGCGGGCTCAGGGAAAATTCAGGATCGACAGGCTTTTAGATGGGATCGCTGCGGTCGCCGGACAGCACTGGCGGCGTCTATGTGCCTGCGGCGCAACGCCTTCCGGAATTCCGCCGCAATGCCAGCAAAGTTCTGTTAACCCGATCAAGGGCATCGAATACCCATTGAAGTCGCACGCAAGAAGTGGCGGGCCGTCGATGTCGCTGGACACCGAAATTTCCCTGAGGCGCGCACCGGCTCCGCGCGGCTGGCTCAAGCGCGGGCTCGCTGCCCTGCTGCTGTCCGGGCTCGCCGCCTGCGCCGCGCAGAACGACTTCTACCCCACCAAGGGCGACGCCAAGCCCCATCCCGGCGTGGCGCGGGCCAAGAGCCACCCGATCCAGGGCATCGACATCTCGAAATGGCAGGGGCCGATCAACTGGGCCTCGGTCAAGAGCGCGGGCACGCAGTTCGCCTACATCAAGGCGACGGAGGGCGGCGACCACGTCGACGAGCGCTTCCGCGAGAACTGGGACGGCGCGGGCCGGGCCGGCGTGCCGCGGGGCGCCTACCACTTCGTGTTCTGGTGCCGCTCGGCCGAGGACCAGATGGCGTGGTTCAAGCGCAACGTGCCGAACGATCCGACCGCCCTGCCCCCGGTGCTCGACGTGGAGTGGAACGGTCACTCGGCCAAGTGCCCGAAGAAGCTGCCCAAGGCCCAGGCGCTCGCCATGATCCGCTACATGCTGGACGAGATGGAGGCCTATACGGGCAAGCGGCCGATCATCTACACCGACATCACCTTCCACAAGGACGTGCTGGAAGACGAGTTGCCCGACTACCCGCACTGGGTCCGCTCCACCGCGGCCGAGCCCGAGCAGCGCTACGCCAACCGCAAGTGGATGCTGTGGCAGTTCACCTCGACGGGCCGCGTGCCCGGCGTGCGCGGCGACGTCGACCGCAACGCCTTCTACGGCAGCCCGACCGAGTGGGCCTCGTTCCTCGCCACCGACTGCGACCCGCGCGAGCATCGGCGCCTGTCGAGCCAGGGCCTCTGCACCGGCAAATAGACGGGCACGGTCTCCGCCGGATCGGTGCGGAGTGCACCTTCGCATTCCGAAGGGATCGGCCGAACCGAGGCGAACGGCAAGTCGACCGGACCGAGCCGGAGGCGGCGATCCGTGTTACGCCGTCGAGCGGCCCAGGTAAAAACATCCTATGTTATGTGCCTTTCGGTATGCTTCCGTAGAGATGCTGGGGGCGACTTGGCCGTGATCTGGATTTTTTCGGATTTGACGGCTCATTTGTCTACTTGTAGACAGACTGTGCGCCGAGCGTTGCGTTAGGAGCCGTTCCGGCGACCCTACGGACTTCGAGTTGTACATGCCTTCGGCCTCAGAGCGCTGCTTCGAAGGCAACCTGCTCCTGAACTGCCTGAGTTCCCAGGATCGCGGCCTGCTTCTGCCCGATATGGAGCGGCAGGAGTTCCAGCGCGGCGACACGCTGTTCGCCGCCGGCCGCGAGGTCGACTTCATCAGCTTCCCCCTCGATCAGACCGTCGTCACCCTGCTGATCTCGATGATCGACGGGCGCAGCGCCGAGACCGCCACGATCGGCCGGGAGGGGGCCGTCGGGGGCGTGGTCAGCAACGGCGGCCTGCCGGCCTCGACCCATGCCCTGATCCAGATCGCCGGTCCGATCCTGCGGATGGAATCGGTGCGGCTCCAAGAGGCCAAGCGGCGCTCGGAATCCCTGCGCAACCTCTTTACCCGCTACTCCGACTGCCTGCTCGCTCAGGTGCTGCAATCGGTCGCCTGCAACGCCCTCCACCCGATCGAGGAGCGCTGCCTGCGCTGGCTCCTGACGCTTCAGGACCGGCTCGGCAGCGACGTCCTGCCGATCACCCAGGAATCGTTGGCCGCGATGCTGGGCGTGCAGCGCACCTATCTCACCCGCATCCTGCGGATGCTGCAGCAGCAGGGGCTGATCGAGGTCGGACGCGGTCGCATCACCATCGTCAACCGGGCGGCGATCGAGGAGGTCGCCTGCGAGTGTCATGCCTGCGTCAAGCGCCATTACGAGACCGTGCTCGGGGCGGTCTACAGCCCGGCCGGGCGCCTCATCGCGATCGAGCCGCCCGATTAGGATGCGCGCGGGTCCGACCGGACACCTCGGATTTTCCATCGGGAAGCACGGCGATCCCGCAAGACGTCTTGTGCCCGGACCGTCGCCGATGCACCATCGCCGCCGTCCGGATGGCCGGTCGCAGCTGGCGGCTCCGGAGGGAGGGCGCCGCGATCGCCCGGCTCGCCGGCTTCGTCCTTGCCGGGTCCGTCCATGAGCCGACCGCCCGACGATTTCGCAAGCCCCGGTGAGGCCGAGCGGCTGGCCGCGCTGGCCCACTACGGTGTGCTCGACACGCCCGCCGAGGACGCCTTCGACGATGCCGTCGCGCTGGCCGCCCAGCTCTGTGCCGCACCGATCGCCCTGATCGGCCTGCTGACGAGCGACCGGCAATGGTTCAAGGCGCGACTCGGCTTCGCGCCGGCCGAGATCGGGCTCGACCGTTCGCTCTGCGTCCACACGCTGGCCGGGCGGGACGTCCTGATCATCGCCGACCTCGCCGCCGATCCGCGCACCCGCACCAACCCCCTCGTCGCGGACGAGCCCCGGATGCGCTTCTATGCCGGCGCCCCCCTGGTGACCCCGGAGAATGTGGCGATCGGCACGCTGTGCGTGCTCGACACCGTCCCCCGGCCGGAGGGGCTGAGCGCCGCGCAGGCGGCGGGCCTGAAGGCACTCGCCCGGACGGCGATGACGCAGCTCGAACTGCGCCGGGGCATCGCGGAACGGAAGACCGAGGCCGCGATCCTGGCCGACCATGCCTTGCGCCTGCGGCTCGCGCTCGAGGCGGCCGGCGTCGGCATCTTCGACTACGACCTCGTGTCGGGGACCCTCTCCTGGGACGGGCGCACCCGCGCGCTGTTCGGGGTCGGGCCGGACGAGGCCGTGAGCTACGCCGGCACCTTCCTGGCCCGTCTCCATCCCGAGGACCGGGCCCGCACCGACGCCGCCGTGCGGGCGGCCCTCGACCCCGCCGGGCCCGGCCTGTTCGACGCCACCTACCGCACGATCGCAGGCGATGGCGCAGGCGACGGTGCGGGTGACGGCGCGGTGATCGCCTGGATCGCCGCCCGCGCTGCCCTCGTCGTCGAGGCGGATATCGAGGGCGGTGCCGCGATCAGGCGGGCGCGGCGCCTCGTCGGCACGGTGCGCGACGTGACCGCCGAGCACACGGCGCAGGCCGCCATCGCCGCGACCGAGGAGCGCTATCGCCTCGTCACCCGCGCCACCAACGACGCGATCTGGGATTGGGACTTCGCCACCGACCACGTGCTGTGGAACGAGGCCCTGCAGGCCGCCTATGGCTGGGCGCCGGAGGCGGTCGAGCCGACCGGCCGATGGTGGCTCGACCATGTCCATCCCGAGGACCGCGCCCGGATCGAGGCGGATATCCGCCGCGTCATCGCCGGCGACGGGCAGGACTGGCGCCACGAATACCGCTTCCGCCGCGCCGACGGCTCCTACGCCGACGTGCTCGACCGCGGCTCGATGGTGCGCGGGCCGGGCGGGACGCCGCTGCGCATGATCGGCGCCATGCTGGACCTGACCGAGCGCAACCGCGTCGCCGCCCAGCTGCGGGCTGTGGTCGAGAGCGCCAATATCGGCATCGTGCAGATCGATCCGCGCACCATGATCGCGCTGGAGGCCAATCCGAAGCTCTGCGCGATCTGGGGGGCGGAGGAAGCCGACATCGTCGGGCATTCCATCGCCAAGTGGACGCCGGAGGCGGATGCGGCGGAGCGCGACCATCTGCACCGCCGGCTCGCGGCGGGCGAGATCGTGCGCGAGACGCTGGAGAAGCGCTACCGCCGCAAGGACGGGCGGCTGATCTGGGGCCGGGTCAACCTCGTCTCGCAGGTGCGCGGCGAGGCGATCCGGGCCACGGCGATGATCGAGGACATCACCGCCGAGAAGGCGGCCGAGGCGCGTCAGACGGCGCTGATCGAACTCGGCGACGGCTTGCGCGACGCCGCCGGACCCGCGGAGATCCGCGGGATCGCGGCCCGGATCCTCGGGCGCCTCCTCGGCCTGTCGCAGGCGGGCTACACCGCCGTCGATGCCGCCGGCGGTCTCACGATCGGGCGCGAGGAGCCCGGCATGCGGGCGGATTCACCGCCGTTTCCGGCCACTCTGGCGCGGCTGCGCCGCGGCGAGATCCTGGCGGTGGCCGACCTGGCCGCCGATCCGGGCCTCGCGCCGGACGCGGGTGGCTACGCGGCCGTCGGCGCCCGCGCCCTGGTCGGCGTACCGCTGATGCGGCGGGGCGACCTCGTCGGCCTCGTCTACGCCCACGCCGCCGAACCGCGGGCCTGGGACGCGGGCGAGATCGATTTCGTCCGCGAGGTGGCCGGGCGGGTCTCCGTGTCGCTCGCCCGCATCCAGGCCGAGGAGCAGCAGCGCTTCCTCAACCGCGAGCTGAGCCATCGCCTGAAGAACACCCTGACCATGGCCCAGGCCATCGCCTCGCAGACCCTGCGCAACACCACCGACATCGCCGCGGTGAAGGAGGCGCTGGTGGCCCGGCTGGTGGCGCTCGGCAAGGCGCACGACATCCTGCTCTCGGGCGAGGGCGAGGGGGCGGCGCTGGAGGCGGTGATCGCCGGTGCGCTGGCGATCCACGACGACGGCGAGCCGGGCCGCATCCACCTGTCCGGTCCGGCCCTGGAGGTCGGGCCGAAGGCCGCCCTGTCGCTGGCTCTGATGATCCACGAACTCGCCACCAACGCCGCCAAATACGGCGCCTTCTCGGTGCCGGGCGGCCGCGTCGGCATCGCGTGGACCGTCTCGCAGCTGCACTGGCGCGACGACGCGCCGGACGAGGGACAGGAGGAGGAGCGGGACGAGGGACAGGAGACCGAGCCGGTCGTGACCCTGACCTGGGCCGAGCGCGGCGGGCCGCCGGTGACCGCCCCCACGCGCAAGGGCTTCGGCTCGCGCCTGATCGAGCGCGGATTCTCGGGCGCGGTCGGCGGCCAGACGCAGATGATCTACGCCCGCGAGGGCGTGACCTGCCGGATCAGGGCGCCCCTGAAAGGGCTCCTCGAAAAAGAATAGAGCGAAAAACGGGGGGCGCGGGGCAACGAACGGGCCGCTCGCCGCTTGTCGGCAGGACGCCCCAGGCGCGCTCCCCACGGCGCGCTCCAAGGACATCCGGGAAGCCCTATGGATCGGCCCGCTTCTCCTGCCCCGCACAGCGACGTGCGGCTGCTGGCTCTCATCATGGAGAGCGAGACGGAAGCCCGCATCGCGACGGCGGACCGGCTGGCGGAAGCCGGCTTCGAGGTGCTGGAAGCCTGGAGCGCGCAGAGCGCCCTCCTCCAGATCGAGCGCCATCCGATGCTGCGCCTCGTCGTCGTCGATGCCGACCTGTCCGGCTCCGGGACCCGGTTCGCCCTGACCTGCGAGATCGCCCGCAACCGGCCGGATCTCGCGGTGGTCGCGCTCTCTGCCGGCCCGGCCCCCTCCGAGGGCGAACTGCCGGAAGAGGTCCGCTTCGCCGCCAAGCCGCTCAGTCCCGCGCTCGCCCGGGAGGCGCTGGCGCAGCTCTCGGCGTGAGCGGCGGCTCCTAAGCCGCCGGCGCCGTCTCGGGCTGCGCCTTGTCCTCTGCCCTCTCCTCCCTCCGCAGCCGCTCGGCGGCGACGTAGAAGACCGGGGTGACGAACAGGGTCAGGATCGTCGCCACCAAGAGGCCGCCGATCACCACCGTGCCCATGGAGAGCCGGGCATTCGCCCCCGCGCCGCTGGCGATGGCGAGCGGCACCGAGCCGAGGATGAAGGCGAAGGAGGTCATCAGGATCGGGCGCATGCGCATCCGCGTGGCGTGCTGGGCCGCCTCCAGCGCGCCCTCCCCCTTGGCGCGCAGCTCCTCGGCGAAGGAGACGAGCAGGATCGAGTTCTTGGCGGCCAGGCCGACGAGGAGCAGCAGGCCGATCTGGCCGAACACGTCGAGCGGCATGCCGCGGAGCGCGAGGAACCCGACCGCCCCGAAGATGGCGAGCGGCGTCGCGAGCAGGATCACCAGCGGCATGCGCAAGCTCTCGTACTGCCCGGCCAGGAAGCAGAAGATCATGAACACGCCGAGGCCGAAGATCAGCGGCGCGACGTTGCCGGCGATCTTCTCCTGATAGGCGATCTCGGACCACTCGATCGAGGTGTTGCGCGGCAGATCCTCCGCCAGCTCCTCGATCGCCGCGATCACCGTGCCGGAACTGGAGCCGGGTGCGACCGTCACCGCGACCTCGATCGCCGGATAGGTGTTGTAGGACAGGACCGCCGTCGGCCCCGTCGTGAACTTCGCCTGCACCAGGGAGCCGAGGCGCACGGGCTCGCCTTGCGCGTTCAGCACGGTGAGCGCCTCCAGATCCTGGAACAGGCGCCGCCCGGAGGCATCGCTCTGGACATAGACCTGGTAGACGAAGCCGAAGCGGTTGAAGAGGTTGACGAAGCTCGATCCGACATAGGTGCCGAGCGCCTCGAACAGCCGCGACAGCGGCACGCCGAGCTGCTCGGCCTTGGCCCGGTCGATGTCGAGGCGCAGCTGCGGCACGCCCCAATCGGTGGTCGGCGTCGCGCTCGACACGCCCGGCAGGGCCCGGATCCGCTCGATGAAGTCGCTCGCCGTCCGCGCCAGCTCGAGGCCGCCATTGCCGGAGCGGTCCTGGATCTCCAGCGTCAGGCCGCCGCGGGAGCCGAGCCCGGGCAGGGGCGAGGGGTTGGCGATGCGCACTTGCCCGTCGGGATCGTGCCGGAAACGCTCCTCCATGTGGCGGATCAGGTCGTCGACCGTGGTGGTGCGCTCGTCCCAGGGTTTCATCACGGGGATGTTGAAGCCGTAGAACGGGGCGACCGTGTCGGCGAGGAAGCTGCGTCCGCTGACGCCGATGGTATGATCGACGTCGTCGCGGGCGCGCAGGGCCGCGCCGAAGCGGGCATTCATCGCCTCCGTGCGCTGCACCGAGGCGCCGAGCGGCATCGCGACCTCGGCATAGAGGTAGCCCTGGTCCTCGTCCGGCACGAAGCCGGTCGGGCGCTGCATCAGGAGCATGACCGTGGCGCCGGCAAACAGCGCGAACACGACGAGCGTCAGGACGACGTGGCGGGCGAGCCGGCCGATGGTGCGGGCGACGAAGTCGGCCGAGCGCTCCAGGGCGCGGTTGAACCAGTCGAGCGGCTTGCGCCACCAGCGCGTCTTCCGGCCGGTGTGCGGCTTCAGCAGCAGGCCGCACAGGGCCGGCGTCAGGGTCAGCGAGACGATCGCCGAGATCAGCACCGAGATGGCGATGGTGAGCGCGAACTGGTTGTAGAGCTGCCCCGTGAGGCCGGGGATGAAGGCCACCGGCACGAACAGCGCGGCGAGCACCAGCGTCGTCGCGATGACGGGGCCGCCGATCTCGTTGACCGCCTCGCGGGCGGCGGGCTTCGGCTCCATGCCCTCGCCCATCAGCCGCTCGGTGTTCTCGACGACGATGATCGCGTCGTCCACCACGAGCCCGACCGCGAGCACGAGGCCGAGCAGGCTGAGCGTGTTGAAGGAGAAGCCGAGCAGGGCCATCGGCCCGAAGGTGCCGATCAGCGCGATCGGCACGGCGATGGTCGGGATCAGGGTGGCGCGCCAGTTCTGCAGGAACAGGTAGGTGACGACCGTGACGATCAGGATCGCCTCGAACAGGGTCCGCACCACCTCGTAGATCGCCTCCTTGACGAACTCGGTGGAGTCGAGGGCGATGGTGTAGTGCAGCCCCGGCGGAAAGCGCTTGGCGAGATCCGCCATCGTCGCGCGCGTCCCGTTCATCACCTCGACCGCGTTGGCGTCGGGGTTCTGGAAGATGCCGAGCGTCGCCGAGGGCTTGCCGTCGAAGTTCGAGGTGACGCCGTACTGCTCCGAGCCGAGCTCCACCCGCGCCACGTCCGAGACGCGCACCACCGAGCCGTCGGGGTCGGCCCGCAGGACGATGTTACCGAACTCCTCCGGCTTCATCAGCCGGCCCTTGGTGACGAGCTGCAGCTCGAACGGGGTGGCGCGGCCCATCGGCAGCTTGCCGAGGGAGCCCGTCGTCACCTGCGCGTTCTGCGCCTGGACCGCCTGGAGCACCGTCTCGGTCGAGAGGGCGAGCGCTTCCATCTTGGCCGGGTCGAGCCAGATGCGCATGGCGTAGCGCATGTTGGAGAAGTTCAGGATGCGGCCCATGCCGGTGACCCGGCGCAGGGGCTTGATGACCTGGGTTTCGGCGTAGTTGGCCAGGAACAGCTCGTCGAAGCCCGTGCCCTCGTCGGCGTAGAGCACGACGTTGCCGAGCCGCTGACGCGACGATTTCTGGATCTCGAGGCCTTGCGCCCGCACCGCCTCCGGCAGCTTCGCCTCGGCGCGGCTCGAACGCGTCAGCACCTCCGCCGCGGCGGCGTCGAGGTTCGAGCCGACCTCGAAGGTAGCGTCGATCGAGACGCTGCCGTCGGTCGAGGAGGTCGACTGGATGTAGATGAGATTCGGCGCGCCGTTGATCTCCTGCTCCAGCGGAATCGCGATCGATTCGTAGGCCTGCTGGGCGGAGGCGCCGGGATAGGTCGCCTGGATATTGATGATCGGCGGAGCGATTTCAGGGTACTGCGCCACCGGCAGCGTCAGCCCGGCGACGAGGCCGATCACCGTGATGAGGACGGAGATCACGCCCGCGAGGATCGGCCGGTCGACGAACGTGGCGAACATTCGAGGGACCGTCTCCGAAATTTCAACGTGGCCTTGAAGGACCCGCGTGCAACGTCTTGGGACTCCGCGTGTTCCCTCCGGTGCCGCGCCCGGAACGGGCCGGGCGGCCGGCCCGTTCCGCTCTCGGAGAATGGATCTCGTGCGCTCAGGCGTCGGCTTCGTCATCACCGGTCTCGTCGTCGGCGCGCTCGGGATCGCCGCGGGTGCGTGGTGGGGGGCGGGACATCCGATCCCCGGCTTCCTGGCCCATCACCTCAAGGTGGCGAACCGCGCCGAGACGAAACGGGCCAAGGAGGAGCCGCGCCTCACGGTGCGGGCGGTGCGCGCCAGCGCCCAGGAGGTGCCGGTCGCCTTCGAGTATACCGGCACGATCATCTCGCCCCGCGACGCCGAGCTGCAGACGCGGGTGACCGGCTTCGTGGTGGAGCGCCCGTTCGAGCCCGGCGGCCACGTGAAGAAGGGGCAGGTGCTGTTCCGCATCGACCCCCGCCCGTTCGAGGTCGCCCTCAAATCGGCGCGGGCCCTGCGCGACCAGGCCAAGGCCTCCCTCGACTTCGCCCAGGCCGAGGTGAACCGCACCGAGCAGCTCGCCGACAAGGGCTTCGCCACCGAGCAGCGCGCCCAGCAGAACCAGTCGAACCTCGCCACGGCCAATGCCAAGCTCGAAGAGGCGGAGGCCGCCATCGCCCGTCAGCAGCTGAACCTCGACTACGCGGTGATCCGCGCGCCCTTCGACGGGCGCTCCTCCCTGTCGCTGGCCAATATCGGCGACATGGTGATCGAGAACCAGACCAAGCTCGTCTCCGTGGTCCAGGTGAACCCGATCGACGTGCAGATGGCGCTCTCCTCCGAGGACGCGGAAGCCGTGCGGGTGGCGCAAGCCGAGGGGCGGGTGAAGGTCCAGCTCCTCGACGTGGGGCGCGAGCCCGTGCGCGAGGCCACGATCTACCGGCTCGACAACCGCTTCGACCCCCGCACCGGCCGCCGCCTGATCCAGGCCTGGCTCGACAACGCGGACGAGCGCTACCTGCCCGGCCGCTTCGTCCGCTCGCGCATCGAGGTCGGCCGGCAGGAGCGCCTCTTGGTGCCCACCATCGCCCTCTCGGCCCAGCTCGACCAGCAGGTGGTCTGGACCGTGGACGAGGCCGGCACCGTTCACATGACCGCGATCGAGGTCGGCGACGTCTACGGCGACAACACCGCCGTGCTCAAAGGCCTCAAGCCCGGCACGCTGGTCGTGACCGACCATCTCCAGAGCATGCGCCAGAACCTCAAGGTCGAGCCGCGGGCCGGCGACGAGGTCAACGCCGTGGGCAACACCCCCGCCCAGGGCGAGGCGCGGCACTGAACGAGGCGATGAGCGAGGCGAGACACCGAGTCCTGTCCCGTGATCGCCGGATCCCGTGAGAGGCAAGGTCTTGATGCGACGCGCGTTCCGCGGGCGACGCGTATTCTACCCGGATGGTGCGGGAACCATAATGCGGTGAAAGTCTCGCACAGGTTCGGGCGATGACCTATGAGAGGCCGCGATCAGACAAGGTCAAGGCTATGCAAGGTCAGCGTGTCGTCGGTTGCATCGTGAGCGCCGCGAACGATTGATCTCACACCGGAAGCCGTTCGAACGATGATGGTCGATACCAAGTATCTCGACGGATCGGCTCTCTACGGCGATGATCTCGCGCCGGGGGAGATCGCGCGCTGGTACGCGCAGGAGGAGCAGGGCTTCTATCGGCTCGCGACCGAGGTCTACAAACTCGAAGCCTCCGGCTCCTACAGCTACGAGTACGACGCGCTGAACGCCTTTCACGGCTTCGACCGGCTGCGCGACCGCCGCTTCGAGACTTGCGTCGCGCTGGGCTGCGCGGCGGGCGACGACGTCGCCCCCCTGGCCGACCGGGTGGAGCGCTTCGTCGGGATCGAGCCCGCCGAGGAGTGGTGGACCGACCGGATCGGCGGGCGCCCGGCCCGCTTCATCAAGCCGCTTCCCTCCGGCGACATCCCGCTGCCCGACAACGGCGCCGACCTGTTCGTGAGCCTCGGCGTGCTTCACCACATCCCCAACGTCTCGCACGTGCTGGCCGAGGCGCACCGCATCCTCAGGCCCGGCGGGCTCCTGGTCTTCCGCGAGCCCATCACCTCGATGGGCGACTGGACCCAGGCGCGCTACGGCCTGACCCAGAACGAGCGCGGCCTGCCGCTGCCGTGGCTGCACGGCCGGCTCGACCGCATCGGCTTCGACATCGTGCGGGAGGCTCCCTGCATGACCAACGCCCTGGCCAAGATCGCGCGCAAGGTCGTTCCGGGCCATCTCTACGCCCGACGGGGCTACGTCGCGCTCGACGCGGCGGTGAGCCGGCTGCTCGCCTTCAACACCAGCTATCACCGCACGACGTTCCTGAAGCGGATCGCCCCCTCGAACGTCTTCATGATCGCCGCGAAGCGCTGAGCCCGCGCGGGCGGGGGCGGGCGCCTTGCGGCGCCCTGCCCTATCCTGCTCCCGTCACGCCGCCCGGATCTGGGCGAGAAAGCCGCCGACCTCCCGGCGCAACGCCGTCGCCTGACGGGCGAGGTCGCTCGCCGCGTCGAGCACTTGGCCGGAGCCGGTGCTGGCGTCGTCGGCGGTGCGGGCCACCCCCGCCACGTCGTCCGAGGCGCGCCGCGTGCCCTGCGAAGTCTCGACCGTGGTGCGGGCGATCTCGGCGGTGGCCGCGCCCTGCTCCTCGACCGCGGCGGCGATGTCGCCGGAGATCCGCGACAGGTCGCGGATCGTGCGGGCGATGCCGGTGATCCCCGAGACCGAAGCGCCGGTGGCGGCCTCGATCTCGGCCATCCGCCCGGCGATCTCGTCGGTGGCCCGCGCCGTCTGGGCGGCCAGCCCCTTCACCTCGGCGGCGACGACGGCAAAGCCCCGGCCGGCCTCGCCCGCGCGGGCGGCCTCGATCGTGGCGTTGAGCGCGAGCAGGTTGGTCTGCCCGGCGATCTGCGAGATCAGCCCGACGATCTGGCCGATGCTGCTCGCGGCCGAGGCGAGGCGCTCGACCTCGCCGACGGTGCGGGCGGCCTCCTCCTCGGCCGCGCTCGCCGCCAGCGCCGAGGAGCCGACCTGGGCCGAGATCTCGCGGATCGAGGCGGACAGCTCTTCCGTCGCCGCGGCGATGCCGTCGGAGGAGCGCGCCGCCTGCGCCGAGGCCTGCGCCGCCGAGGCGCTGAGCGACGAGGTCTGGCCCGCCGCCGTGCTCATCGCCCGCGCTGCGCCCTCCAGTTGCTGCGCGGCGGCCGAGACCGCCTCGACGATGCCGCCGACACGGGATTCGAAGCCGTCGGCCACCGCCATCATCGCCGCGTGGCGCCGGCCGGCCTCCTCCTCGGCGCCGCGCTCCTGGGCGGCGCGGATGCGGGCGCGCTCGGCCACGCTGTCGCGGAAGGCCACGGCGGCTTCGGCGATGGCGCGCAGCTCGCCCGGACCCTTCACCGGGATCTCCACCTCGGTCTCGCCGCGCCCGATCGCGGTCAGCGCCCGCGCCATCCGGCTCAAGGGTCGCGCGATCGCCGAGCCGAGGCCGAAGGCCAACGCCACCGAGAGCAGCAGGGTGGCGAGCGCCGCCCCGGCCCAGAGCAGCACGGTGCGCTCGGCCTGCGACCGGGCCGCGCCCGCTTCCCGCGCCAGGGTGCCGGTCAGCTGGTCCTCGATCCCCTTCAGCCCGTCGATCCGCTGGGTGGCGAGCCGGAACCAGCCCTTGGCGTCGCTGAAGGCGGGCGCTTGGCCCGGCACCGTGTCGAGAGCGAGGGTGCGGATGCGGGTGACCTCGCGGGCGGCCTCCGCCGCATTCGCCGCATCGAGCGCGGCGATCTCCTCCGCCTGTGCCGCGGCGCGGAACAGCCCCTCGAAGGTCGCCTGATCCGAGGCCAGCCCGGCGAGCCGGCGCAGGCCCGCAAGATCGATTGCGCCCGCGGCGAACACGGCGGAGGCGGCCGCCCGCTCCTGGCCGGCGAACTCCTTGAGCGAGAGGAAGGCGGACAGGGCGGAGACGCGGGTGCCGATGGCCGGGTCGGCGGCGATCTGCGCCACCCCGCGCACGACCCCGAGGGCCCCGGCGATGACGCCGCTATAGACCGCGAGGTTGGCCGGCACGCCGACCTCCAGCCGGTCCACCGCGCCGCGATGCCGCTCGATCCCGCCGAGCCGAGCGCGCAGGGCCGCCGCCTTGCGCGCGAAATCCGCATCCACCCCCGCCCCGGCGGCGTCGAGATCGGCGATCAGGGCGGCGCGCGCCGCATCCGTCAGCGTGCGCTGCGCGGCGAGTTCCGGGGCGAACTGGCTCCCCTTCGAACCGAGATAGAGGCTGGAGGCCCCGCGCTCCTTCTGCGCCTCGTGGACGAAGGCGCCGATCCGGACCGAGAGGCCGGCCAGCTCCTCCATCCGCGCCATCGCCCGGCCCTGGCCCACCCGCTCCGTCACCGCCACCCCCGCCGCGGCACCGAAGGCGAGGCAGGGGATCAGCGCCACGGTGACGATACGGGCGCGCAGGGACGAGGGTAGCTTCATGACGGAACGGTCCGAACGGTTTGCGCCGCACCGTGACAGGCGGACGTAAAGTAAGGATTTCGCCCTATCGGCTTTGCTTAATTTTGGTGCATTCGTGCTACGATTTCATCAATCTGGCCACGCACAAACCGCCTATACGGGCCGAATACGTTTCAGGATGTCGTGGTAGGCTATAGGCGCCTCATTCGACCTGTTGTTCGATCACGCCGCGCCAGCCGAGCCCGCGATAGGTCTCGTAGCCGGGCGTTTCGTGGAAGGCGACGAGGCGGTCCCGCTCGTCGCGGTAATGGCCCTGGGACCGTCCGTCCGTGCGCAGGCGGTAGGTCTCGCTCAGCACCCCCTCGCCCCGGGAGCAGGCGATCACGCGGTTGCGGGCGTCGAGCAGCATCACGCGGGTCCGCTCCCGCTCGCCCGCGCCCAACCGGACGCCCTGGACGATGGCGCGGGCCTGCGGCTGCCAGTCGAAATGGATGGCGAGAATGCCGAGTGGCGCCCCCTCCGGGCGACCGCTGTCCCGCACGCTGGCGCAGTAGGTGGCGACCTGCGCCCCGCGCAGGCGCGGCTCGGTCCGCACGTCGACCGCCGTGAAGGCGTCGCCGCTGTGCAGGGCGCAGGCATCCCGGAACCACGCCTCGGCCTCGACCTGCGCCCCGACGATGCCGGGATAGGTGTCGGGCCGGCCGCTGGCGATCACCCGGCCCTGAAGATCGCACAGCCAGAGATCGAGATAGACCGTGTAGGCCGAGAGAATCACGCCGAGCCGCTCGGCCGCGTAGGCCGCGGCCTCCGGTGCGGGATGCTGTGCGCAAGCGACCAGGGCGGCGTCGGTCGCCCACCAGCGCACGTCGCAGGTGCGCTCGTAGAGATTGCGGTCAATCAACTCGACGGCGTTCAGCGCGAGGTCCACGCAGCGGGTGGCGCGGGCCTCGCCTGCCAGCCGCGCGACGGCCCCGGTGAGGTCGTCCACGCCGGTTCTGAGGCCGAGCCCGAGCGCGGTGGCCAGGGTCTCGACCTCGCCCGAGACGGTTCGGACTTCCTGCGCGACGACCGAGAAGCCCGCGCCCTTCTCGCCCGCATGGGCCGCCTCGATGAGCGCGTTCAGGGCCAGCAGCTTCATGCGGCTCGCAATCGACTGAATGGCACCGAGATTCGATGAGGCCTCGTTCTTCAGGGCGCGCGCAGACGCACCAACCACCTCGGCAAGGGATAAGTCGTTCATGCAACCCCCGAGAGCACTCTACGGCTGTGCTTCTTAGCATTGATCGGACTGTGCTGAGGTTTAGCAAAATTGTTCTTAAATTACTTCTAAAATACCTTTCAGTTTGCTTGGCTATTATTTTGGCGGTTGGCGTGTTTTTGGGCGATTCCATCGGGTTTAGGCTTGGGCCGAGAGATATTGGCCCGCGATAGGCTCACGGCGGACCGGATTGAGGCGACCGACCGGCCGGCTTTCCTGGCCGATCCGCAGGCCACCGCGATCGACGACACGATGCGGGCCGATGGCTGGGCGAACCCGAAGGTCTCGACCTCAGAAGTCGTGCGGACGCGCGATGCCGGAACCTCGGATGGGCCTGGGGCCGAATCCGGTTCGGCTCAGGCCAGAGGCCCGGCCAGTCGGTCTCCGGCACCGCGGACCGCGTCCGATCCGCCTTCCCCGCCGCGCAGAGCAGGTCGGCGTTGCCGTCGTACCCGTTCCGTTCTAGTGGTTTCGAGCCGCTGGGAACCCATCTCCGTCCCCGGATACTGTTTTCCCGCGCGGCACGCCCGTTGCCGTCCGAACGATCGAGGGGGCGCCGCATCCGGGCGGCCCGGATCCGCCGCAGAGAATTCGTCGCCCATGGCCACAGCCAAAGCCCGCAAAGCCGAGACCACGGCCAAGGATGCCAAGATCAAGGACGCCAAGATCAAGGACGCCAAGAACAAGGCCTCCACGAATAAGGTGGGAAGCCAGGACACGGCCGAGGCGAGGACCGACGCACGGCTGGCCGCCCTGTTCGACGCGGCCGCCCCGGCCGCGCGCGACACCCGCGTCATCTCGGTGCGTGGCGCCCGCGAGCACAATCTCAAGAACGTCGACCTGACGATCCCCCGCGATAAATTCGTGGTGTTCACCGGCCTGTCGGGCTCGGGCAAGTCGTCGCTGGCCTTCGACACGATCTACGCGGAAGGGCAGCGCCGCTACGTCGAATCGCTCTCGGCCTATGCCCGCCAGTTCCTGGAGATGATGTCGAAGCCCGACGTCGATCAGATCGATGGGCTCTCGCCGGCCATCTCCATCGAGCAGAAGACGACCTCGAAGAACCCGCGCTCCACCGTCGGCACGGTGACCGAGATCTACGACTACATGCGCCTGCTCTGGGCGCGCGTCGGCATCCCCTACTCGCCGGCCACCGGCGAGCCGATCGAGAGCCAGACCGTCTCTCAGATGGTCGACCGGGTGCTGGAATTGCCGGAGAAGACCCGGCTCTACCTGCTCGCGCCCGTGGTGCGCGGCCGCAAGGGCGAGTACCGCAAGGAGATCGCCGAGTTCCAGAAGAAGGGCTTTCAGCGCCTGCGCATCGACGGCGAGTACTACCCGATCGACGACGTGCCGAAGCTCGACAAGAAGCTCAAGCACGACATCGACGTGGTGGTGGACCGCATCGTCGTGCGCGACGACATCGCCAGCCGCCTCGCCGATTCCTTCGAGACCGCGCTGGATCTCGCCGACGGCATCGCCGACATCGAATTCGCCGACGCGCCCGAGGGTGAGACCCCGAGAAAGATCACGTTCTCGTCGCGCTTCGCCTGTCCGGTTTCCGGCTTCACTATCCCCGAGATCGAGCCGCGGCTGTTCTCGTTCAACAATCCGTTCGGCGCCTGCCCGACCTGCGGCGGCATCGGCCACGAGATGCGGATCGATCCCGAACTGGTGATCTCCGATCCCGCGCTCACCCTGAAGCGCGGCGCGGTGGCGCCCTGGGCGAAATCGACCTCGCCCTATTACGACCAGACCCTCGACGCCCTGGCCAAGCATTTCGGCTTCAAGACCAGCGTCGCGTGGTCGGCGCTGCCGGCGCAGGCCCGCGACGTGATCCTGTTCGGTACGGCCAAGGAATCGGTGCGCTTCGACTACAATGACGGGCTTCGCTCCTACTCGGTCAACAAGCCGTTCGAGGGCGTGATCCCGAACCTGGAGCGGCGCTACAAGGAGACCGAGAGCGACGCCTCCCGCGAGGAGATCGGCCGCTTCATGAGCGCCACGCCCTGCGCCGCCTGCGGCGGCAAGCGGCTCAAGCCCGAGGCGCTCGCGGTCAAGATCGACCGGCAGGATATCGGCGACGTCACCGCGCTCTCCGTGCGCGAGGCGCATCGCTGGTTCTCGGAGATTTCTGAAAAGCTCACCGACAAGCAGAACGAGATCGCGGTGCGGATCCTCAAGGAGATCCGCGACCGGCTGACCTTCCTCGTCGATGTCGGCCTCGAATACCTGACGCTGGCGCGCGGCTCGGGCTCGCTCTCGGGCGGCGAGAGCCAGCGCATCCGCCTCGCCTCGCAGATCGGCTCGGGGCTCACCGGCGTGCTCTACGTCCTCGACGAGCCCTCGATCGGCCTGCACCAGCGCGACAACGAGCGCCTGCTCGGCACCCTCAAGCGCCTGCGCGATCTCGGCAACTCGGTGATCGTGGTCGAGCACGACGAGGACGCGATCCTCCAGGCCGACTACGTGGTCGATGTCGGGCCGGGCGCGGGCATCCATGGCGGCGAGATCGTCGCGCAGGGCACGCCGGAAGAGCTTCTGAAGGACCCGGCTTCGCTCACCGCGAAGTATCTCACCGGCGAACTCTCGGTGCACACGCCCAAAGCCCGGCGCAAGCCCGGCCGCGGGATGCTGCGGCTGGTCGGCGCGCGGGGCAACAACCTGAAGAACGTGACCGCCGAGATCCCGCTCGGCACCTTCACCTGCATCACCGGCGTCTCCGGCGGCGGCAAGTCGACCCTCATCATCGACACGCTCTACAAGGCGGCGGCCAAGCGCCTCAACGGCGCCCTGGAGCACCCCGCCCCGTTCGAGCGGATCGACGGGCTGGAGCATCTCGACAAGGTCATCGACATCGACCAGTCGCCGATCGGCCGCACCCCGCGCTCGAACCCGGCGACCTATACCGGCGCCTTCACCCCGATCCGCGACTGGTTCGCCGGCCTGCCCGAGGCCAAGGCCCGCGGCTACCAGGCCGGGCGCTTCTCCTTCAACGTCAAGGGCGGGCGCTGCGAGGCCTGCTCGGGCGACGGCGTCATCAAGATCGAGATGCACTTCCTGCCCGACGTCTACGTTACCTGCGACGTGTGCAAGGGCAAGCGCTACGACCGCGAGACGCTGGAGGTGCGCTACCGCAACAAGTCCATCGCCGACGTGCTCGACATGACGGTGGAGGAGGCGGCGGACCTGTTCAAGGCGGTGCCGTCCATCCGCGAAAAGATGGAGACGCTGGCCCGCGTCGGCCTGCACTACGTCCGCGTCGGCCAGCAGGCGACCACGCTCTCGGGCGGCGAGGCGCAACGGGTGAAGCTCTCGAAGGAGCTGTCGAAGCGGGCCACGGGGCGCACCCTCTACATCCTCGACGAGCCCACCACCGGCCTGCACTTCCACGACGTCGCCAAGCTGATGGAGGTGCTCCACGAGCTGGTCGAGCAGGGCAACACGGTCGTGGTGATCGAGCACAACCTGGAGGTGATCAAGACCGCCGACTGGGTGATCGACATGGGCCCCGAGGGCGGCGACGGCGGCGGGCGCGTCGTGGCGCAGGGCACGCCCGAAGAGATCGCCGCGAGCACGGCGAGCCATACCGGCCGCTTCCTGCGCGAGGTGCTGGCCCGGCGCCCCGCCGGAAAGCCGAAGGAGGCGGCCAAGGCGGTTGACGGCAAACCGAAAGCCGTGGGGGCCGCGCGCCGCCGCGGCGCGGCCGCGGGCCGGCAGGCGGCGGAGTAGACGGACGTCACAGCCCGATGACGGCCGGTTCCGGGGCGACCGTGGCCCCGGGGGCCGAGACGGCGATTCGGACCGCATCACCGGTCCGTTCATCGCGCCGCGAACGGCTGCGACCGCCCCGGCTGAGTGCCGATCCCGCATTCGCACTTGCGCAATCGCCCGGCCCGTCCTGCCGAAGCCTCCTAGCCGTGTTAGGCTGCCAATTGCTTGAGGAAAATGTACTATTTTACCTGAATCCATCTCGCGGCACTGCGTTGGCCGAAGATGGACAGCATTAAGGGATCGTTAAGGGCTTCGTTGCTCCGCAGCAAAAATGCGACTTTTGCGCAACGGTGAGATCCGAACTGCCGAGATTGAAGGCAATCCCCTGTCTTTCGCGGCCGGTCTGTAGAATAGTTCCCGACGTCGAGACTTGAGGTGCGGCCGTAGGGGGCACCGGCACTGGCCCGGCCATCCCGCTCTGGGGAGCGAGGGGCGCGTAAGGGGGTGCGGGCGCTACGGGGCGGACGCCTGAAATCCTTGGGAAGGAACGAGAAAAATGATGAAGAACTGGCTCGCCGCGGGCGCGATCGCGCTCACGGCCGGAATGACGGCGACCGTCGCCCAGGCGCAGACGACCACGGTTCCCGGTGAGCAGGTCGGTCTGGCCGTCGGCGCGCCGCTCCCCGAGGGCATCTACGCGATCAACACCTTCACCTATCGCAGCCCGGATGGCCCGAACGCGACCGCGGTCGACACCGCCGTCAACATTCCGATCCTGGTGTGGTCGACCCCCTACGTGCCGTTCGGCGGCCGGCTCGAGTTCGTCGTGGCCCCCCCGACCGTGTTCACCTTCAGCCGCGCCGCGGGCGGCCGTGACACCTCGATCAACGTCGGCACCTTCGTCGGCGCGATCTGGGCGTTCGACCTCGGCGGCAACATCGGCGTCAGCCTGCTCGGCGGTTCGTACCTCAACGAGCTCAACGCCGGTCGCGGCGGCGGCCTGAACATCCTGGCCTCCAACACCTACCGCGTCGGCGGCGCCATCAGCTACACCGGCGACGGCTGGAACCTGACCGCCAACCTGACCTACAACTTCTACGACTCCCCGAGCCGCTTCAACGGCCCGAACGGCATCCCGGCCTTCTTCGGCCCGGTGCAGATCTCGGACGCGTTCAACCTCGACCTGACCGCGACCAAGAAGTTCGGCAAGTTCGAGATCGGCGCGATCGGCTACGGCACGGTCAACCTCGACCCGAACCTGCTCGCCTTTGTGAACGACCCGACCAGCCGCATCGGTCGCGGTGGCCGGTTCGCCCTCGGCGGCCTCATCGGCTACGACTTCGGACCCTTCTCGGTTCAGGCCTACGTCGCCCGCGACGTCGTGACCTCGGCCGGTGTCCGCGAGAGCACCGACGGCTGGTTCCGCATCATCGCCCCGCTCTACACCCCGGTGGCGGCTGCGGCCCCGGCTCCGGCCCCGCTGGTTCGCAAGTACTGATCAATCGGGGCGGGGACGCACCACGTCCCCGATCTCCGGAATGGAAGCCGCCCGGCCGAGAGGCCGGGCGGCTTCATCCGTTTCCGGGTGATCGCGGGGTGAGGAGCCGCGAGACCCGGTCCCGATCCGGGCGCCATTCGACGCGGTGCCGGACGGGTGTCGGGGTGATGTGCGCCGCCTATCTGTGTCGGAAGCGCCGCCCGTCAGACCGAATGCGATCCGCTTCGCGGACGCCCTCCGACGGACGGCAGCAGGGCGGGGCGCAGGGAAATTGCAGAACATGTCCGCGCACGGCGAATTCAGGATCCCGGCCGCCCTGCAGCCGAAGGCCGGCGATTACGCCTACGATCTGGAGCGGGCACTGACCTCGGTCGTCTCTCTCTCGACCCGCGTGCCGGCGGACGCCTTCACGGCGGAGACCCTCGGCACCGAGCGGGCCGGCAACGGCGTGGTGATCCGCGAGGACGGGCTGGTGCTCACCATCGGCTACCTCGTGCTGGAGGCCGAGAGCGTCTGGCTCACCACCCAGGACGGGCGCTCCGTGCCGGCCTACGTGGTCGGCTACGACGGCGAGACCGGCTTCGGACTCGTCCAGGCGCTGGGCCGCCTCGATCTGCCCGCGCTGAGGATCGGGCGCTCGGAGGCGCTCCAGGTCGGCGAGCGGGCGGTGGTTGCCGGCGCGGGCGGCCGCTCGCACAGCCTCGCGGTCGAACTCGTCGCCCGGCAGGAATTCGCCGGATACTGGGAATACGTCCTCGACGAAGCCCTGTTCACCGCCCCCTCCCACCCGCATTGGGGCGGCACAGCCCTGATCGGGCCCGACGGGGCCCTGATCGGCATCGGCTCGCTGCAGCTGCAGCAGGGCGGCTCGGGGACGGGCCGTGCGATCAACATGGTCGTGCCGATCGACCTCCTGCCGCCGATCCTCACCGATCTCGAGACCCGCGGGCGGGCCGACCGCCCGCCCCGCCCCTGGCTCGGCCTCTACGCCACGGAGACCGAGGACGGCGTCGTGGTGATGGGCTCCGCCGACAAGGGCCCGGCGGAGGCCGCCGACCTGCGCGCGGGCGACGTGCTGACCGAGGTGGCGGGCGAGCCGGTGGCCGACCTCGCCGGCTTCTTCCGGCAGGTCTGGGCGCTCGGCGAGGCGGGGGTGCGGGTGCCGCTCACGATCAGCCGGGACGGGCGCCTGACGCGGCTCTCGCTGACCTCGGTCGACCGCAACCGGTTCCTGATCAGGCCGAAGCTGCACTGACGGCCGGCGGCCGCCTGCCCGACCGAGCCGCGCCCGACGGGAAACCGTGGGGCGGGGACGGTGCGAGCCTCCTGGGCCGGGATCACGACGGCCTTTTCCTGCCACTGCCGTCGGTGTCGTCGAACAGGCCGGAGGCTGCGAGAGCCGATCGCCTCCCGCACCTGCCCCAACGCGATCGCCGTCGTGGGCGGCGCCGGGCCGCTGCGGCGGAGCCGGCTCACCGCCGTCGCGAGATCCTGCACCGGGCGGTGATGGCGGCGCGGTCTCATGACGATGACAGGGAGGAGCCTATAGTATCATATGATATAAAATCGGAGCGGACGCGTTGGCGTCGGTGCCGCCGGAGTGCGGAGACTCGATCGAGAGGCCATTCATCCGTTTTGGGCGGGTAGAATGTGCAAGATTCGCGGCTCATTAACATTCGAGATATTACAAAGCTGTCGTCTCATCATTCGAGCGAAACGACGACATGCCGAACTTGCAGCGCATCAGCACCCGTTTGCCCGCGGCGACGATCGGCCTCGCGCTGCTCAGCGCCACGGCGATGGGCGCCTTGAGTTGGTCGTCGGCCAAGTCCGGCCTCGTCGAGGCCGCGGGCGAGCGCCTACAGCTCGCCGCGGAGGCGCGGCGCGACGCGATCGAACTCGTCGCGGACCGGATGCAGGCCGACTTCCTGTCGGTCGCCGGGCATCCGCAGGTTGCCTCGAACGCCCCCGACCTGATCGAGGCGCTCGATCCCGCCAAGCCCGATCACGCCGCCGTTACAGCGGCCCTGCGCGATCTGGCGACGCCCGAGGCGC
Source organism: Methylorubrum populi (assembly GCF_002355515.1). Lineage (NCBI taxonomy): Bacteria > Pseudomonadati > Pseudomonadota > Alphaproteobacteria > Hyphomicrobiales > Methylobacteriaceae > Methylorubrum > Methylorubrum populi. Next base: position 4,493,559 of record NZ_AP014809.1, on the reverse strand, counting down.
GCCTCGCATTCGAGGCCCCCGGCACGATGTACGGCCGCCGCCACGGCAAGGTGCAGGAGGTGGCCCGCCGCCTCCTGGCCGACCCGGGCTACGGCGATCTCATCGTCGTCGATGAGCAGGGCCGCATCGCCTACACCACCACCAAGGGCGCGGATTTCGCCCGCTCCCTCGACGATCCGGCGCTCGCCGGCAGCGGCCTCGCCCGCCTCGTCGCGCGGCTGAAGGCGCAAGGTTCGGACGCGCCCGTGTTCGAGGATTTCGCCGCCTATCCCGTGGGTGACGGCCCCTCCGCCTTCATCGGCCGGGCGATCACCAAGCGGGCGAACGTCGCCATGGGCACCGGGCAGGCGGCGGAGCGGGTCGGCTTCATCGCGCTGCGCGTCACGCCGGACCTGTTCGACCGGACTTTGGCCAAGCGCGTGGGCCTCGGCGAGACCGGGCAGATCGTGGCGGCGGGCGCCGACGGGCGCCTGCGCTCCAATCCGCCCCTGAACCGGGACGCGCGGGCCGGCGCCCCGCTCGCCGCGATCGGCATCCCCGCCGAGCAGACCCGGTCGAGTGGGCGTTTCGCCTACGCGACGCCCGAGGGCAGCCACATGGCGGCGAGCGCCCCCGTCTCGGTGCTCGGCGCCCCCTGGGCCGTGATCGCGCAGCAGAGCGAGGCGGAGGCCGTGAGCGCGGCGAGCGCCCTGTCGCGCACGCTCGCCCTGATCGGCCTGTGCGTGCTTGCCGGCACCGGGCTCGCCGGCCTGCTGCTGACCCGCTCCCTCGTCGTTCCGCTCGGTGCGCTCACCCGCGCGCTCCAGGCGCTCGCCGCCCGCCAGCCCCTGGCCGAGGTGCCGGGCCACCGCCGCCGCGACGAGATCGGCGACATCGCCCGCGCCGTGGTGACGATCCGCGACATGTCGCTGGAGGAGGCCGCCCAGCAGCTCAAGACCACCGAGGCGGCCCGGATGCGCGAGGAGCAGGCCCGCCGCGCCCTCCTGCGCGACCTCGCCGACCGCTTCGAGCAATCCGTCGGCGCCATCGTCGCGCGGGTCTCGGAGGCGGTCGGCGGGCTCCAGGCCTCGTCGGGCCGGATGCGCCACTCGGTCGAGAGCACGGCCGCCCGGTCCACCAGCGTCGCGGGCGCCGCCCAGCAGACCGCCGGCAACGTCAACGCCGTGGCGGCGGCGGCCGAGGAACTCGGCGCCACCGTCGAGGAGATCGGCCGTCAGGTCGAGCAGGCGGCCGGCATGTCGGCGCAGGCGGTGGAGGCGGCCGGCCGCACGGAGGCGACGATGGCCGACCTCGCGGCGGCGGCCAACCGCATCGGCGACGTGGTCGGCCTCGTCTCGACCATCGCCGGCCAGACCAATCTGCTGGCGCTCAACGCGACCATCGAGGCGGCCCGCGCCGGCGAGGCGGGCCGCGGCTTCGCCGTGGTTGCGGCCGAGGTGAAGGAACTGGCCTCCCAGACCGCCCGGGCGACCGAGGAGATCGGCCAGCAGGTCGGCGCGATCCAGGCTGCGGCCGGCGGCGTCTCCCAGGCGATCCAGGACATCGCCGCGCAGATCCAGACCATGAGCGGGGTGACCACCGGCATCGCCACGGCGGTGGAGGAGCAGGGCGCCACGACCCAGGAGATCGTGCGCAGCATGGCCCAGGCTTCGGCCGGCACCGGCGAGGTGACGGCGAGCATCGCCGCGGTCGCCGCGGAGGCGGACGATGCCGGCCGCGCGGCCGGAGCTGTCGCCGCGGCGGCGGACGCGCTCGCCGAGCAGTCGGGCGCGCTGCGGGCGGAGATGGCGCAGTTCCTCTCCAACGTCCGCGCGGCCTGAGCGCCGGTCCTCCCCCGAGGCCGGCCGGCGGCCGCGCCCTCGGGAGCCTCGCGCGACGCCTCGGCCTGACGCCGGGGCCCGCGCCCCGCGCGCTCACGCGCATTGATCGCGGGCCGGCGTGGTTCTATCCCGTCGCGATGTCGAACCCGATCCATATCGTCGGCGGCGGTCTCGCCGGTTCCGAGGCCGCGTGGCAGATCGCCCAGGGCGGCCGCAGGGCCGTGCTGCACGAGATGCGGCCCCATCGCGGCACGGACGCCCACCAGAGCGACGGGCTGGCCGAGCTCGTCTGCTCCAACTCCTTCCGCTCGGACGACGCCAACGGCAACGCCGTCGGCCTGCTGCATCAGGAGATGCGCAGCCTGAACTCGCTGATCATGCGCGCGGCCGACGCCAACCAAGTGCCCGCGGGCGGGGCGCTCGCCGTCGACCGCGAGGGATTTTCGCGGGCCGTGACCGCGGCGTTGGAGGAACACCCCAACATCACGATCGTCCGCGAGGAGGTCGCCGGCCTTCCCCCCGAGGACTGGGGTTCGACCATCCTGGCCACCGGCCCCCTCACCTCCCCGGCTCTGGCCGAGGCGGTCGGGGCGCTGACGGGCCGGGACTCGCTCGCCTTCTTCGACGCCATCGCGCCGATCGTCCACCGCGACTCGATCGACATGGGCAAGGCGTGGTTCCAATCCCGCTACGACAAGGCGGGTCCCGGCGGCACGGGGGCGGACTACCTCAACTGCCCGATGGACCGGGAGCAGTACGAGGCCTTCGTCGCCGCGCTCATCGCCGGCGAGAAGACGACCTTCAAGGAGTGGGAGGCCACGACCCCCTATTTCGACGGCTGCCTGCCGATCGAGGTGATGGCCGAGCGCGGCCCCGAGACCCTGCGCCACGGGCCGATGAAGCCGGTCGGGCTCACCAACCCGCACAACCCCACGGTGAAGGCCTACGCCATCGTCCAGCTGCGCCAGGACAACGCGCTCGGCACCCTGTTCAACATGGTGGGCTTCCAGACCAAGCTGCGCCACGCCGAGCAGGTGCGCATCTTCCGCACGATTCCGGGGCTGGAGAACGCCGAGTTCGCCCGGCTCGGGGGCCTGCACCGCAACACCTATCTCGACAGCCCGCGCCTCCTCGACGCGACCCTGCGGCTAAAGGCACGGCCGCAGCTCCGCTTCGCCGGCCAGATCACCGGCTGCGAGGGCTATGTCGAGAGCGCCGCGGTCGGGCTGATGGCCGGCCGCTACGCGCTCGCCGAAGCGGAGGGGGCCGTACTGGCGCCCCTGCCCCCGACCACCGCCCTCGGCGCCCTGATCGGCCACATCACCGGCGGCCATCTCGAGGCGGATGCGGAGGCAGGGGCCAACGCGCCGCGCTCGTTCCAGCCGATGAACGTGAATTTCGGGCTGTTCCCGCCGTTGGAGCGGATGCCGCGCAACGAGACCGGCAAGCGCCTGCGCGGCCCCGAGAAGGCGGCGCTGAAGAAGCGTGCGCTGACCGACCGGGCCCGGGACGACCTCGCCGCCTGGATGACGGGCAAGGGACTTCCGCGCGCCGCGGAGTAGAGCGCGGCCTTCGCCGCTTCAGGGCTCTGCCCTGAACACCCGCCAAAGGGCCTTGAGGCCCTTTGGAAGCCCGGGATCTCAGAACGGGCCGGGCTTCGACCACACCGTGTGGTTGACCTGATCGATGTAGGACAGGACGATCCGCACCACCTTGGTCGAGACCGCGCCGCCCTGGTAGTCGGGCAACGCGCCGGCGAAGTGGTGCTACGATCAGCGTTCCCGCCTCCATGCCTTCAGGCCGCCTTGGACCTACCGCAGGGATACGCATCTGCGGCAGGATCATTCAGTGCCCGGACGATGGGCTCCCAGCGTTTGAGGCGGGGGCATCCGTGACGTCTCGATAGAGAGACCGTCCTCGGGACCGGTTCAGCTTGAGAAGGAGCCGAAACCTTCGAAGGCATTCGTCGGCGACACGTTCGCCTTCGGGTGATGCTCTTCGGTGTCTTGTTCGTCGATAATAGGTTGATCGGGCGTGTGATCGAGATTTTCTGGGTAGTTCCGGTCAGAGACAAAGGCGAGCGACGCGGCAGTGCGATCGGGCTGCTTGTCTGTGGTCATCCAAACTCCTCGGAGAATCGGCCGCCGATATGGCCGAGCTCGGGATAAGCCTTGTGCGCTCATTATGCAAAGTTCGCCCCCGGCCGCTCACATACCCCGAGCCATCCGGCCGGACGTGAGCCGAGCCAGCCTTTCCGCCAGCGAGAGGGTGAGAAGACATGTCTCGCAATGAGAGGAGATAGTTGGCGCGTCCAGCGGGACGGCTCGGCCGCCTGAAATTCGTCCGGGAGACCGGTGCGATGGCTCGGGTCGGCTACCGTGTCCGCAGCCGCTCTCCCGGAGGGGCACCCGGATCGGATATCGGGAACATGCCGGGTGACGGCCCGGTCCGGTTGGCTCAGGGATCCGCCCAGACGAGGCGTATGCCCGCGCCGGACGGCTTCCTTCCCAAGATCCCTCCGCGGCCGGAGGCAGGGCCGGCACGCCGCCGGCCGCGCCCGACCCGATACCGTCCCTATCGGCCCCCGCTCGATCCCGAGGACGAACCCGCGCCATCGCCCTTGAAGCCGGATGCGTTGGGCGAGCCCTGCATGCGCCCGTCCCGCTTCATCTCCTGACCCGGCGCGTGGCCCGAGGCACCCGGACCCGTGGTGCCCGTGGTCTCCTTCTTGTCGAAGCCGGCGGCGTTCGGTGAGCCCTGCATGCGGCTTTCACCCTTCCCCGAACTGTCGCCCGCCCCTGCAGCCGTGCCGCTGATCGCCAGCATGCCGGCAACAACGACCAACGCGATCTTTCGCATGACCATCTCCTGAAGCGTTTCCTCGCCGCCCTCGTTCGGGCGACGTCAGGAAACGTCGTGCGAATGAGCAATGTTCGATGGTCCTACTCGGCCTTCGGCATGTCGAGCAGACGGGCCATGACGGCGATCGAAGTCGGCCCAGTGCCTCGTGAACTGCTCATGGGCATTGCCACGGCAGCGCCGATCTTCCCGGCTGGCGCGCAGATTTCGCCGTTCGCCCGCGCAGCGTCAGCCGACCCCTATGCCGAGCATATCGCGGTAAGCATCACGGCGCTTCGGCATCCCGGCGGCGTGGATCAGGGCGATCAAACGGCAGGTTCGTCGTCACGATCATCGAGGTTCGCTCGTAGAGCCGACTGACCAGATGGAACAGCATCTGCCCCCGGCACGCGGGAACGGCAGGAAGCCGAGCTCGTCCAGGGTCACGCCACGTCCATCACGCGGAGCGGCGCCAGCTCGCCTTGCCGTGCGCCGGACAGGAGAGCCGTCAGCGATAGCCAGAAGGCAGCCTCCCCTCGCGCTCCGCGGGGCCGCTCGCCACTGCGATAGACCCCCGTGCTGAAAGTGGCCTTGAGGTCGGCCGCGCTGAAGGGTTGCCGCTCATCCGCCGCCCTCGCATCCACCACCAGCTTGATGCCCTTGCCGCCGAACGGGTTCTTGAAGGCCGGCACCGTGTCGAGGCTTCTGGCGGCCTCAGCGTGGCTGACGATGGCGGACAGGATGTTCAGCGTCTTGTTGATCGGGGCGGCGTGTTGCGTCGGGTAGCCCTTGAGCTCCTGCTTCAGGAGGTCCCGCATCGGCAGCCGGCGGAGATCCGCAGGGAGGCGTGTCGGCACTCGAGCAAGGGCATCCTTGAACTCCCTCGCCTTCTCCCGCGTGAGATCGCCCAGGCGGATGTCTCCGTGCCATTCCTTGAGGCGGCGAACAGAGCGTTCGGCTTCGAGCAAGGTTTGCCCGCTGGACTTGCGGCTGCCCCTTGCGCCGCTGCCTGCCTTCCAAGCCTCGCAGGCCTCTGCGAGTGTTGGGCCGCGCTGTGAGCTGGGCGGCGGAGTAGACTGCGGAAGTCGTACGTGCCCAGCCCATCACGGATGAGATACGACATCAGCACCATGGCCCGTTTGTATGGTCGGCAGTCTAAGGTGCTGATTTTAGCTGAACTTCCCAGCAAGCGATGGCTTGGGAGATGAATGGCGCGCCCGAAAGGATTCGAACCTCTGACCCCCAGATTCGTAGTCTGGTGCTCTATCCAGCTGAGCTACGGGCGCCCTTTTTTAACTCTCGGCGCCTTTCTAGGCGCTTCTCTTCTTGCTTGGTCGGAGTGGCAGGATTTGAACCTGCGACCCCCACGTCCCGAACGTGGTGCGCTACCAGACTGCGCTACACTCCGATGCCGCCCCCCGAGGGCCGGCGAGCGGGCTTATAGCCGGCACTTTTCGCGGTCGCAAGCGGGTCGCCGTCTTTCGTGACGCTTCTTTCGGGCCAGGGCAGCCATTTCGCTCTGCAAGACGAAGCTAAGCTTATGGAAAGACACGTCTTTCAAAAAATACGCGACTTCGGTTTGAGGCGCGTCAGCGGAGTGGGCCATCCGAGGGCGAGATGCACGAGGTGCCTGCCCCCGTCCGGCCGACCAGATGCGCCAATGTCTGCAGGCTCCGGCGTCGTGTCTCGCACGGGGCCCTGTCGAACGAGGGACGAGCCATGACGGACGCGGTCACGTCCCAAGACTGGCTCTGGCAGAGCCGGACCGGCCTCGTCATGGGCCGAGTGCGACCGGAGATCCTTGATCGCCGTCCTGCCGTGTTCCGTTACGGCTCCGTTTGCCGACGGCGGTCCCGCCACACGCAGGCGAAGGGTCCGCAGCGATTGTTCCATTTTGCGAAGCTATTTTTCCAAGCGAACGCTGCTATGCTCGCTGTGGTTCGAAACCCATGTGATAGACGACTAGGAGGGTTGTGCGTGGCTTCCGTTCAGCGGCCGGGCACGCAGTCACGTAATGACTGGATGGACCGCGCAAAGATGCCGCATACTCAACTGCTGCGCGACATGGCTCTCTTCGTTGAGGTTGCACGAAGAAAAAGCTTTAGTCAGGCGGCAGTGGCATTGGGGATGCCGATTTCTTCCCTGTCACGTCGAATTACCATGTTTGAATCGGTGGTGGGACTGCGGCTCCTGGATCGCACCACCCGCAAGCTGGCGTTGACCTCCTACGGCGAAGCCTACCTCGCGCAGATCTCCCGTCTGGTTGATGAGGCGCAGCGGACCTTCGACGACATGATGGCCGTGGCCAGGGGGCCGAGCGGTTTTCTCAAGATCGCCGCGCCGCCGGATTTCTGGGTGCTGCGCCATCTGTCGAGCGTGATCACGGAGTTTTCTGCCCTCCACGAGCACATCCACGTCCATGTCGATCTCAAGCCGGCGCCCGTCGATCTGGTCGGCGATAGTTACGATCTCGCCGTCGCCATCGAGGAGCCTCACGAGAAGTCGCTGATCGTGCGCAAGGTTGCCGAGGTCGAGAACGGAATCTTCGGATCTCCCGCCTACCTCGCCGAGCGCGGTACGCCCGTGGCGCCCATCGATCTCGAGAAGCATCAATTCATCCTGCCGATGCAGGGCACCTCCGCCACTTGGACGCTCAATCGCGGGGGCGAATCCGTCCCGATCACCGTGGGCGGTCCCCTATCCTGCAACTCGCTGAGCCTTGCCCGGCGCTTCGCCGTGGCGGGACAGGGGCTGACCCGGGCCAACGTCATCAACGTCGACGACGATCTCTCCGCCGGGCGCCTCCAGCGTGTCCTGCCGGATTGGAACCTGCCGGCAACGCCGGTCTACTTCGTCACGACCTCGCGCCTCATGCCGGCGAGGGCGCGCAGCTTCATCGATTTCGCCACGAAGCGCCTCGGCGCCGCGCTGGCCAGCGTCTCGGGCGATACGCGTCGGCCGGTCCGCCGAGCGGGCCACCTGTCGCCCTGAAGGCGATCGAATCTGCAGGCCAAGCCTCGGACGCGGAAAGGGCGACGCGGTGGCGTCGCCCTTCGCATTCGGCGCGGTCGGACGGTCAGGCGTAGACGCTGCTCGGGGCCTGCGGGAACTTCTCGGCGAGCGCCCGGCGCAGCTTCTCCAGGGCCCGGTTCTCGATCTGGCGGACGCGCTCCTTCGAGATGCCGAGGCGGTGGCCCAGCGCTTCGAGGGTCGCCTGATCCTCGGCCAGCCGGCGCTCCCGCAGGATGCGCAGTTCGCGCTCCGACAGCACCGTCAGCGCCTGCCGCAGCCAGACCAGACGGCGCTCGCCATCGACCAGGGCGGAGACCGTCTCGTCGGGCAGGGCGGCGTTGTCGACGAGGAAGTCCATCCGCTCGGAGGAGGCCTCGCTCTCCTCGCCCACGGGGGCATTGAGCGACATGTCCGGGCCGGACAGGCGGGCATCCATCAGCGCCACGTCCTCGCGGGAGACGCCGATGGCGCTGGCGATCCGCCCGTGGATCTCGGAGCCGACCTGCTCCTCGGTCGATTGCATCAGCCGGGCGCGCAGGCGGCGCAGATTGAAGAACAGCGCCTTCTGCGCGGAACTCGTTCCGCCGCGCACGATCGACCAGTTGCGCAGGATGTAGTCTTGGATCGAGGCGCGGATCCACCACGTGGCGTAGGTCGAGAAGCGGACCTCCCGCTCCGGCTCGAAGCGGGCCGCCGCCTCCATCAGGCCGACATGGCCCTCCTGCACGAGGTCTGCCATCGGCAGCCCGTAATGGCGGAAGCGGCCGGCGAGCGCGATCACGAGGCGCATATGCGCTGAGATCAGCCGGTGCAGGGCGCGCTCGTCGCGCGCCTCCTTCCAGGCCACCGCCAACCCGCGTTCTTCTTCCCTCGCAAGGAACGGCGCCTCCATCGCTGTTCGAATGAACTGACGCCGCATCCCCGCGATCTCTGCCATCCCCGCCTCTCTCGTTCGAGCGTTCTTGGTTCGAGCGTTCCGGATCAGCCCTCTCGCGCCTCCTGGTCGGCGAAACGCCGGGCGAGGCCGTGGGGGCAAGCCATCCGTGGCAGAGGCACAACACATCCGTGCGACGCTTGTTCCCTGCGGGCGCGTGGCGTCGGAGAGGAAATGATCAAGAGGGATGCGGGCGGCGCATGAAAAAAGGGCCCGGCGTGGCGCCGAGCCCTCTGGTTAACAAATGCGAGCCGTGCAGCGTCGCGATTCGCCGGCAGGCGCCCTCTCAGGCAGCCTCCTCCTGCACGTCGTCGTCGCCCTCGGCTTCCGCCTCGGCGTCGGCCTTGGCGCGGCGCGGCGACTTGGCGAGGCTCTGCTCGATCAGCTTGAGCGCCTCGGTCTCGGTGATCCGGTTGACCGAGGAGATCTCGCGCACGACGCGGTCGAGGGCGGCCTCGTAGAGCTGGCGCTCGCTGTAGGACTGCTCGGGCTGGGCCTCGGAGCGGTAGAGGTCGCGCACGACCTCCGTCACCGAGATCAGGTCGCCGGAATTGATCTTGGCCTCGTATTCCTGGGCGCGGCGCGACCACATCGTCCGCTTGATGCGGGCGCGGCCGGTCAGCACGTCGAGGGCCTTCTTGACGAGTTCGGGCTCGGCGAGCTTGCGCATGCCGACGCTGTTGGCCTTCGCGGTGGGCACGCGCAGGACCATCTTGTCCTTCTCGAACGAGACGACGAACAGCTCGAGCTTGTAGCCGGCGATCTCCTGCTCCTCGATCGCGGTGATCCGCCCGACGCCGTGCGCCGGATACACGACCGCCTCGCCGGTCTTGAAGCCTTGGCGGCCTGCTGCCGTCGTCTTCTTGGCTGTGGTCATGCGGAATGAGCCTCCACTGTCATCCACGCGGGGCGCGTCCACGCCCGCACGCTCGTCACCTCCGGGGCGGGACACCCGGCGCATGCCCCTGTCCGGCAGCGCGCCTTTGAGGCGCCGGCCGGTTCCCGGGCTTTCGCGTTGCTCCCACCACACGAAAGAACGCGCCGGGAGCAAAATGCTTCCGGCGGTCGATCGCAGCCAACCTCTTTTCCAGAAAGATGGAACTCGCCTTGCGGGCGATGAAAGGAGGGGCGCATCGGGCGTGAGCGACGGCGAGCCCTCATGTAACACGAACGGGCCGGCGAATCAAAGGATTGCCGGCGCGCGAACGCGTCTCCGCATGGGAGGATCGAAGGTTTTGCACGGCTCGGAAAGAGCGTCGCCGGGGCCTCCGGCGGATCTTCCGAGGGAGGACGGGGCGCGTTCGGAGATCCGAAACGGACTGCGGCCTGCGGCGAGAGGCCGCTTCACGCCGCAGGGCGTCCCCGCCTCACGGCGGCGGTCAGTCGCCGGAGCCGGGATTGGGCGAGAAATGCGCCTCCAGCTTGCCGCTCACCCCGTCCCACTGCTTGGCGTCGGCGGGGGCGTCCTTCTTCTGGGTGATGTTGGGCCAGGTCTTGGCGTAGTCGGCGTTGAGCTTCAGCCAGCTCTCGAGGTTGCCCTCGGTGTCGGGCTTGATCGCCTCGGCGGGGCATTCCGGCTCGCACACGCCGCAATCGATGCATTCGTCGGGATGGATGACGAGCATGTTCTCGCCCTCGTAGAAGCAATCCACGGGGCACACCTCGACGCAGTCCATGTACTTGCACTTGATGCAGTTGTCGGTGACGACGTAGGTCATGGGCCGTTCGGTCCTTAGATCCGCTTGTCCTCGCGGGGTCGGGCGTGCCTCTCGGCCGGCCCGCCACCCGCTGTCTCGGCGCGGATGCGATCCCCTGGTGCGGCGGTGTCATGCGATCCGGGCGCCGCCGCCGCCCGATTTGGAAGCGCTCTAGCCCCTGGCCGAGGGGCTGACAAGCACGCCCTTCCGCCCGCCCTCCCCTTCGCAGCCTCTGCGCGGCGCGGAGGGCATTTCGGCAACGCCTCCCTTGCGCCCCCGCCTGGGCTCCCCGGCGCCGCTGCGACCCGTCCGGCTTCGCCCGAGGGACGACATTCCAAGTCGATCCGACGCGTTCAGATCTGCGTAGTCTTAGTCGTTGGTTAATTTTACTGTCTTCGACAATTGAACTTGTCCGGCAGGCAACCTTGGCCGCTATCTGCACGTCGAATGGCACAGCGCGGAACGCTCCGGACGGGGCTCGCCGCGGTGCCGAGATCGCCCTGACGTCGCGTCGTGTCCCGAGGTTGTTCCATGGCCGCCCCCCTGCTCCGACCGAGCCTCTTTCCCTCCCTTGCTCTCGCGGCCGTCCCGATCTTTGCCTCGGCCGTCGTCCTTGCCGTGCCCGCGCAGGCCGGGGGGGCTTGCGTCAGCGCCGAGTGCTATCGCCGCGTCGTGACGCCGCCGGTCTACGACACCGTCTCGGAGCGGGTGCTGGTCCAGCCGCCGCGCACCGTCTACCGCACGACGCCGCCGGTCTACGACACGGTATCCGAGCGGGTGCTGGTCGCCCCCGGCGGGCGCCGCTGGGAGACCCGGTACGACGCCTACGGCCAGCTCGTCGGCTGCTGGGTCACCACGCCGCCGCGCTACGCGGTGCAGACCCGCCGCGTGCTGGTGCGCCCGCCGGAGGCGATCCCGGAGACCTTGCCGCCGGTCTACGCCACCACGCAGCGCCGCGTTCTGGTTCAGCCCGCTCGCGCCGCCTGGGTGCCGGCCGCGGCCCCCGTGGCCGGACCGGATGTCGGCGCCGCGTCCGGCTACGGCCCCCTCGGGGTCGGTTCGATCCCGGACGCCTTCGGCCTTGCCGGCGCCTCCTCCGCGGATATCGCGGTGGGCCTCGGCTTCTCGCGGGGCAGCATCTACGACGGGTATTGAGACGCGCTTGCCGCCGCCCGCGCCTGCGGCCTTGATTCGAGGCGGGGCCGCCGTAGCTCTCTCCCCGGCGCGAGAGGGATGGAGCAGGTCATGGCGGCGTTCAGAGCCTGGGTGATCGAGAAGGGCGAGGCCGGTCAGAGCCTCGCCCTGCGCGAGTTCGACGAGGCCGACCTGATGGACGGCGACGTCACCGTGCGCGTCTCCCATTCGGGCCTGAACTACAAGGACGGGCTCGCCATGACCGGCCGGATGCCGGTGGTGCGGCGCTTTCCCATGATCCCCGGCATCGACTTCGCCGGCACCGTCGAGGCTTCCGACCATCCCGATCACAAGCCCGGCGACGCGGTGGTGCTCACCGGCTGGGGGGTGGGCGAGACCCATCTCGGCGGGTTGGCCGAGCGCGCCCGCCTGCGAGGCGACTGGCTGGTGCCCCTCCCCGAGGGGCTGAGCCCGGCCGAGGCGATGGCGATCGGCACGGCCGGCTACACGGCGATGCTCTCGGTTCTCGCTCTGGAACGGCACGGGCTTACGCCCGAAGACGGGCCGGCCCTGGTGACGGGCGCCTCCGGCGGCGTCGGCTCGGTGGCGGTGGCGCTCCTCAAGCGCGCCGGCTGGCACGTGATCGCCGCGACCGGGCGCGCCGGCGAGGCCGACTACCTGAAGAGCCTCGGCGCGGCCGAGATCCTGGAGCGCGAGGCGCTCGCGGGCGAGCCGCGTCCGCTGGCCAAGGAGCGCTGGGCTGCCGGGATCGATGCGGTCGGTGGAAAGGTGCTGGCCAATGCCCTGTCGATGACCCGGGGCGGCGGGGCGATCGCCGCCTGCGGCAATGCCGGCGGCATGGATCTGCCGAGTTCCGTCGCGCCCTTCATCCTGCGCGGCGTCTCCCTCATCGGCATCAACAGCGTGACGACCCCGCAGGGGCCGCGCCGCGAGGCCTGGGCCCGCCTCTCGCGCGACCTCGACCGCGATCTCCTGCGGCGGATGACGCGGACGGTGTCCCTGGAGGAGGCCGGCGGCCTCGCTGAGACCCTGCTCGAGGGGCAGGTGCGGGGCCGCACGGTCGTCGCGATCGGCTGAGCCGGCATCCCGGCACGCGGGAACCCCGGTGCAGGCTTAGGCATTGCGTATCTTATGAGCAGAGCATTCGTCCGTGAGCCGGAAGGCGGAGAAGCCTTCGAGGATCTTCCTGACCGCCCGATTTCCTCCCACACCAACTTCGTGACGCCGGAAGGCCTCGCGCAGATCGAGGCCGAGGTGGCGCGGCTGGAGACGGAGCTGTCGGGCCTCTCGCCGCAGCAGGACAAGGCGGACCATGCCCGCCTCTCGCGCGACCTGCGCTACTGGAGCGCGCGCAAGAACTCGGCGCAGCTCGTTGAGGCGTTCGAGGGGGACGTGGTGCGCTTCGGTGCGACCGTCACCGTGCTGCGCGAGGACGACACGCGCCAGACCTTCCGCATCGTCGGCGAGGACGAGGCCGACCCGTCGGCCGGCTCGATCTCCTACGTCGCGCCGCTCGCCCGCGCGCTCACCGGCAAGGGCGTCGGCGACACCGTCACGGTGAACGACCACGAATTCGAGATCGCCGAGATCCGCTGAGCGAAAGTCAGGGGTTTCGAAAGGGCAAGCCCTTTCGCGGGTTCAGGGCGGAGCCCTGGAGGAAGACCGGGGTTCCACCCCGGCGCCCCGCCAAAGGGATGATCCCTTTGGAAACCCGGACTTCGATCAGGTGAACAGGCTCGACACGCTCGACTCCGTCGCCGTGCGCCCGATCGCCTCGCCGAGCAGCGGCGCGATCGAGATCACGCGGATGTTGCGGGCGAGCTTCACGGCCTGCGTCGGCAGGATCGAATCGGTGATGACGAGCTCCTTCATCCGCGAGGCGGCGATGCGCGAGACCGCGCCGCCCGAGAGCACCCCGTGGGTGATGTAGGCCGACACGTCCCGGGCGCCGGCGTTGAGCAGCGCCTCGGCGGCGTTCACCAGGGTGCCGCCGGAATCGACGATGTCGTCGACGAGGATGCAGGACTGGCCCTCGACGTCGCCGATGATGTTCATCACCTCCGACTCGCCCGCCCGCTCGCGGCGCTTGTCGACGATGGCCAGCGACGCGTCGATGCGCTTGGCGAGCGCGCGGGCGCGCACCACGCCGCCGACGTCCGGCGAGACCACCATGCGCTCGCCGGGCGCGAGGCGCTCCTTGATGTCGCGCACCATCACCGGGGCGGCGAACAGGTTGTCGGTGGGGATGTCGAAGAAGCCCTGGATCTGGCCGGCATGGAGGTCGAGGGTCAGAACGCGGTCGGCGCCCGCCTCGGTGATGAGGTTGGCGACCAGCTTGGCCGAGATCGGCGTGCGGCCCGAGGTGCGCCGGTCCTGCCGGGCGTAGCCGAAATAGGGGATCACCGCCGTGATGCGCCGCGCCGAGGACCGACGCGCGGCGTCGATCATGATCAGCAGCTCCATCAGGTGGTCGTTGGCCGGGAACGAGGTCGACTGGACGATGAACACGTCCTCGCCGCGCACGTTCTCCTGCAGCTCGACGAAGATCTCCATGTCGGCGAAGCGCCGGACCATGCAGTTCGCCAGCGGCAACTCGAGGTAGCCGGCGATCGCTTCGGCGAGTGGGCGGCTCGCGTTGCCGGCGATGATCTTGATGGACGACGTCATGCCGGGCGTCTCTCGGCTCACTCTTCAGTCATTCGCGGGACGCTACGCGAAACGATTACGTCCGAGACCGCACAAGCATCCGGCCGCGCGGCTCATACCAGCGACACCCTGCCGTCACAATGGTTTCATGGATCCGGCCCCGCTCAACCGCGATCACGGTTCGAGCAGGCGGTGCAGATGGACGATGAAGTAGCGGGTCTGCGCGCTGTCGACGGTCGCCTGCGCCTTGGCGCGCCACGCGGTCTGGGCCGAGGCGTAGTCGGGAAAGATGCCGACGATGTCGAGATCCTTGATGTCCCGGAAGCGCACGCCCGAGACATCCTCCAGCTCACCGCCGAACACGAGGTGGAGCTTCTGGTCCGAGTCGATCGTCGTGGTCACGCGCCTCTCCTGCGGGATGCCGGGGCCCGCCGCCGGTGAGGCAGGAGCCGTGCCGCTCGGTCGCAGAGCCGGCCGGGCCGGTCAAGCCGCCTCCGCGCAAGGAGGGGATGACCCGGAGGCGGGACGGGCAGGATCCGCGGCTTCCGCGCGTCAGAACAGCGAGCCCTGCCGCGCCGCCGGCTCGGAGGGGCCTTCCGCGGCTTTCGGCGCCGGTTCGGGCGCGGTCCGGCGGGAGGCACGCTTCGGTCGCGGCGGCGCGGGCGGGGCCTCGACCGGGACGGCAGTCGCCGGATCGCCCGGTGCGTCCTCGGGGCGCGCGAAGACGGCGCCGTCGGCGAACTGGAGCTGGAGCCGCGCGGCGGTCGCGGCGGTCGTGGCCGAGCGCACCGGCAGGCCGTCGGCGTCGCGCACCAGGGCGTAGCCGCGGGCGAGCACGGCCTTGTAGCTCAAGGCGCCGAGCAGGCCGGCCTGCGCCCCGAGCCGGTCGCGGCGGCGCTCGATGATGCGGGCGATGGCGGTGCGCGGGCGGTGGTCGATCCCGGCGAGCCGCGCCCGCGCTTCGGCGAGCGCGATGGCGGGCGAGCGCCGGGTCAGCCGGTCGGCGAGGCGGTTGAGGCGCTCGCGGGAATCGCGGGCATTGGCGGCGAGCGCGGGGCGCAGCCGCGCGTCGGCGAGGTCGAGGCGCTGGCGCTTGGCGGCGAGGAACGCGTCGGCGCCGGGGATCGCCCGCACCAGGGCGCGGAAATCCGCTCGCTCGCGCTCGATCCGCCGCAGCATCGTGCCCGCCTGCCGGGCGCCGAGATCGTGGATCTGGGCCGAGAGTTCGGCGCGCACCGGCACCGCCATCTCGGCCGCGCCCGTGGGTGTGGGGGCGCGGCGGTCGGAGGCGAAGTCGATCAGCGTGGTGTCGGTCTCGTGGCCGACCGCCGAGATCAGCGGGATCTCGGATTCGGCGGCGGCGCGCACCACCGCCTCCTCGTTGAAGGCCCAGAGATCCTCGATCGAGCCGCCGCCGCGGGCGACGATCAGCACGTCCGGCCGCGGGATCGCGCCATCGGGAGAAAGCCCGTTGAAGCCCCGGATCGCCGCGGCGATTTCTTCGGCCGCCCCCTCCCCCTGGACCCGCACCGGCCAGACCAGTACGGGGCGGGGAAAGCGGTCCTCCAGCCGGTGGAGGATGTCGCGGATCACCGCGCCGGTGGGCGAGGTGACGACGCCGACCACCCGCGGCAGGAACGGGATCGGCCGTTTCCGCTCCGCCTCGAACAAGCCTTCGGCCGCGAGCTGGCGCTTGCGCTCCTCAAGCAGAGCCATCCAGGCGCCGATGCCGGCGGGCTCCATCGAGTCGATGACGATCTGGTACGAGGATTTTCCGGCAAACGTCGTGATCTTGCCGGTGGCGACGACCTCCAGCCCTTCCTTGGGCTTCTGGCGCAGGCGCCCGAGCACGCCCTTCCACACCACCGCGTCGATCTTCGCCGTGCCGTCCTTGAGCGAGAAATAGGCGTGGCCCGAGCCGTGCGGCCCGCGATAGCCTGAGATCTCGCCGCGCAGGCGCACATGGCCGAAGGCGTCCTCCAGGGTGCGCTTGAGGGCGGCGGCGAGATCGCCCACCGACCATTCGGGGGCATTGGCCTGGAGCAGCGCCGCGGGCGCCGGCTCCCCCGGCGGCGGCACGGCGGCGGCGATCGCGGGACGTGGCGGGGGCACGAGCGGCATGGGGCCGGACGCTAGGGAACCCGCCGGGGGAGGTAAAGGCCGAGCGGCCGATCGGTTGGGGAAGGGCGTCCGGGTGTGGCGCGGCGGCCGCGTCCCTTGCCCTTCCCTATCCGGGACAGGCCTTGCTTACCAGAAGGCGCCGTCGGACGCGGGACGAGGCCTTCTGAGTCAGATCAGACGCGTGAGGATCAGCGCCGCCGTCACGGCCGGAGCCGCCGCAGCCGCCACGGCCCAGGGCCAGACCGGCGCGAGACGGGAGCGGCGGTTGTCGTTGGCGGCCCGGGGCGCCGAGCGGCGCTGGATCACGTAATCCGACAGCCGAACGATCGGGCGCTCGCGGGGCGGGCGGGAGGGGGAGGCGATCGAGTGGCGACAGATCGGCATGGCGGTCATCAACAGGCGAGCCCGGCCAACCGTTCCGTCCGGCGCGCGGGATAAGGTGATCCCGGGCGCAAGGCGGACGGGAGGCCGCACCGGCCGCTCACCACAGCGAGAACTCGGTGGCGAAATCCGTCGTCCGCAGCGGGCATTTCGGTGCGGGGCAGGGATCGGCCGGCACGGTCGCGAGCCCTCCATCCGCCCCCGCCTCGAAGCGCAGGCGCACCGGCGGGTCGTCCTCCTTGGCGTAGGCGAGCCGCACCTCGAAGCGGATGGCGTCGAAAGCCTTGCGGTCGGCGTAGACGATGACGTCGCGGGAGACGGATTCGCCCGGGTTGAGCTCGGAGGGCTCGCTCGGGAGCGAGGTCGCGCCGGAGAACAAGACGCCCTGGCGCAGGATCGGCGCGCCGGTCTCGCGCAGGTAGTCGCGGGCGGAGTCGACGCTCGCCGTGCCGGAGAGCGAGGTCCGGAAGGCGGCCTCCCGCGCCGCCACCTCCGCCTCCCCTTGCGCCCCCGGCTCAGAGAAGCGGGTGCGCAGGCCGACCACGGTGTAGGTGAGCCCGAGCACGCGCACGCCCGCCTGGCCGACATTGGTGCGGGTCACGGTCGAGCGGATCGCCACCCGGTCGCCGCGCTCGCCGACCCGGACGAGGTCGGTCTTCACCGAGACCGAGGGCGGGGCGAGCCCCGGCTTGATCCGCGCCTCGTAGACGAAGGTGTAGACGCCCCAGGCCCCCGCCCCGAGGATCGCCAGGGTCTGCACCAGGGTGTTGGCGCCCTCGAGACCGAGCCGCCGCCGCATCCGCCCCGGTCGCTCGCGAGGGTCCTGACGACGAACCTGATCACGATCTCGCGGCGCCATGCGGCGGATTCTCCCTTGGGTTACGAGGTGCGTTACTGGTTGCGTCGCCGGGGCAAACGCGAAACGCCCTTTCCCCGGCCCAAAATTTTTTGGATAGGGTCTCGTCATGACCGAGCCCTTCTCCATCCTGCTCATCGGCTCCGGCGGGCGCGAGCACGCCCTGGCCTGGGCCATCGCCAAATCGCCGCTCTGCGCGAAGCTGTTCGTCGCGCCGGGCAATCCCGGCACGGCCCGGCACGGCGAGAACCGGCCGGATCTCCCCGTCTCCGACCACGCGGCGGTCGTCGCCTTCTGCCGGGCGGAAAACGTCGGGCTGGTGGTGGTGGGGCCGGAGGCGCCGCTGGTCGCCGGGCTCGTCGACGACCTGCAGGCCGCCGGCATCCCCGCCTTCGGGCCGACCCGGGCCGCGGCGCAGCTCGAAGGTTCGAAGGGCTTCACCAAGGATCTGTGCGCCGAGCACGACATCCCGACCGCCGCCTTCGCTCGCTTCACCGAACTGGAGCCCGCGCTCGCCTATCTGCGCGAGCGCGGAGCACCGATCGTGGTCAAGGCCGATGGCCTCGCCGCCGGCAAGGGCGTGACGGTCGCCGAGTCGCTGCCCGAGGCCGAGGCGGCCGTGCGGGCGATCCTCGACGGCAGCGAAGGGGGCGCGCTCGTCATCGAGGAATGCCTGTTCGGCGAGGAGGCGAGCTTCTTCGCGCTCTGCGACGGCACCCGCGCCATCCCGATCGGCACGGCCCAGGACCACAAGCGCGTCTATGACGGCGACCGCGGCCCCAATACCGGGGGCATGGGCGCCTATTCCCCCGCCTCCATCGTCACGCCGGAGATCGCCGAGACGGTGATGACGCGGATCATCGCGCCGACCCTGGCCGGCATGGCCGCCCGGGGCACGCCGTTCGCCGGCATCCTCTATGCCGGGCTGATGCTGACGGATGAGGGCCCGAAGCTCATCGAGTACAACACCCGCTTCGGCGACCCGGAGGCGCAGGTGCTGATGCCGCGCCTGTCCGGCGACCTCGTGCCGGCGCTGCTGGCGGCGGCCAAGGGGGATCTCTCCGGCGTCTCGATCGGCTTCGACGCCTCCCGCGCCGCGCTCACCGTGGTGATGGCGGCGCGGGGCTATCCCGGCGCGGTGACCCGCGGCACCGAGATCCGCGGCGCCGAGGCGGCGGGGGGCGAGGCGGAGGACGGGACGGTCCTGGTGTTCCAGGCCGGCACCCGCCGCGACGGAGACCGGCTGCTCGCCGATGGCGGCCGGGTGCTCGCCGTCACGGCGCTCGGCGCCAGCGTGCGGGAGGCGAAGGACCGCGCCTACGCGGCGGTGCGGCGGATCGATTGGCCGGACGGGTTCTTCCGCAGCGACATCGGCGGCCGGGAGGTCGCCCGCGAGGCGGCTTCCTCCGACGCGTAATGCCCGATTTCCTCGACCTCGCCTTCGCCGCTGCCCGTGAGGCCGCGGCGCTCGGCGAGGTGCCGGTCGGTGCGGCCGTGGTGCGGGACGGGACCGTGCTCGCGGTCGCGGGCAACCGGCCGCGCACCCTGTCCGATCCCACGGCCCATGCCGAGATCCTGGCGATCCGCGCCGCCTGCGCCGCGCTGCGCGACGAACGGCTCACCGGCTGCGACCTCTACGTCACCCTGGAGCCCTGCCCGATGTGCGCGGGCGCGATTTCCTTCGCCCGCATCCGCCGGCTCTACTACGCCGCCGCCGATCCCAAGGGCGGCGGCGTCGAGCACGGGCCCCGAGTGTTCAATCAGCAGACCTGCCACCACGCCCCGGAGGTCTATTCGGGCTTTCGCGAGGGCGAGGCGGCGGACCTCCTCAGGGATTTCTTCGCGCAGCGGCGGGGATGAACCGGAGCGCCCCCGATTGCGGGGCGCGCTCCGGCTCGGTCGCCGAACCGCGGCGGTCCGCGGCGCGTTCGATCCCTCGTCCTTCCAAACCGCACCGGAGCCCTCGCATGGTCCCGACCTATCAGCGCGCCCTGATCGTCGGCGCCGGCCCAGGCTTGAGCGCCGCGCTGGCGCGTCTGTTCGCGGCGGAGGGGCTGAAGGTCGGGCTCGCCGCGCGCAACACCGAGAAACTCGCCGGCCTCGCCGCGGAGACGGGGGCCGTGCTCCATGCCTGCGACGCCACCGATCCGGGCGCGGTTGAGGCCCTGTTCCCCCGGCTCGAGCCGGCGCTCGGCGGCGCGCCGGACGTGGTGGTCTACAATGCCAGCGGCCGGCTGCGCGGGGCCACCGTCGATCTCGATCCGGAGGCGGTGGCGCGCGCGCTCGCGGTCTCGGCCTATGGCGGCTTCCTCGTGGCCCAGGCCGCCGCCCGGCGGATGCTGCCGCATCGCCACGGCGCGATCCTGTTCACCGGCGCCTCGGCGAGCGTGAAGGGGTTTGCCGGCTCCACCCCCTTCGCCATGGGCAAGTTCGCCCTGCGGGGCCTCGCCCAGAGCCTCGCCCGCGAGTTGCAGCCCCAGGGCATCCACGTCGCGCACATCGTGATCGACGGCGCGATCCGCTCTGCCGCCCGGCCCGATCCCGGGGAGCGCCCCGACGCGACCCTCGACCCGGATGCGATCGCCAAGAGCTACCTCGCCCTCCTGCGCCAGGATCGCAGCGCCTGGACCGACGAGATCGCCCTGCGGCCGTGGGTGGAGAGCTTCTGAGGGGATAGGCCTTTCCCGCTTGGTGGGTTCGGTTCAGCCCCCACCACCGTCATTCCGGGGCCAAGGCGACCCCGGAATCCACGACGGGCCTCGACGGAGCCATGTTTCCCGCATCGCGGGTGGATCCCGGGTTCCGCTGCGCGGCCCCGGGATGACGCGAGCCGGCACCGAGGCGATCGATCCGAAATCAGACTACGCCGCCAGAAAGGCCTGCAGCGCCCGCAGCGTCGGCTCCGGCGCCTCCTCGGCCATGAAGTGGCCGGAGGCGATCCGCGCGCCCTGCGCCTGCGGCGCGAAGGTCCGCCGCCACGCCGCCAGGGCCGTTTCCGGCTTGTCGTGATCGAGATAGGCCTCGCTCGCGAGGACGAGCACCGGCATCGCCAGGGTCCGGCCCGCGGCGAGGTCGTCGCGGTCGGCGGCGCGGTCCGGCCCGTCGGCGCCGCCCGCCCGGTAATCCTCGCACATCGCGTGGATGCGCTCGGGCACGTTCCAGGCCTGTCGGTACAGCGTGAGCGCGCGGGCGTCGAAGGCGGCGAGGTCGCGGCCCGCGCTCCAGCCGCGCAGCAGCCCCTCGAAATAGCCGTCCGGGTCGCGGCGGATCGCCTCCTCCGGTTCCGGGGCGGGGCGGGCCAGGAACGGCCAGTGCGGATTGGCGCCCGGCTTCGCCTCGATGCGGGTCCACTGGACGTCCGTCGGCACGATGTCGAGGATCGCGAGCCGCTCGATCCGGCCCGGCTCGTCGAGGGCGAGCCGGTAGCCGACGCGGGCGCCGCGATCGTGGCCGGCCAGCGCGAAGCGCACATGGCCGAGGCGCTCCATCACCGCGACGATCTCCGCCCCGAGCCGCCGCTTGGCGTAGGCGTGCTCCCCGCCTCGCGCGTCGGGGGCGGCCGACCAGCCGTAGCCCTTGAGGTCGAGGGCAATGACGCGGTGCGTTTCGGCCAGCGCCGGCGCCAGCCGGTGCCACATGGCGTGGCACTGCGGAAAGCCGTGCAGCAGGAGGAGCGGCGGTGCGTCCCGCGGACCCGCGGCCCGTCCGAACCATCGGCCGGCCGGCCCCTCGATCCAGAGCGGCTCGAAGCCGGGAAACAGGTCGTCGCCTTCCGCCATCCGCAATCCTTCCCGCTGCGCGGCTCCCGTGCCGCGGATAACGGCTCGGCGCGGCGAAGGCTCCGGCGACTTCGCGCCCAAGATCTGGCCCAGGACCTGGCCCAAGGCCTGGTCCAGGGCCGTCCTGGCGTCATGATCGCCATGAACTTGAGATTTATTAACACAACCTAGTAGCACGTTCGGGT
Source organism: Methylorubrum populi (assembly GCF_002355515.1). Lineage (NCBI taxonomy): Bacteria > Pseudomonadati > Pseudomonadota > Alphaproteobacteria > Hyphomicrobiales > Methylobacteriaceae > Methylorubrum > Methylorubrum populi. Next base: position 4,472,135 of record NZ_AP014809.1, on the reverse strand, counting down.
GCCTGCACAATTCAGGCGGCAGTCATCGGCCTCCCCTGCACTTGGATTGGCGCAGCTCAGATAGGATTTTGAGCAGAATGTCGAAGACGTGAGCATGAGGAAATATTTACATTTCGCCTCGAAAGATCCGGTTCGCCCACGGTAGTGCCATGCCCCTGAACGACCTTGAAGAACTGGCGCGGATCGCCTTCGACTGGTTCTGGACCACCGATGCCGAGGACTGCTTCCGCTATCTCTCCCCAGGTGCGGAGCGCCTTCTGGGCTGCCCGCCGGAGAGCCTGATCGGACGCGCGCGCGAGACCCTGGCCTGCCCGGGGGAGGAGGCGAGCCTCCCGCAATATCGCGCGGCGATCGCCGCGCGCCGCCCCTTCCGCGACCTGACCTACGTCTATCGCCATCCCGACGGTATGCCGCGCTGGTTCGAGATCAGCGGCCGGCCGCTGTTCACGCCCGAGGGCGACTTCCTAGGGTACCAGGGCGTCGGCAGCGACGTCACCGAGCAGCATCGGACCCGGCGCGCCCTCGTCGAGGCGCATGCCCAGCTCAGCGAGCAGAACCGGCGCTTCGACGCCGCCCTGGAGAACATGACCCACGGGCTGTGCATGTTCGATGCGGAGCAGCGGCTCCTGGTGTGGAACCGGCGCTACCTGGAGATCTTCGGCCTGTCGGAGGACGCGGTCCATGTCGGCATGAGCCAGCGCGCCATCATCGAGACGCTGGTGGCGCTCGGGCGCTACAAGCGCGGCGCCACCGTCGATGCGATCAGCGAGGGGACCCGCACCTCGCTCACCGAGGACGGGCTGAAATCGGTCCTGCGCGAACTCGCCGATGGACGGGTCATCGCCGTGACCCACCGGCCGATGGACGGCGGCGGCTGGGTGGCGACCTTCGAGGACATCACCGAGCGGCGGCGCAACGAGGCGCGCATCATCCACATGGCCCGCCACGACGGGCTCACCGACCTGCCCAACCGCACCCGCCTGCGCGAGATCGGCGCCGAACTGATCGAGATGCCGAGCACCGGCGCGGGGGCGCGGGTCGCCGTGCTCTGTCTCGATCTCGACCGGTTCAAGCCGGTCAACGACAGCTTCGGCCACGCGGTGGGCGATTGCCTGCTGCGGGCGGTGGCCGAGCGGTTGCGGGGGCACGTGCGCGGCCACGACGTGGTCGCCCGGCTCGGGGGCGACGAATTCGCGGTGATCTCCCGCGTCGAGGATGCGGCCGGGGCGACGGGGCTGGCCGAGCGCCTGATCGCCGTGGTCGCGGCGCCCTACCTCCTCGACGGGGTCACCGTCGAGATCGGGATGAGCGCCGGCATCGCCCTGGCCGAGGCCGAGGGCGGCGTGCCGCAGGACATCGAGCGCCTCCTCAAGGAGGCCGACATGGCCCTCTACGAGGCCAAGGCCGGGGGGCGCGGCACCGCCCGCCTGTTCGAGCCGCAGATGGACGAGACCCTGCGCGAGCGGCTCGGCCTCGAACGCGAGCTGCGCGAGGCGCTCGCGCAGAACCGCTTCGAACTGCACTATCAGCCGCTCGTGGACCTGTCCGACAACCGCATCACCGGCGTGGAGGCGCTGGTCCGCTGGCGCCATCCCGAGCGCGGCCTCGTGAGCCCGGCGGTGTTCATTCCCCTGGCCGAGGAGACCGGCCTGATCGTATCGATCGGCGAGTGGGTGCTGCGCCAAGCCTGCCGGGATGCCGCCGCCTGGCACGACGGGATCAGCGTGGCGGTCAACGTCTCGCCGCTGCAGCTGCGCCACCGCGGCTTCGTTCAGAGCGTGCTCAGCGCCCTCGCGATGAGCGGCCTCAAGGCGAGCCGCCTTGAGCTGGAGATCACCGAGAGCGTGCTCCTCGACGACACCGAAATGAATCTCGAGACGCTGCACACCCTGCGCAAACTCGGGGTGCGCATCTCCATGGACGATTTCGGCACGGGCTATTCCTCGATCAGCTACCTGCGCCGCTTCCCCTTCGACAAGATCAAGATCGACCGTTCCTTCGTGCGCGACTGCGCGGCCCAGTCGGAGGCCGGAGCGATCATCCGCGCCATCGTCAGTCTGGGGGCGAGCCTCGGCATCACCACGCTCGTCGAGGGCGTCGAGACCGAGCCGCAGCTCGCCACCATCCGGGCGGAGGGCGCGCAGGAGGTGCAGGGCTACCTGTTCAGCCCGCCCCGGCCGGTCCACGAAATCGCCGTCCTGCTCGAGGCCGGTTCCGCGTCCGAGGGGCGGCCGGCACGAACGCTGGCGGCCTGACGGACGTCCGGACGAGATTTTCGCACGCTTCCGGAGCGCTCGGGGGACGTCCCCCCGGAGGCCTGCTTGCGTCGTGGCGCGCCCCGTCGCTCCGCTCTGCCGGAAAAGGGACGGGCCTGTTCCTCCGCCGTGCCCCGGCCTCCGGGACCTGTTCCCTGGCCACCGCTCCCAAGAGCCTCGCTTGCCGGCCGCCTGCTCCGGAACGCTTCGCGCCGGCAACCGTTTTCAGCGCCATCGACGGAACGATTCCGGCAGCTTGGCAATTTTCCAGGCCAGGACAGACTTTCAAGACACCGTCCAAGCACCGTCCAAGACGGACGTCAGGAGGATACCATGATCGGTTGGGCTGTTACCTTTCTCGTCGTCGCTCTGATCGCCGCTCTGCTCGGCTTCGGCGGCATCGCCGGCACCGCCATGGAGGCGGCCAAGATCGTGTTCTTCGTCGCCATCGCGCTGTTCCTGATCTCGGCGGTGATGGGCGCGGTGCGCGGTCGCTCCCCGCGGTTGTGACGACCCTGCTTCTTCGGAAGCGCGTCGAGAAGGGCGGCCCCGCGCGGGGCCGCCTTTTCCTTTTGCGCGAACCGCCGCTCTGGTAAGGGGCGCGGATGACCGACATTCCAGACCCCTCCACGGCCGCGCCTGCGGACCAGTCCGCGGACCAGTCCGCCGCACCCGAGGGCGAGCGCATCGCCAAGGCCATCGCCCGCGCCGGCATCGCCTCCCGCCGCGACGCGGAGGCGATGATCGAGGCCGGCCGCGTCAGCCTCAACGGCAAGATCCTGACCTCACCGGCGATCAACGTCACCGAATCCGACCGCATCGCGATCGACGGCGAGCCCCTCCCCGCCCGCGAGCGCACCCGGCTCTGGCTGCTGCACAAGCCCCGCGGCGTCGTCACCACCGCCCGCGACCCGGAAGGGCGCCAGACCGTGTTCGACGGGCTGCCCGACGACCTGCCGCGGGTCGTCGCCATCGGCCGGCTCGACATCAACACCGAGGGGCTCCTGCTCCTCACCAACGACGGCGGCCTCGCCAAGGTGATCGCCCACCCCGATACCGGCTGGCTGCGTCGCTACCGGGTGCGCGCCTTCGGCGACATCACCCAGGCCGACCTGGACAAGCTCAAGAAGGGCGTCACCGTCGACGGCATGGAATACGGCCCCGTCGAGGCGACCCTCGACCGGGTGCAGGGCGACAACCTCTGGCTCACCCTCGGCCTGCGCGAGGGCAAGAACCGCGAGGTCAAGCGCATCCTCGAACATCTCGGCCTCTCCGTGAACCGGCTGATCCGGCTCTCGTTCGGACCGTTCCAGCTCGGCGACCTCGAAGTCGGGCTGGTCGAGGAGATCCGCACCAAGGTGCTGAAGGAGCAGCTCGGAAAGAGCCTCGCCGAGCAGGCCGGCGTCGATTTCGAGAGCCCGGTGCGCGAGGCCATCGCCCCCTTCGGCAGCCCGAAGAAGGCGGCCCGCGCCGCGCAGGGCGCACGGACGGAGGCGCCCGCGGGGCGCGGCGGCCGTCAGGGCACCCGCGACGAGGAGCGCTCGGGGGGGCGCGGCGGTTCGGCGGGCCGTCCGCCGCGCGATCCCGCCCGTCCGGCCGCCCCGCGTGCCGGTGCGCGCCCGGCCCAGCGGGCGCCCTCGCCGACCGTGTGGCGGGCCGACGACGAGACCCGCCCCCGGGCGAGCAAGGTGCCGCGCCGCGGCACCGACCCGAAGACCGCCCGCGCGGCGGCGGCCGAGCGCGGCCGCGAGCGGGTCGGCGCGATCCAGGCGGCCGGCGAGCGCCGGGTTCTGGTCGAGCGGCTCCAGCCCACGCCGGAGACGCCCGCTCCCGAGCCGCACCGCCGGGTCCGCTTCCGCAAGGAGGAGGAGCGGCCCCAGCGCCAGGATCGGCCCGAGCGTCAGGAACGTCCACGCGACGACCGGCCGCGCCGGGACGCGCCCGCGGGCGAGGCCCGTCCCCGCCGCCGCGAGGCCGGAGAGGGCGCCGCCCCCGAGCGGCGCGGGCCGCCGCGGGAGCGCCGCTTCGAGGGCGAGGGGCGTCCGCCGCGCGAGCGCAGCGAAGGCCGTCCGCAGCGCGACCGCGGCGAGGGGGCGCCCCGCCGGGAGCGTTCCGCCGAGGCCGGGGCTCCGGAGCGTCGCGGCCCCCCGCGCGACCGTCCCCGCTCGGCCGAGGGCGAGCGCCCCGCCCGCGCCCCGCGCGGTGCCGAGGCGCCCGAGCGCGGCGGTTTCCGCAAAGGCCCTGGTGCCGGTTCGAGCGGCAAGCCCGGCTTCAAGGGCGGCGCCCGCGACGGCGCCAGAGGCGATTTCAAGGGCGGCCCGAAAGGCGGGGCGCGGGGCGACTTCAAGCCCGGTGGCGGCGGTGGCCGGCCCGGCGGGCGCCCGGGGGGACGTCCCGGCGGCAAGCCCGGCGGCGCATCCGGAGGCCGTCCCGGCGGCAAGCCGGGGCCGCGCGGGGGCGGTCGTCCGCCCCGTGGCGGCGCCTGAGACCTGACGCGTGCGGATCGTCGGCGGCGAATGGCGCGGGCGCCGGCTCGCCGGGCCGAAGGCGGAGGGCATCCGCCCGACCTCCGACCGCCTGCGCGAGGCCCTGTTCAACGTGCTCGCCCACGCCTACGACGACGCGGCCGAGGATGCGGTGGTGCTCGATCTGTTCGCGGGCACCGGTGCGCTGGGCTTCGAGGCGCTCTCCCGGGGGGCGGCCCGGGCGCTCTTCGTGGACGACGGGCGCCAGGCCGGCACGCTGATCCGCGAGGGGATCGCCGCGCTCGGCTGCGCGGCCCGCGCCCGGCTGATCCCGCGCGACGCGACCCGGCTCGGGCCGGCCCTGGATCAGGCAGCGTCCCTGGTCTTCTGCGACCCGCCCTACCGGAAGAACCTCGCTCCCGCGGCGCTCACGGCTGCGGCGTCCGGCGGCTGGCTCGCCCCCGGCGCCCTCGTCCTCGTCGAGGAGGCCGCCGAGGCTGGCCCGGTCCTGCCGCCCGGTTTTTCGGAGCTGGAGCGGCGCAGCTACGGCGAGACGACGGTGACGTTCGGTCGCTTCGAGGGGTGAGCGCGTCGCCCGTGCGGTGAGGTTGCCCTATCTCGCTCGGGCCACGTCCGTCCGCGAAGGAGGCCCGCGCCCATGCCGCCTGTCCTGCCGCCCGTTCCACCGCTCTCCCGTCGAACCCTGCTGCAGGGCGCCGCCGCCCTCGCCGGAGCCGGCCTCGTGCCGCTCGGGGCCCGCGCCGCGGAGGCCCTGATCACCCGGCCGATCCCCTCCTCCGGGGAGCGGCTGCCGGCCATGGGCATCGGCACCTCGCGCCGCTACGAGGTCGCGGTGACGCCCGAGGCCACCGCCCCCTTGCGCGAGGCGGTGGAGCGCTTCGTGGCGCTCGGCGGGCAGGTGATCGACACCGCCCCGAGCTACGGCACCGCCGAGGACGTCCTCGGCCTGATCCTCCAGGGCCTGCGCGAAAAGATCTTTCTCGCCACCAAGGTCGCCGCCCGCGGCCGGGAGGCGTCGGAGGCCGAGACCGAGCGCTCGTTCCAGCGCCTGCGCACGGACACGATCGACCTCATCGCCGTGCACAACCTGATCGACACGGAGGTGAACCTCGCCGTCCTGCGCGCACTCAAGGAGAAGGGCCGCATCCGCTATGTCGGCGTCACGGTCTGGCGCGACGAGCAGTTCCCCGAGCTCGAGGCGGTGATGAAGCGCGAACGGCTCGATTTCGTGCAGGTGAACTACGCCCTCGACAGCCGGCTCGCGGCCGAGCGCGTCCTGCCGCTCGCCGCCGAGCGCGGCGTGGCGGTGATGGTCAACGTGCCCTTCGGCCGCGACCGCCTGTTCAAGGCGGTGAAGGACAAGCCCCTGCCCGATTTCGCGACTGAGTTCGGCTGCAAGAGCTGGGCGCAGTTCTTCCTGAAATACGTGCTCGCCAACGAGGCCGTGACCGGCCCGATCCCGGGCATGGCCAAGGCGAGCTACGTCGAGGACAACCTCGCCGCCGCGACCGGGCGGCTGCCGGACGCCGCCGAGCGGCGCAAGATGGAGGCCTTCATCGATGCGGTCTGATTTTTTTGGGATTTCTCTGAGTCGGCGCGCGGCTCTGGCGCTCCTCGCCGGCTCGTTCCTGCTCCCCGCGCTGCCCGCTTTCGCGCAGTCCGAAACGACCAAAAAAATCGGGATCGTCGGGGCCGGTAATATCGGCGGGACGCTGGGCCGGCTCTGGATCAAGGCGGGCTACGAGGTGTTCTTCGCCTCCCGCCATCCGGAGCAGTTGAAGGCGCTGATCGAGGAGCTCGGGCCCAAGGCGCGGGCGGGCACGCCGGCCGAAGCCATCGCCTTCGGCAATGCCGTGCTGATCGCGGTGCCCTACAAGGCCTATCCGGAGCTGGGGCGTGAGAACGCCGCCGGCTTGAAGAACAAGGTGGTGATCGATGCCGGCAACGCGGTGAAGGCCCGCGACGGCGCGGTCTACGACGAGGTCGAGCGCGACGGCATCGGCGCGACCTCCGCCAAGTATCTCGCCGGAGCGCGGGTGGTGCGCGCCTTCAACGCGGCGAACTATAAGATCTTTCAGAAGAATGCCGGCCGGCCCGAGCCGCGCATGGCGGTGCCGATCGCCGGCAACGACCCGAAGGCGCTGGAGACCGCCCGCACCCTGGTCTCGGATGCCGGCTTCGATCCCGTGGTGGTCGGCGAGCTGAAGGCCGCCGACACCTTCGCCATGGGCTCGCCCGGCTTCGGCCACGACCTCTCGGCGCCGGAACTGAAGGAGAAGCTCGGGGTGAAGCCTTGAGCGACGCTCAAGGCTCTTCCCTCCCGGACCGCCTCGCCGGCCTCATCGACGTGAGGCCGGGCGAGGGCCCGGCGCTCGCATGGTCCTGGGCCTACATCTTCGCGTTGCTGGCGAGCTACTACGTGCTGCGCCCGATCCGCGACCAGATGGGCGTGGCGGGCGGGCTCGAGAACCTGCCCTGGCTGTTCCTGGCCACCCTCATCGGCATGCTGGCGCTCAACCTGCCCTTCGCCTGGCTGGTCAAGCGCCTGCCGCGGGCGCGCTTCGTGCCCCTCACCTACCGCTTCTTCATCCTCAACATCCTGGTCTTCGCCGGCCTCATCGCCGTCGCGGAGGGTGAAACCGCTCTCTGGGTCGGCCGGGCCTTCTTCGTCTGGCTCTCGATCTTCAACCTGTTCGTGGTCTCGATCTTCTGGGCCACGGTGGTGGACGTGTTCTCGACCGAGCAGGGCAAGCGCCTGTTCGGCTTCATCGCCGCCGGCGCGACGCTCGGCGCGATCTGCGGCTCGGCGGTGACGGCGACGCTGGCGCGCGACGTGCCGACCTGGGCGCTGCTGCTGGCGGCCGCCGTCCTGCTGGAGGCGGCGGTCTTCGCCATGCGGGGGCTCGCCCGACTGATCGGGCGGCTGCACGAAGTGCCCGAGGCGTCCCGCGCGGGCGAGACCATCGGCGGCGACGTGCTCGCCGGCATCCGGCGCACTCTCGCCTCGCCCTATCTCCTCAATATCGCGCTGTTTCTTGCGCTGTTCTCGGTCACCGCGACCTTCCTGTATTTCGAGCAGGCGGGGATCGCCAAGCGCAGCTTCCCCGACCGCGGCGCGCAGACCGCCTTCTTCGCCAGCGTCGATCTCGCCGTGAACGTGCTGACGCTTGGCGTGCAGCTCTTCCTCACCGGGCGCATCACCCGCTGGCTCGGCGTCGGCGTGACCCTGGCGCTGTTGCCGGCGGCGAGCATCGTCGGATTCGCCGCGCTGGCGCTGTCGCCGAGCGTCGCCTCGGTGGTGGTGATCTACGTGCTGCGCCGCGCGGGCAATTTCGCCGTCGCCCGGCCGGTGCGCGAGGTGCTGTTCACGGTGGTGCCGCGGGAGGACCGCTACAAGGCCAAAAGCTTCATCGACACGGTGGTCTACCGCCTCGGCGATCAGGTCGGCGCGTGGTCCTATACGGGGCTCTCCGCCCTCGGCTTCGGCGGCCACGCCGCGGCCGTGGTGGCGGTGCCGCTCTCGGCGGCGTGGCTCCTCAACGCGCTCTGGCTCGGCCGGGCGCAGGCGCGGCGGCAAGAGGCGATCGAACAAGAGGCGATCCAGCAGCAAGCGGCGAAGCAAGGGACGGCGCGCGCGGACGGCAATCCGGCGCCGATGCCATCGCGGACGGCCTGAACCGTATCATTGCAAAGGTTATTTTCAGTCTAACCGTATCTCCGTCGGGCGGAGGGTGCGGGCCTGAACAGCGGGGACAGGCGCCGATGCGGCATCGCGGCACGCCTGTGTTTCCGGCAGTAATCGGACATAGAACAGAAACAGTGGCCGTGCGGTATCCGTAAGGTCACCCCCGTCGCTTCTCCGGCAGGCGCGTGTCTCTCACGAAACGCCCGCCGCACGGGTCCGGCCCGGACGGGGCCGTCGGCGACCGGGCGCTTCGTGAGGCACGCCGACCGGACATCCACCGGAGACCCATGGGACTCGTCCAGTACGCCCTCAAGTTCCGCGTCACGACCTACGTGCTCGCCGTGCTGATGATGCTCGGCGGCGCGGGCGCGATCGTCGTGACGCCGAAGGACGTGCTGCCCGCCGTCGACATCCCCGTCGTCGTCGTGGTCTGGACCTATACGGGTCTCTCCGCGCCGGAGATGGAGAAGCGGATCACGACCTATTCCGAGTTCGGAATCTCCAACAACGTCAACAACATCGCCCGGATGGAATCGACCAGCCTCCAGGGCACGTCGGTGATGAAGATCTATTTCGACCAGAGCGTCAGCATCGATCTCGCCATCGCCCAGGTCGTCTCCTCCACCAACTCGATCCGCGCGCTGATGCCGCCCGGCGTGCAGCCGCCGGTGATCGTGCGCTTCTCCGCCTCCTCGGTGCCGGTGATCCAGCTCGCGCTGACCTCGGCCAAGGACAGCCTCAACAAGGTCTACGACTACGCCCAGTACCGCATCCGCCAGCGCCTGACCCAGGTGCCGGGCTCGACCCTGCCCTCCCCCTTCGGCGGCGCGCCGCGCCAAGTCATGGTCGATCTCGACCTGCACGCGCTCCAGGCGCTCGGGATGACGCCGCTCGAAGTCACCAATGCGGTGACCTCGCAGAACCTGACCATCCCCTCGGGCCTGACCAAGATCGGCGAGCAGCAATATCCGGTGCAGATGAACGCGACGCCGGACGCGATCGCGGCCTTGAACGAGATCCCGATTAAGGTGGTCAACGGCCAGCCGGTGCTGGTGCGCGACGTGGCTTATGTCCGCGACGGCGGCCCGCCGCAGGTCAACGTGGTGCGCGCCGACGGGCAGGCCTCGGTGCTGATGCGCGTGCTCAAGAACGGCACCGCCTCGACGCTGGACGTCGTCAACAACGTCAAGGCGGCGTTGCCCGACATCCGCGCGGCCGCCCCCGAGGGCATGGAGATCAAGCCGCTCTTCGACCAGTCGGTCTTCGTCTCGAACGCGATCGAGGGCGTGTGGCACGAGGCCGTCATCGCCGCCTGCCTCACCGGCCTCACCATCCTGCTGTTCCTCGGCTCGTGGCGCTCGACCCTGATCGTGCTCGTCTCGATCCCGCTCTGCCTGATGACCTCGCTGGCGCTGCTCGCCGCGCTCGGCCACACCATCAACGTGATGACGCTGGGCGGTCTCGCGCTCGCGGTCGGCATCCTCGTCGACGACGTGACGGTGGCGATCGAGAACACCTACCGCCTGTTCGAGGAGGGCAAGCCGTTCCGCAACGCCGTGGTCGAGGGCGCGGCCGGCATCGCCAAGCCGGCGCTGATCTCGACGCTGTCGATCTGCGCCGCCTTCGTCTCGGTCTTCGCGCTCACCGACACCCCGAAATACCTGTTCACGCCGCAGGCGCTCGCGGTCGTGTTCGCGATGCTGACCTCGTACCTCCTCACCCGCACCCTGGTGCCGGTGCTGATCGACGTGCTGGTGGCCCGCGAATACCTCCAGCACCATGGCGGCGAGGCGGACGCCCCGCGCCGCGGTCGGATCGAGCGGGCGCTCGGCTGGCTGCTTTCCCCCGTCTTCCGGCTCGCCGGCGCCTTCCGCCGCGGGTTCGAGGCGCGGTTCGAGCGGTTCCACCGCGGCTATGTCGGGCTGCTCCACGCGGTCCTGCGCCACCGGATCGCGACGATCACGAGCGTCGTCCTGCTGTTTGCCGGCACCGGCGGACTCTTCGTCTTCACGGGGCAGGACTACTTCCCGCAGGTCGAATCGAGCCAGATGACGCTCCACCTGCGCACCCGCCCCGGCATGCGCATCGAGACCGCCGAGCAGACCTTCGCCGCGGTCGAGAAGGTGGTGCGCGAGGTGATCCCCGAGGGTGAGATCGACCAGATCCTCGACAACATCGGCATCCCGTCGAACAACTACAACTTCGCCTTCTCCGACGGCTCGTTCGTCTCCTACAACGACGGGCAGATGCTGATCGACCTGAAGGACGAGCACGGCCCGGTGGCGGAGTATCAGCGGCGCCTGCGCGAGACCCTGCGCGAGCGCTTCCCCGACATGATCGTCTATTTCCAGCCCTCCGACATCATCACCCAGATCCTCAATTTCGGGGTGATCGCGCAGATCGACGTGCAGGTCTCGGGGCGCAACACCGTCAAGGATCTGGAGGTCGCCCGGCGGATCGAGGCGCGGCTGAAGGAGACGCCCGGCCTCGTCGACGTGCACCTGCACCAGATCGTCGACACGCCGCAATTCTTCGTCGATGTCGACCGGCGGCTCGCCTCCGAACTCGGCCTGACGCAGCAGCAGGTGGCCCAGAGCCTCAACGTGTCGCTGTCGGGCTCCTTCCAGGTGAACCCGAACTTCTGGACCGACCCGAAGACCGGCATCCCCTACCAGCTCTGGGTCCAGACGCCGGAATACCGCAACGACTCGCTGACCGCCCTGCAGAACACCCCGCTCTTCGCCCGCGCCAATGCCGGCAACGGCCCGGGGGCGCTGACGCTGCTCTCCAGCATCGCGACGATCACCCGCCAGCCGACGCAGACGGTGATCAACCACGTCAACACGCAGCCGACCTTCAACGTCTACGCCGCGGTGCAGGACCGCGACCTCGGCGCGGTCGCCCGCGATATCGACCGGATCGTCGACGAGGAGCAGAAGGCCCTGCCGGCGCCGGACAAGATCACCGTGCGCGGGCAGATCGAGAACATGCGGGCCGCCTTCTTCCGCCTCGGCATTGGCCTCGGCATCGCGATCGTCGCGGTCTACCTCCTGATGGCGGTGAACTATCAGAGCTGGGGCGATCCCTTCGTGGTGCTGGCGGCCCTGCCCGTCGCCTTCTGCGGCATCGTCGCGAGCCTGTTCATCACCGGCACCACCTTCTCGATCCCCTCGCTGTTCGGGGCGATCATGTCGGTGGGCATCGCCTCGGCCAACTCGATCCTGCTCGTCACGTTTGCCAAGGAGCACCGGGAGGCGACCGGCTGCTCGGCGCACGAGGCGGCGATCGTCGCGGGCGAGACGCGGCTGCGGCCGGTGCTGATGACCGCGAGCGCGATGTTTCTGGGCCTCGTGCCGATGGCGCTCGGCACCGGCGAGGGCGGCGAGCAGAACGCGGCGCTCGCCCGCGCCGTGATGGGCGGCATCGCGCTCGGCACGCCCTCGACGCTGCTGTTCGTGCCGTTCCTCTACAGCCTGCTGCGGCGCGGCGAGGCCAAGCCGCTCGAGGATTATGTATGATGCGGGCCTATGTTGATGACGCCCGTCATCCGCCCATCCCCTCTCCCCGCAGGCGGGGAGAGGGGGAATTCAGCCGAACCCAATAGAATCATTCGGTATCGGGACCCTCTAGGTTTCCGACGACCACGCCCACAGCGATCACAGGACGAACCGGTGAGCGAGAGAGACGGTAAGCCGGCGGCCGACATTCCGCCGCCACCCAGGAAGCGCGGCTTTGTGCTGGCCGGGCTGATCGCGGTGGGCCTGCTGACTTACGGCGGCTACGGCCACTGGCAGCGGGCGGCCCGGGCCGAGGCGACGCGGACGAAGCAGATCGAGTTCGTGCCCAAGGTCCGCACCGAGGAGGCCAAGCGCCTCGACGGGCCGATCGACCTGACCCTGCCGGGCCAGACCGAGCCCTTCGCCACCGCGCGGATCTATGCCCGCGCCACCGGCTACATCGCCGAGCGGCACGTCGATATCGGCTCGCGGGTGAAGAAGGGCGACGTGCTCCTGCGCATCGCCGCCCCCGACCTCGACCAGCAACTCGCCCAGGCCGAGGCGCAGCTCGGCCAGTTGGAGGCGCAGCTCCTGCGGGCGAAGGCCATGGTCGATCAGGCGCGTGCCAACGTGAACCTCGCCCAGGTCACGAATTCGCGCACCTCGACGCTCGCCGGCCAGGGCTGGGCCTCGAAGCAGACCGCCGACAACACCCAGGCCGGCGTGCTCTCGCAGGCGGCCAACCTCGCCTCGGCGCAAGCCGACGTGAAGGTGGCGGAGGCCAACATCAAGGCGCAGCAGGCCACCGTCGGCCGCCTCAAGGCGCTGACCGGCTTCGAGATCGTCACCGCGCCCTTCGACGGGGTCGTCACCACCCGCAACGTCGATGTCGGCGACCTCGTCCAGGCCGATGCCGGCTCCGGCACGCCGCTCCTGTCGATGGACCGGGACGACGTGCTGCGCATCTCGGTCAACGTGCCCCAGAACGCGGCGGTGGGCGTGCAGCCCGGCATCAAGGCCCAAATCAAGGTGCCGCAGATGCCCGACCGCAGCTTCTCCGGCGAGGTCGAGCGCAGCTCGGTAGCGCTCCTCGCCTCCTCGCGCACGCTCACGACGCAGGTCGACGTGCCGAACCCCGAGCGGACGCTGCGGCCGGGCCTGTTCGTCTACGTGACGCTGTCGATCCCGCGCACCGGCAGCGCCACGGTGGCGGTGCCGGCGGAAGCCCTGGTGTTCAACCAGTCCGGCACCCGCGTCGCGGTGGCCCGCGAGGACGACCGCGTGACCTGGGCCGAGGTCCACATCGCCCGTGACAAGGGCACGGTGGTGGAGGTGGACAAAGGGCTCTCGGGCGGCGAGCGCCTCGTGCTCAGCCCGCCCGCCGATCTCAAGGAGGGCGGCCGCATCGCTCCGCAGCAGCCGAAATCGGACAAGCCGATGCAGGCCGCGCAGCGGTAGCGGCTTTCGCGCGGCGCTGATCCAATCCTTGCCATCATCCTGAGGTGCCAGAGCGAAGCGGAGGCCTCGAAGGATCCTCCAGATCCCGCGCGCGAACAGGAGGATCCTTCGAGGCCCGCTGGCGCGGGCACCTCAGGATGAGGGTGGCGGGTGGGATCGCTGTCCGCTCGCCCGTTGGTCCAATCGGCGGGTTGCGCGGGCGGCCCCGCTCGGCTCACATCCCGCCCGGAAACGCATCCCGCGAGAAGGCGACGCCCATGACCGACCTCAAGACCCTCCGCAGCCTGTCCGGCCTGCCGCCGGAGCCCGCCGCGCTGACCGGCTCGGCGCTGGTGATGATCGATCTGCAGAACACCTACCGCGAGGGCGTGATGCGCCTGGAGGGCGTTGAGCCGGCGATCCGCGAGGCGAAGGCCCTGCTGGAGCGGGCGCGCGAGGCCGGCATCCCGGTCTTTCACGTGCGCCACGATGCCGGGCCGGGCTCGCCCTACGACGTCACCGCGCCCATCGGCCAGATCAGCGACGAGGTCGCCCCGCGGGAGGGCGAGGCGGTCATCACCAAGGCCTATCCGAGCTCCTTCGTCGGCACCGACCTTCAGGCGCAGCTGGAGGCGGCGGGCGTCAAGGACGTGATCCTGGCGGGTTTCATGACCCACATGTGCGTGAACTCGACCGCGCGGGGCGCCTTCAACCTCGGCTTCCGCCCGACCGTGGTGGCCGCGGCCACCGCCACCCGCGCCCTGCCGGGACCGGACGGCGCGACCGTCCCGGTCGCGGCGGTCCAGGCCGCGAGCCTCGCCGCTCTGGGCGATCTGTTCGCGGTGGTCGCGCCGGACGCGGCGGCGATCCGCGGCTAGGGACGTCAGGCCGCGCGGGCGCGGGGCTGCGCGGCCTCTTCCGCCGGCTGCGCGCCGCCGAACATCCGCTGATAGAGCGCGGCCGGGCTGTGGCTGCGGCCTTCCGAATCGACGATGCGCACGTCGCTCAGGCCGGAGGTGATCAGCGACAGGCCCTGCTCCAGGGCGCTCAGCAGCGAGCCGTGCTGCCAGGAATAGTTCCGCGACGCGGTGCCGGCGCTGACGGTGAAACTCACGGACAACTTCCCAATGTTGAGGCCGGCTGGCGACGGTGCCGCCGGGTGCGTTGAACAAGAATCGTCCCGTGTCCGGGTTCCGTAAAACTTGAGCTTTAATAGTGGCTCTTGGTTGACGAAGTCTTTGCGGAACCTGTTCCTTTCGGTGGCGGAACCGCGGGCGTCCGATGGCGGTATGATGGCAGCGGCGCCATTCGCGCCCCGCAGGGCGGCCGCCCGGTCCCTCGCGTTGCCGGACCGCGCCGGTCCCCTCAAGACGAGGCGGGCGGCGCGTCTCGGAGGCCGCCGCCCGACAGCCACAGCGGAGTGATTCCATGGAATACCGGCAGTTCGGACGCTCGGGCCTCAAGGTGCCGGTGCTCAGCCTCGGCACCGCCACCTTCGGCGGCACCGACGCGTTCTTCCAGAACTGGGGCAGCACCGGCGTCGCCGAGGCGAGCCGCCTGATCGACCTCTGCCTCGATGCGGGCGTCAACTTCCTCGACACCGCCGACCTCTATTCGAGTGGCGATTCCGAAAAAATCCTCGGCGAGGCGATCAAGGGCCGCCGCGACCGGCTGCTGATCTCGACCAAGGCGACCTTCCGGGTCGGTGAGGACGTCAACGCGGTCGGCTCGTCGCGCCATCACCTGATTCGCGCCTGCGAAGCCAGCCTGAAACGGCTCCAGACCGACCATATCGACGTCTACTTCATGCACGGCTTCGACGCGCTGACCCCGGTCGAGGAGACCCTGCGGGCGCTCGACGACCTCACCCGCTCGGGCAAGATCGGCTATATCGGCGCCTCGAACTTCTCCGGCTGGCAATTGATGAAGGCGCTGGCGACCTCGGAGCGCTACGGGCTCGCCCGCTACGTCGTCTATCAGGGCTACTACTCGCTGATCGGCCGCCACTACGAGTGGGAGCTGATGCCGCTCGGCCTCGACCAGGGCGTCGGCCTGATGGTGTGGAGCCCGCTCGGCTGGGGCCGGCTCACCGGCAAGATCCGGCGGGGGCAGGCAGCCTCGGGCGGGCGCCTCTCGACGGCGGCCGGCGCGGAGGGCGGGCCCACCGTCTCCGACGACTACCTCTACGACGTCGTGGACGCCCTCGACGCGGTCGCCGCCGAGACTGGCAAGACCGTGCCGCAGGTGGCGCTGAACTGGCTGCTCAGCCGCCCGACCGTGTGCAACATCGTCATCGGCGCCCGCAACGAGGAGCAGTTGAAGCAGAATCTCGGCGCGGTCGGCTGGTCGCTGACCGAGGACCAGATCGCCCGCCTCGACGCGGCGAGCCGAGAAAACCCGATCTACCCCTACTGGCACCAGATCGGCTTCGACGAGCGCAACCCCAAGCCGACGGCGTGGTGAGGCGGCGGCGCGCTACATGCTGAACTCGGGGCCGTGCTTGTCGCCGTCGTCCGGCACGGGCCCGGCCTCGCCCGCCCAGGGCAGGCTCTGCCAGGGCGGCTGGCCGGCGCGGGCCTCGTACTCCTCCAGCGGCAGGGTGGTCTCGCCGCCCTCCGCGTCCTGCACCCGGACATGGGTCGGGCGCGGCTGCTTCGGCGGGCAGAGATGGAGGCCCTTGAACGATGTCGCCATTCACAGCCCCTCCGGCATCTCGCCCTGGGGCGAGCGGTGTTCGTGGGCGGGCCGCCTCCGCAGATAGCCCTTGAAGCGCAGATACTCGGCGACGATCTCGCAGATCGCCCGGTCCCGCGGCAGGCGCTCGACGGCGCAATGCTCGTCCAAAGCCGCCACGACCTCCGGCGGGAAGGTCAGGATGCCGGCGAGCTTCGGTTCGCCCGATGCCTCGCTGTCGGACCCGGTCTCGTGTTCGGTATCGCTCACCCTGTCGTCCTCCGCCCCCTACACGCCCGACCCGACCGGCGGCAGGCCCTGTTCCGGCGTCGGTACGACGCCGAGCCCGTCCGCGTCCCCAGGATGCGTCGCACCGAGGCGCCGCAGCAGCGCCTCGTAGGTCTGCACCGCCGGGGAATCCGCCTGAAGCTCGCGGGTATCGGCTAGCAGCCGCCGCACGTCCTCCACGAACCGGTCGCGCGCCTGCCCGCCTTCCGGGCTCGCCTCGAACAGGCGGGTGAGCGCCAGCTCGAACACGCCCATCAGGAGGCCGAGCCGATCGGTGTCGTCCGCCATCGTCGTCTCCGGGTCTTCTCCGGGGCCTCTTCGGGTGCCGTCCCGGCCATGGCCCGGCCATGGAGGGCCCGGCTGAAGGCTTGAACGCCGGGGGGGCGCCCCGCGGTTCCGCCGCCCGCGCGGCCGATGACGAATCCGGCCGGCCGCAACCGGGTCGCACAGGAAGTCGCATAGGAAGTTGCCGTCGATGTTCTAATCTATGTTGCCGCACCTCCCTCGCGGGACGTGCGGCCCCCGCCCGCGGACCGACGCTCCCCGCCCGGGCGCCGGGGCCGCCGGACGGACTTTCGTCGTTCCGTCTCGAACCCCGAGCCGCTCTTGTCCCCCTCCTCGCTCCTTCCCCTCGCACGGTCTCCGGCACCCGGGGACGGGCTGTGCGACGCGGCGGAGGATGCGCATGGCGGCTTTCCCATCCGGGCCATCGCACGGCTGCGCCGGACCGGGCTGCTGGCCGCTCCCCTGCCGGAGGCGCTCGGCGGACGCGGCCTGTGCGAGCCGGGCCGGGTGGACGCGCTACGGGCGCTGCTGACCGAGGTCGGCCGCGACGACCTTGCGGTCGGGCGGCTCTACGAGGGGCACGTCAACGCGCTGGCGCTGGTTCTGCGCTACGCCGATGCCGCGATCGCCGGGCGGCTCGCCCGCGACGCGGCCGAGGGGCACCTCTTCGGCGTGTGGAACACCGAGCCGGCCGAGGGCGGCCTCGTCCTCGACGGCGCGGGCGGCCTTCGCGGCGCCAAGAGCTACGCCTCGGGGGCGGGCTTCGTCACCCGACCGCTCGTGACCGCGCGGCTCGCCGACGGGCGTCGGCTGATGCTGGTGATGCGCCTCGAACCCGGCGCGCGGGCCGATCTGTCGGCATGGCGCGCCCACGGCATGCGCGCCTCCGCCACCGGCACGGTCGACTTCTCGGGCCTCAGCCTTCGCGACGGCGAGGCGGTCGGCGCGCCGGACGATTACGGGCGCCAGCCCTTCTTCTTCGCCGGGGCGTGGCGTTTCCTGGCGGTCCAGCTCGGCGGGATCGAGGCGGTGATCGAGACGCACCGCGCGCATCTTGCGGCCACCGGCCGGGCCGAGGATCCGCACCAGCAGGTGCGGTTCGGGCAGGCCATGGTCGCCGCGGAGACGAGCCGCCTGCTCGTCGCCCGCGCCGCCCGGATCGCCGCCGCCGAAGCCGGCTCCCCCGAGCGGGTCATCGCCTACGTCAATCTCGCCCGCGCCGCGGTCGAGCAGGCGGGTCTCGACGTGATCGCCCTGGCCCAGCGCTCCGTCGGGCTCGCGGGCTTCCTCGAGAGCCATCCCCTGGAGCGCCTGATGCGCGACCTCGCCACCTATCTGCGCCAGCCGGCTCCGGATTTCGCCCTGACCGGCATGGCCGCGCACGCGCTGGCGGCGGGTGAACCGCTCCACGACCTGTGGTCCGACGCGATGGCCCCGGCCGCCCCGGAGGCGATCGGATGAGCGGCCGGCGGACGCAGACGCTGCCGGAACGCTACTTCGCGGAGATCTACGCCTCCGATCCCGATCCCTGGCGCTTCACCTCCAGCGCCTACGAGGCCGGCAAGTACGACGCGACGCTCCGTGCCCTGCCGCGGGCGCGCTATGCCCGCGCCCTTGAGGTCGGCTGCTCCATCGGCGTCTTCACCCGGGCGCTCGCCCCCCGCTGCGGGGTTCTGATCGCCCTCGACATCGCGGGGGCGGCCCTGGACGCCGCGCAGGCGCGCTGCGCGGATTGCCCGCAGGTGCGCTTTGTCCGCGGCGCGGTGCCGGAGGTCTGGCCCGAGGGCCGGTTCGACCTCATCGTCCTCGGCGAGATGCTCTACTTCCTGAGCCCGGCGGATCTGGCGCGGCTCGTCGCGCGGGTGGAGGCGAGTTTGGCGCCGGGGGGCGACTGCCTCCTCGTGCACTGGCTCGGCGAGACGGATTACCCCCTGTCCGGCGACGCGGCGGCGGAGGGCTTCATCGCGGGCACGGCTCCGTTCTGCCGCCTGCTGCCCGGCGCACGCACGGATGCCTACCGCCTCGACGTATTGCGGCGGGCGGACCCGGGATGACGGTGCGTGCGGAAAAGACCGCCCGGCGCCACCCGCTCTGGGTGCGCCTGACCCACTGGGTGAATGCCGGCGCCTTCGCCGCGCTCGCGGTCAGCGGCTTCGCTATCCTGCTCGCCCTGCCGCGGCTGTTCTGGGGCGAGACCGGGGCCAACGACGCCCCGGCCTGGATCGTCCTGCCGCTGCCGGTCAACCTCGAACAGACCGGCTGGGGCCGCAACCTCCACTTCCTCGCCGCCTGGATCTTCGTACTCAACGGCGCGCTGTATCTGCTGGTCGCGCTGGCGAGCGGGCACCTCCTGCGCCGCCTGGCCCCCGACCGCGACCAGCTCCACCCCCGGCACATCGCGGCCGACATCCGCGCGCATCTGCGGCTCACCGGTTCGGGTGCTGCGGGAGCGCGCCGCTACAACGTCCTGCAAAAGCTTGCCTATCTCGCCGTTATCCTCGTGCTGGCGCCGGTGATGCTGCTCTCGGGGCTGACCATGGCGCCCGGCGTCACGGCGGCCTATCCGGAGCTGTTCACCCTGTTCGGCGGCCGGCAATCGGCGCGCACGATCCACTTCCTGTCGGCGGCGCTCTTCGTCGGCTTCCTCCTCATCCACGTCTGGCAGGTGCTCGCCAACGGGCCGCTCGACCTGATGCGGGGCATGATCACCGGGCGCTCCGCCCGAATCGGAACGGACCGAACGACGTCAGGGGAGGATCCGCGATGAGCGATCTCACGCGCCGCAGGCTGGTCCTGGGCTCCTCGACGCTGGGGCTCGGCAGTGCGCTCGGCGGCCTTCTCGGCGGCTGCGAGCTGATCGAGAACGGCCCGCGCCGGCCGGGCCTCTACGGCTTGAGCGACACCCTGACGCTCGCCACCCAGCGCTTCCTGCTGCGCGACCAGCCGCTGGTGCGGGAGTTCGGGCCGGAGGCGATCTCGGCGGTGTTTCCCACCATCAACACCACCGACCCGGACGATCCCGCCTACCGCCGCTCGAAGGCGGTCGGGTTCGCCGATTGGCGCCTGCCGGTGAGCGGCCTCGTGGAGCGGCCCGCCGCCTTCACGCTGGCCGAGCTGAGGGCGATGCCGGCCCGCACGCAGATCACGCTGCACGCCTGCGAGCAGGGCTGGTCGGCGATCGGCGGCTGGACCGGGGTGCCGCTCTCGCACGTGTTGGCGAGCGTCGGCCTCAAGCCGGAGGCGCGCTTCATCGTGATCCGCACCGTGGACGGCTGGTGGGACAGCTACGACCTGTTCGACGCCCTCCACCCCCAGACGATCCTGGCCTACGGCATGAACGGCCGCGACCTGCCGGTGGCCCACGGCGCGCCCGTCCGCCTGCGGGTGGAGCGCCAGCTCGGCTACAAGTCGCTGAAATACCTCGCCAGCATCGAGGCCACCGACCGGGTCAACGGGCTCGGCCGGGGCCGGGGCAGCATGGTCTCTGAGCTGGGATTTTCCTGGTACGCCGGAATCTGAGAGGCTTCACCCGATCAGCGGCGTGCAGACCGCCCGGCCCTGCCCCGGCAGCGGCACCACCGCGACCTCGACCCCGTAGAGGAGCCGCAGGGTCTCCGGCGTCACCGTTTCAGCCGGCGGGCCCAGCCCGACGAGGCGCCCGCCATGCAGCAGCGCGACCCGGTCGGCGCAGAGGAAGGCGTGGCCGGGATCGTGGGTCGAGAGAACCACGGCGATCCCGGTTTCCGAGAGGCGCCGCACCTGGCTCAGCACCCGGGCCTGGTTGCCGAAATCGAGGCTCGCGGTCGGCTCGTCCATCACGAGGAGGTGCGGCTCGCCCGCGAGCGCCCGGGCGATCAGCGCGAGCTGGCGCTCGCCGCCGCTGATCTCGGTGTAGATCCGCTCCGCCAGATGGCCGATGCCCAGCGTCGCCAGCGCCCGCTCGGCCGCCGCCCGGTCGGCCGGGCCGGGGCTGGCGAAGGCGGACAGCCGGCTGGCGCGGCCCATCAAGACGACGTCGCGCACGCTGAAGGGAAAGAAGGCGGCGTGCGCCTGCGGCACGTAGGCGATTTTTTTTGCGATGTCTCGGCGCGGCAGCTCCGAGAGGTCGGTGCCGTCCAGGAGCACTCGGCCGGCCAGCGGGCGCAGCAGCCCGAGCAGGGTCTTGAACAGCGTGGTCTTGCCGCCGCCGTTCGGCCCGAGCAGGCACAGCGCCTCGCCCTCCCCCACGGTGAGACTGACCCCGGAGCCCACCGCGCGGGCGCCGTAGCCGAAGGCGAGGTCGCGGGCCTCCAGGATCACGCCCAGCCCCTTTTGCCCGCGGCCAGCAGCCAGAGGAAGAACGGCGCCCCGACAAGCGCGGTGAGGATGCCGAGCGGCACCTCGATCGCCGCGACCGTGCGGGCCAGGAGATCGACGGCGGTGAGATAGCCCGCCCCGAGCAGCATCGAGGCCGGCAGCAGGCGCCGGAAATCCGGCCCGACCAGCAGGCGGGCGACGTGCGGCACGATCAGCCCGATCCACCCGATCACCCCCGTCACCGAGACCGCGGCGGCGGTCACCAGGGTTGCGCCCGCCACCAAGACCGGGCGGAGCCGGCGCGTCTCCACCCCGAGCGCCCGCGCCTCCTCGTCGCCGAGGCTCATCAGGTTCACGCGCCAGCGCAGCAGCACCAGAGGCATGAGCCCGAGCCCCATCGCCGGCAGGATCGCGGCGATGTCGCCGGCGCTGACGGAGGCGAGGCTGCCGAGCAGCCAGAAGGTGATGGCGGGAAGCTGGTTGTAGGGATCGGCGAGCACCTTGAGCAGCGAGATGCCGGCCCCCAACAGCGCGCCGACGGCGACGCCCGCGAGCACCAGGGTCAGAACCGGATCGTGCCGCCGCACGGCGAGGCCGACGGCGTAGACGGCGCCGACCGCGGCGAGCCCCCCGGCGAAGGCGAGGCCCTGGATCGCCGCCACCGGCAGGGCGAGCACGATGCCGAGCACCGCGCCGAGGCTCGCCCCCGCCGAAACCCCCAGAATGTCCGGCGAGACGAGGGGATTGCGGAACAGCCCCTGATAGGTCGCCCCCGCCGCCGCGAGCCCCGCCCCGACCACGAGCGCGCCGAACACCCGCGGCAGGCGCACCTGCAGCACCACGGTCTGCACCGCGGGGTCGAGGGACGAGGCTTGGCCGAAAAGCTTGGCGACGAGGACGGCGACGACGTCGGCCGCCGGCACGGGGTAGCGGCCGATGCCGAGCGAGACCAGGACGAGGAGGAGCAGCGCCGCCGGCGCCAGGACCGCCAGGGAGAGGCTGCGCCCCCGCGCGGGTCGGGCTTGCGCGGCGCTCGCGGCCTCGCTCACCGGGTCGGCCCCGGTCCGGCGGCGTCGCGCAGGAGGCGGTCGAGCTGCGCGGGCGTGAGGTCGACCCGGTAGAAGCGCCGGTAGAAGTCGCGCACGGCGTCGCCGAGCGTCTGCGGGAACTGCTCGGGGAAGAACAGGCCGGCGAGCCAGCGCAGGCCGATCAGGCGGTTGACCCCCGGCGGGGCGTCGACCCAGCCGAAGGGCAGCGTCGGGATGGCGTGGATGCGCCCCTCGCGCACCGCCTTCAGCCCATTCCAGAGCGGATCGGTGGCGGCAAGCTTCGGAAAGTCGGGATCGAGGGCGATGATCACGTCCGGGTTCCAGACCAGCACCTGCTCGGGCGAGACCGCCGCGAGACCGCCCGCGCCGGCGCCCGCCACGTTGCGCCCGCCCGCCGCCTCGATGATCTCGGTGTTGATCGAACCGGACAGACCGGTCTCCAGCCCGCGGGGCCCACGGCCGTAATAGACGCGCGGGCGCTTCTCCTCCGGCACCGCGGCCACCGCCTCGGCCACCGATTTCAGAATCTTTTCCGCCTCCGCGGCGAGGGCCTCGCCCTCCTCCGGCGTGCCGATGAGCCGGCCCAGCGTCCGGTAGGTCTCGGGCGTCGCCTTGAAGCTTCCGTCGAGCAGCAGGTAGGGAATCCCGGTCTGCGCCTGAACCCGGTCGGCGAGGGAGGCGTAGGTCGCCGCCGTGCTGCCGACATCGACGATGAGGTCGGGCTTGAGCGCCAGCACCGTCTCGACATTGGCGCTGCCGCCCCGCCCCGTCAGCCGCCCGGTGGCGGGCAGGTCGCGGAGCGCGGGGGCGAGGAAGTCCCGCTCCTCCGGGCTCGGCACGCGCGGCCAGCCGATCATCTTGTCGGGCGCCAGGGTGGAGAGCAGGACCGCCGCGGGCGGCCCGGCGGCGAGCACCCGGAGCACCCGCTCCGGCACCTCGACCCGGCGCCCGGCGGCATCGGTGAAGGGCCGGGCCGCCGCGAGGCAGGACCACAGCAGGGCGGGCCACAGGCAGGCGAGCGCGAGAAGGCAGCGGAGCAGCGGCATCGGGGAAGGGCGTCTCCCGTGATCGGACGTTACCTATAGAGCATCGTCCCGAAAGGTGGCCGCCGGCTTTCGGAGAAAGACGATGCATACAGGAAGCCGCGTCCGCAACCGAACCGCGCCGGTCGTCTCGGGTTGGCCAAGCACCCACATCCCGAACGATCATCCGAAGAGTCTGCCCCGAACGATGCCCGAACCGGCCGTCAGCCACCGCCACATCGACCTCCGGGGCCTGCGCCTGCACGTCGCCGAGGCGGGGCCGGCCGACGGGGCGCCGACGATCCTGCTGCACGGGTTTCCCGAATTCTGGTTCGGGTGGCGGCACCAGATCGAGCCGCTCGCGGGCAGCGGCCTGCGCCTCCTCATCCCCGACCAGCGCGGCTACGGCCTGAGCGACCGGCCCAAGGGCATCGCCGCCTACCATCTCGACCGACTCGCCAGCGACGTAATCGCCTTGGCCGATGCCTGCGGGCTGGCGCGCGTCAACCTCGTCGGGCACGATTGGGGCGGGCTCGTCGCGTTCTGGGCGGCGAGCTTCCACCCCGAGCGGGTCGAGCGGCTCGCCGTGCTGAACGCCTGCCATCCGGGCGTGTTCGGCCCCTATCTCCGGCGCCATCCGGGGCAGGCGCTGCGCAGCGCCTATGCCGGCTTCTTCCAGCTCCCTCTGGTGCCCGAACGGCTGCTGACGGCGCGCCGGGGCCACCTCCTGCGGGCGCTGATGCGCGGCTCGAGCCGGTCCGGGACCTTCACCGAGGCCGACCTCGACACCTACGCGCGGGAATGGCAGCGCCCCGGCGCGGTCACCGCGATGCTGAACTGGTACCGGGCGCTCGCCCGGCTGCCCCGCGAGCGGCACCCGCCGAAGGTCGCGGCGCCGACGCTGATCCTGTGGGGCGAGCGCGATCGGGCGCTCCAGACGGGCCTTGCCGAGGCGAGCCTGGGCTGGTGCGAGCGGGGCCGCCTGCAGCGTTTTCCGCAGGCGACCCACTGGGTGCAGCACGACGTGCCGGAAGCCGTCAACGCGGCGCTGATCGAGTTCCTGCGGCCGTCTTGAACGGCTCGAACGGAAAGGGTGCCGGGGCTCTGCCCCGGCACCCCGTCAAAGGGATGATCCCTCCGGCTTCCCGCGATGGGAGAGGCCGTCAGCGGCCGCTCATGCCGGCGCCGCCCTCGGCGCCGCCGCGCGAACCGGACTCCATCCCGCCGCGCTGCGCGCCGCCGCGGTTGCCGCCGGTGTTGCCCATGCCGCCGCCCTGCTCGGAGGCGTTGCGCACGCCCCCGCGCTCGTTGCCCTCGCCGCGCATGCCGGCATTGCGCATGCCCTCGCCGCCGCGGCCCTGGTCCATCGAGCGGCTGCCGCGCTCGGCTCCGCGGGTCTGGTCGGAGGCGCGCATGTTGTTGCGCATCTCGTTGCGCTCGCCGCCGCGCGTCTCGCTGGTGCGGCTGCGCAGGTCGGTGCGGGTCTCCGATCCACGAACCTCGTTGCGCTCGCGGAAGCCCGCATTGACCGTGCCGCCGCGCCGCTCGGTGGTCGAGACGGTGGTGGAGAGGCGGCGGTACTCGGGCGAGCCGTAGACGACGCGCTGGCCGCGGATCGTCACGTAGCGGCGGGTCTCACCGACGCTGACGAGGCGGCGATATTCCGGCGAACCGTAGATCACCCGCTGGCCGCGGATGGTGACGTAGCGGCGCGGGCCGGTGCTGCGGCGCTCGGTGACGATCAGGCGGCGGTATTCGGGCGAGCCGTAGACGACGCGCCGGCCGCCGATGAAGACGTAGCGTCCCTCGCGACGATAGCCGCCATCCACCGTGGTGGAGCGCACATCGGTGCGGCTGCTGACATGCGTGCGGTCGTGGCTGTGGTCATGGCTGCGGTCATGGATCCGGTCGGTCCGCTCGGCGCGGGCGCTGTTGCGGACCCTGTCGCCGCGCTCACCGCGCTCGGCGCTGTCGCGGCCGGCCCGGCCTTCCATGCCGCGCTCCGAACCGCGCTCGCCGCGCGCCATGTCACCGCGATTCGCGTCACCCCGGTCGCCGCGCGCGGCGCTGCGCTCGGCGCCCATGGCACCGCCGGCACCGCGGCCTTCGCCGCTCCTTGCGCCCGTATCGCCCCGGGCCTCCATGCCGCCGCGCGCGCTGCCCGACATCCCCGATTGTCCGCCGGACTGCTCGGTGCCGCCCCGCATACCGCCGCGCTCAGCCCCGCCGGTTGCCGCACTTTGAGCGTAGACCGAGGTGCTCATCAGCAGGGCGGCAAGACCCATCGCAATCGTCTTCATGGCGTTACCTCCGAAATCTGAGACGCCTCAAAACGTCACAAATGTCGAAAGGGTTCTGCGAAAAATGCACGAAGGGGAAAACTCTCTGCCAGCCAATATCAAATCACTTATGTGAACAAGCTTGGCTTTAAAGAGCGGGTCGCGGTGCAGCTTACTCGGTTTGACTTGCGTCGCGGGAGGACGGCTCGCTCCGTTGCTGCGGGCGAGCGGCCAGGGCGGCCGCCGCTTCACTCCGGTTGTTGCCGTGTGAGCCGGATCTGCTGTGGTGTCCGCGGGATCGAAGCGGAGGGTGTCGGCTGGGTCGGGCCGGGATCGAAATCCGTCATCGGG
This sequence comes from Methylorubrum populi, assembly GCF_002355515.1. NCBI lineage: Bacteria > Pseudomonadati > Pseudomonadota > Alphaproteobacteria > Hyphomicrobiales > Methylobacteriaceae > Methylorubrum > Methylorubrum populi. The sequence continues at coordinate 4,446,532 of NZ_AP014809.1, read as the reverse complement.
CCTCCCGACTCGGCCATTCCGTGTCGTGGGGGCTTGTGGGTGAAGAGCGGCCATTTCGGCGGCTCTCATCGAAGGTCCGGACGTGGCGCCAAGCCGAACGGCCGGGGGCATGGAAGATCGCATAGCCCGTCGTCGTTGATCACCGGATGGACGAAGATTACCCGTCATTCAAGGGCGATCGCCCCGTGGGACGAGGGCGGGACGCGGTCCGGCGCAGCTCGCCCTACGGCTGCGGGCAAGACTCAGCGCCTATCCTCGCCACCGGATCGGCATGACCTGGGTCCGGGACAGGGAGACGAGCGACGGCGAGCGCGCTCACACCGTGCAACCGTCGAGCCCCCTGGAAAAACCACGCAGACGCGAGAACCCTGACTGCAATCACGGCCTTTCTGACAATTCTCAATTTCCTGTTTGAGCTCAATGGCAGGGTCACCGGAGATCGCAGGCTAGGATCATGCTTCGTTCCGGAGAATTGGATGTGCCCTACAGACCGTTCGGGATTTTCAGGACGTTTTTAGCGTTTCTTGTGCTCCTGCAGCACATCGGACATGTTGGCCCCGCCGATATGACGCTTGGTAGCTACGCAACCGGCTCCATTGCCGTCCTCGTATTTTTTACTCTGTCAGGATTTGTTATCACCGAAGCAGCCGATCGGTTCTATCACGGGCGACCGTGGGCGTTCCTAGCGAACCGTGCGATCCGGATCCTGCCGCAATATCTGGCCGCCATTATCGCGTCATCTGCAATAATCAGTTTTGTATGCCTGTCTGCGCACGACCCGCTGCCCAGCAAATTAATTCCATATACGTGCAGCGCCCTCCTCAGCCCACTGAATATTGTCCAAAATATCCTGATGATATTTCCAGGTGTTGGCAAAAATGCTCCCCCGCTAATCCCGTATGTTTGGGCGTTGCGCGTCGAAGTGCTATTCTATCTTCTTCTTTCCATCTGTTTAATTGTAAAAATTCATGAAAAGAAACTCTACGGACCGCTACTGACGTTGGTGCCACTAGCAATTTTTGCTCTTTCTCTCATCCAGCTGGCTCCTTACAGCTTCCAGTACACGCCGTATTTTTTGCTGGGTGTCCTATCCTATCTCACCGTGTCGAAGCGGGCCGTCGGAGCGCCGTGGCTGCTGCCGACGGTGTTCGCGATCTGTCTATGGACCTGCATCACCCACAGCATGCCGGATTTCATTCCGACGTATCGCGTGACGTCGCAGGAGGGCGCTCTTGGCATTGTTCTTTACTGCTTCTTGAACGGCGCGTTTTTGCTCCTGATCAATTGCAAGATCAGTCTTCGCTGGAGAAAGATCGACTCTGCGATTGGAGAATTATCCTTTCCATTATATCTACAACAATATGCCGCCCTTGTTTTTGTGGCAGCCGTGCTTCCGCGGTCCTACGTGGCCGTCATAGCCGCTGGCATACTGGCATGCGTGTTCGCCACCCTCGCAGCTCTTGCGGTGGAGAGGCCGATCCGCAGTCTCCGCGATCGCGTACGAGGCAGCCGTATTCACCTCGCGGCACATCGTCCTGATGCCGTCCAGCCCCGCCCGGATGCAGCGCAGATCGACACCATGCAACTGTTAACCGGCGGTCTACCCTCGTCCACGCCTTCACCTCAAGCGAGGACGATGTCGTGATCCTGGCCACTGTCTCGCGGGACTGTACGTTCTGGCCGAAGGCAAACTCTGGAGACTAACCGTGAATGACCGAGCGACCCTCTGCGCCGTATGGTTCCGCCTCCAAGGCCAAAGTTTCACATGACACGCGCTTGGTTGTGACGGTAATTGAACATTGATCGAGTGGGGTTGCCTGGTTTTGGCAGAAAAAGTGGAGATATAAAATTGAGACCTTCGTCCTGTTCCTGCTGTACTGAGGTTGTGTAAATCTAGCATTGGGTTTATAATCTGTTTATCATCACGCGGTGTGCCATGTAGGAAGCCCGATCTGCAACACTGGAGCTGATGCCGAGTTATGCCGCGGATCATCATCGCAGATGACGAGAGATTTTTCCGCACCCATCTGCGGCGCAACCTAGAGGAACGCCTCAAGGGAAGTGCTGTCACTGGAATTTCAAATTCTTCCAAGCTCATTAAAAGCTTGCAGTCTCCCCCTAAGACAGATCTTGCGATTATCGGGTCACGTCTCCTGCCGGCAGATGACCCGACCTATTTGGGCGCGCTGAAGCGAGCAGCCGGTGCCGCGCGGCTTATGCTCGTCGTGTCGCAAGCCTCAGCCGACCTGTTTCAGGATGTGTTGAGCTTGGGCTTTCACGGTTTGATTGTGCGCCATCAGAGCCAAGAGGAGGTGCTGGTCGCGGTCAGGACGATACTCGACGGCCGTCTCTACGCGCCCAGTGCCATCTTGTCAGGGAACCTGTCCGTCTCCGCTCCTCCGATGCAACAGCCGGAGCTCGGAGAGCGCCCATTCGGCTTGACCGTGCGTCAACTCGAAGTCCTGGCGCTCATCGGCAAAGGTTTGTCCAATCGAGAAATTGCTGATGCGCTGCGGATCGCCGAGGCAACCGTCAAAATCCATGTTTCAGCCGTGTTCCGGGCGCTTGGTGTCAGAAATCGAACGGAAGCGGCTCTGATTCTTCCTACAGTTATTAAATAAAAATTGTTTATTTAAATTGGAATCGTAATATATGTTGTGCATAATTCGTATTTTACATTACATTAAATTTCGCGTTGTGTTTCTTCCTGCAGCATGCGCTATATTTTTATGTTTTGCAGTAAAAATCCCAAAAAATTTTGCATGGATAGATTTTATACATCAGGGAGGCAGCTTCGATGGACCGCATTGATACGCTCATTGTCAGCGATAACTGTATGATCAGGGAGAGCCTCGTCGCGCTCCTTACCGGCACGCGCTTCACAGCACGCCCAGTGGCGTCCAGTGCGGCTCTGCAACTTTGCGACTTCCAGAACGTGCGCATGGCGCTCGTTGTCATCGACGAGGAGGCGGCGAGCATCATCAAGCAGCTCGCTGAGGCTCTGCCTCACGTCAAGATCGTCGCGTTAGCGCTCCGCGACACTAAGGGGCTGATGATGTGCTGCCTACAGCTCGGTGCGTCCGCCTATCTGACGGAGGACGTCTTTCCGGCCAACTTGCTCAAGATCCTCGACGTTGTCATCGCTGATTGGGCGGTGCTTCCGATGAGCTTCTTGGGGCGATCGTGCCTCGGGGTCGATCAGGTGCACACGTCCGAGCCGGCCACCGCGCTGGTGAGGCTTCGGAGAGCGGATGGCACCACACTCACCAGCCTGTCGAGTCGTGAGGTCAGCCTCCTGGAACGACTCGCGCTCGGCGAGTCTAACAAGGCCATCGCGCGCAACCTCGACCTCGCCGAGGCCACGGTTAAAGTCTTGGTCAAGGCAGTTCTGCGCAAGGCGCGGGTGAAGAACCGAACCCAGGCCGCAGTATGGGCGATGAGCCGAGGAATCGTGCGCCACGGATCTGTGCCCACCGAGCGGCTCTCCGAACTCGTGCATTTCCCTCCCAAAGTCGCGGAAAAGGTACGTTTCGCCCCCGGAGAGATAGCGCTCGTATGAAACCAACGCCTTCGAAAGCCTGCTGTTTCGGGCCTGCAGGCTGCCTCTATGCGGCCGCAGCCCAGGGCAACCGGTGACCGGATCTGCGCCTCGTCACGGCGCGGGCGGACAAAGATGTTCAAAGAGGGACGGGACCGTGCTCCTCCGGCTGCCCAGATGAGGCTTGTGAGCGTTCCCGAAGACGTGCACGCACATCCGTGCCGGCCTACGCTTTCATGGCGATGAATTGCGCCGATTTTCTCAAAGATCCTGTGTAGTTCGGGTCAGGCGGCCATGCCCTTGACCTTGGCCAGGAGACAACAGCGCGCGCCGGACTTGGCGGGAGGTGTGTTGCCGATCGGTTCGAGCGACCGACTGTGGCCAAACCAATCGGTCCATACGAGTGTGGAGTACTCGATCGCCTTGAAGGGCATCACGGGTTGGGTCGGTGGATCGCTCTGGCCTGCAGCAGGCCAGCGACACGCTTCGTAACTGCGTTGTCGCATGAACCGCCGAAGCTGCCGACATACAGTTCAATGAAGACCTCGGCGCGGCGTTCGGTGTGGTTAGTATTGACGTGCTGCAATCCGCGGTCGGTATGGCGGGTGCGGCCGCTGCCAGCCAAGGTGCAGCACTCGCTCTGCGCCTGCTCCAAGGCGTCACGCGTGAATTCCGCCCAGGCCGATGGACAAAGCTCTCAATCCCGAGGGCCGTACAGGCGTATCTGCCCGGAGTTGTTGTTATAAACCGCGCTAATACTTCGTTACATAGTCGTTCGACCAATTGTAGCCGTGCGTATCTCGGGCCATCTGGCAGCATGCAGCTGGATCCACTGCAGGGGGCGCAAATTAGCGCCGGAATACTGCGTCGGCCAAGCCCTTGCCTGAGCGACCGTGTCGCGAGCAGCCATGTCCTCGCGCGTCCACGCTGACGCCAGCCTAGAGCCCGCATCCCCGTGATTGATGGGTCGAGCGGCGCGGCAGCCCTCTCAATCCGTCAAGTTCACCTCGGTCGACAACGCCGATGCCGACCGGACCAGGCATTGAACTGAAATGCACAAAATCCAAAAGGACACATTCTGGCCACATCGCCCCTTAAAGAGCCTAATCGCCAAGCTACGCAAATATAGGAGTGAAGCAAGAATGTATTCATGAAAATCAATACAGCATTCCTAGGACAATATTGCTCATTCTTCGGAATCTGTCCGGACCAAGCCCGACAGAGCATCTAGATTGTGCGCAAACAAACCTATGCATATAAACAATGTATAGGACAATTTTGCTGATCTATTTGCGAGCAATTGATCACAGCCAGCCCGAGAGGCGCCGCTTCGCAGCAAGCCTCCGTTCAAAGAAAGCTATTTATGGCTAACACCTTCTACGTTTCTCCGACCGGCTCGGATGCTCAGTCCGGCACGTTGGAAAGTCCCTTCGCCTCGCTGGAATATGCTCACTCCAGGGCCCAGCCCGGTGACACCATTCTGCTACGCGGCGGCGTCTACACCCCGCTTTCGGGCATTGATCTCACGAGCGATGGGACCAGCGGCAAGCCGATCGTGGTCGCAAGCTACCCCGGCGAGCACGCTGTCCTGGACGGCTCCCGCCTACCTCAAGGCGAGTACGTCCTCAACATGCAGGATGCGTCCTGGAATCACCTCGTCGGCATCGAGATCCGCAATGGTCCCGAAGGGGGCTTGATCATGCAGGGGAACTCGCACGACAACATCATCGAGCGGCTCGATGTGCACCATAACGGCGGGCGTTCGGAATGGGACGGCAAGGGCATCTCGCTCTATGGCACCGGCGGCAACAACCTTCTCCTGAACAACGATTCGCACGACAATCATGACCTGCACGGCGACAACGCCGACGGGTTCCAGATCAGCAGCACCGGTCAGGGCAATGTGCTGAGTGGAAACCGTGCCTGGGGCAACTCGGACGACGGATTCGACCTGTTCAATGTGCAGGACGGCACGCAGGCCGGGGCGGTTCATCTCGAGGGCAACTGGGCCTTCGACAATGGCTTCGACGCCGCGGGCAACCGTGTCGGCGACGGCAACGGCTTCAAGCTCGGCGGCCAGCGTCCGGATGCGGGAAGCGAGTCGGGCGGCCACACCCTCGTCCACAACATGGCCTGGGACAACGGGGGCAGCGGGTTCGACGAGAACGGTGCCACCGCGCCCTCCACCCTGGAGGGCAACACCGCCCACGACAACGGGAGCTACAATTTCGGCTTCTGGGAGCAGGACAACACGTTCCAGGACGACGTCTCGTACGGCTCGGGCCGGCTCGCGATCTCGGGCTCGTCCAGCGGCAGTTCCTGGGACGTCGATGCGGCGCCCGTCACGACCGACCCGATGACGGATGCCGACGCCCGCGCAGCCCGCGGCAGCGACGGGTCGCTACCGGGCATGTCCGCTGACACCGTGACGGAAACGGCCACCGCCGCGACGTCTACCGCCGCGACGTCCAACATCGCGACGTCCAACACCGCGACATCTACCGCCGCGACATCTGCCGCCGGGCCTGTGACAGACCCGCTTGCGTCCGTCACGACCGGCGGCGCGAGCGCCACGGACAAGACCGCGACCGGCGTCTCCAGCAACGACGTCCTGCTCGGCAATGCGTCCGACGACCGGAGCTCGGGCGGTTGTGGCAACCACGTGTTCCACGGGGGCGCGGGCGACGACACGCTCAAGGGCGGTCGTGGCAACGATGTCCTCCACGGGGGCGCGGGCAACGACACGCTCAAGGGCGGGGCCGGCGACGACGTGTTGTTCGGCGAAGGTGGGAACGACCTGCTCATCGGGGGGCGCGGCGCCGACACGTTCGTGTTCGGAGCGGTGACCGGACGGGATGGAGGGACGGCGACCGTGCGCGATTTCACGCCGGGCGTCGATCACTTCAAGCTCACGGACGGGCTCTCGCTCGTGTCGTTCCACACGCTCGACATCGACTGCGGCGGCAGACACGACCTAGCACTCACCTTGAGCGACGGTCAGAGCATTCACGTCACGGGCGTGAGCGAGGCCAACCCGTGGGACTGGCTCGTCTGACGCGCGCCAGGCCGGGGGCCGGGACGACCAGCCCCGGCGCCTGAAGGTCGGGGGCCGCATTCGACCTGCCCGGCCAGGGACAACCGTCGAGCAGCCACCGGACGAGGGTGTACGCCCTCGTCCGGTCGGCTGCCGAGAGAAGGAACGCCCAGGAAAGGCCAGCGTAGCCGAGGGAGAGCACCGCGGCCGTCATGGCGAGGGCGGGCCACGTCTTGGGCGGCCACGTGGCCGCGACCAGGAGGCCGGCCAGGGATAGGCCGACGAGCATCAGCGCGCCGCCCGCCAGCGGGCGGATGAAGACCCAGGGAGACAGGCCGAGCACGCGGGCGGCGCAGGTGGAGAGCACGGCCGTGTTGCGCAAGGTCCAGACCAGGGCGCAGGCGCCCGCCACGCCCTCCAAGCCCCAGCCGCCCCAGTAGGCCGCAGCCACCGCCATCACCACGTAGGCCGCGCCGCACGCGACGGTCACCAGCCCCTGCAAGCGCATCTTGTCGTAGGCCGTGAAGATGTAGCCGACCGGGCGAAGCGCCAGGTTGATCGTGAGGTGACCGACGAGCAGCGCGAGTACGACGTGCATGCCGGAAAAGTCGGGGCCGAGCCAGAGCGTGAGCAGGGGCCGGCCCAACCCGCAGATCAGGCCTGCCGGCAAGGCGAGCCCCAGCGCCAGGAGCCTCGCCGCATCGGTGACGAGGTCCCGGATCCCCTCGGTGTCCCTGGCGGCGTAACGCGACATGATGAGCGGCGCGAGCAGGGGCAGCACGATCTCGGCAACGGTGTGGACGAGGAGCGGGATGAGCAGAATGGCTCCGTAGCGTCCGGTCGCCTCCGGTCCGAACATGAGGTTGATGACGAGCAGATCGGCGTGCATCAACATGAGGAGGCCGAGCATGTTGATGGAGGACCAACCCGTCATCCGAAAGAGCCGGCGCACGCATGCACGGTCGGCTGCCCAGGGGGCGAAACGCAGGGTCGGCGTCAGGCGTCGCCAGACCGCGACGTCGATGGCGAGCCCGATCGCCGCGGAGGCCATGAGCCCGGCCCCCACATGCCAGAGGCTTGCGGGCCACAGGGCGAAGCAGGCGGCGACGACCCCGACCCTCGCCGCCACCGACGCCCCTCGCCCCAGGTTGCGCAGGTCGAAGCGGTGGGCGATTGCGCTCGACGTGCTGAACAGACCCGTCAGCAGGCCCGCCAGTAATGTGCAGGCGGTGCCCGCGAACAGGAATTGAGTCGCTCGGTCGAGGTCGGGCGGCACGGCCAGCGCGTGGGGAAGCACCAGGGTGAAGGCGCCGAACGGCAACAGCAGGAGGCCGCAGGCCAGGAGTGTCAGCAGTGAGGCGCTGGCGAAAGTCTGACGCGCCGCTTCCCCGTCGCCCCGGTTCAGATCGATGGCGAGGTAACGGAAATAGGCGGTGTAGAGGCTCTCCGAGACCACGATGGCGTACATCACCACCGAGTTCGCGAGCGGAACCATCCCGTAGGCGGCCACGCCGAGATGACGCACCAGGAACGGCACGTACCACAGCATGAGTCCCGTGCTCAGGACAAAGTAAGCCATGTTGGAGGCGACATTGACGCCGAATCGGTGGGCGGTGGCCCCGTCGTCTGGGCGCGGTGCGCCGGGCGCAGCGGTGGCGGGCGCTGGCTTAGACACCGGACGTCTCCCCGCCGGCGCGGCTTGGTCGCTGCGCCTTGACGCCTCCGCTCGCGGCAGCCGCGAGGTGGGCGGGGATGAGCATCAACGCGAGCAGCAGGATCAGGGTCGGGTGATGCTTCATCCCCCCCGCCTTGAACCAGGACACGACGAAACCCACCGTGACCCCGATCACAACAGGGTAGTAGCCGGGGGGGGCGCCGAGGGCGAGCCAGCGGTGCCGGGAGTTCGCGAAGCTCCAGATCGCGCTGGCCAGCATGAGGGCGTAGAGCAGGAGCCCGAACAGGCCTGTGTCGACGGCGATCTCCAGGAATGGCTGGTGGCTCGGCAGGTCGAGGCGATGGTTAAACGTCCCGGTCGCGGCGGCCATGTAGGCGTGCAAGGCGAAGGGACCGTTCCCGACGCCCCCGCCGGTCCACGGGTGATCGCGGATGAAGTCGAGGCTCGCCGCCCAGAGTGGTGCCCGCCCGCCCAGTTCGCTCCCTCCTTCCTCGCCCACGCGGTGGAGGACCACGCCCAGAACGAACGGCGCCACCATGAGCAGGGCGACCAGAACGCCGAGGCCGGCGATGCCCCAGGGGCGCACCGAGCGGGAGAACAGGAACAGGAACAGGACGATGAGAAGGGAGAGCGCGCTGCCGCGCGATCCGCTCAACGCGACGAAGGCCAGGGTGAGCAGAAGGTAGACAACGCTCAGGGCCATCAGCACGGTACGCCTGCCGCCGTGGGCGCGCATGACGGGCCACATGGCCCCCGGGAGTCCTATGATGAGCAGGATCCCATACATATTCTCGTTGATCCCCAGCACCTGAAGCCGGGTCGTGAAGTCGTAGCCGGTCAGCGTGACGGTGAAGAGTCCGGCGAGGATCAGAAGCCAGCCGGCCAGCCCGAGGGTGAGCATTAGGGCATCGATGCTTTCGAGCGACCGTGTCCGTTGAAGCAGCAGGAAGAGGAGCAAGAAGGACAGGATCCAGGCGATGAGGGCCCGTCGGCCCTCGACGAGGTCGGGCGCCCACAGAAGCGAGATGAAGGCCCACAGAATGCAAAGCCCGAGGAGGAGCAGCGTGCCGTTCCAAGCCATCGGGTCCCGCCGCAGCCCGTCCGCGAGAAGCCACGATGCCAGTGCCGCCAGGCAAGCTCCGTTCGTGGCCAGGGTATGGAAAGGTTCGAGCTGGAGCGCAGGCGGCATCACCAGCAGAACGAGCCAGCCGTGGAGCGAGAGGGTCGGGCGATCGATCAGAAGGAGGCCTGCCGACACGGCCGCCGCGCCCGCGATCAGAAGCAACGATAGGCCCGGGACCGAGGCCGCGAACAGCACCAGGGCGGCGGCGAGGAATGACGCGGCGAGGAAGGCCAGGACGATCAGGAAAGTCGTGCGGCTCGGTCTCAGGGCGTGTGAGAGGGCCATGCGGGCTCCCGTGCGGGCTCGAACTGATGTGACGATCCGGCTTCAGCGCACTTCGTCGAGGGATCACGCCTCTCTGGCGTGGGTCGGGTCCACCTCGCCTGCGGGTGCTCCGGCGAGGGGGCGCCCCTGCCAGCCGCCGGGGCTGGAAGCCAAGGCGCCCAGCGCCGCGCAAACCGCGTCGCTGCCGTGCCAGCGTCGCACATAGGCGAGGCCGTTCTCGCCGAGGATGCGGTTCAGCCGCTCGTCGACGGCCAGTCGCAGCACGTCCTCGCACAGGACCTCTACGGAGCCACTGACCCGCCCGAGCCCGTATTCCCGGATCACGCCCCCAGGGTCCACGCGGAGCGAGACGACCGGTACGCCCATCGACCAAGCCTCCAGCATCGTGTTCGGGAAGCCCTCCCCGTCCGAGGTGTTGACCAGGACGCGGCTGCGCGCGAGGCAGTCCATGACGTTGTCTGCGCGCAAGGCGCCGAGCCACTCGACGTTGGTCAGACTGGCCATGCGCTCCATCAGATGGATGCGCGCCTGCTCGTCCACCGTCGGGTCGAAACCGCCCACCACCGCAAAGCGCATCCTCGGCAACGAACGGGCCAGATTCAGGAACAGATCCAGCCGCTTCTCATGGCGGATCTTGGCGACCCATACGACGTCGATGACGGCCGGTAAGAAGGGGCGCGGCTCCGCGCGAACCTTGCGCACGAGGTTCGGTACCCATGTCAGGCGGCCTGCTGTGCCCAGGCTGACCCGGGCGGCCTGGTGCCGATGCTGGACGGCGATGACGTGGGCGCTGCGCAAGCCGAGGCCGAACAGGGGCGCGTGGAACCACCGGCGGTGGTCGTAGGCCGTCCGGGCATCGGCGTGCGAATCGTGGGCCAGCGCGTAGACGAAGCGCGAACCTGGGCGCATGCGAGCGTACAGACCCATCAGCCACAGGAAGTCGTCGGGCAGGCGAGCGTAGAGCCTGTCTGGCTGGAGACGGCCGAGGGTGCGCCAGAACCGGGCGAGGCTCGCCGGGCGGCGCCAGGCGGGGGCCGCGTCGATGCAGGCAACTCCAGCCACGGTCCGGTCGGGCGTGGGCTTTGCACCCTCACCGTAGATCATCGTGACCTCGTGGCCGCGCTCGACGAGTGCGCGCGCCAAGTAGGCGACCTGAGCTTCCGCACCACCCGCGGAACGCGAGTCGCCGAGGAGCACATCGAGCGAGCGGAAGCCCGGTGAGAAGAAGCACCAGCGCGAGCGGGCCTCCTCTGCCTGGATGACCAAGGGAAGGGGACCGACCGCGGCCTGGGTCGTGCCGCAGGCGGCGTCGCGGGCCGCACCTTGGGCGGATGCCGCCCCGTGCGTCGGCAGCGGAGGCAGCAGGGAATCGAAGGCTTCGGGATGGTGGCGGGCGTGCGCCCAGTCACAGGACGTGATCGGCATCGGCGCTCCTCATCGCCCGGATTCCCCCCGGTTCAGGTGAGGCCCCGAGATCGGGCCTGGCAGTCCCGCACGGGAGCCTGCTTAGACGGCAGGTCGGCTCCTGAAATGACGAGCGTCAGTTTCTCTATTCAGCCTGTCCTCCAGGTTGGCTCTGCCCCCGAGGAGGCCAAGCCGGAACGCGTGCCGGTCACGGTGGCGCCGATGCCCCTCTCCGAGGTCGGCATCAGATGAAAGACGGTGCGCTGATGGCCATGGCTTTCTCGACCTATCCCTGGCGCAACGCGACTTGGCGCGAGCGCGTAGACGTCGTCCGCCTGCCGCCGTCCTCCGCGAGGCGGTTCATGGCCGTCCTTCGGGCGGCGCGGACCCACAGCATCCTGATCCTGAACGGCTTCTCCAGGGCGGACCTGTTCGCGGCGGTCCTCGTGGCCCGCCTGCGCCGCCCGCCCCACGTCGTCATCCTCGACCCAACCTGGGGGCGCGGAGAGAACTGGGCCGACCGAGCGGCTTGTCGCACCATTCTCACCCTGTTTGACGGCGACCACGTCCACTACGGCGTCTTGACGGAGTTCGAGGTCGGGACGTTCCCTCGCACATGGGTGGTCGACCCTGCTCGCGTGCACAAGGTGCTCTGGTCCTGCACGCTGGGCGACGACGAGCTGATTGCCTCCCGTAGCACCGGCGGCGGTGTCTTCGCCGGGGGCAACTCGCTACGCGACTGGGATCTGATGCTGCGGGCGGCGCGGATGGTCTCCACACCCGTGACCATCGCGGCGCCGAACCTTACGGTGGAGCAACTGCGCTCCGCCCCCGGCAACGTGACGGCCGGCCCGGTCAGCCCCGCACGATACGACGCCCTGTTGCGCGGCGCGGACGTCGTGGTCGTGCCCATGCAGTCGCGTGATGACCGCTCGTCAGGGCAAGGCACGATGCTCGCGGCCATGGCCCTCGGCAAGCCGCTGGTCGTCAACGATGCGCCCGGTGTGCGCGACTACGTGAGCGATGGAGAAACCGGAATCGTCGTCCCGCGGGATGACCCCGCCGCGCTCGCCGCCGCTCTGCGCCGGCTGCTTGGCGACGAACCGTTGCGAACCCGTCTCGGAGCCGCGGCCGAGCGAGAGGTGCGTCAGCGCTTCCTGCTGCCGCACTACGTGGAGCGGGTTCTCGGGTTGATGGACACTTTGCCGATCCGCCGGACCGCAGCAGCACCATCCCCGGACCGCGTCCGGGAGCGGATGCTGGCGCGGACGAGAGACTGACACGGTAACTGACGGGCGTCAGATCCCCGCCCCGATACTCGGCCCAATCTCGCTGCGCTGCTTTTCGGAGAACCCTTCGACCCCGGTCGATCACGACGCGGACGGCTCACCGGAGCGGACCGAGTCCGCTCGGACCGCCGCGGATGCCGCTCGGTCCCTGCCCCACCCCGACCTCCTTTCCCTCTCGAGCCGTCGACTCTCATGATGAACTGGCGTCATCCCATCCTGACCGTCTACGACCGCGTGGTCGCCCGCTCGCCCATCCCGGATTACCGCCGGAGCCTGAGCCTCTTCCACGAACTGCCGCGGCAGCAGAGGCGGGACATCCAGGTCACGCGTCTGGCGCGTCTGCTGCGTCACGCCGCGCGGCACGTCCCGTGGTACCGGGACGAACTTGCTCGGCTCGGGGTGATGCGCGGCGACGTGCTGGACCTGGAGCGGTTCACCACCATTCCGCCGCTGACGCGGGACTTCCTGCGGGAGCGCTTCGATAGCCTGGCCAGCGACGACCTAGCCTCGCGCCGCTGGTACCGGAACTGTTCGGGCGGCAGCACGGGCGAGCCCGTCGCCGTGCTCCAGGACCGGGACTACGAGGCGGCAGGCTTGGCCGCCATCGAGATGCATCACGCCTGGGCGGGCCGCCGGCCCGGCGAGCCCATGGTCAGGCTGTGGGCCTCCGAGCGCGACATCCTCCTAGGGTCGCAGGGCTGGCGCAACCAGGTCAGCGCCTTCGCCCGCAACCACGTTCTCCTCAACGCCTTCCGCATGAGTGCGGACGCCATGGAGCGCCACGTGGACCAGATTCGGCGCCGACGCCCGGTCCTGGTGGAGGCTTTTGCCGAGAGCGCGTACGAGATCGCGCGCCACCTCAACGAGACCGGGAGGCAACTCCACGGCGTGCGCAGCGTGGTCACCAGCGCCAGCACGCTTTACCCGTTCATCCGCAAGGAAGTCGAACAGGCCTTCGGTTGCCCGGTCTACAACCGCTACGGTTCGCGCGAGGTGGGCAGCTTCGCCGGCGAGCGCACGCCCGGCGGCGGGCTTGAAGTGTTCGCGGCCACGCACTGGGTGGAGGTGGTGGACGGGGATGGGAAGCCCTGCGCCCCCGGCGAGGAGGGCGACGTGCTGGTCACCTGCCTCACCAACCTCGCCATGCCGCTGATCCGCTACCGCATCGGCGATCGCGCCACGGTCGGAGAGGCGGTCGCGACCCCGACGCCCACGGTCGAGGTGCTCCAGACGGTGACAGGCCGCGCCAACGACGCTTTCGTGCGCCCGGATGGGGCTACCGTGCCCGGCATCTTCTTCATGTACTTCATCGGTGTGTTCTACAGCCGCAATTGGATCCGGATGTTTCAGGTGGTCCAGCGTGGCTACGACGACGTCGTGATCCGCATCGTTCCGGCCGCCGAGCCGCCGGCCAACGCTCTCCAGGAGATCGGAGACACCCTGCGCCGGGTGGTCGGGCAATCCTGTCAGGTGAGTTTCGAGTTCGCCGACACCATCGAGAAGCTGCCCTCGGGCAAGCACCGGTACCTGGTCCCGTTCGCGGCGCCTCCGTCGCCGGGCACCCGGCCCTGGCTTGCGGTGCGGGACGGCTTGACCGAGCCCGAAGCGCTGGCCACCGCCTGCGGCGCGCCGTCCATTGCAATGGGCCCGCTGGCCGACGCAGCGGCGGCGGCGCTGGCTCAGCGGGCGGACGCCTGATGGCCGCGGCGCCGGCCGTCTCCACAGTCCCCGCAGGCGGGCGTCCGCGATCCGCTTCAGGTCTCGTCCGCGCGCCTGAGCCCATCGCCGTGATGGTCGGGCAACTGGCCCAGGGCGGGAGCGAGCGCCAGCTCTACGCTTTCCTGGCTCACCGCGACCCGGCTCGGTGGGCACCCGTGCTGTACGTATCGGGCGAGCTCGGATTCTGGGAGGAGCCCATCCGGTCGCTCGGCGTCCCCATCGTGCTGCTGCGTGGCAGCGCAGCGGCTAAGATGGCGCGGTTCCGGGCCGCCTGCCGAGCGCACCGCCCGGCCTGTTTCTTCTCGTGGTCGTCCTACACCAATCCCTATGGATTGGCGCTTACAGGGATGGGCGTGCGCCGTGTCGGTTCGTTCCGCAACGCCGGGTTCGCCGACCTGCCGGAGCGGTTCCGCGGCCTCTGGTCAAAAGCGAGCCTAGCGGGACTGTCGATCGCGGTCTGCAACTCGCGTGAGACCCGCCAAACGCTCCTCACCCGCGGCTCCACGGCCCAGCAGGCGGTCTACGTCCCAAATGGCGTCGAAACGCCTCCCGCCATGCAGGCGGCCGCTTGGCGACGGGAATGGCGGGCGCGGTTCGGGCTCGGCGAGAGCGAGATCCTAGTCGTCGGCGTGGGACGCCTCGCACCGCAGAAGAACTTCGCGCGGTTCCTGGACGTGATCGCCCTGGTCCGCGCGCGCGCGCCTGTCCGGGCGGTCATCGCCGGCGAAGACATGGGGTGCCGCCCAGATCTGGAGGTCCGGGCCGCACGGCTCGGGGACACGGTGACGTTTGCGGGCCGAGTGCCTGACGCGCGGGAACTGATCTGTGCCGCCGACGTGTTCCTGCTCACCTCAGACCACGAGGGCATGCCGAACGTGCTGCTGGAGGCCATGTCGGCCGGGGTGCCCTGCGTGACCACCCGCGTCAACGCCGTCGGCGACTTGGTGTGCCACGGCGAGACCGGCCTCGTCGCGGGCCACGATGCCGGCGAACTGGCCGACTACGTCGCCCGCCTCGCCACCGATGGGAGCCTGCGCCGGCGCATCGGAGCACGCGCCCGTGCGGCAGTCATGCGCGACCACGACCCGGCCGCGGTTGCCGCGCGGCTCTGGGAATTGTGCGAGCCGTCCCCGTCTGGGCGGGCCTGAGGAGGGGCGACCATGCGTCTGGCTGTCTTCGTGGATCAAGTGTTCTGGCGGGACGGACACGGCCTCTCCACGGACGAGTCGTACGTCCTGTTCCTCCAGAGCCTCGCCGGCGAGGTGAGCGGGATGACCCTCATCGGGCGCCTTGCACCCGAGCCCCGGCGGGCACCCTACCCGGTCGATCCGGACACGTTCTCGCTGCTGCCGCTGCCATACTATCCGGATCTCCACCGGCTGTGGCGCGCGGACCCGCGCATCTACGGACGCGTGAGGCGCGAAGTCCGGGCGCAGGCCCGCAACTGGGATGCGCTCCTGGTGAGCGGCCCCCATCCGCTCGGGCAGATGATCGCCCGCGAGTGCATCGCGCTCGGCGTGCCCGTCGTCCTGGTGGTGCGCCAGAACCTCGTCGAGCAGATGGCGGCGCATCGAGGCCTGAAGCGCTGGGCCGCCCTTGCCGCCGCCGCGGTGCTGGAATGGGATTTCAGGCGCTTGGCGCGGGGGCGCACCGTGCTGGCTGTCGGCGCGGAGATGGCGGACGAGTACGGCCGCGTCGCCCGGCAGGTCACCAACCACTTCGCCTGCCTGGTCGACCGGGCCCGGTTCGAGATGTTCTCCAAGATGGCCACGGGCGGCGACCCGACCCGGCTCATCTGCGTCAGCCGCCTCTCGCCCGAGAAAGGTCACGCCCACCTGCTCTCGGCCCTGGCGCGGCTGACGGCGCGCGGCGTGGAGTATCGCCTCGATATCGTCGGGACCGGGCAGACGGATCCGCTTCTGCGGGCACAGGCCGAACGGCTCGGCCTCGGATCCCGGGTCACGTTCCACGGCTACGTTCCCTACGGGCCGGCGCTGTTCGACCTCTACCGCCGGGCGGGTGCCCTGGTGCTGCCGTCCATCACCGAGGGCTTCCCCCAGGTGATCAACGAAGCTCTCTCGCTCGGCCTGCCCGTCGTCGCCACGCGGGTCGGTGGCATCCCGTCCTTCCTCGAGCACGAGGTCACGGCCCTGCTGCTGCCGCCACGCGACGTTCCCGCGCTCGCCGACGCGATCGAGCGCATCGTCACCGACGAGGCGCTGCGTCACCGGCTGAGCCGGAACGGGCGCGCTCTGATGGGCGACAATACCCTCGAGGCGAACCGCGCCCGCGTCCTGGAGGCCCTCCACGATGAGATCCGTCCGCGCCCCTGAGCCCGCCTCCAGCCTCGGGCCCGTCGCCCCGGGATCGCGCTCGGCACTGGTCGACCACCCGTCGCCATCCCCGCCGGTGTGCCCGCGCGTGAGCATCATCGTGCCCATCCGCGACGAGGCCGCCGGCCTTGAGGCCCTGGTCGCGGATCTCCTCTCCCAGGACTATCCCGGGCTCGGCGAGATCCTGTTCGTCGATGGAGGCTCCCGCGACGGCACGCGCGAGAGGCTCGACGCGCTGGCGGCCCGGGACGCCCGTGTCCGGGTCATCCTCAACGAGCGGGGGGGCACGGCGGCCGGGATCAACATCGCCCTGGTTGTGGCCACGGGCGAGGTCGTGATGCGCATCGACGCGCATGCGCGCTACCGCGCCGACGTCGTCCGGGTCTGCGTGGAAGCGCTCCTGCGTACCGGCGCAGGGGGCGTCGGCTCCATCGCCCGCCCGCGCGCCTCCGCGCGGACGCCGATTGCGCGGGCCATCGTGGCGGCGCATCTCAGCCCGTTCGGAATCGGGGTTGCCAAGTTCCGCCGCGAGGGGGCGGAGGGCTGGACCGCAACCGTGTGGAACGGCTGCTACTGGCGCCACGTCGTCGATCAGGTCGGGCCCATGCGCGAAGATCTGCCCCGCAACGAGGACAATGAGTTCAACGCGCGGGTGCGCGCCCTGGGCTACGGCGTGTGGGTGACTTCGGCGGCGCACGCGTATTATCGCCCCCGCGAGACGCTTGGCGGCCTGTGGCGCCAGTACCGGGGAAACGGCCAGGGGGTCGCGATGACCCTGTTCGAGAATCGGGCGGCCGTGGGCCTGCACCACGTCGCGCCGCTGGTTCTGGTGAGCACCCTCGCGGCGCTTGCCGCCCTTGCCCCCGCCTGGTCGCCGGCGACCTGGGCACTGGCCTCCCTCCTCGCCGTCTACGGCGCGGTGCTTCTGGTGGCCACGGGCCTCGCCGCCCGGCGTCGGGACGGGGGTGAGGAGCGCGGGTCGTGGCTCCCCCTCCTCGCGCTGCCGGTGGTGCTCGCCACCCTGCACATCGCCTACGGGTTCGGCACGCTGGAGGGGCTCCTCGGCCAGGGCCGCGCCCGGGTGCGGCGGCTCTTGCCCCAGCAAGGGGCCACGCGCACCCGCGTGGAGGAGAGCCGATGACCACCCGCCGCCGCCTTCTCCTGGGCGCCGGTGGGCTCCTGCTCGCGGGGCCGGTCGCTGCCCCCCCTCTCCTGCACGCCCGCGAGCACAAGGCGTTCCATCTCGCCCCGGGCGGCGAGGACGGGGACGGGCCCAGTCACGGGACGCCCGAGCGCCCGTTCGCCACGCTGCCGCACGCCTATGCCAGGGCGGGGGCAGGCGACACCATCGTGCTCCGGGGCGGCGTGTACGGATTCGGCGGACGGACCTCCGGGTGGCTGCTCGCCGGGGGCGGGGGCCTCCCCGGCCAGCCGCTGCGCATCGAGGCGTTTCCGGGCGAGACGCCCGTCATCGATGGAAGCGACCTACGTCCGTCCGACGGGGCCTACGAGGCCTGGCCGTCGCGCAGCACGGCCGGCGGCTTCCCGATCGTGTTCTGGGACACACCCTATGTGGAGGTGACGGGGCTCACGGTGCGCAACGGCCCGTTGGGCGGCTGCCACGTCAACGGTTCCCATCCCGGCTTCAGGGCCGAGCGATGCCGCTTCCACGACAACGGTTGGCTCAACGACGAGCACGGTGTCGGACTCGGCCTCTACGGCTCCGGCGACGGCAACGTGGTGCGGAACTGCGACGCGTTCGGCAACCACGGCGGCGGCGAGGGCGCCACGGGCAGCAACGCCGACGGTTTTCAAGTCTCGCTCGCCGACAGCGTCGGCACGCTCATCGCGGGCAACCGGGCCTGGCGCAACAGCGACGACGGCTTCGACTTCTTCAGTACGCTGCAAGCGGCCGATGCCCGCGGGGTGACGGGTTATCTCGTGGATGGGAACTGGTCGTTCGAGAACGGGTATCGGTCCGACGGGGCAATGGCCCCGAAGGGGGACGGTAACGGGTTCAAACTCGGGGGCCGCCGGCGCGGCGCGCAATCGCGCCACGGCGGACACACGGTCATCCGAAACCTTTCCTGGGCGAACAAGTCCAACGGCTTCGACGACAACGGCTCGGCCGGCGGCATCGAGCCGCTGCAGGTGTGGAACAACGTCTCGTTGAACGACGCACGCAATGTCGATCCGGCGATGGGCGATCCGGGCTACGCTTTCGTCTTCGTGAACCACCCCGACACGGTGCTGGGCAACAACGTCGCCTTCGCCACTCAGGGCCGCAACGAGATTCTGATCCGCAAAGCGGTCGAGCGCTGCAATCTGCGCAACGGCCGGCCCTGGAACCTGTTCGAGCCACGGCTCGTGCTGACCGCCACCGATTTCGCCTCGCTGGACGACGCCGTGGCGCGCGGCCCACGCGGGCCCGGCGGTACGTTGCCCGTCTCGGGGTTCCTGCGCCCGACCCGAGGCGGCTGCCTCATCGGGCACGGGACGCGAGATGGCCTCCCCACGGAGCTGCGGGTGTCGGAAATGCCCGACCTGGGTGCCTACCCGGCCGGCTGATCGGGGCCGGGGGCCCGTCGAAAGGGAGGCCTTCCCCCCGGTGACGGGAACGAGGGGGCCGCACCGTCAGTCAGGTCCGGAGGGCGAGCGCTTGCCGGACCTGACCCGATCCGAGGCGGGCCGTCCGCAGCGAGACCTCCGGGGCATTGCCGCTCCCCATCGTCCCGGCCGAGGCTCCTCAGCGCGCCGCCAATGCCCCGGGGGTCTCGCTGCGGAAGATCACCTCCACCGCGTCTCCGGGCTGGAGTTCGAAATCGTCGTCTGCGGTCAGGCGGTCGAAGGCCGCGCCGTTACGCCGAACCACGACCACGTCTGGCCGCGGCCCGAGGGCGGCGGTCTGCAGGGACTGCGCCCGCCCGATGAGCGCGAGCTTGCGCGCGGACGCCTCCAGACGGGCGTTCAGGTCCGCGACCTGGGCCTGGCCATCCCTGATCTCTTTCAGCAAGAGGAGTTCGCGCTGGGTGTCGATGCGGTCGCGACGCCATGCCATCTCGTCCCGCCGCCGCTTCGCCTCGCTCAGGTTGGCCGCGGTCTGGAGCCGCCGCGTGGAGGAGAGCAAGACGGCGCGTCGGGCGTCCGCCACGCGCTGGCTCGTCAGGTTGCCGTTTCCGAACAGGTTGTTCGTGCGGTTGAGTTCCTCGATATCGGCCTTCAGCCCCCGCTCCTCCTGCACCTCCTGCTCGGTGAGGGTGGCGATCTGCTCGGCCGCCTGCCGGGCGGCGTTGACCAGGTAGTCCCGCTCCGCGCGCGTTTCGGCCTGGGCCACCTGCAGCGATCGAATCTCGGTCCGAACGAGATCCGCCACCAGGCTGGGCGGGACGGGGACGGCGTCGATCGGCCTGGCCTTGAACGTCTCCGCGCCCTCCATCTCTGCCGCGAGACGCCACAGGTGGACGTGCTCCTTGACCAAGTTGATCTGCGCCGTGCGGTATCCCTGCTCCGCCTCGACCCCCTCCGAGAGGGAGCCGACGCGCCCGCGCACCGAGCTCGCCCCCCCCGCCACAGCGATGGCATGGCGCGCGGTCATCATAGGGCGGTAGGCGTACTGACCCGGGGTCAGGACGTCCCCGCTCACCGTGACGGGCCTGTACTCCGCCACCGTGACCGCGACGTCGCCGGGCTGGAGCAGGGGCAGGCGGTCGGCGGCCTGCGTGCGCTGGCGGCGGAGCAGGCGGGAGGCCAGCACCGCCTCGACTTTGGCCATGACCTCGCCTGTGGTCTCGCCTGCGACCAGGAGCGTGCCGATGGCGGGCAGGGAGATGGTGCCGTCGATCTGCACCGTCGCGCGCGCGCGCAGGTCGGGCTGGCCCGCCACCGCGACCTCGATCGCGTCGCCGGGCTGCAGGCGGTATGCCTGAAGGATCCGGGGCCCGGCGGCCTGCGCCTCGGGGGAAGGCCGGGATTCGGGCCGGGCGCCCTGGGGAGCCAGCAGCGTCGTCAGCGCGATGACGGCTCCGGCGCAGGCCCGTGCCCTCATCGCTCGGGAGTGGGGAAGCCGGCTCACGTCATGTAGTCCATCTGAGACCGGACCCGCCCGGCCGAAAGGCGCTCACGCCACCACGCGATGGTTTGCTCCAGCCCTTCGCGCAGGCTGGTCTGGGCTCGCCAGCCCGACACCGCCTCGAAGCGGGCGCGGTCGGCGAGCAAGGCCCGGACCTCGGAATTGACCGGCCGCATGCGGCGGGTGTCCTGTACCACGGGCTTGTCGCAGCCGGTCAGGTCGAGGACGAGGCGGATCAGGTCACCGATGGACGTCCGCCGCTGGCTTCCCGCATTGTAGGCGGACCCGTACTCGACGTCGGGGGCGACTCCAGCCGCCAGGAACGCCGCCGCCGTGTCGGCGACGAAGGTGAGATCGCGCACGGGCGAGGTGTCACCGACCGTGACGGTCTCGCAGGCCGGGTCCAGCGCCTGCCGGATCACGGTCGGGATGATGGCGCGCTCGCTCTGGCGGGGACCGTAGGTGTTGAACGGGCGCAGCGTCACCACGGGCGTGCCGAAGGAGCGGGCGAAGGCCTCCGCCATCATGTCGGCGCCGATCTTCGAGGCCGAGTAGGGCGACTGGCCCTGGAGGGGATGGTCCTCTCGGATCGGCATGGTGAGCGCGGTGCCGTAGACCTCGCTCGTGGAGGTGTGGACGACCCGCCCGGTCCCGTGCTGACGGGCCGCCTCCAGCACGTTGAGCGTGCCCGTGACATTGGTGTCCACGTAGGCCTGGGGGGCGGCGTAGGAGTGGGGGATGGCGATGAGCGCCGCCAGGTGGAAGATGACGTCGTGCCCCGGCACCAGCCGTCCGACGAAGGCGGCATCGCGCACGTCACCGCGCACGAGGTCGAGCCGGCTACGCACCTCGGGTGCCACGTCGTCCAGCCAGCCGTGGCTGTCGAACGAGTTGTAGAGCGCCAGCGCCGTCACCTGTGCACCTCGGCGCGCGAGCGCCTCCGCGAGGTGCGAGCCGATGAACCCGTCCGCTCCGGTCACGAGGACCCTGGCGTCGGCATAATCCATGATGGTCTCCCTCAAGCTCTCGCGATCCAAGGCCGGCCCGTCTCTCCCACGTCCTCGTCAGGCTGCTGTGCCCTGGACTGGCGGACCCGCGTCTCCGGGCGGGATCGGGACGAGGGCGGTGCCGTCCGGGGCAGTCTCAGGCACGACACCGGGGACCAGGACGGTCAGCCCCCCCCGGAGGGTGAGGCCGAAGTCGGAGGCGAGCGTCCGGGTGCGGAAGTAGGCGATGTCGGCGCGCGCCTTGGCGGGGAACAGCACCTCACGGTAGAAGCGCTGTGGGTCGACGCTCCTTGCGTGGAGTGTGCTCTCGCTGCGGAACAGGATCTGGCACGGTCCCAGAAGGCCCGGCTTATGATCCAGAACCTCTTCGAACCCGTCATGGAAGCAATCCGCGAACGCCAGGCTTTCAGGGCGGGGGCCGACGACCGCCATGTCGCCCCGGAGCACGTTCCAGATCTGGGGCAGTTCGTCGAGCTTGGTCGCCATCAGGACCTTTCCGACCCTGGTCATTCGGACATCCCCTTCCAGGGTCAGTGGGCTGCCCCCGGAACCGGCTCTCGGGCCGAACTTCCGGAACTTGTACATCACGAAAGGCAGCCCACCGCGCCCGAGGCGCACCTGCGCGAACAGGATGGGCCGCCCCGATTCCAGCAGGATGGCGAGGGCGACGAGAAGCGCCACGGGCGCCAGCAGGAGGGCGGCGAAACCCGCCACGATGAGGTCGAAGGCGCGGCGCTGCCTGGCCTCGTCCGTGCGGAGCCGGGGAAAGGCCAGGGTCGGCCGGGATCGGGCGATGGAAACCTCGGTCATGGAGCTATTCCGTGTCGGGAGGGCGTCCAGGCGCAGTAGGCCGGGTCTCAGGCGACGTCTCAGGCGACGAGCGCCTCGCGGAGTGCGGTAACGACCCGGCGAACATCGTGCTGGTTCATGCGGGGGTGGAGCGGCAGGGTCAGTTCCCGGGCCGCGAAGGCCTCGGTTGCGGGCAGGGTGATGCCGGATTGGTGCGCGCGGTAGAACGAGAGGCGGTGCGCGGGCGGGTAGTGGATGGTGGTCTGAATGCCCCGCTCCGCGAGCGCGTCGATGACCGCCTGCCGGTCGGCACTGGCGGGCAGCAGCACCGGCATGATGTGGTGCACGGAGGGGCGTCCGTCCTCGAACGGCAGGCTCACCTCCGGGCACTCTGCCCGGAGAAGGCTCCGGTAGAGACGCGTCAGCGCGCGCCTGGTCTCGTTCCACTCCGGGAGGTGGGAGAGCTGGACCAGGCCCACGGCCGCCCGCATCTCGTCCATGCGGTAGTTGAAGCCCAGCATGGTGACGTCGTAGGTCGGTGTGCGGCTGTTCAGCCTCTGGAACGTACCGGTCGTCAGGCCGTGACCGCGGGCTTGGCGGACGGCTTCGCGCAGGGCAGGGTCGCGGGCGACGACCATACCGCCCTCCGCTGTGGTCATGTTCTTGTTGCCGTAGAAACTGAAGGCCGCGGCCGCGCCCAACGTCCCCGCGCCGGGCAGGCCGGCGGCATGGGCGGCGTCCTCGATCAGCACGAGGCCGTGCTTGGCGGCGAAGGCCCGCCAGGGCTCGGGGTCGACCAGATAGCCCGCAAAGTGAACCAGAATCACCGCCCGGGTGCGCGCCGTGCACTTGGCCTCCGCATCCTCCAGGGACATCAACGGCAGATCCGAGCTGGCGATGTCGACGAAGACCGGGGTGGCGCCCACGTAGAGCACGCAATTGGCTGTCGCCACGAAGGTGAGAG
Organism: Methylorubrum populi; assembly: GCF_002355515.1. NCBI lineage: Bacteria > Pseudomonadati > Pseudomonadota > Alphaproteobacteria > Hyphomicrobiales > Methylobacteriaceae > Methylorubrum > Methylorubrum populi. Next base: position 4,423,303 of record NZ_AP014809.1, on the reverse strand, counting down.
AGGGCACCAGCACCTCGTCGCCCGGCCCGAGCCCGAGCGCGTGCATGATCAGGTGCAGCCCCGCGGTGCACGAACTCACCGCGACCGCGTCCTCGGTCTCATGCGCGTCGGCGAAGGCCCGCTCGAAGGCCCGCACACGCTCGCCCATGGTGATCCAGCCGCCGTCGATGACCTCGGCCAGCGCGGCCTTTTCTTCGAGTCCGAGGCACGGCTCGGCCACGAGAAGCCTAGGTGCCTCGGGTGCGGGATTGGGCGGGGCAGGATCGAAGGCCTCTGGAGTCCGCAAGGCCAAGCTCATCATGTCAGGCTCCCACGACCATGAGGGACGGGGCGTGCTCTTCCCACCTGATGTCCTGCGCCTTGTGGAAATCCTCGACCCGACCGATGTCGAGCCACAGGCCCTGGTGCTTGTAGACGTGTATGGGGACGTTCTTGGCCAGCAGGCAGTGGGCGAGGTCGTCCGCGCCGAAGGGCATCCCGCGGGGGATATGGTCCAAGATTTCCGGCTCCATGCAGTAGATGCCCATGCTCACGCTGTTGGTGAGCACCGGCTTTTCACTGAAGCTCGTGACCACGCCGTCCTCGTCCTCGATGACCCCGAAATCCAGCTTGTTGGAGCGGCACGCGGTGGCGATCGTGAAGGGGTGGCCGTGGGCGCGGTGAATACCCGTGAAAGTCCGCAGGCTGAGGTCGGTGAGCACGTCGCCGTTCAGGACGAGGAAGGTCTCGTCCAGGTGCCTCTCCAGCAGCGTGAGCGCGCCGATGGTGCCGAGCGGCTCGGTTTCCTCGGTGTAGACGATATGCAGGCCCCACTGGCGCCCGTCGCCGCAGAAGCTGCGGATGAGGTGTCCGAGGTATCCGGTGGTGATGTAGAGTTCCTCGATGGCGTTGCGGCGCAGCCATTTCACCAGGAGTTCGAGGACCGGCTTGGCCCCGATGGGCATGAGCGGCTTAGGCAGAACCGAGGTGTAGGGCATGAGGCGCGTGCCCCGTCCGCCCGCTTGGATGACCGCCTTCACGTGATCCTCCTCGTTCGACGTGTCCCGATCGACGTGTCCCGATCGACATGCCGGCCAAGCTGCCCCAGTCGGCTGAAGCGACCCTAGGGGGCTCGTAGACCGCGTGAACTGACGGCCGTCACTTTCGGACCCGCCCTGCGCTCTAGCCTCAAATCGCTCGCATCCCCGCTGCGGCTCCGGTGCGTGCGGCGGGGACGGCGCGCCGGGCGAGCGGGTGGGGAAGGAGCCGTGAGCGTGAACGAGGCAGGCGACATCGCGCGCGGCGCGCGCCAGAGGGAACAGGCGATGCTGCGGGAGCCGGGGACGACCAGGGAAACCATCGCGGCGCTGAGGGAGATCGTCGGGCCGGGGGAGGCGCGCCACGAGGCGCCGTTCCAGGTGCAGGAGCAGCGCACGGGGTTTCGTCCTGTTCCGGGGTTGGCCCCCGCTCCCGCGCCGTCCGCCGCTTACGCCGAGAATGGCCTCCGGATGCGCGACCTCTTCTTGGTCCTCAGGCGGCGGGCGCGCCTCATCGGGTCCGTGGCCTTCGCGGGGGCGCTGCTGGCGGGCACGCTGTCCGCTCTCCTGCCGCCCTCCTACGTGGCGACCGCGCAGGTCATGGTCGAGCCGGCCGCCTCCGAGGTCGCCGCCGGCCTGCTGGCGCCCGTCGTGGACACCCACATCATCCTTCTCACCTCCGAGGCCCGCCTCAGGCGCGTGTTCGATGACTTGGCTGCCGAGCCCCAATACATCGAGGCGTCGGCAGCCGTTGGGGCCCATCCCTCGTTCGTCGAGCGCGCCAGATTCCTGCTGCGCGACGCCGCGCGCGAACTAGGCCTGGCGTCCCGCCCGGTGCAGCCAGAGGCCGAGATGCCGTCGACCGACCTCGGGCCTGCCCAGGCCCGGGCGGCGATGCTGGTGCGCCAGGAGCGCCAGTCCAGCATCATCAGCGTCAGCTTCCAAGACCGCAGCGCGCAGAGGGCGGCGCTTGTGGCCAACGGCATGGTGACCCGCCACGTACGGGAACTGGGCGAGCGCCGGACGCAGGAGGCCGCAGGTCGCCGGGACTTCCAGGAGCAGCGGGTGGAGGAGGCCCGGGCGGAGGTTGGAGAGGCCGAGCGGCTGGTGCGCGCCTTCCAAATCGAGAACGGGGCAGCCGTCCCCGGCCGGGAGGAGGAATCCGTCTCCGAGATCACCCACCAGTTGGTCCTGCTGCGCTCGGAGATCGCCTCGCGCGAGCGGGATGCCGGGGCACCGGCCGCCGTCGACGAGATCCGGGTCGTCCGGCTCCAGGCCGACGCGCTCGAGGCGCGGCTAGCCGAGCTCAAGGCTGTCCAGGGCGCCACTGTTGACCGGCGCATCGAGAGGCAGGCCCTGGACCTGCGCCTGGATACGGCCCGCAGGAACCTGACCGAGCAGCAGCGCCAGTTGGAAGAGTCGAGCAAGCCCCAGCCCGCCTTCGCGGCCGCCGCCCGGGTCGTCGCTCCGGCCTCAGTGCCCACGCGCCCGAACTCCCTGCATCCCGTTGTGGTGGCCGTCCCTGCCTTGGTGGCCTTCGGCATCCTGGGCGCGATGGTCGCGCTACTGGGAGAGCGACTCGCCAAGGGCTACCGGAACGAGCGCGAGGTGGAGGAGGGGCTGGGCATCCCCTGTCTCGGCCTCGTCCCACGCGCGCCGGTCGTGACGGCATCCGGCGCCGCGGCCGACGACGCGCGCTCGCCCTGGGGCCGCGCAGTCGGCTCGCTCGCGTCGACACTCCTTCACCGTTGCGGCCGGCCCGGCTCCCCCTGCGTCGTGCTGATCACGGCATGCGCGCGCGAGGAGGACAAAGCGGAACTGGCAACCGCCCTTGCCGTACGCGCCCGTAAGGATGGGCGCCGCGTGCTTCTGGTCCGCTGGGATGACGACGCCGCCCTGGGACATGACTTCCCCTCCCACCCGCTAGCCGAAGGCGGGGTCGCCTTGAAGTCGTTCTCGGCCGCCGCCGCCTTCGCGCGCGATCCGGCCCTCGGCATCGACCGGCCCGTCAGCGAGGGCGTCGGACGCGATCTCGTGCTCGGCCTGGGAGGCGACCGCTCCGTCCGGGTCAGGCAGGTTCTGGCGTATCAGTACGACCTGGTGGTGGTGGACGCCCCGCCCGTGCTGGCCTCCGCGCAGGCGCGCTTGGTCGCGGATGACGCCGACGCCGCGCTGCTGGCGCTCGCCTGGGGTCGCACGGACCGCCAGGTCGCGGACCAGGCGCTGCGCCTCCTGCGCCGTCCGATGCCCCTCGCGGGCGACGGGCCAGCCCCGGGCGAGCGCGCCGTCCTCGCCGTGCTCACCGATGTCAACCTGAAGGCCCATGCCCGCTACCGCCTGGGTGACGTCGGCGAGCACCTTTTCCGGGCCCATCGTCGGCGGGACCGGTCGCGCCGAACCGCCCCGCAGCCCTCCGCCCCGATCCCGAAGCAGGCCGCCGCGTCCGAAGCGCGCCCGGATGTCGAGCCCGGGCCATCCCCGGTTCCGCGCAAGCGAGCAGAGGCGTGACGGGGGCCCTGGAGGCGGCTCAGGCGCTCCTCTCCCTGTGGGGACGGTTCACCTGGGGGCTGATAACCCCATCGAACCTGTTTCCTGGGCTCGCGTTCCTCGGGCTGACCGTGGCCGCGCTGGGCCGGCGCCGGATCGGGACCGGGCTCGCCTGGGCCGGAGTGCTGGCGATGCTCTCGGGACTGACGCCGCTCGCCAACTGGGCGCTCCTGCCCCTGGAGCAGCGCTTCCCGGCCCGGGCCGGCGACACCCGGCCAGTGGACGGCATCATCGTCCTCTCGGGTGGGATCGATCTCACCACGTCCCGGACCCGCGGCCGTCTGGAGCTCAACGACGCGGGCGAGCGCATCACGGCGCTGATCGCCCTCGCTCACCGCTACCCGCAGGCGCGCCTGGTCTACACCGGCGGCGACCCGTCCCCGCCGGGGAGGCGGGCGCGGGCGCCCGAGGCCGTGCTCGCGGCCGCCTACCTGGAGGGGATCGGCATCGCGCCGGCACGCATCACCGTCGAGGCCCGATCGCGGACCACCGCCGAGAACGCGTCCGAGGTGCGCAGGCTGCTAGAGCCGCACCCGGGTGAGCGCTGGTTGCTCGTCACCTCGGCGTGGCACATGCCCCGAGCCATGGGCGCCTTCCGCCGGGTTGGCCTCGAACTCGAGCCTTACCCCGTGGACTTCCGCACAGCGGGGCCGTTCGCCACCCGGTTCACGTTCGGGCACGCGGCGGACGGGCTGCACCTGCTCGACGTGGCCGCCAAGGAATGGGCCGGCTTGGTCGTCTACCGCCTGACGGGGCACAGTGATGCCCTCTTTCCGGCACCCGCCGCCGATGCGCCGCCGTCGCTACAGGCCAACAGGGATCACCGTCCTCGCCTCGCGCCGGACCACCGATGTTCGACGGGGCTCTGACGGACCGGATCAGCGTGCCGCCTCACCTTGCAGGAGCGCGGGCGTGAGCGCGGCCTAGAGCATCATCCCGAAAGGTGGTTTGCGGCTTTCGGAAAAAGATGATGCAAAAACAGATTCCTAGCGCATCGTGCTGGATCCGGTATCCAGCACGATGCGCTAGGCCGCGGCTGGGGCACTCGCCGTCCGGGCCTCCACGGGCCGCGTCGGCGCGGCGTGCTGCCTGGTCCAGGCTTCCAGCATGAGGAGGCGCCACAGGAGGACCCCGAAGCCCCGCCCGGTGCCTGCGCCGTGGATGTCCAGGATGCGACGCACGCCTCGGTGGTCCCAGTGTCCGAGGTCCATCCCGCGCCCGTCCAGCAGCCGCTCCCGCACGAGCGCCCTTCCCGAGGGCTCGCGGAACCATGCGTCGAGGGGCACGCCGAAGCCCCGCTTGGCGCCGCGCTCGACGGCTTCCGGAAGGAGCCGCCGGCCGAGCGCGCGCAGCGGGAGCTTGCCCTCATGCGCATCGAGCAGGGCCGCGCGCGGCAGGCGGGCAGCCCACTCCACCAGGCGCACGTCGAGAAGCGGGGACCGCACCTCGACGGAATGGGCCATCGAGGCGCGATCGACTTTCACGAGCACGTCGTCGGGCAGGTAGAGGCGGTAATCCAGATCCTGCTGGCGCAGGGTCGTCGACTTGCCGCGGCTGCGCGCCCATCGCTCCCACACACGCGACGTGACCCAAGGTCATTTGTCTGCATCCTGGAGGTTTGCGGTAACCTTCATGGCGGCTTCGGGTCGGCTCCGCGCCACCTCCACCTTGTCGCAGATATTATACCGATGGTATAAATAAGCGTCGCTGAGGGACGAGGTTCGAGCGTGCACTGACGGAGGTGGCAATGGTCGTGGGGTTCTTTTCTGACGATGGTTCCGCTCTTTACGCCGCGCTGCTGGCCAGCTGCGGGCTCGCGTGCGTAGGACGGTTCATGACCGTCATCGACGGACACGAGATCGGGCGGCCGACCTGCGGTCCATCCATGGAGGACGCGGCGGCATCCCGGGCGGACATGTCCGCGACGCTCGCGCGGGCCGCGGTCGGCGGCCAAGCCGACGTCGCCTTCGTCGCCCCGCTCGGCTTCCTGCATGAGGGCGGCGTCTGGACCCACCTCGACGTGGCCGTGGTCTCCGGAGGGGACCCCCTGCAAGCCAGGCGCGCTAGGCGGTCCGCCGGTCACGCTGACGGCGGAGAGCTCGCGTCCGGCGCGAAACGTCGGAACGCATCCGACTGCTGCGCGCGGCGCCCGTGGCTCCTGACGTTCGGGGCGGGGCGGCCTCATGGGCCTGCCGCATCGCCCAAGCATGGCCTGCAGGGACGCGGCACCGAAGCCGCCGCGAGGACGCTGCCGGTCCGGGTGCCTTTGCCCGGCCGATCCGTGAAGGCCGCCATGGACCGCGGGCTTCCGACGCTTGAGACCCTACGCATCGGGATCCTGCTGGCGGCGACCTTTGAGGTCGCCGCTGCGGTTCCCGACGCGGCCGCCGTCGAACTCGCGACGATGTCCGACCTGATGTCCCCGGCATCCCATCCGGCTGACCAAGCCCTGGCCGGACGCCTGTCCGATCTGGCGGATCGACTGGTCGACATCGAACGGGCGCTGGGTACGCCGGCATCGCCGGCCGCCTCCAACAGGCGGGATCGGGGCATGCGGAGGATTGCCAGGTCCTGTCGCGACGCCGTCCCGGAACTGCCGACGGCATCCTGGCCGACGGGCAGCGCATCCGCCGCCGGACGTCGATAGCCGGAATCGCTTCCCGCTACGCGACCGTGCGTCGGCACCTGACCCGCCGATCCGGTCTCAAGAACCGCTCCGCCCCTGCCCGATCCGGTTCCGGGAGGGACGCGAGCCGGCCACGGTGCATCGGGAGCCCGCTGCGCCCCGCCCAAGGTCCGAGGCACTGGTCCGTGCCGTGGCGGAACGCGTCTGCCCCGCGGCCACGGAACGGCCGAGCTTGATTGCCCGTTGAGCCGTCATGAGGCTCCTCATGACGATCCTTGCGGCGACGGCGATCTGCGCGGCTGCACTGACCGTTGTCGGCTATGGGGCCGGCGCGCGGCCAGAGGACCGACCGCTGACGGGCCTCACGGCCGCGACCATCCTGGGGACCCCCGCGGCAGGCGCTCCGGGCGACCACGGGAGCCGGAGAAAGCGTGCCGGGACGGTGTCCGGCAACCACCAGGCGGAAAAAGTATCCCCGCTCGGGGAAGGCACGCCCCCGGCAGACGGCCCGCAGGGCTAAGCGCGGGCCCTCCCCCCGGATCGCGCGCCGGGCATCCAACCGGATATGACGCCTTCGCGCGGCACCGGCCGCTCCGGAGACGGCTATGTGCCACCGTCGCCCTGGCCGCCTCGCTACTTGGGCCGGATGGGACCGGCGGCCGACGAAGCCCACATCGCGCACCAGGAGCTGCCCCGCTTCCGACACGCGGATCGCCCTTGAGGCCGGTGCGGCCGTGCCAAGCCTGCCCGCGGTTTCCTCCACCCGCCAGCGAAGGATTGCCGGAGCAGGGGGCAAGGATTGCGTCGTTGCTCCTTCCGTCGCCTCATTGGTCGGGCATTCTGCATAAGTGGCTGTCCGGATTGATCTTTTTCATATTTCAATATCAAATCCGAAAGAATAGGCTATTCGATCCTTGGAATGCTTCGACGTCCCTCTGATGTCCTGCTTCAATCAAGCATCATCTCGCGATCATAGCAGATCGCAGGCCGATCCTGCAGTAAAAGGCGGGGTCCAGACTTGACTCCCAGGGCCGTGCTCGCGGTACAAGGCGCTGCCCGGGCCGCATCGGCCCGAGCCGACCAGGAGTAAGGGAATGACCGTGCCGGAACCGCCGTCGCGCAGGTAGGCGTGTGCGGGTAGCCGCCCACACACGCCTCCTTGCGATCCATCGACCGGGGTGCGCCCTCACGAGGCCAAAGGCACCCCGGTCAGCAACCCCGAACCGCCGAGGACGGAAACGGGCGCTTCGGCGCATGGGCAGTGGATTCGCATCTCCCGCCGCCCTTGGCAAGAGTCCCCGTTCCGCTCCGGCTCGAACGACGCCAGCCGACAGGCATCGACCGGCCGTGCGTCGCCAGCGCGGAGCTGTCATTGAACACGAAGCATGATCGAGATCCCGCACGCGAAGCGCGGGAGACGCCCGATGACGCCGGCGCGTCGGCCGTCGGCCCGGGGGTGCCCGAACCCTTGTATCCGCCGACGAAGGTTGCCGGGGCCGACCTGATGGTGGTCGGCCTCGCCTACCGGTCCGACGAGTGGATCGAGTTCCTGGATGGCGAGGATCCCGGCGGCCGTTTCGAGGTCGCCGCAGTGGTCGACCCCGCCGACCTTCGCCAGATCGAAGCGATGGTGGCGGGGCGCACCTTCCGTCTGGCGGCCGTCGACCAGGAGCTCGCCATGGGCACGTCCCTGGCCGTTCAACTCGCCTTCTTCGGGCCGCCGTCGGTCAAGGTCCTGCCGCCGCCGTCGGAGCGCAAAAGGCTGGTCGGCTCCAAGGCGCGGCGCCCCCCCGAGAGGCCCTGGGTCCACACCCTCGGCGGTCCGCGGGAGCCAAGTCCGCGACGGTAGGAGACCGCGTGTCGGGAGGGCGCCGGGTTGCGCCCTCCCGGGCATGAGGCGGACGCCTCACGGTCGCGCTCGGGGAAGAGGGTTGCCGCCGTGCCCCCGCGCGTCGGATGAGCCTGATTTGGATCGGGGTAGCGACTACTCCGCCGAGCCGGCCCGCGACACCTTGAGCGCCCATCATCGGCTGCGTCGGCGCCGACGATACGAGGCCCGCCGTCTCGAACCCGCGGTCCCCGCCGGAGCGGGCATTCCGCTCCTCGATATCCTGGGGCGATTGAGTTCATGGCGGCGCGCAAGATCCCCAAGCCATTGCACAACCGTGTCGGCGCTGCCGAATTTCGGCCACTCTAAGTAGCCACGTGAGCCGGGCGATCCCCGTTTCCATGGCTTGATCCCGACTTCGCGATGGCTCCCCCGCTCAACCGACGAACCAAGAAGGGAGAGCCGTATGTGCGCCCCCCTTCGATAGAAGCCGCCCTCGACCGATTGGCCGCCCTCGACCTGGATGGGATCGTGCGTGAGGCACGGGCGGAGGACCCCAAGGCGCCCGGCTACGTCGAGAGCGAATGCTTGGTCCATCTGCTGCGCTCGACACGCCACGACAACACGGACACCCGTTTCCAGAGACTGTTCGAGGTGTTGATCGAGAGGGTCGAGCGCTCCCTGAAGGGCTCGATCCGGACCAGCCGCCGCTACGACGCGGAGGAGTTGCGGACCGAGGTCGTCAACCGCCTCGTCGATCTCCTCGTCGAGGACAGGCAGTCTCCGGGCATCAAGCTGGATTTCTTCGAGGTGCGGTTCGCCCGCGCCATGGCCGCCTTGCGCATCGGCGTGCTGCGGCGTTCCGAAAGCCAGGCGGAGGGGACCGACCACATCGAAGACATGGGCGACGGTGAAGGGGATGCCGTCCCGGACCTGACGAACCGTATCAGCCAAGCCTTCGCCGCCGACGGGTCCGAACAGGAAAAAGAACATTTCCGGAACGAGCTGCTTCGCGCGATCGACCGTCTGCCACCCCTTCAACGGGAGGCCGTAGCCCTCTTCCTCGAAGGCCACCGCATCGAGGGAGGAGACACGGAGACCATAGCGAAGCTTTGCGGCGTCTCGGACCGGGCGGTACGTTATCGCCTCAGGAATGCGTACGAGACGCTGCGTCGGGAACTCGGAGAGAGACGATGACGACCAGCCCCTCGCACCGCGCGCAAGAAATCCTCATGACCTTCGCGGCGGAAGGCGAACCCACCCCGAAGCGGTTGGAGGCCTTTACGAAGGAGTACCCGGACCTCCGCCGCGAGCTCACCGACCTTGCGGTCGAGTTGGTGCTGGAACCCTCGCGGCCGGTCCCCGCGGCTGACGCCGCGACGGCGCGCACCGTGTCGTCGGCATGGGCTCGCTTCCAGGCAGGCATCGCCAGCCCCCCGGCGAAGACCCGGGCCGGCGCGGTGGTCGAGCCTTCGCCGGACGTCTTCGCGGGCTTCGCCGGCCCGTCATTCCCACGGCTCGCGGCCCGGCTCGGAGTGACACCCGCCTTCCTGATCAAGGTCCGGGACGGCCTGATCGAGGCCGCGTCCTTCCCCAAGGCGCTGGCCCGGGACATCGCGGACGAGGTCGGGCATGGCGTCGACACGGTCATCGCCCTGTTGGAGCGCCCCGCATCCATGCCGGCCGGAACGATGGCCAAGGCCGACGGCAAGCCGGAGGTCGGCGTGAAGCAGACTTTCGAGGAGGCGGTGGCGAGCTCGGGCCTGACGGCGGATCAACGGCGGCGTCTGCTCGCGATGGCAGAGGCCGAACGTGGATCCGATTGAGGCGGGGCGGAAGCAGGCCGCCCGCATCCATGCCGAGATGGTCGCCGAGGGAGCCGATCCCTGGCAGCCGTTCGACCTTGCCGTGCGGGCCATTGAGGGCCACGGCCTCTGGCACCAGCCCGTCCACGCGGGCGACGTCTCCCTGAACGGAGGCCGGGCACGGCTCGACCCGAAGTCGAAGGGCATCCTGTACGGCGAGACGGGCACCCCCGGAGGCGATGCGCTCCTGCTCGGACATGAGCTCGGGCACGTGGTGATGCACGGCGGGACCGCTCCCGTCGTCACTACGCATACCGACCCGAGCCGATCCTCCGAGAGCGGCATCGCCGTCGAGCGGCTGGCCGACTACGGGCGTGGGGAGCGCCGCGAGGTCCAGGCCGACCTGTTCGCGCGCGAACTGGTGCTGCCGCGAGCCGTCGCGCGGCGCCATCACCAAGACGGGATGAGCGTCGCCGACATCGCCGGGCGGCTCGGCATCTGCCCGGACGTGGTGACCCAGCAACTGCTGGACGCGCTACTGCTTCCCGTCGTGCCGGACGCCGCCCCCGCCCCCGCGGCCGCGATGCGGCCGGACCCGAGCCAGGATGCGGCGGTCGCCCATCGTGGCGGCCCCTACCTGCTCCAGGCGGGGCCCGGGACGGGCAAGACCCGCACGTTGGTCAGAAGGATCGAGAGCCTCGTCGACGAGGGGATCGACCCGAACGGAATCCTCGTCCTGACCTTCTCGAACAAGGCGGCGGCCGAGCTGATGGATCGGCTCGCCCTGTCGCGGCCCGAGGCGGCCGCCTCGGTCTGGACGGGCACCTTCCACGCGTTCGGGCTGGACGTGATCCGACGCTTCCACGAACGCCTCGGACGAAGCGCAAGCCCGAAGCTCGTCGACAAGCCCACGGCCATCACGATGCTGGAGGGGGTTCTGCCGAGCCTGCCGCTGGCGCACTACCGGGACCTCTGGGACCCGGTGCAGGATCTCTCGAACATCCTCTCGGCCATTTCCCGCGCCAAGGACGAACTCGTCGACCACGTGCGCTACCGTGAATTGGCCGATGCGATGCAGCGTGCCGCCACGGACGACGCGACGCGCCTGAGGGCGGAGCGGGCGCACGAGGAAGCCCTCGTCTACGAGGCTTACGAGAGGCTGCTCTCGGAGGCCGATGCCCTCGATTTCGGTGACCTCGTCATGAGGCCCGTGCGACTTGCGGCCGAGCATCCCGACGTGGCCAAGGCGCTGTCGCTCCGCCATCGCCACCTGCTCGTCGACGAGTACCAGGACGTCAACCTCGCCACCGTGCGCTTGATCAGGGCGCTGGCGGCCGACGAGGGCGAGCGGCTGTGGGTCGTCGGCGACGCCCGCCAATCGATCTACCGGTTCCGGGGCGCCACCTCGGCCAGCATGGCCGCGTTCCGGGCGCACTATCCCGGGGCGACCCTCGGAGCGCTCGACGTCAACTACCGGTCGCGCAAGGAGATCATCGACACCTTCACGAGCTTCGCCGCGAGCGTCGACGCCTTCCGCCCGCTCGGCGAGCTCGGCCTCGCCCCCGACAGGGGGGCGTCCGGCCTCAAACCGGTGCTGCACGACGCCGGCACCCCCGACGACGAGGTCGCGCTGGTGGCCGCCTCCGCGGCGCAGGCGAAGGCCGCGGGGGTGGACTACCGCGAACAGGCGGTCCTGTGCACGACCAACGACCGCCTCGCGGAGTTCGCCGCAGGCCTGATCGCCCGGGACGTACCGGTCCTCTACCTCGGGCCGCTGTTCGAACGGCCGGAGGTGAAGGAGCTGCTCTGCCTGCTCGCACTCTTCCACGATCCCCGCGCCGCAACGCTCGTCCGCGTCGCCACGATGCCGGGGTTCGAGATGGAGCTCGGCGACGTCGCCGCGGTCGCCGCCCATCTGAGGGACGCTTCAGGGCCGCCCCTCGACTGGCTGGCCGCCGCCGACGCCATCCCCGGCCTCGGCCCCTCGGCGACGGCGCCGCTGCGGCGCCTGCGAGAGGTCTGCGGGGGCTTCGCGGATCGGACACCCCCTTGGCGCATCGCGAGCGCGCTGGTGCTGGACCGGCTCGGCATCGGCCGGAGGATCGCGGCCTCAGGTACCCTGCCAGAACGGATGGCGGGCATCGCGATCTGGCAATTCCTGAACTTCCTGCGGTCCTTGCCGGTCGAGGGTCAGTTCCCGACCTTCGAGGCGCTCCGCCGGATCAAGAGGCTGGTCGTCCTCGGCGAGGAGAAGTCGCTCAGGCACGTCCCGGACGCCGCCCTCGAACTGGACGCGGTGCGCATCATGACGATCCACGCCTGCAAGGGCTTGGAGTTCCGGCTCGTCCATGCGCCCGGCATGATCAAGACGGGCCTGCCGCGAACGGCCAAGCCGCCGCCGGTGCCCGCCGCCGGACGCGCTGATCGAGGGCAGCGACGGCCTCACCGGCCCGCAGGCCTGCCTGACGGGCCACGAAGAGCAGGAGGCCTGCCTCTTCTTCGTCCTGCTCTCCCGCGCGCGAGACGACCTGCGCCTCTACCGGTCCACCATGATGGCCGGCGGGACCAAGAAGCGGAACCCGTCCGACTACAACGCCCGGATCGCCGCCACGCTGGGCTGCCCGCCCGCACTCGTCCGGCTCCCGTCGCCTCCGCCGCCATCCGGCCCGGCCGCCGTTCCCATCACATGGGAGACGCCGTTCGCGCTCGACCACCAGCACCTCGATTCCTACGGGAAGTGCGGGCTGCGCTTCCTCTACACCTACCTGCTCGGCCTGGGCGGACGCCGCGACGAGACGCCGTACATGCGGATGCACAACGCCGTGGCGGAGACGGTCCGTTGGCTCGACCGCAACTTCGACGCCGGACGCGCCGAGCCGGAGGGCTTCGGCGAGGCCTTCGCCGCGGCCTGGACCGAGCACGGCCCGGTCGACCACGGGCACGCCGAGGCGTACAGGACCATCGCGGACGAGATGCTGCGGTTCCTCCTCGGCCTGCGTGACGAGGAAGGCAGGCTGCCTCCCGAGGCCATGAGCCTGGCCGTTGCGGGAGGAAGCGTCCTTTCCAGGGCGCACGACGTGGTCCGCAACGCGGACGGACGCCTCGTCGTGCGCCGCGTCGCGACGAGGAAGGCACCGTCGGCGCTGCTGAAGGAGATCGAGTACATCGTCCTGGATGCCGCGGCGGAGGCGACGTTCGGCGAACCCGTCGTGGTCGAGGCGGTGCATCTCACCGGCGGCAGCCGGCTACCGGTGGAGATCCCGCCGAAGAAACGGGACGAGCTTCGTGCCGCCGTCGTCGCTCACATGTCCGGCATCGGGGCGGGACTGTTCGCCCCGAGCGTGGGATCCCGCTGTCCGCGCTGCCCGCATCACTTCGCCTGCCCCGGCCTTCCGGGCGGCTCGGCGGTGGTGCGGCGACCCCTGGCGTGGGGCCGGTAGCGCGGCCCGGAGCCCCTAGAGGCTGCCCGGCCCGCGGCCGAAAAAAACTTGGGCCTGGCCGTTTCCGGCTTGGCCGGCCCCTTTCGATCAACCCCTCGACGGGCCGGGAAGGATGGCTTCCCGCGATGATCGAAAGGCAACCGGATGAATACCAACAAGAACCACGGCCACCACGACGACAACGCCCCCCGCACGGACGAGGACGGCGTCCGCGCGGTCAAGGTCTACGGCTTCCGCATCGACAAGAAGAGCTACGAGAACCCGCTGCCGGACCTGACCGGCCGAGACCTGCTCGTTATCGCGGGCAAGGCGCACCCGGACCGCTGGAAGATTTTCCAGAAGGTCGGCGCCCAGTTGAAGCGCATCGGCCTCGACGAGGTCGTGCACGTGAGCGACAGCGGCGAGGAGCGCTTCGTCACCCTGCCGCTCGACCAGACGGAGGGGGAGCAGCCGCTCCCCCGCCGCCGGGATTTCGCGCTTCCCGAAGGCGACGAGGAGACGCTCGACGCGGCCGGCCACCGCTGGGAGGCGATCCAAGAGGCGGGCGTCACCCGCGTCGTCGTCCGCGACTATCCCGTCCGCACCGGGTACGCCCCGGCCAAGGCGGACCTCATGCTGCGCCTGCTGCCGGGGTATCCCTCGACCCAGATCGACATGTTCTACTTCCACCCCCCGCTCGCCCGGGCCGACGGGGTTCCGATCCGCGCCCTGGTCGAGGACACCTTCGAGGGCAAGCACTGGCAGGGTTGGTCGCGTCACCGCACCGGCGAGAACCCCTGGCGCCCGGACGTCGACGACATCGGCACGCACCTCGCGCTGGTCGAGCATTGCCTCGCCAAGGAAGTGGGGGCCGCCTGACATGCGCACCACCCTCGCCCTGACCGGCGCGCAACACGCCGCGCTTTGCGCCCACCTCTTCCCCGGCGACGGCCGCGAGGCGGTCGCCCTGATGCTCTGCGGGCGCGCCGCCTCGCCCGGACGGACGAAATTCGTCGTGAACCGGATCGTCCCGATCCCGCACCATGCCTGCGAGCGCACCGACAGGCGCGTGACTTGGCCGACCGCCTACTTGGAGCCCCTGCTCGCGGAAGCGGCGAAGCGCGGCATGGCCGTGGCCAAGGTCCACAGCCATCCGAGCGGCGACCTGCGCTTCAGCGAGGTGGACGACGCCGCGGATGCCGACCTGTTCGGCGGGGTCCATGCCTGGATCGACGACGGCCAGCCGCACCTCAGCGCGGTGATGGTCCCGGACGGGACGATGATCGCCCGGGCCCATGGCGAGGACGGCACGCACGCGCCGCTCGACCACGTCGGCGTCGTCGGCGATGACCTCCGCTTCCACCGGCCCCCCGTTCACGCCGCCCAGGCCGTTCCCGAGTTCGCGCGGCGGCACGCCCAAGCCTTCGGACGCGCGACGTTCGAGGCGATGCGGCACCTCCGCGTCGGGGTCGTGGGGTGCTCCGGGACCGGCGGTCCGGTCGTTGACCAGATCGCCCGCCTCGGCGTCGGCGAGATCGTGCTGGTCGACCCCGACCTGGTCGAGGACAAGAACCTCAACCGCATCGTCAACACGACGCTCGCCGACGTGGGTCGGCCGAAGGTGGAGGTCCTTGCGGCGTTCGTCGAACGCCTCGGGCTCGGTGCGAGGGTAGAGGCCTTTCCCTGCGACCTGTCCCGACCGGACGCGCTCAGGGCCGTTTCGACCTGCGACGTCGTGTTCGGGTGCATGGACGGGGTCGAGGGCCGCGACCTGCTGAATCGCCTCGCGACGTTCTACGTCCTGGCCTACCTGGACATCGGGGTAATGCTCGACGCCGATGGCGAGGGTGGCATCGACCAGATCTGCGGGTCGGTCCACTACCTGCAGCCGGGGCGCTCCAGCCTCCGGGGACGCGGTCTCTACACGGACGGGATGCTTGAGGCCGAAAGCCTGAGGAGGCAGGACCCCGCGGCCTACGAGGACCGCCTCGCGCGCGGCTACATCCGCGGCGTGCCGCAGGAGCGGCCGGCCGTGGGTGCGGTGAACGGCCTGTTCTCCAGCCTCGCGGTGGTCGAGTTGCTGCTGAGGTTGCATCCGTCGCGGCTCGACCCGAACGGCGATTTCGCCGTCCAGACCCTAAGCCTGACGGCCGGGTTCTGGCAGTTCGCGCCGGAGGAGGGCGCGGACGACGCGCTCGCGCGATACCTCGGTCGAGGCGACATGAGGCCGTTCCTGAACCGACCGCATCTCGACATGCTCATGAGGGCGGCGTGATGGCGGGACTTCCCGTTACGCTCCTGCGGGCGTCCCTGTCCTGGGTCGCCCGCCGCCTCGGGCGTCACACCGTGGATTTCGTCGACGAGGAGCCCGATACGCCCGCGCCTCGCACGGTCTACGTCGTGGGTGAGGATGGCCATCAGTGGTTCGCAGCCTTCGGGTGCCCGTGCGGCTGCAGCGAGACGATCAAGCTCTCGCTCGTTCCCGGCGACCGGCCGGGCTGGCGTATCCGCCGACACTGGGACGGGACGGCGTCGCTGACGCCGAGCGTCTGGCGGCAAGTGGGATGCCAGAGTCACTTCTGGCTGAGGAAGGGCCGGACCGACTGGTGCTGACCGCCTTCGCCCGCCGCGGCGCCGGTTCCGCCGACGCCGAACCTGTCGCCTCCGGAGCGGGGAGGATTCCGCCGTGGCGACCGGAGGTGAGCTCGACCCGGAGCTAGGTCGCCGCTGGCCGGACCGGGGTGAATTCCGGACATGGGGCCGTTCAAGAAGCCCTCGTTGCGACGAACGGTGCTGCTTGGAGGCCGTCACCTCGACCATATCACGCCGGAAGAATTGACCGGCGGAGGGATGTCGCTTCCCTCGTTGCGGTCCGGACCAAGCCGAGGGCCGGATAAGCGCCACCCGCCCGAACGCGGGATACCCGGCCGTCGGCGGCAGGACGAACTCTGAACGGGGCGGCGCACGTGCGCCGCCCCGTAGAAGCCGTTAGGCCAGGGCAGCGGCCCACTTCGTAGGATCGGGTGACTTGTTCTTGTAGATCGTCCCGCCGAAATCCACGTGAAGCTCGGCCCACGCCCCGCAACCCTGGCGCGCGAGAACTTCGAAGTGCTTCGGCTTGCGGCGAAGGTCCCCCGACGGGGTCCAGCCCGCGGCCTTTACCGCCTCCAGCACGCGCGATGGGTCGGCCGGCATGTCCGGTCGCTTATCGCCAGGCGGGTGATGGGGCTTCTTATGCTGGATGTGCACGGGTTCCCGGCCCTCGGCTGCGATCCGCGTCACCTTGATCTCGGACGGGCGACGCTCGCCCTCGATGTCCACATGCAGGCCCGCCACGAGCGGGAAGGCCTCCGCTCCCTTAGGGCCGAGATCGGCCAGATGCGTCCCGCCGCCGGCCTCCACCGTGAAGCGATGGGCGAAAACGTGCTGAATGACCCCCGAGAGGGCCGTCGTGTCGTGGTGCGG
Organism: Methylorubrum populi; assembly: GCF_002355515.1. NCBI lineage: Bacteria > Pseudomonadati > Pseudomonadota > Alphaproteobacteria > Hyphomicrobiales > Methylobacteriaceae > Methylorubrum > Methylorubrum populi. The sequence goes on along the minus strand of NZ_AP014809.1, from coordinate 4,406,597 downwards.
CATGATCTTCTCTTTAGGGCGCCCATCCGCAGGCGCGGCCCGTCAGGTGGCTTGGCCTCGCACGCCGTTCAAGATTGACGCCGGACGGTGAGAGCGAGAGGACGATCACCTTTTTTGTGCTTCGTCCCGAGGCCGCGGGGACCCGTGCGCGACTCCCATGCCCGGTCTGCCGATCGATGGTCCTGCCGCGATCATACTCATGCGCAGACCCTGCTCGACCGACACGTGGCCTCAAGGATTGAGCCGGGCCGTCCGCAGGCGCAGGGCGTTGCCGATGACGCTGACCGAGGACAGCGCCATGGCCGCGGCGGCGATGACGGGCGAGAGCAGGATGCCCAGGAACGGGTACAGCACCCCGGCTGCGACCGGCACGCCGGCGGCGTTGTAGACGAAGGCGAAGAACAGGTTTTGGCGGATGTTGCCCATCACCGCCTTCGAAAGGCGCCGCGCCCGCACGATCCCCATCAAGTCGCCCTTGAGCAGCGTCAGGCCGGCGCTCTCGATGGCCACGTCCGTGCCTGTGCCCATCGCGATGCCGACATCCGCCGCCGCGAGCGCGGGGGCGTCATTCACGCCGTCGCCTGCCATGGCGACCACCTGACCCGCAGCCTTGTGGCGCTCGACCACGGCGGCCTTCTGGTCCGGCAGCACCTCGGCCCCGACCACCTCGATGCCCAGGCGGCGCGCCACCGCCTCAGCGGTCGTGCGGTTGTCCCCGGTCAGCATCACCACCCGGATGCCCTCGGCCCGGAGCGCCGAGAGCGCCTCGGCCGTCGTCTCCTTGACCGGGTCGGCGATGGCGATGATGCCGGCCACGCGGCCGTCGACGCCCGCGAAGATCGCGGTGGCGCCGTCGCGCCGGAGCTCGTCCGCCTCGGCCGCGTAGGCCGAGACGTCGACGCCCTGTTCACGCAGGAAAGCGGCGTTGCCGAGCGCCACGCGGCGGCCCTCGACAGTGCCGAGCGCGCCCTTGCCGGTCGGACTGTCGAAATCCGCCACGGGAGCCAGGCCGATCCCTTGCCTCTCAGCCGCCTTCACGATGGCGAGGGCGAGCGGGTGCTCGCTCGCTCGCTCAACGCTCGCCGAGAGGCGCAGCACCGTGGCCTCGTCGAAGCCGGCCGCCGCCGCCACACGCGTCACCGCCGGCTTGCCCTCGGTCAGCGTGCCGGTCTTGTCGACAACCAGAGTGGTAACCTTCTCCATGCGCTCCAGGGCCTCAGCGCTCTTGACCAGCACCCCGGCCTGGGCGCCGCGACCGACCCCGACCATGATCGACATCGGCGTGGCGAGGCCAAGCGCGCAGGGGCATGCGATGATGAGCACCGCGACCGCCGCAAGCAGCGCGAACGTGAGGCGCGGCTCCGGCCCGAAGGCCATCCAGGCGAGGAAGGCGAGCACCGCCACGCCGATGACCGCCGGCACGAACCAGCCGGCGACTTGGTCGGCGAGGCGCTGGATGGGTGCGCGCGAGCGCTGCGCCTCGGCCACCATCTGGACGATGCGGGCCAGCATGGTGTCGCGCCCGACCTTGGTCGCCTCGACCACGAGCGAGCCGGACTGGTTGAGGCTGCCGCCGATGACGCTGGCGCCGACCTCCTTGCCGACGGGCATGGATTCCCCAGTCACCAGGCTCTCGTCCACCGAGCTGCGGCCCTCCACGACGGCGCCGTCGACCGGCACCTTCTCGCCGGGGCGCACGCGCAGACGGTCGCCGACGCCGATGGCGTCGAGCTGCACCTCCTCGTCCGTACCGTCGGGGTGGATGCGCCGGGCCGTCTTCGGCGCGAGGTCGAGCAGCGCGCGGAGCGCGCCACCGGTGCTCTCGCGGGCGCGCAGTTCCAGCACCTGCCCGAGCAGCACCAGCACGGTGATGACCGCGGCCGCCTCGAAATAGGCGGGTACCGCCCCGCCGTGCCCGCGCAGCGCCTCCGGGAAGAGCCCCGACGCGAACGTCGCGACCACGCTGTAGGCCCAGGCCACCCCCGTCCCGAGGGCGACCAGGGTGAACATGTTCAGGTTGCGCGAGACCACGGAGCGGTAGCCTCGCACGAAGAATGGCCAGCCGGCCCAGAGCACGACCGGGGTCGCCAGCGCGAACTGTATCCAGTTGGACCTCTGCTGGCCGAGGCGGTCGGTCAGGCCGAACAGGTGGCCGCCCATCTCCAGCACGAACACCGGCAGGGTCAGGACGAGCCCGACCCAGAACCGCCGGGTCATGTCGACGAGCTCCTCGCTCGGTCCTTCGTCGGCGCCAACCATCGCCGGCTCAAGCGCCATCCCGCAGAGGGGGCAGCCTCCCGGGCCGACCTGCCGCACCTCCGGGTGCATCGGGCAGGTGTAGATCGTGCCCTCCGGCACCGGCTCCACCCTCGCCTGCCCCGGATCGAGGTAGCGGACCGGATCGGCCTCGAACTTGGTCCGGCATCCGTTCGAGCAGAAGTAGTACGGGTGCCCGGCGTGCTCGGCCCGATGCTTCGCGGCGTGCGGATCGACCGTCATCCCGCAGACGGGATCCTTGACCGTCCCGGTGTCGGAAGCCTGTGTCTCGCGATCACCGTGCCCAAGTTGCGCATGGTCGTGCCCGGCATGATGGCCGCGGCGCTCGTGCGAGGAGGGGACGCTATGCGGCATGACCTGGCTCCCGTGGGTTCGCATCGCCTTCGGTCACCGGCTTCCGGTGACGGGAAGCAGGCTGAGGCTGTCCAAGGACATCGAACAGGTGACGGGGACGGCGGGCGTCCCCGTCGGGATGGGTGCCCCGGACCGGGGCGCGGCCGACCTACTTGGCGTGCTGCTTCAGCCACGCCTCCATCTCGCCGATCTCCTTCTCCTGGTCGTCGATGATCTTCTGGGCCATCGCCTTGGTGGACGGGTCCTTGGCGTGCTTCTGGGCGACCCTGGCCATCGCGACCGCGCCCTTGTGGTGCGGAATCATGTGGGTGCGGAAATCGACGTCCGGGTTGCCGGTGTAAGCGACGGCCATGTCCTTCATCATGGCCATGTCGGCGGCCTTGAAGTCCTTGGTCGAGGCGTCGTCCTTCGGGTCTGGCTTCATGGAGGACATCGAACCGTGGTCCCTCATGTCCTGTGCGTGGGCGGTACCGGCCAAACCGAGACCGAGAATGGCGGCGATGGCGAGCGTGTTCGGAGCTTTCATGGTCGTTACCTTTTTCGATAGCGTGGGATGCCGTCGTGCCGGAACGGACGTCCGCTCCGGCGCGACGGGGCGTCGTGAGGCGCGGCGGCGTTCAGTGACCGTGGGGAGGCTTGGCGGCCGTTCCGTCGGAACGTCCGTGGTCCATCCGCTCGCCGGACTTCGTGGGGCCCGTGTCCCCGAAACGCATGTCGTGGGCAGGCCCTCCCGCCGTGCCGCCGCGGCTCGGCGTGGGCTGCGTCTGTTGCTCGGCGTTCGCGTTGCCCTGGTCGTTGGCGAAGGCGGGCGATGCCGCACCGAAGGCCATCAGAAGGGTGGCGACAGCGGCGATTTTCATGTGGTGAACTCCTTGGCTCATTGAGGTTGGCCGGCCGCGGGCGTGCAGCTCGTCGACCGATGGCTCCGGCACGGGCACCCGCCTCGGGCGGCTCCCCCCTGCATCCCTGCGTGGGATCTTCAGGCCCCCTTCCGGTCGCGCTCGCGACAAGGGGCGATGTTCAGTCGAACTTGCCGCTGGCCGTGGCACCGTCGGGCGCGGTGAGCTGCACGGCGCCCTTCGGGCTGTCCCCGAGCGCCACCGGGGCCGTCCCTGTCAGTCGGTTGCCGTCGGCCGGCTCCAGGGGGACCCGGGTCGGCTTGCCGCCGACGACGAGGATGGCCGTGCCCTTGAAGCCCGTGGCCGGCACCGGCTTCTGGCCGCCGTCCGACAGGAAGACGTCGACGGTCTCGCCCTTGGTAGCGAGCTCGACGTGGAACTTCCCGGCGTCGGCTACCCGGCCGCCGTGCTGGCCGGCGCTTTCGTGGGCGTATGCCGCGGTCGCCGCCATCAGGCCGGCGACGAGGGTCAGTCTGTGCAGGATCATGCTGGTTCTCCTCGGGGGTCAGTAGGCCTCGGCCGGGCGCGGTCGCGCGCCGTCCGGGGACGGGTCGGCCGGCGCCTCGGCGTGCAGGGCGTGCAGCCGCTCCAGCGGCTTGCGGCCGAAGCGCAGGAACAGGACGGGGGTCAGGAAGGTGTCGAGCAGCGTCGCGCTGACGAGGCCGCCGAAGATCGTCACCGCCACCGGGTGCAGGATCTCCTTGCCCGGGCTCGCGGCGTCGTACAGCAGCGGCACCAGCGCCACGCCCGCCGAGAGCGCCGTCATCAGCACCGGGGTCAGCCGCTCCAGGCTGCCGCGCACGACGAGGTCGGGCCCGAACGGCATACCCTCGTGCAGTGACAGGTTCAGGTAGTGGCTGATCTTCAGGATGCCGTTGCGGGCGGCGATGCCGGTCAGCGTGATGAAGCCGATCATCGACGCCACCGAGAGCGGCTGCCCCACCAGCCAGAGCGCGGCCACCGAGCCGATCAGGGCCAGCGGCACATTGCCCATGATGATGAGCGCCAGGGCGGCCGAGCGGTAGCGGCTGAACAGGATGGCGAAGACCAGGGCCAGCGACAGCGCCGAGAGCGCCGCGATGGTCCGGCTCGCCTCCTCCTGCGCCTGGAAAGTGCCTTCCAGGCTGGTGAAGAAGCCGGGCGGCATCGGCTCCTTCGCCACCGCCTCGCGGATGGCGGCCACGACGGTCGCCATGTCGGTGCCGGCCGTCGTGTTGGCCTGCACCACGATGCGGCGCCGGGCGTTCTCGCGCAGGATCTGGTTCGGCCCGTCGGTCTCGCGGATGTCGGCGACCTGGCGCGCCGGCACCCAGCCCGAGGGCGTCTCCAGCAGGAGGTCGCCCAGCCCCGTCGTCGTCCGGCGGTTCTCGGCGAGGCGCAGCACCACGTCGAAGCGGCGCACGCCGTCGACGACCGTCGAGACCACCCGACCGTTGGAGAGGCGGCTGATCTGCTCGACGACGGCCGCGGGCTGGACGCCGTAAAGGGCCGCCCGGGTGTAGTCGACGCGCACCTCAAGCTGCGGGATGCGCACCTGCCGCTCGACCTGCAGGTCCGCGAGACCCGGGATCGAGGCCATGCGGTCGCGCAGGGAGTTCGCGACCCGCCGCAGGGCGTCGAGGTCGTCGCCGAACACCTTGAGCGCGATCTCGGCCCGCACGCCCGAGAGCATGTGGTCGAGCCTGTGCGAGATCGGCTGGCCGACGTTGACCGCCACCGGAAGGGCGGCGAGGCGCCCGCGGATGTCGGCGACCAGCGCCTCCTTCGGACGCTTCGTACCTTCGTCGAGCGCCACGTCGATCTCGGAGGAGTGGACGCCCTCGGCGTGCTCGTCGAGCTCGGCCCGACCGGTCCGGCGGCCCACCGCCTTAACGCTCGGGATGTCCAGGAGCAGCTTCTCGGCGATCAGCCCGACCCGGTTGCTCTCGGCGAGCGAGATGCCCGGGTTGAAGGTCATGCTGACCGTGAACGAGCCCTCGTTGAACGGAGGCAGGAAGGCCCGGGGCAGGTTCCAGGCGGCGACGCCCGCGGCGGCGACCGCCACGGCGACGCTTCCGACGAGCCAGCCCTTGTGCCGGAAGGCGACCCGCAACAGGGCGGCGTTGCCCCGCTTGAGCAGCTTGAGGAAGCGGCTGTCGTGCTCCTCAAGGTTCCTGAGCCCCGGGAGCAGCAGCGACGCCAGCACCGGCGTCAGGGTGATGGAGGTGAGCAGGCTCGCCAGGATGGAGATGATGTAGGCCTGCCCCAGGGGTGCGAAGAGCCGGCCCTCGATGCCCGAGAGGGCGAAGAGCGGCACGAACACCAGGATGATGATCAGCGTCGCGTAGACGATGCCGGAGCGCACCTCGTTCGAGGCCTCCACCACCACTTGGAACACGCTCTTCGGGTTGCCGGCCTTTCGGTTCTCGCCGAGCCGCCGGTAGATGTTTTCGACGTCGACCACCGCGTCGTCGACGAGTTCGCCGATGGCGATGGCGAGGCCGCCAAGGGTCATCGTATTGATCGACAGCCCGGCGAGGTGGAACACGACCGCGGTCGTCAGCACCGAGACCGGGATGGCGAGCAGCGAGATCGCCGTGGTGCGCACGTTCAACAGGAAGGCGAACAGCACCACCGCCACGACCAGCACGGCCTCGACGAGGACGCGCTCGACGTTGCGGATCGAGGTCTCGATGAAGTCTGCCTGCCGGAACAGCACTTGGTCGGCCTTGATGCCACCGGGCAGGTTCGGGTTGAGTTCCTTCAGTGCGGTCTCGATGCTGCGGGTCAGCCGCACGGTGTCGACGTCGGGTTGTTTCTCGACCGAGACGATGACCGCTGGCTTGGCCATGTAGCCGGCGTCGCCCCGCTTCACCTTCGCGGCAAAGGACACCTCCCCGACCTGGCGCAGGTACACGGGCGTGTCGGCGACCGTCGCGACCACGAGGTTGCGCAGGTCGTCGAGGCTCATGGTCCGGCCGATGCTCCGGATCAGGTACTCGCGGGCGTTCTGATCGGTGAAGCCGCCGCCGGCGTTGGTGCCGAACTGCGCCAGCGCCGTCTCCAGCTGGGCATTGGTCACCCCGAGCGCGCGCATCGCCGCTGGGTTGGGGCTGACCCGGAACTGGCGCACCTCGCCGCCGATGGGGATGACCTGCGCCACGCCCGGAATGGTCAGCAGGCGCGGCCGGATGGTGAAGTCGGCGACCTCGCGCACCTGCATGGGGGTCGCGGTCTCGCTGGTGACCGCCACCAGCAGGATCTGGCCCATGATCGAGGAGACAGGGCCCATCACAGGGGTGACGCCGCGGGGCAGCTGGTCCTGGACGAGGGACAGGCGCTCCGCGACCTGCTGCCGGTTCCGATAGATGTCGGTCCCCCAGTCGAACTCGACGTAGGTGATGGACAGGCCCACGCCCGAGACCGAGCGCACGCGGGTCACGCCGGGGAGACCGTTCATCCGGGTCTCGATGGGATAAGTGACGAGTTGCTCGACCTCCTGGGGGGCGTACCCTTCCGCCTCCGTCATGACCGTGACGGTGGGTCTGTTGAGGTCGGGAAAGACGTCGACCGGCAGCTTGGTCGCGGTGAAGGCGCCGTACAGTACCAGCACCGCGGCGAGCGCGAGGACGAGCAGGCGGTTGCGGACCGACTGGCTGACGAGGAAGGTGAACATCGGGCGGCCTCCTCAGCGAACTTGGTCGAGGAGTTCGGCGCCCTGGGTCACGACCCGCTTACCGGACCCGATCCCCTCGGCCACGAGCACCCGGCCGCCGTCGAGCGGCTCGACCCGAACGGGCCGCGCCTCGAAGCGCTCGGCGGTGGTGTGCTCGTAGACGACGTCCTGCCCGTTGCCGGTGCGCACCACGGCAGAGCGCGGCAGCGCCAGGCCGGCCTGCTCCGTGTCGGTCCCGGCCAGCACCGTGACGAACTGGCCGACCCGCAGGCCGGAGGCGTCGCCCTGGACCGCGAACTGGACCGGTATGGCCTGGTTGCGGTCGGCGAGCCCCGTGCCCTGGTAGGCGAGCTTCAGGGTCCGTCCGTCGGCGAGACGGGCCGTAGCGTTCTGCGCCGCGGTCAGAGCGTCGAAGCTGAGGGCCTCGACCCAGAGGCGGTTTGGATCGACGATCTGGAAGACCATGGCGCCGGGCGCCGCCATCTGCCCGGCCACTGCGGTCGCCTGCGCCACCACGCCGTCGACGGGCGAGACCAGGGCCTCGGGCTGCTGGCGGATCTTGTCGAGGGCCGCGCGGCGGTCGTGCAGGCCATTGAGCTCCGCGACCGCGTCGTCGAGCTGGGTCGTGGCGACGGCGCCGGTCGTGGCGAGCTTCCGGTAGCGCTCGACCCGGCGCTCGACGATGGCGATCTGCTGGTCGAGTTCGCCCTGGCGCTGGCGCATGTCGGAGACGTCGACGGCCTGGACCGGCGGCGTCACCGTGGCGAGCACGTCGCCCTTGCGAACCTTCGTGCCGAGGCGGGGGAAGACGCCGGACGGCGGTGGCGAGATCCGTCCGCCGACCGAGGACTGGACGACGCCGCTGGCGTTCGGGTCCGGGATGATGCGGCCCGGCAACTCGACCGAGCGGTGGAAGCTGCCCTGCTCGGTCATGGTGGTGCGCAGGACCAGCAGCCGTTGCGTCGGCTTCGGCACGAAGACGGAGCCGTCGGGCAGGCGCTGCGCGAGGTCCGACGAGGCCGGCGTGGTCTGGCGCGGCTCGATCAGGGCGGCGCCCTCAACGGTTGAGCCGTGGTCCTCGTCGCCGTGCGCGAAGGCGGCGGTGCCGAGGACGAGGGTGATGCCGATGGCGACCAGCGCCACCGCCGGCGCGCCACGGCGCCCGCGTGCGAGCGCCGTCACGAGCACGCCGAGCAGGAAGGCGACGGCGACCGCGGCCACCAGGGCCGGGTCCTTGGCCATCAGCCGTTCCCTGATGCCGTGGGCGACCTCGGAGACGCGCGCCAGGGGAGCCTGAGCCGGGGCCGGCTTGGCAGGCGCCGCGGCCGCGGCGACCTTCGGGTCGGGCACTGTGACCGCCACGGTCAGCACATCGACCGCGTCCCCGGCCGTGACGGTCGCGAGGAGCTCGTGCCGGCCGGGCTTCGACAGCCACGGGACCGGCAGCGCGTAGCCGCCGTCGGTCGTGGCGGTCGCGACCCTGGGACCGTCCGGCGTCTCGACCTCGATGGTTGCGCCGGGCACCGGCTCGTTCGTCCGGAAGCGGTCGAGGAACAGCGTCAGGGTGCCGTCGCGCGGGACGGCGACGAGTTCGAAGGCGTCCGAAAGCGCCTCGCCGCGCGGCGCGATGGTCTTCGAGAGGGGCGGCGGCACGGCGCCGTGGTCGTGGCCCTCGTGGGCAAGCGCAGGCCCCGTTAGGACGGCAGCAAGCAGCGCCACCACGCCATAGGCGGCGGCAAAACGGGTCGACATGAATAGGAATCCTCGCGTCGGGAAGTCCGGACGGCGCCGATAGCGGGCGCATTCCGGGCGTCGCGCGCCTCAGGCGCGCCCTACTTCACGCCAGGGTTCGTGGGGGCTCGGGCAGGGCCTCGGGGTCGACGCCTGAACGGGCGTCGACGTCGTGCGGGATCAGCACGACGTTCCCAGACAGGGGCCTGGAAAGCGACGCGGCGCCGGCGGCGACGCCGGACGGGCAGCATACCATCGTCCCGCAGCATGAGCCCCTGCAGCCGACAGGGCAGCATCTCCCACCGGCATCGTCAGCCTGCAGCGAAGACAGCGGCTCGGCTGCCGGGGATTGTCCGTCGAGCGCAAGCCGGGTTTCGGCAGGGCCACCGACGATGCGGGACGGGAGGGTAATCGGCCTCGTCGCGACGGGAGGCGCTGCGTTCGCCTGAGTCGTTGATTGATGACGACCGTGGTGGGCATGGCCGTCGTGGGCTTGGACGGCAGACGGCGCGACGTAGGCGATGATCGCGAGGATCACCACCGCCGTCAGGCGCATGATTTGCCGGTCGAGGCTCATGAGGTCTGGCTTACACCGATTTCGGTGGCGGGACCATGTCCGCATGTGAAATGAAAATGGGGGGATGAAGGTTTGGTTGCCGCTGCGGCATTTCAAGCTGCCGCGAGCAGCGGCTCAGCCGGATCCGCGGCCACGGACACGAGATTGGCCCGCAAATCGATCCCGACTTGAGCGCACGGCTCGATGGCTTGGATGGTGCAGGTGATGGGCTTGGTGCAGCCGCCGCATCCGATCTTGTAACGGAACAGGACGCGCTTTCTTTGATGACGTGCCGCGGGTAGTGGGGCTTCCCGATTTGGGAGGGTCGGGGCGTGATGGTTGTTCTTGTGCGAACAACCAAAATCGCGCATAAGAACCTCGATGGGTGTCGGCGGTTGGCATAGGCGTTGTGCCGTGTTGCAGGAGTGGTGCGCATTCGGTGCCCGCGCGCTCTTGCTCGCCCTGGCCATGTTCATCGTTTCGACCGTTGCGGGCTCCGGCGACGATCTTGCTGATCATGGCGGCCGCTACCACAACGCAATCGATGTGGGGACGCTAGTCACGCCCATGCCCACCGAGGCCGGCAATCCGGGTTTGGCCTGCCGCCTCCTTTGTGGCTGCCATCAGGTGGCCCCTCTCCAAGTCTCCTCCTACGTCACGCCGTCGACGGAGTTCGCCGGCCTGGGCTTTTCCTGGGTGGCCGAGGTTCCGACCTCCGTCACTCCCGACCGACTGGCGAGACCGCCCCGCGCGTAAGGTGACGCCGCGCTCCCAAGAGCGCGTTCGCCCGGCCCACATCTCGGCGCCGGTTCGTCCATCACCTGATCCAACGGGAACGACCGTGACCGCCCAAGCGGGCCGTCCGGCGTCCTTGTCGAGCGGCCCCCATGCGCATCCTCCTGTTCGCGGTCCTCCTGGCCACCGGCATCGCCATAGGCGCAGCCGTCCCCGCCGTCGCCCGCTTCGTCCAGGACAATCTGGCCGCCGCCGGGCTGCCGAAAGACCTGTTCACCATCACCGTGCCACCCGTCACCGCCAACCACGAACCCTCGAAGGCTGGGACGCCGCCCGACGGAGATGACGACGTCAAGAAGCCGGGAACCCCCAAAGCCACGAACGGCCACGAGATCGGGAAGCACGGGTACGAGCCGGGCGAGGAGCACCCCGAGAAGGGCGCAATCCGGATGGGACCCGATGAGGTGGCGGCGCTCAACATCTCGGTCGTGAAAGTCGAGGGCGGCACGCTCGCCCGGCACCTCCTGGTACCCGGCGCCATCACCCCCGACACCGACCGGATCGCGCGCGTCCCGGCCCGGGTCGTGGGTACCGTCACGGAGATGCGCAAGCGCCTCGGCGACCGGGTTGCCAAGGACGAGATCGTCGCCGTCCTCGAAAGCCGTGACGTCGCCGACGCCAAGAGCGAGTACCTCATCGCCTCGGTACGCGCCGAGCTGGAGAAGACCAACTTCGACCGGCAGCAGGCGCTCTGGGACAAGCGCATCTCGTCGGAGCAGGTCTACCTGCGGACCAGGGCAACCTACACGGAAGCCACCTTGCGCGTCGACCTCGCCAGCCAGAAGCTGTCCGCCCTCGGGCTGAGCGCGACCGATGTCGCAGCCGCACAGAAACGAGAAGGTGCCACCCTGAACCAATCCACCCTGCGCCGGTACGAGCTCCGCTCGTCGCTCGCCGGCCGGGTCGTCGAGCGCAAGGTCGAGGTCGGGACGACGGTCGGCGGCAAGGGCGACCCCGCCGACATCTACACCGTCGCCGACCTCTCGACCGTATGGATCGAGCTGTCGGTGCCGACAAACGAGCTCGCCATGGTTCGGGAGGGCGCACCCGTAGCTGTCACCCATGCCCATGAGGCCGGCGGCCGCCATGCCGACGGCAAGGTCGTCTTCGTCAGCCCGTTCTTGAACCCGGACACCCGCTCGGCGCGAGTCATCGTCGCCCTGCCGAACCCTGACCTTGCATGGCGCCCCGGCGCCTTCGTCACTGCCGGGGTGGAGATCGCGAACGACGCGGTCGAGGTGCACGTCCCGAAGGCCGCCCTGCAGACGGTCGGGGGCGAGCGTGTCGTTTTCGTGCGCACTGAGGAGGGCTTCGAGAAGCGGGAGGTCGAGCTCGGACGCTCGGACGACGATTCCTACGAGGTCGTCTCCGGACTGAAGTCGGGCGCCACCATCGCGGTTGCCAACTCCTTCATCCTCAAGGCCGAGCTCCGCAAATCCGAAGCGGGCGACGACTGAGGGAGACCGGACCTGATCTCCCGTATCCTCGCCTTCCCCGTTCGACAGGGCTGGCTCGACTTCGTGCCCGATATCAACAGCAACCAGGTGCTGTTCAACACCGTCGCGCCCACGCTCTCGCCCTTCGATATCGAGAAGCAGGTGACCTGACCGGTCGAGACCACGCTCGCCGGCATCAAGGGTTCGGAATACATCCGTTTGCGTTCGCGTAACGACTTCTCCCAGGTCACGGCGGTCTTCGCCGACGAGGTCAAGGTCTACTTCGCCCGCCGCCAGTTGGTGGAGCGCCTAGGCGAGGCGCGCGAGGGGCGGCCGTCCGAATTCAAGCCCCATATGGGGCCGATCATGACCGGCCTCGACGAGATATTCATGTGGACCGTGCGCTACACGGCGCCCGACGCGTGGAAGGCGTCGTGTTTAGGCGAACCGGGCTGGCAATCGGACGACAGATACCTGACACCTGAGGGACTGGGGCTGAGGACGGAGCTGGAGAAGGCCGCCTACCTGCGGACCTTCCAGGAATGGATCGTCCGGCCGCAGATCAAGACCGTGCCGGGCGTGGCCAGGGTCGAGGGCAAGATGTTCGAGCCGATGGCGCCGACTGTCATCATCGCGCTCGTTGCCGCCTTCGTCCTGTGGCTGACCTTCGTGCCGGCGCTGATCGCCATCCTGAAGGACGCCATGACCGCGCTTGTTGCCCTCGCTCGGGTTCGTCCCGGTGACGCTGGCGGCGGGGACCGGCACGGAGGTCTAGAAGCCGCTCGCGACCGTGTTCATCCGCGGCTTGATCAGCGCCACCATGCTGACCCTGGTCGTACTTCCGGCCCTCTATGCGCGCTTCGGCGGCGCCCGCGCCACGGCGCCGGTCAGCCATGACGAGGACGACGGTGGCGCCGCTCTGTTCCGGCAGGTCGCCGAACAGTATCCGTGAGCACCACGCGAACCAGCGGCAGTCCTTTCAGGATCGCGGTCTTCGCATTGCAAGCTTGACAGACTTCAAGAGCAACGAGACCACTCAGAAATGACGACCTTCCTCGCCTATGCGGGCGCGGCCCTCGCCGAAATCGTTGGATGCTTCGCGTTCTGGGCCTGGCTGCGCCTGGACAGATCACCCCTCTGGTTGCTCCCCGGCATGGCATCGCTTGCGCTCTTCGCCTACCTGCTTACCTTAGTCGAGAGCGAGGCGGCAGGCAGGGCTTATGCGGCCTACGGAGGCATCTACATCGTGGCGGCCATCCTCTGGCTATGGGGTGCGGAAGGCTACCGTCCGGACCGATGGGACGTTACGGGCGGTGCGATCTGCCTCGTCGGCATGACGGTGATCCTGTTCGGCCCACGCTCCTGAGGCCCTCGCGGCGATGTGCGCGGCTTACCCAGGATAGTGCCGAATCTTGTTCTTCAACAAGGGCCGGCTCACGCTCGTGGCAGCCTGCAGTCGCATGCTCAACAGCACGCCTGCGGAGGACCATGCCTCAACCGATCCGCCCAAGCACGGGGAAGGCCTCCACGAGGAGGGAAGCCACGGCGCTCATGCGGTCGGTCACCATCAGCAGCCCCATCGCCACCATCACGCCCCCGCCGACGAGCTGAAGCGCACGACCGAACCAGCGTAGGGTCCGAAGGCGCGCGACGAAGCCTGACAGGAAAAGGGCCGCCGCCACGAACGGCACGCCAAGCCCGAGCGAGTAGACGGTGAGCAGGACGACGCCCTTGCCCGAGGCCGAGGAGGCCGTGACTGCCAGGATGGCACCGAGGACGGGACCGATGCACGGGGTCCATCCGAAGGCGAAGGCCGTTCCGAGGAGATAGGCGGCGACGGGCCCCCGACCCGGCGGATCGCCGTGCCAGCGCAGCTCACGCTGCAGCCAGGCGGGCCGCAGCAGACCGGCCGTGAACAGGCCGAACAGGATCACCAGCAAGCCCGAGGCGAGGTTCAGCGCCTCGCGATGGGCGAGCAGGGCGAAGCCGAGCGCGCTCGCCCCCGCGCCGAACGCGACGAAGACGGTCGTGAACCCGAGCACGAAGCAAAGGCTCAGGCCGAGCGTGCGAAGGCTGTCGCGCTCGCCGGCGGCCGACTGCCCGGCGACGTAAGACACGTAGCCCGGAACGAGAGGCAGCACGCAGGGCGATAGGAACGATACGGCGCCGGCCGCGAAGGCCGCGAGGAAGCCCACGCTTGAGGCGTCGATGGCCATCGGTTCAGCCCCGGCGGAGTAATGGACGCAGGATCGTCACTCCTGATCGGCCCCGGCCGCGGCGAAGATCCTGAGAAGGCGTTGGCGCTCCGCCTCGGTCCCGCCGGGCCCCGTCGGCTTGAGCGCCGCCGCGCCCCGGACCGGATCGCGCTTGCCGGCGAGAGCAACCGGGCCCGCGGCCGGCAAAGCGACCTCACGCGGCCCTGCGGCCAGAGCCTCGGGGCGGCTCACCTGGCCGAGACCGCCTCCGGCCGCGACCATGGTCTCTCGGAACGACCGGTGCTGGCCGCCGTCCTCGTACACCAGCCGGACGGCGGGCGTCCCGCTCGCCACGAGGGCGGCGACCTGCCGCTCGTCATCCGCCTGCTTCCGCGCGACCGCGCCAGCCGTGGCCTCGTCGCCGGCATCGAACACGTATCGGCCATCGGCGACGCCGACGCCCGGCTCGGCCCTCGTGACCTCGAACCGGTCGGACCCCTCCTTGAGGTTCCTCCAGAACGCGATATTCGGGTCCTGCCGGTGCCGGGCCATGTTTTCCGGCGTCATACGGAACGGGTAGGACTGGAACTGGACGGCGCGCTGGCCGCCCGCGAAGGCCTCCCGCACCACGGCATAGAGTTCCGAGATCGCCTCGTCCGTCATCGCGAAGCAGCCCCGCGACGAGCACGAGCCGTGCACCATCAGGTGCGCACCGGTGTGTCCCAGGGAGCGGTCGTACTCGTTCGGGTACCCGAGATTGAACGAGAGGTAGAGGCTCGAATTCGGGTTCATGGACGCGGGCGTCACCGCGTAGAAGCCCTCCGGCGCCTGCCGGTCTCCCTCCCGGGTCTTGGGCCCCAGCTGACCCGACCAGCGGCACATCGGGTAGGTCTTCAGGAGGGCGTAGTTGCCGTCCGCGCCGCGCTTCCAGAGCTCGATCTCGGACTCCTTCTTGTAGGCCCGCATCAGGATCGGGTCCGCCGGCGAGACACCCTTGGCCGACATCAGGGCCAGGGTCGCCGGCGGGATTGGCGCGAGGTGGCGCGTCGAGGCCGCGTACTGGCCGTCCTGGCAGGCGGACAGCGCCAGGAGGAGGGCCAGACCGAGCGTTGTCGTCTTCAGCATGTCGGCCTCGCCGAGGTCGGCCTCCGAGCCTGGGCTCGAAGGGTTGATGACAGGTTGCCGTGGCTGCGGTTCGGCGGAATCGGGCCCCTCAAGGGATTGGCTCCCCGGCGCTGCGATGCCTCCGCCGCAGAGGAAGTCCGTCGAGGAGCAGCATCACCACACCTGCCGAGATCCAGACGTCCGCCAGGTTGAAGGTGAACCAGCGGATGCCGCCGGTATGCAGGTCGAGGTAGTCCGTGACGACGCCGTCCATGAGCCGGTCGACGAAGTTGCCGGCGGCCCCGCCCGCTATCGCGGCGAGCCCGAGGCGTTCGAGCCCGCCGCCCGCGGCCAGAGCCCAGCCGGCCACAAGGCATGTGAGCGTGCCCTGGATGGCGAGGAGCAGCGCCAGGGAGGACTGGTCGTGCGCCGGGAACAGGCTGAAGCTGATGCCGTGATTGAACGACAGGCTTAGGTCGACGAAGGGCAGTGCGCCCTTGACGGCGCCCTCCTCCAGCCACGCCTCGGCTACCGCCTTCGCGACGAGGTCTATGGCCGCGGCGGCCCCCGCCACCCCGGCCACGGTCGCCGCCCGGCCGGCCCACCCTGACAGGGAGAACATCAGGCCCTCAGGAGACGGAGCGCGTTGGCCGTCACCAGGACGGTCGCGCCGGTGTCGGCCAGGATGGCCGGCCAGAGGCCGGTGATGCCTGCGATGGTCGTCACCAGGAACACGGCCTTCAGACCGAGGGCGATCGCGACGTTCTGGCGGATATTGCCCAGGGTCGCCCGAGAGAGGGAGACCAGCGCGGCCACGTCGCCCACCCGGTCGTTCAGCACCGCCGCGTCCGCCGTTTCCAGGGCCGCGTCGGTGCCGCCGCCCATCGCGATGCCGACGCTGGCGGCGGCGAGCGCCGGCGCGTCGTTGATGCCGTCGCCGACCATTGCCACCGGAGCCGCCGCCTTCAGGGCCGCGATCTCGGCGAGCTTGTCCTGAGGCAGGAGCTCGGCCTTCACGTCGAGCCCGAGTTCGGACGCGACCGCCTGGCCCGTGCGCCGGTTGTCGCCGGTCAGCATCACACTGCGGACGCCGAGCCTCCGCAGGGCCGAGATGCCGGCCGCTGCGTCGGCGCGGGGCTCGTCCCGGACCGCGATGGCGCCCAAGGCCTCGGCGCCGCGGACGACGATGACCACCGTCTTGCCGCCGGCTTCCAGGTCCGCGACCGCGCGCTCGGCCTCGGGGCCGAGCCGCGCGCTCTCGGCGGCGTGGCGTGGGGAGGCGACGAGCACCGTCTGACCCATCACCGTGGCCGACACCGCCTTGCCGGGGATGGCGCGGGCGTCCCGCGTCGGGCGCAGCGGCACCCCGTCCGCGCTCGCCCGGTCGAGGATGGCCCGGGCGATGGGGTGGCTGCTTCCGCTCTCGACCGCGGCGGCCAACCCGAGAAGCGAGCGCTCCGACGCGTCTGGGGCGAAGACCAGGATGTCCGAGACCCGCGGCCGTCCGGCGGTCAGCGTCCCGGTCTTGTCGAACGCGACCGTACGCACCCGCCCGATGACCTCCAGTGCGGCGCCGCCCTTCACGAGCAGCCCGCGTCGCGCACCGGCGGCCAGTCCGGAGGCGATGGCCGCCGGGGTCGAGAGCACCAGCGCGCAGGGGCAGGCAATGAGGAGGAGCGCCAGGCCCCGGTAGATCCAGGTGCCCCAGTCGGCGCCGAGCAGCGGCGGCACGACCGCGACCGCGGCCGCGAACGCGAACGCGATGGGCGTGTAGACCGCGCTGAACCGGTCGATGAAGCGCGCCGTGGGCGACTTCGACGCTTGCGCCTCCTCGACGAGGTGCAGGATGCGGGCGACCGTGTTGTCGGCCGCCGTCTTTGTGACCCGGACCTGGAGCGCACCGTCGGCGTTGACGCTGCCGGCGTAGACCGGGTCGCCGACCTCCTTGGGCTTCGGGACCGACTCGCCGGTGATGGGGGACTCGTCGAGGCTCGACGCGCCGTCGGTGATCACACCGTCGGCGGGCACGCGGTCGCCCGGCCGCACGACCACGACCTGACCGATGGCCAGCGACGCGGCGGCCACCTCGCGGATGGTGCCATCAGCCTCGTCGACGAGGCGGGCGGTCTTCGGCACCAGAGCGGCGAGCGCCTTGATGCCAGCCCGCGCCCGGCCCGCCGCCACGACCTCCAGCATCTCGCCGACCGTGAAGAGCAGCACGACGATGGCGGCCTCCTCGGCGGCGTGGATGGCGAGCGCCCCCGCGGTCGCGACCGACATCAGCATCTCGATGGAGAAGGGCGTGCCGGCGAACGTCGCCACGGCCGCGCGGCGGCCGTAATAGGCGAGGCCGACGAGCGCCCCTGGCCAGTAGGCGTACTCGCCCGCCACCCCCGGCGCGATCTGCTCGACCAGGAAGCCGGCGGCGAACAGGGCGCCGATCAGGATGCCCAGCAGCGCCTTCCGGGTCCGCCAGAGCGGCGGCTCGGGCTCCTCCGCAGTCTCGGCGGGCGGGGCGCCGCCCGAGGCTTGGGCCATGGCTAGGTCCGAGGCCGTGGGGAGCGGCGCGACGCCGTAGCCCAGGCGCTCGATCCGCCCCTCCAATTCGGTCCTCGGCGTCGCAGCCTCATCGAGCGCGAGGTCGAGGACTTGGCTGCCGTAGTTCACGCGCACGTCCGCGACGCCCGGCAGTCGGGAGACGGCGGTCTCGATCTTCCCGGCGCAGGTCGGGCAGTCCATGCCCTTGACCCTGTAGCGCAGAGCCTGCGGTCCGTTCGTGGGGAAGGATGTGCGGTCCGCGCCGGCGGCCTGGTTCATGGTGCGCTCCGTTCGCCGGGCTCCTGGTCCGGACTGGGAAGGCCCCCTACATGCACCCTGTAGTCACTACAGGGTCAAGGCCGTGCGGACCGCCTCTTCCATGACCATCGGCAGCCTCGCGGAGGCCACGCAGACCCGTGTCGAGACGGTCCGGTGGTACGAGAAGGTCGGGTTGCTGCCCCCGCCGGCGCGGTCGAGCGGTAACTACCGGCTCTACGGGCCCGAGCACCTGCGCCGGCTGAGCTTCATCCGCCGCGGTCGCGCCCTGGGGTTCACCGTGGAGCAGATCCGGGACCTGCTCGCCCTGGCGGACGACCGTGAGCGCTCCTGCGGCGAGGTCGACACCATCGCCCGCGCCCATCTCGCCGACGTGGAGCGCAAGCTGGCCGACCTGACCCGGCTCGCCTCGGAACTCCGCGAAGTCATCGGCCAGTGCGGCTGCGGGTCGGTCGCCGACTGCCGCATCATCGAGGCCCTGTCGCCGTCGGGTGAGCCTGCGTGAGCGACCTGGGCCCGGAGGTCAGCGAGCGACGTAGGGCGTCATCAGCACCCGGCTCTCGAACAACCCCTTGGCCGCGAACCCGCAGCACGCGACGGCGAGGAGACCCACCGTAATCGCGACGAAGGCTCGGCGTGCGGCGGCCCGGACATGCGGCCTGACGCGACGGCGGCGACCCGCGTTCCTCTGGCCCCAGGAATGGCGTTCCACGCGAACCGCCCCGTTCCACCCGACGAGCACCGCGGGCTTGTCACCGCGACCTTACGAGGCCCGGGGATACCATGCCGGCGGCCAAAGCCGGAAGGGCCGGCGCGGTCAACTCGCGAGAGACAAAAAGACAGTACCACGCGAGGCGAACTCAGAATAGAACAGCCTCGGAAACCAAGAAGCCCACAGGTTGGAACCTGTGGGCTTCACACGGGCCGGAGCCCATGGGTTGCTGACGGCGCACCGTTCAGCGTTGACGGATCGGATATGAGTGCATGGAGCTGGATAGTCAAGCGGGAAAATCCAGGATCCGGGCTGCACTCTACATCGACGGCTTCAATTTGTATCATTCCGTCAATGATTTAGGAGAGCCCTTTCTGAAGTGGTGCAACTTCTGGAAGCTGGGGGAGTCGATCATCCCGCGCCAGTCGGAAAAGCTCGTTCGCGTCGTGTTCTGCACGGCCTATTACCCGGGCGATCACAGCAAGAAAATCCGCCACGAGCGCTTGGTCCGCGCCCTCAAACTGGTCGGCGTCGAGACCGTCCTCGGCCACTTCAGCCATGAAGACGCCAAGTGCCGGGACTGTGGCTCCACTTGGCAGAAGCCGACCGAGAAGGCGACGGACATCAACCTTGCGCTTAGCGTCTATGACGACGCAGTACAGGACGTCATGGATACTGCATATCTCCTGACCGCCGATACGGACCAGGCGGCGACAGCCAAGCTGTTCGCCAAGCGCTTTCCCGGCAAGAAGCTCGTCAGCGTCAGCCCCCCGGGCCGGACCCACTCGCAGCACATCCTGTCGCACACCCCGCACAAGATCGCGCTTAACCGGGAGCATATCGAGAGGGCGCTGTTCCCGGGGCTCGTCACCGCGGAGGGGCAGGCCTCCGTCATGCGCCCGCACGAGTACGACCCGCCGGCCGGCTACGTGATGTGGGACCAGCGTCCGAAGCCCGCGCCCAAGTCGGGGGCGAAGGCGGCCGCGCCGGCGGCGGCGATGCCCGAGCGCTGAATCCGCCGTGGCCTCAGGTTAGTTCCCCGCCGCGGTACCGCGCGAACGTCGACCGACCGTCCTTCCCAAACAGGACGACGTCGTAGGTATCAGGCTGCATGTCCTCGACCTCCATGCCGGGCGAACCGACCGGCATGCCTGGCACGGCCAGACCCATTCCCTCGGGTCGCTCCGCGAGGAGCCGCTTGATCGCCCCGGCCGGGACGTGCCCCTCGATCACGTAGCCGCCGACCTGGGCGGTGTGGCAGGAGGCAAGCTCGCGAGGCACCCCCAGGCGGATCTTGAGCGGGTTCACCGGGCCCTCGGTCACGGTGACGGTGAAGCCGGCCTCGCGCAGGTGGGTGACCCATCTCTCGCAGCAGCCGCAGCTCGGGTCCTTGGTCACCGCGACCATCGGCGGCCCCTCCGCCAAGGCGCCCCGTCCAAGCATCAGCCCCACCGCCAAACCCACGAGCACGGTACGTCTGGATGGCATCGCATCGCTCCTCATCGTCATCTCCCGTTCGCTCTCACTCGGCCGCCTGCGGCAGCCGCATCGCCTCACCATCCGTCCCCTCGCGGACCGCGCCGGCCGGGGGCAGGCCCCGCCCCTTCACCAGGGCGTAGACCGCCGGGATGACCACCAGGGTCAGCACGGTTGAGGAGACCATCCCGCCGATCATCGGCACCGCGATGCGCTGCATGACCTCGGAGCCTGAACCGGTACTCCAGAGGATGGGCAGCAGGCCCGCCATGATGGCGACGACCGTCATCATCTTGGGCCGGACCCGCTCGACCGCGCCGACCATGATGGCCCGGCGCAGGTCCGGGCGCGCGAGCGGGCGTCCCTCGCGCTCGCACTGGGCGCGGACCTCGTCGAGGGCGTGGTCGAGGTAGACCAGCATGATCACCCCGGTCTCGGCAGCGACGCCGGCCAGGGCGATGAAGCCGACCGCCACAGCGACCGACAGGTTGAAGCCCATCCACCAGAGCAGCCACACCCCGCCGACCAGGGCAAAAGGCAGCGACAGCATCACGATGAGTGTCTCGGTCAGGCGCCGGAAGTTCAGGTAGAGCAGCAGGAACACGATCAGCAGCGTCAGCGGCACCACGACCGCGAGGCGCGCCTCCGCACGCTCCAGGTACTCGTACTGTCCGCTCCACTGCAGGGTCGTGCCCTGGGGAAGCCGCACCGCGTCTGCCACCGCGTTGCGCGCCTCGGCGACGTAGCCGCCGAGGTCTCGCCCGGCGATGTCGACGAAGAGGTAGACCGCGAGCTGCCCGTTCTCGGTGCGGATCGAGGTCGGCCCTCGGGTGAGCTCGACCTTCGCCACCTCACCGAGCGGCACCGTGCCGCCGGTCGGCAGCGGCACCTGGACCTCTGTCGCGATGGCCCTTGGGTCCGAGCGGAAGGCGCGCGGGTAGCGCACATTGACGGTGTAGCGCTCGCGGCCCTCGACCGTGTTCGTCACGGACTGCCCACCCAGGGCCGTCGCGACGACGTCCTGAACGTCTCCGACCATCAGCCCGTAGCGCCCGAGCGCCTCGCGGTCCGGGGCGATGTCGAGGAAATAGCCGCCGATGACCCGCTCGGCATAGGCGCTCGACGTCCCCGGCACAGCCCGGACGACGGCCTCGACCTGGCGGGCGACCCCTTCCATCTCCTTCAGGTCGGTGCCGAGCACCTTCACGCCGACCGGCGTGCGGATGCCGGTCGAGAGCATGTCGATGCGGGCGCGGATCGGCTGCGTCCATGCGTTCGACACGCCCGGGAACTGCAGGGCTTGGTCCATCTCGGCCCTTAGGCTGGCGAGGGTCACGCCGGGGCGCCACTCCGCCTTCGGCTTCAGGGTGATGACCGTCTCGAACATCTCCATCGGCGCCGGGTCGGTCGCCGTGTTGGCGCGTCCCGCCTTGCCGTAGACCGAGGCGACCTCCGGAAAATTTCGGAGGATGCGGTCCTGGGTCGAAAGGAGCTCGCCGGCCTTGGTCACCGAGATGCCCGGCAGGGTCGTCGGCATGTAGAGCAGCGTGCCTTCGTCGAGCTCCGGCATGAACTCGGATCCGAGTTGCCGGGTCGGCCAAGCGGTCGCGGCCAGTACGCCGACGGCGAGCAGGATGGTGAGGAGTCGGGCTCGCAGAACGCCGGCGATGAGAGGCCGGTACAGCCAGATCAGGAGCCGGTTCAGCGGGTTGCGGTGCTCCGGGACGATGCGCCCGCGCACGAACAGCACCATCAGGGCTGGCACCAGCGTGACCGAGAGGAGCGCCGCCGCCGCCATGGCGAAGGTCTTGGTGAAGGCGAGCGGCCCGAACAGCCGTCCCTCCTGGCTCTCCAGGGTGAAGATCGGCAGGAAGCTCACCGTGATGACGAGGAGCGAGAAGAACAGGGACGGCCCGACCTCCGCAGCGGCCTCGACGAGGACCTCGACCCGCGGCTTGCCCGGGGGCGCCCGCTCCAGGTGCTTGTGGGCGTTCTCGATCATCACGATGGCGGCGTCGACCATGGCGCCGACCGCGATGGCGATGCCGCCCAGGCTCATGATGTTGGCGCCGATTCCGAGCGCCCTCATGCCGGCGAAGGCCATCAGGATACCGACCGGCAGCATCAGGATGGCCACGAGCGCGCTGCGCACGTGCAGCAGGAACACGATGCAGACGAGAGAGACGACGATGCTCTCCTCGACCAGCGTGTCGCGCAGGGTGTCGATCGCCGCGTCGATGAGCTGCGAGCGGTCGTAGACCGGCAGGATCTCGGTGCCGGCCGGCAGGCTTTTCGCGACCTCTGCGAGCTTCGCCTTCACCCCCTCGATGACGTTGAGTGCGTTGGCGTCGAAGCGCTGCAGGACGATGCCGCCGGCGACCTCGCCCTCGCCGTTCATCTCGGTGATGCCGCGGCGCTCGTCCGGCCCGAGCTCGACCCGGGCGACGTCCCGGAGCCGCAGCGGCGTGCCGCCCACGGTCTTGAGCACGATGTTCTCGATATCGGCGACGCTCTTCAGGTAACCGCGCCCGCGCACCATGAACTCGAACTCGGACAGCTCGACCGTGCGCCCGCCGACGTCGGCGTTGCTCGACCGGATCGCGTCCCGGAGCTTGGACAGGGGGATGCCCTGCGCGCGCAGGCGGTTCGGGTCCACGACCACGTTGTACTGCTTGACGAAGCCGCCGACGCCCGCGACCTCGGCCACGCCCTCGGCGCGCGAGGCGCCGAACCGGATCACCCAATCCTGCAGCGACCGAAGCTCGGCGAGCGTCCGTTCCTTGGCGACGACCACGTACTGGTAGACCCAGCCCACCCCCGTCGCGTCGGGCCCGAGGGTCGGCGTCACGCCGGTGGGCAACCGGCTCGCGGCCCCGTTGAGGAACTCCAGCACGCGCGACCGCGCCCAGTAGGGGTCGGTGCCGTCCTCGAAGATCACGTAGACGAAGGACACACCAAAGAACGAGAAGCCGCGCACGACCTTCGCCTTCGGCACCGTCAGCATCGCGGTCGAGAGGGGAAACGTCACGACGTCTTCGACGGTCGTCGGACTTTGACCTGGATACTCGGTGTAGACGATGGCCTGGACGTCCGAGAGGTCGGGGATGGCGTCGAGCGGCAGGGTCCGCAGCGCCAGGACGCCGGTCGCGACCGCGAACACAGTGCCGATCAGCACCAGCACGAGGTTGCGGGCCGACCAGCCGATGAGGCGCGCGATCATGGCGTGCCCCCAGTGCCGGCCGCCTGGCGGTCGTCCTTCGGTGCGGTCTGGGACTGGAGCGCCGCCTTCAGGTTGCTCTCGGCGTCGATCAGGAAATTCGCCGCCGTGACCACCCGGTCGCCGGGCGTCACGCCCTCTCGGATCTCGACGTAGCCCCGGCCGCGCAGGCCGACCTTCACCGCCCTGGGCTCGAAGCGCCCCTCGCCCCGGTCGAGCAGCACGACCTGGCGCTCGCCGGTGTCGATGACGGCGTCGTCGGGCACCGCGGTCACCGGCTTGGCGTCGCCGGTCGCGATCTCGACGTCGGCGTACATGGAGGGGCGCAGTGCGCCGTCGGGGTTGGGCAGCTCGATGCGCAGCCGGGCGGTGCGGGTCTCCGCCATCAGGTGCGGGTAGATCCGCGTCACCGTCCCAGCGAAGGTCCGGTCGGGGAAGGCTCGGACCCGCACCGTCGCCTTCTGACCCTCCGCCACCCCGGCGAGGTCGCGCTCCGGCACGTCGGCCAGCACCCAGACGCGGGTGTGGTCGGCGATGCGGAAAAGGACGTCGCCGGACTTGGCCTTCACCCCGTCCGAGACGTTGCGCTCGACCACGACGCCGTCCCGGGGCGCGGACCACGTGATGGAGGGCGGCACCTTATGGGTCCGCTCGATCTCGTCGATGACCTCCGGCGGGATGGCGAGGTTCTCCAGACGCCGACGGCCGCCCTCGTAGCCGATGGAGGTCAGGTACTGGGCCGCGACCGCGTTGATCTCGGGCGCGAACAGGCGCAGCAGCGGCTGGCCCTTGCGGACATGGTCGCCCGTGGTGACCGGCTCGACCTTCTCGATGAAGGCGTCCGTGCGCATGGCGATGACGGAGACGCGGCGCTCGTCCTCCTCGACGCTGCCCGGCGCCCGCACCAGAACCGACAGGACGCGGCGCTCCGCGAGCTCGGTCCGCACGCCCGTGCGCTGGACCTTGCCCGGCGACACCTTCACGACGCCGCCCTCGTCCTCGCCCGCATAGACGGGGATGTAGTCCATCCCCATCGAGTCCTTCTTCGGCACCGGCGAGGTGTCGGCCAAGCCCATCGGGTTCCGGTAATAGAGGACGCGCCGGTCGCCGCCGGGCTTGGCCGCGTCGCCCGGCTCCGTCCCGTGCCCGGCCATGCCCGCGGGCATGGGCTCGCCGTCCCCGTCGTCGAAGCGCACGTCCTCGCTGGCGCGGACGGCCCGGAACTCCCGGCCGTCCGCCGTCACCATCGGCGACGCCGAGTAGGCGGGCTTCCCGTCCGGGTCCCGGTAGTAGACCACCGGTCCGGACGCGGGCTTGGACGGAGCCGGCGCCTGCGCGGCGGGCAGCAAGCGGGCGACGCCGTGCCGGGCCCGCTCGACCAGCGCCGGCACGGGACCGTCCTGCTGTCCGGCCCAGTAGCCGAGGCCCCCCGCCGCGAGCGCGGCGAGGGTGCCGGCGAACCATGCCTGGCGGGTCATCTCGCGGCCTGAAGGACCAGCCTGTCCTCGACCGTGCCGGTCTCGCCTTGGATCTTGGCGGCCAGCGACAGGCGCCAGCGGCCCTGCATCGAGAGCTTGGCCTTGAAGCGGTAGACGCCGGGCTCGGTCGAGGGGACCTGCTCCACCTTGGTGGCCATCTCCTCCATGGCGTCGGGGGCCATGTCGAGGCGCTTGGCGAAGACCACGGCGTCGGTCACCGGCTTGCCGTTCCGCTGGTCGACGAGCCGGACGGCGATGACGGCCTCGCCGACCTTCGCCTCCTGCTGCAGGAGTTCGAAGCGGTAATCCTTGATGTCTGCCAAGGCGGGCGGGGCGAACGTCGACACCGACAGTGCGGCGCCGAGCAGCGCGGCCGGCACGGCGCGCGCGAAGGGGTTCTTGGTCACGGATCTCATCTCCTGAACACGATGGATGGCGACGCGCGGATGCGTGTCACCGTGCCGGCGCGAGCGCCGGCGGCATCGGGTTCAGGCTCGGGGTGGCTCGGGTAGCGGTGGCCCGTGCAGGCTGGCGAAGGACGCCGTGTCGGGCCAAGCCGGTGCCGCACGCGTCGCGCTTGGCGCCGCGATGGTGATCGCGATCGGCAACAGAGAGGCGACGCTGGCGAGGCAGAGCGCCATCAACGGGCAGCCGGCCTTGGCGCAGTCCGGCTTGTCCGCCTTCTCCGGCGGGCAGCAGGGCATGTCGTCCATGTTCATGCCGCCCATGTCCATGCCGGCATGGTCCATGGCGGGCATCGGCTCGTGCGAGCCGCGGGCCTGAACCGTCGCGAACGCGTGCATGCCCGCGGCGGCCGCGGAGGCGGTCACCGGCGTCAGGGCTAGGCTGAGAACCGCCAGGAGCGGGAGCAGCCGCCAGAGGGCGAGCCAGAACGTCACGAATCGACGATGCCAGTTTTTAGGGTAAGCATAAAGCCTTCCGGCCTCCCGCACGTAGCAGTTGGCCCGGATAAGGCTTTCCACGATGGGA
The DNA here is from genome assembly GCF_002355515.1 of Methylorubrum populi. NCBI lineage: Bacteria > Pseudomonadati > Pseudomonadota > Alphaproteobacteria > Hyphomicrobiales > Methylobacteriaceae > Methylorubrum > Methylorubrum populi. The sequence goes on along the minus strand of NZ_AP014809.1, from coordinate 4,380,908 downwards.
AGGTCAACCCTGTGAGGGTAGCCTGCCTTACGGTCGTCGAGAATCACGCCCTAGGGGACTATGCGTCGCCCGATCGGCTCTGCGTTAGATGGCTAGATCATGGAGCGGATGCGGGCGGCCATCGTGTCGACGGCGAATGGCTTGGTCAAGACCGCCATGCCCGGTACGAGATGCCTGTTTTCGAGAATATAATTCGCGGCGTAGCCGGTGGTGAACGGCACCTTCAGGTCGGGCCGGGAGACACGACCCACATTGTCCATGTGTCCGCCGTCAGCGCTCGTGAGACGGATTGAGGCCCCTGCACGAACGGAGGATGGCTGGTTCATCGTAGCCCCAGGAGCGAAGATGAAACAGTCATCCAGGCTGGTGAAAAAGCCGGCAGAGACCGTGCTCAAGGACATCCGCCGGGCCACGCGCCGGCAGTTATCGGCGGAGGAGAAGATCCGCATCGTGCTGGAGGGCCTGCGCGGTGAGGACAGCATCGCCGGACTGTGTCGGCGCGAGAGCATCGTCTCGTCAATGTACTACGGCCGGTCCATGGAGTTCCTGGAAACTGGCAAGCGGCGGCTTGCCGGCGACACGCCCGTGCCGCAACTGCGGATGAGGTCAAGGACCTGCGCCGCGAGGCGGGCGCGCTGAAGGAGGTCGTGGCCGACCTCGTTCTGGAGAACCGCCTGCTCAAAGAAATGCATGAGCGGGGCTATGGACGACGAGGCATGAGGTATCCGGATTTCGCTGCCCCTGGGTTTGGCGAGCCCGGCGCATAAGCGGTCCGGAAGTCCCGGTGGTTCGCCAACGCCAACGGCCTATAGGGACCTTTCCCATCACATTGGGTCACCTCGGCCAGATCGAATCTTTCCCTGACGCTCGGGTGGACCAGGGCATCCTCCGGGATCTCCCGGACCTTCACCGGCCATCCCAGCCATCCCATGCGACGGGACAGCCAGCGGGGAAGGATGCCGGCGATGGAGTCGTGCATGCCGGCGACCTCGCAGTGCTGCATACCATCGGACGCCGGATGCAGGTGCAGCCGGCCGGTACCGGGCTCTCCGGACACCATCCCGTCGACCCGAAGCGGATCCGGGATCTTGGTGGCCTGCTCCACCATCCACTGCAAGGCGACGTCGGACAGCCGGCTCTCGGCTTCGGGGTAGCTGCCGCCGATGTCGGAGTGGTTGCCGGCGAACCACATCTGGATGAGCGGATCAGGCTCGCCCTGGACCTTTTTCCGCACCCCGTCCCGGCTGCCCCACCTGACCCGCGGGAAGTCGGCGCGGGTCTCGTCGATGGAGAGGGCATGCCGGGCATAGCCGACATGGCCGCTCAGCAGTTGGTCGTAGTTCCCGGAGCGCCATTGCGCGATGTGCCAGCGCGCCTTCCCGTTCACCGGTGAGTTGGTGATGGTCTTGACCGCTGTCGGCAGCCAACGCCAGAGGACGAACGCCGCAGTGAGCGAGAGGGTGGCCAGGAACGGGCGCCAGTAGCCGGTGCCGAACGCTAGGTCGGACAGGACGGCGGGCACGGCTGCAACCAGCACGGCCAGGATCGTCAGGCCGGCCGCGATGCCCCACCACTTGGGTCCGGTCGCGCCGAGCGAGGCGACGGTGTCGAACACGCCGATGAAGTGCGGTGCCACGTTCGAGGAAAGATCGTCACCCGACCTGTACTTGCGCCGGAATCGCCTCGCCAACTCGAACCGGTCCTTCTCGTAGTCGCCGCCCCGCGGTGAACCCGCGCCGTACTCATAGACCTTGATCACCGCCTCATCCGCGATGTCCCGCGTCGCCTTGCGGAAGCGTGGAAGGTCTCCGCCCGGCACTTTCGTCGGGACGCCGCACAGGAACAGAACGTTGGCCACGCAACGGGCCGTGTAGGCCCCTCGGCTGAAGCCGATCAGGTAGATGCGGTCGCCGGGCTCGTAGTGGTTGATGACGAACTCGTAGCAGTCGGCGATGTTCTTCGTGATACCCAGGCCGGTCACCGAGGACAGCAGCTTCTGCAGTCGGCGGTAGGCACCGACGAAACCCGGGGCCGAGCCGTCCGTGCCGAGGCCGGCGTCGTAGAAGGCGACCTGCTCGCGCGGGTCGATGCCGCTGTCCGGCCCGACCCGGCAGACGCGGTAGAGCTTGTAGACGTTGCTGAGGCGCTGTTCCTCGCGGAGGCCACCTTCCTGGCCGGTGCCATCCGAGAAGACCACGATGTTCTTGGCCACGCCCCCCTCCTGCAGCCGGGATGGTCCTGGAATGGAACCCATCTTGCGAGGCTGGATCGCGTCCGACGCCCAGTCAGACCCGTTAAGCCCAGCTTCGGGAGTCGCAACCGCTAGGTTCTTTGTTTGTTCCCAATCTGAAACCAGAGTGTTCGCGCTGACGGAGGCCATGGCCTCCGAGCAGGAAGCCCGGCGGGCGAAGTCGCGCCCTGCACGCGAACAACCTCACCCCTGACACTAAGGCGGCCGGAATGGCGGCCGGGACCTAACCCCCTACCGGCGGCCGGCCCCGCCGGTACCCGGATTTGAACCTCGCTCACCGGACCGAACGGTTGGGGCGGATACATCCAAGGACTTTCGTCGGGGCGCCATCCGTTGAGCGCCAAAAAGCTCATGGTCTGCCCGCGTGGATGTGCTATGCACCCCGTATCATGTCGGCCACCCGGTCCTTTTGGCGTTCGTTGCTCACGGTCTTCCAGATCGTGTCGCTTGCCGCCTTTTCGGTGGCGGGTGCGGGACACTCGCACGCGGGGGAGCTTCACGTCGGACACGACACGTCCGTCTCGGTCGGGTACCAAGTGACTGGAGGGCCAGGTCAGGTTGACGACATGGTGGGCCATGCCGACCGAAGCGCCGAAGAGTCGGTGGCTGGTCCTTGCGGCCTTTGCTGCCCAGCGTCGTTCGCGCGCTGGGACTGCTTGACCGTCGTGGTTGCCTGGAAGCCCGAGCGAACGTTGGCTGGCGTCCGCAAAGTCACGTTCGACAGCGTGGTTCCTGAGACGCTTCCTGAACCCCCTCGAACCTTCGCCTGAGGTCCGCGCTCCAACGCGCGCCCTGAGCGGCTGTCCGTGAACGACAGCCGCCAGCCTCCTTTACGCGAAGGCTCGATCATCCCATGCGTGTTCTCTACGCCTCCGCCCTGCGGACGGCTCTCCTGGCGTTTGGCCTCTGGGCCGGTGCGCCGACGCTCGCCGTCGCCCATGAGGGGCACGACCACGGCAACGAGGCGCAGGCTCCGGCGGCGGCTACAGCGCCGCGCAGTACGTCGAGCACCGACGCGCTCGAATTGGTCGCCATCGTCCGAAGCGGCCGCTTGGCCGTGTTCCTCGACCGTGTGGGCACCAACGAGCCTGTGACGGACGCCGTCGTCCGAGCCGAGACGCCGGACGGCTCCGTCACCGCCTCGCCCATGCCGGACGGCAGCTACGCGGTCGATGCACATTAGAGCCTGCACCCCGGCGAGCACGAGGTGCTCTTCACCGTGACCGCGGCAGGCTCAACCGACATGTTTCCGGTTACGTTGACGGTGCGGGAGGCACCGCCGCCAAAGTCTGAGGCGGGTGTCTCCGCGTGGGCATCCGGCCTCGCCGCGGCCCACGACTTTCAGCGCCACCTGAAGGAGGCCGACCCGCTGCCGCTGGCCATCGGCGGCACCGGCTTCCTTCTCGGCATCGCGGTCACGCTCCTGATGAAGGGGCGCCGTTACTTGCCGGCCACTGCCCTCGTCGCCCTCATCGTCGCCCTCGCGTTCGCGCCGCGCGCCTTCGCGGGCGAGGGGCACGGTCACGGGAGTGCCCCCGGATCGCAAACCACCCTCATGGCCGCCCCGGCGCCGGGGGGACAGGACTTGGCGCGACGTCAACCGGACGGGTCGATCTTCGTGCCCAAGCCCACCCAGAGGGTACTGGCCGTGCGCACGGTGGTGACATCCTCCGACATCATGCGCCGCACCGTCGAGCTGCCGGGGCGCATCGTGCCCGATCCGAGTGCCAGCGGGGTCGTGCAGTCCTCGGTCGGCGGCCGGCTCTCGCCGCCGGAATCCGGGACCTTCCCGCGGCTCGGCACGCGGGTGCGCAAGGGCGAGGTGCTGGCCTACGTCACGCCGCCGGTGCAGGCGGTCGACGCCTCCGACATGCGCCAACGCCAGGGCGAACTCGACCAGCAGATCGCAGTCACCGAGCGACGGGTCGAACGTTACCGCAAGCTCGCACCGGGCGGCGCCGTATCGCAGGTGCAACTGGAGGACGCCCAGGCCGAGCTGAAGGGTCTGCTCGACCGCCGCGCCGCCCTCGACACAATCCGCCAGCAGCCCGAAGCACTCAAGGCGCCGGTCGACGGCGTGATCGCCGAGGCGACCGCCGTGGCCGGGCAGATGGCGAGCCCCGGCGTGCAGGTGTTCCAGATCGTCGACCCGACCCGCCTCTGGGTCGAGGCGCTGAGCTTCGACGCCCTCACCGGCGGCCAGCACGCCACCGCCCGCCTTGCCGACGGTCGCATGCTGCGCCTCGCCTACATGGGCGCAGGGCTCGCCGACCGCAGCCAAGCCGTGCCGATGCACTTCGCCGTCGAAGGCGCGCCGTCGGAATTGCGGACCGGGCAGTTCGTCACCGTGCTGGCCGCAACCGACGCACAGCAGAAGGGGTTGGCGCTTCCGCGCATGAGCGTGGTGCGTGGCGGCAACGGCCAAAGCATCGTCTACGAGCACACCGCGCCTGAGCGCTTCGAGCCCCGCGAGGTGCGGGTCGAGCCGCTCGATGCGGGGCAGGTTCTGGTCGTCTCCGGGCTCGCCGCGGGCAAGCGGATCGTGACCCAAGGCGCCGAACTCCTCAACCAGGTCCGCTGAGGAGGCCAACCCGTGTTCACGCTCCTCGTCACGCAATCCCTGCGCAACCGCCTCCTCGTACTGGCGCTCGCCGCGGTGCTCGTCATCTACGGTGCCTTCACCGCGACCAAGCTTCCGGTCGACGTATTCCCGGACCTCAATCGGCCGACGGTGACGATCATGACCGAGGCCGAGGGACTCGCCCCCCAGGAAGTCGAGCAGCTCGTCACGTTCCCGGTCGAGACGCAGATGAACGGCCTGCCGGGCGTGACCCGGGTGCGTTCCGTGTCCGGCGTCGGCCTCTCGGTGATCTACGTCGAGTTCGACTGGGGCACCGACATCTACCGCAACCGCCAGCAGGTCGCCGAGCGCCTCGCGATGGTGCGCCCGCAACTACCCCCAAACGTCAACCCGATGATGGGTCCGGTCTCCTCGATCATGGGCCAGATCGTGATGGTCGCCCTCAACGGCGGCACGGTCTCGCCGATGCAATTGCGGGAACTCGCCGACTTCACCATCCGACCACGCCTGCTCTCGATCCCCGGCGTCGCCCAGGTGATCCCGATGGGCGGCGAGGTGCGCCAGTTCCGCGTCGCGCCCCAGCCGACGGCCCTGCGGGCGCTCGGCGTCACCCACGGCCAACTGGAGACGGCGCTGGCTCAGTTCGGCACCAACACCGGCGGCGGCTTCACCGACCAGTACGCCCGCGAGTACCTGATCCGGAACCTCGGCCGGAGCATGAGCCTCGACGACCTGCGCAACATGGTCGTCGCCACCGTCAACGGCCGACCGATCTACCTGCGGCAGGTGGCCGAGGTCTCCTTCGCGGCCCGGGTGAAGCGGGGTGATGCCGGTTACATGGGCGCGCCCGCGGTCGTGGTCTCGGTCGAGAAGCAGCCGGGCGTCGACACGGTGCGGCTCACCCGCGAGGTCGAAGCGGCCCTCGCGGAGATCACCGCCAGCCTGAACGCCTGCGGCCCCGACGCGGGCAAGGGCAGCTCGGATCGGACGGGTCCGTCCGTGGCCGAACCCGTCGGCGAGGCCTGCGCCTTTCGCGGCGTGCGCGCCGACCAGCTCATCTTCCGGCAGGCGAACTTCATCGAGACCTCGATCCGCAACGTCGAGACGGTGCTGATGGAGGCCGTCGTCGTCGTCGCGGTGGTGCTGTTCGCCTTCCTCTTGAACGTGCGCACCACCGCGATCTCGCTCACGGCGATCCCGGTCTCGATCCTGGCGACCGCGGTCGTGTTCCACCTCGCCGGGCTGTCGATCAATACGATGACCCTTGGCGGCCTCGCCATCGCCATCGGCGAACTCGTCGACGACGCGGTGGTCGACGTCGAAAACATTTTTCGGAGACTCGGCGAGAACCGTAAAGCGGGTAACCCCAAAAGCGTCTTCACAGTCGTGGTAGAGGCCTCGAACGAGGTGCGCTCCGGCATCGTCTACGCCACTATGGTGATCGTGCTGGTGTTCGTGCCGCTCTTCGCCCTGTCGGGCATCGAGGGCCGGCTCTTCGCCCCGCTGGGTCAGGCCTACATCGTCTCGATCCTGGCGAGCCTCCTCGTCTCCATCACCCTGACGCCGGTGCTGGCCTACTACCTGCTGCCGGGCCTCAAGCGACTGGAGGAGCATGACAGCCGATTCCTCAAGTGGCTTAAGCGCGGGAACGCCGCCCTGCTGCGCGGCCTGCTCGGGCATGGCCGGCCGGTCATGGCGGTCGCCGGTCTGGCGGTGGCGGCGGCCGGGCTCGCGGCGACCTTCCTGCCACGCACCTTCCTGCCGCCGTTCAACGAGGGCTCGTTCACGGTCAACATGACCTTCAACCCCGGCATCTCGCTGGCCGAGAGCAACCGGATCGGACTGGTGGCGGAACGGCTGCTCCTGGAGATGCAGGACGTGAAGTCCATCGGTCGCCGCACCGGCCGGGCCGAGCTCGACGAGCACGCGGAAGGCGTCCACTCCTCCGACCTTGAGATCGACCTGAAGCCGGGGTCGCGACCCAAGCCCGAACTCGTCACCGATATCCGCGGGCGCCTCGCGGTGCTGCCCGTCAGCGTCAACGTCGGCCAGCCGATCTCGCACCGGCTCGACCACATGCTCTCGGGCGTGCGCGCCGAGATCGCGCTCAAGATCTTCGGCGAGGATCTCGACACCCTGCGCGCGCTCGCCGAGGACACGAGGGCGCGGCTCTCGGACATCCCCGGCCTCGCCGACCTCCAGGTCGAGAAGCAGGTGCTCATCCCCCAGTTGGAAATTCGCGTCGACTATGCCCGCGCGGCCCTCTACGGCGTCCAACCCGCGGCCCTGGTCGAGCAGTTGAGCCGCCTGTCGAACGGGCAGGTGGTCTCGCGGGTGGTGGACGGCTACCGCCGCTTCGACGTGGTGATGCGCCTCTCCGACACGATGCGCACGACCCAGCGCCTCGGCGACCTCCTCATCGAGACCCCGTCCGGCTGGGTGCCGGCCCGCCAGATCGCCGACATCCGCGAGACCGACGGGCCGAACCAGATCCTGCGCGAGAACGCCCGGCGCCGCATCGTCGTGCAAGCCAACACCCAACCCGGCTCCGACATGGGAAAGATCGTCCAGGCCATCCAGGAGAAGGTCGCCGCGGCGAACTTGCCCAACGGGTACACCACGAGCCTGGAGGGCTCTTTCCAGGCCCAGGCAGAGGCGAGCCGGACCATCGGCCTGCTGTCGCTGCTCTCCCTCGCCCTGGTCTTCGCGCTGCTCTACTCCCGTTACCGCTCGGTCGTCTTCACGCTGATCATCCTAGGCAGCATCCCGCTCGCCCTGATCGGCTCGGTGGCCGCCCTTTGGATAGCCGGGCAGCCACTCTCGGTCGCCTCGATGATCGGCTTCATCACGCTGACCGGCATCGCCACCCGCAACGGCATCCTCAAGATCAGCCACTACCTGAACCTTGCCATCCACGAGGGCATGCCGTTCGGGCGCGACCTCGTCATCCGCGGCAGCTTGGAGCGGCTGGCGCCGGTCCTGATGACGGCGCTCTCGGCGGGCGTCGCCCTGGTGCCGCTGATGATCGGCGCCGACGCGCCGGGCAAGGAGATCCTGCACCCCGTGGCGGTGACGATCTTCGGCGGCCTGATCAGTGCGACGCTGCTCGACACCGTGCTGACCCCGGTGCTGTTCCTGACCTTCGGCCGCAAGCCCCTGGAGCGGCTGCGGGACGAGGCCCGTCACCGCCCCGAGGCTTCACCCGAGGCACCGAGAAGTTCGCCCGTCGAGGCGTTCTGAGACCTTCCCGACCCCCGAGAAAGGACATCGTCATGCGCTCCCCCTTCCGCCTCGCCGTCGTTGCCGTCGCCATCGCCCTCGCGTCGCCCTGCCTCGCCGCCGGCCCGAACGGCGGCCAGACGACGGTCGCCGATGGACATCCCGTCGAGTTCGTCGCGACCGAGACCGGCATCACCTTCTTCGTGACCGGTGAGGACGGCAAGCCGGTCGAGACCGCCGGCCTCTCGGCCAAGGCATTCGTGCAGGTCGGAGGCAAGACGGAGACGCTGACCCTGAAGCCGGGGGCGCCGAACAAGCTCATGGCCGACCTTAAGGCCCCGCTGGCGGCGGGAGCGAAGGTCGTGCTGTCCGCGAAGATGCACGGGCACAACATCCAGGCGCGGTTCGAGAAGCAGTAGGGCCGTCGGTGGGGCGGCCCGTGCGGTTCCTTCCGCGCAGGCCGCCTCGGCCCGGCTACCTCCGGGTCAGGACAAATGGCCCAGGAGCACCAGGAAGCCCAGGAGCAGGAAGCACACCGCCAGCACCTTGACGAGGTCGCGTCCCGCCCGCCTTCTGACGTGCGGACGGGCACGACGCCTGCCGCGCGGCTTGGACTCCCATCTCTCGATTTCCCGGGCCAGCTTCTTGCCTACCATGGCCGCGCCGCCTCAGACGGGAAGGTGCGGGAACTCCGCGGAGAGTGCCTCGTCCTCGACCTGGACGGTGACGTGCTCGATGCCGTGCCGCTCCTTCATTAGGCCCCGCACGGCACGGATCACCGCCGGCCCGCCGGCGACGTCGTCGACCACCACGTGCCCGCTCATCGCGTCGAAGCCCGACGTCAACGTCCAGGCATGCAGGTCGTAGGCGCGGCGCACCCCCGGCATCGCCTCGATCTCGGTCTTCAGGGCGGCGAGGTCCACGCCGGGAGGCGTGCCCTCCAACAGGATGTGAAGGGCTTCGCTCAGCAGTCGCCAGGTCCGGGGTACGATGAACAGGCCTATGCCGGCGCCGATGAGAGGATCGACCCAGGTCCAGCCCGTGCCCATCACAACGAGGGCCGCGAGGATGACGCCGACCGAGCCCAGCATGTCCGAAAAGACTTCGAAGTAGGCGCCCTTCACGTTGAGGCTCTCGGACGAGCCGCCCGACAGCAGCTTCATGCTGGCGAGGTTCACGCCCAGCCCAACCAGCGCCACCAGCATCATCGGCCAGCCGAGGATCTCGGTCGGCTCCACGAAGCGCCGATAGGCCTCGTAGAGGATGTAGGCGGTGACCCCGAGCAGCACGACGGCGTTGGCGAGCGCCGCGAGGATCTCGAAGCGCATATACCCGAAGCTCTTGCCCGCCGTCGGCGCCTTGGCCGCGTAGTGAATGGCGAGCAACGCCAGGGCGAGGCCGCCGGCGTCCGTGACCATGTGCGCGGCATCCGCCAGGAGCGCGAGGCTGCCGGTGAGCAGGCCGCCGACGACCTCGGCGAACATGTAGGTCAAGGTCAGCCCGAGCGCCCAGGCGAGGCGTCCCTTGTTGCGGGCCGCAGCCGAGCCCGAGGGAATGCCGCCGCCGTGCGAATGCCCATGGCCGCCGCCGTGTGCGTGTCCGTGTCCCATATGCCGATCCCAGGTTTGCGATGATGTGTCCGACCGCGGGTTTCAGGGCGCGATTCCGCCGATCAGGTCGGCCACGTGTGCGCCAGCCGGATGCCCGGCCTCGACGTGGTGCGTCCCGGAACAGGCCTGGTATCCGGGGCCGAACGTCGTCATGACGAGTTCGCGCCGTCCGTCCGCGGTTTCGCGGCTGGCCAGCAGCGCCTGCCCACCGGGCCAGAGTTCCGCATCCGCCGTCGGTCCCGGCTCGGGTTCGCCGTAGCGGCGAACGCCTTCGTCGTGGATGGCCCGACGCGCTTTCGCGAGGTCGTCGCCGGAGAGTGGCACGCCGACCCAGACCACCTGCTGCAGCCCCTCGGTCCGGCAGATCACCAGGATGACCTCGGCCGTCCCGGGTCCCGTGGCTGGCCGCCAACCCTGCGGGTAGTACAGGGCCGTCAAGTTCGCCTCGCGGTCGACCTTCAGCGGACGGGGCACTTCGGAGAGCGGTCCCCACGCAAGGCCGAACGGCGCCTCGCCCGCATCGGCGGCGAGGGCCGGGACGACCGCGAATGCGGCCGCGTGAAGGACGCGCAGGTGCCACCTCATCGCTCGGTCTCCCGTCGGACCCGGTTCCTAGGACGCGGGTCCACGCAGTCGGTGGTAGAGGGCACGAACCGCGTCCGAGTAATCGGTGGCCGGATTGGCCGCGCAGAACGTCCGTAGGAAGTCCGCCTGGGCGGCCAAGGGCATGGAGGGCGGCGCGAGGTCCAAGCCCTCGTCGACCCCGTCCGGCGCCCGGATCAGCGCGCCGCTCATGAATCCCTGCGCCCAGGCGAAGTAGTCGCGCTCCATGGCCGGCTGCGCCGCGGCATCCGCGCCGAACCGGGCACAGGAGGCGGCACCGATGCCGACGATCTTGGTCGGCTCGGCCTGAACGGCCATGGTCAAGCCGAACCACACGAGCATGCCCGACCGGACCCTTCCCATCGGGGCTACTCCGCCGCCTTGAGTTGGCGAGGAACCGACGGCGCCGGGCGCTCAGCCGCTGCCGTGGTCTCGACCCTGCCGAAGCGCGCGTACAGGGCCGGCAGGACGACCAAGGTCAGCAAGGTGGCGCTGATCAGGCCACCGATGACCACGGTCGCGAGCGGCCGCTGGATCTCGGCGCCGGTTTCCGTGGCGATGGCCATCGGCACGAAGCCGAGCGAGGCGACGAGCGCCGTCATCGCCACCGGCCGCAGCCGGATCATGGCGCCTTCGAGGATGGCCTCGCGCTTGGGCCGTCCCTCGGCGACGAGTTGCTTGATGAAGGTCAGCATCACGAGGCCGTTCAGCACCGCCACGCCCGAGAGCGCGATGAACCCGACCGCCGCCGGCACCGAGATGGGCATGCCCCGCAGCCACAGCGCCGCGATGCCGCCGGTCAGGGCCAGGGGCACCGCGCTGAACACCAGCAGGGCGTCCCGGGGCGAGCCCAGCGCCGAGTAGAGCAGCAGGAAGATGAGGAAGAAGCAGACCGGCACCACGATCATGAGACGTTGCTTGGCGGAGGCGAGGTTCTCGAACTGGCCACCCCAGGTGACGTAGTAACCGGACGGAAGCTGGACCTGTGCGGCGACCTTTCCTTGCGCCTCCGCCACCAGCGAGCCGATGTCGCGGCCGCGCACGTTGGCCGTCACCACGACCCGACGCTTGCCGTTCTCGCGCGAGATCTGGTTCGGCCCCTCGGTCACCGAGAACGACGCCACCTGCTTGAGCAGGACCGAACTCGCCCGTCCGTTCAGCCCCGGAGGAAGCGGCACCGGGATGTTCTCCAATGCCTCGCGGTCCTCGCGCACCTTGTCGTTCAGGCGCACGACGATGGGGAAGCGCCGGTCGCCCTCGAACACCACGCCCGCATCCTTGCCGCCGATGGCCGCGCCGATGACCTCCTGGATGGCGCCGACGCTGAGCCCGTAGCGGGCGGCCTCGGCCTTGTTGATCTTGATTTCCAGGAACGGCAGGCCGGCGGTCTGCTCGACCTTGACGTCCTCGGCCCCGGTGATGCCGCGCAGCACCTGGGCGACCTGATTGGCCGCCTTGAGCATCGGCTCGAACTCCTCGCCGAACACCTTCACGGCGAGGTCGCCGCGGGTGCCGGCCAAGAGCTCGTTGAAACGCAGCTGGATCGGCTGGGAGAACTCGTAGACGTTGCCGGCGAGTTCGCCGACCGCCTTCTCGATCTGCTCCTGCAGGTCCGCCTTGGACAGGCTCGGGTCGGGCCATTCCTCCTGAGGCTTCAGGATGACGAAAGTGTCCGACGAGTTCGGCGGCATCGGGTCCGATGCGACCTCCGCCGTGCCGGTTTTCGAGAAGACGTAGGCAACCTGCGGGAATTTTGACACGGCCTGCTCGACCTTCAGCTGCATCGCTTGGGACTGGGTCAGCGAGGTCGAGGGGATGCGTGTGGCGTTGAGCGCGATGCTTTTCTCGTCGAGCTGCGGGATGAACTCGGTGCCCAGGCGTGTGGAGAGGATTCCCGCACCGACGAGGAGCAGGAGCGCTCCGACGACGAAGGTGACGGGCGCGCGGACCGCAGCGGCCAGCACCGGGCGGTAGGCTGCCTTGAACGCACGGATGATGAAGTTGTCTTCCTCGGTGACCTTGCCGGTGATGACGATGGAAATCAGGGCGGGCACGAAAGTCAGCGAGAGGACGAAGGCGGCCACGAGCGCGATGATGACTGTCAGCGCCATCGGCTCGAACATCTTGCCCTCCACCCCGGTGAAGGTCAGGAGCGGGACGTAGACCAGGATGATGATGGCCTGCCCGTAGAGGGAGGGCTTGATCATCTCCTCGGCCGAGGCCCGCACAGTCTGCAGGCGCTCCTCGGTGTCGAGGCTCCGCCCGAGTTCGTGCTGCTTCTCGGCGAGGTGCCGCAGGGCGTTCTCGGTGATGATGACCGCCCCGTCGACGATCAGGCCGAAGTCGAGCGCGCCGAGGCTCATCAGGTTGGCCGAGATCTTCGCCTCGACCATCCCGGTCATGGTCATCAGCATGGCGACCGGGATGACGAGCGCCGTGATGATGGCCGCGCGGATGTTGCCGAGCAGCAGGAACAGGATGACGATGACGAGGGCGGCGCCCTCGGACAGGTTCTTGGCCACGGTCTTGATGGTGGCTTCGACGAGGCGGGTACGGTCGAGGACGGTCTGCACCTCGACCCCCGGCGGCAGCGACTTGCGGATCTGCTCCATGCGTGCGTCGACCGCGGCGGCGACCTTACGGCTGTTGTCGCCGATCAACATCAGGGCCGTGCCGATCACGACCTCCTGGCCGTTCTCGCTGCCGGAGCCGGTGCGCAAGTCCTTTCCGATGCGGACCTCGGCGATGTCCCGGATGCGCACCGGGACGCCGGCACGGGTGGCGACGACCACGTCGCCGATCTCGTCCATGCTCTCCAGGCGCCCGGCGGCGCGAACGACGTAGCCCTCGCCGTTGTCCTCCAGGTAGCGGGCGCCCTGGTTGGCGTTGTTCGTCTCCAGGGCGCGGGCGACGTCACCGAAGGACAGGTCGCGGGCGGCGAGCTTCGTTGGGTCCGGCTGGACGTGGTACTGCTTCTCGAAGCCGCCGATGCCGTCGATGCCGGCGACCCCCGGGACCGTCTTGATCTGGGGGCGGATGATCCAGTCCTGGACCGTGCGCAGGTAGGCGGTCTGCTCCAGTTCCGTCCTGAGGCTCTGACCTTCCGGCGACAGGTAGCTGCCGTCCGGCTGCCAACCGGGCTTGCCCGCGGCCGAGACCTTGCGCTCGCCCGGCTTCGCGTAATGGATCGACCACATGTATATCTCGCCCAGGCCGGTCGAGATCGGGCCCATGGCGGGCTCCGCGCCGGGCGGCAGGTCCTGCTTCACCTGCGAGAGGCGTTCGGCGACCTGCTGGCGCGCGAAGTAGATGTCGAGCTTCTCGGCGAAGACGGCGGTGACCTGCGAGAAGCCGTTGCGCGAGAGCGAGCGGGTGTATTCCAGCCCCTTGATGCCCGCGAGCGCGGTCTCGACCGGGTAGGTGACCTGCTTCTCGATGTCGACGGGCGAGAGCGAGGGCGCGGTCGTGTTGATCTGGACCTGGTTGTTGGTGATGTCCGGGACGGCGTCGATAGGCAGCTTGGTCACGGCATAGCCACCGAATCCAGCCGCCAACAGCGACAGCAGCAGCACGAGCCAGCGCTGGTGGACAGAGAAGTCGAGGATCTTCGAAATCATGTCCCGTCCCTCAATGCGCGTGGTCGGCTTCGCTCTTTCCGAGCTCGGCCTTGAGGAGGAAGGTGTTCTCGACGGCGATGGTCTCGCCGGGCTTGAGACCCGAGGCGACCTCGTAGGCGTCGTCGTCGGAGCGCCCGAGTTCGACCTCGCGCTTCTCGAAGCCCTCGTCCGTGCGGACGAAGACGACGCGCTTGCCCTCGACGGTCTGGAGGGCCGCCTTGGGCACGCTCACCGGAACGGTATCCCGCGAGATCTCGACCTCGGCGGTGACGTAGGTGCCCGGACGCCAGGCCATGTCCTTGTTCGGCAGGGCGACGATGACCTTGGCGGCACGCGTGTCGGCGGTGAGGAAAGGACTGACGAAGACGACCTTGCCCTTCTCGTGCTGCACGCCGCCCTCCTGGCCCGGCGCGACCGTGACGGACGCGCCTTCCTTGACCTTGGCGAGTTCCGAGGTCGGAACGGCAAGTTCGATCCACACCGTCGAAAGGTCGGCGACGGTGTAGAGGTCGGAGGGGTCGCCTTCCTTGCCCACCGCGGTGCCGACGTCGACCTTTCGCTCGACGATGCGCCCCGACATCGGCGAGCGCAGTTCGTACTGGCGCAGGCTCGACAGGTTCGGAGTGGTCTCGTCGCGCTTGGCCAGCTTGGCCACCGCCGTCGCGTCGAGCCCCAGCGCCGACAGCTTCTGCCGTGCCAGATCCTGGCGCAGCGTCGCCTCGGAATAGACGGCCTTGGCGTTCAGGAAGGCGCTCTCGGCCGAGATTCGCTTGTCCCAAAGCGCCTGCTGCCGGTCGAAGTTGGTCTTCTCCAGGTCGGCCTTCACCGAGGCGGTCAGGTACTCGCTCTTGGCGTCCGCGACCTCGCGGCTGTCGAGGACGGCGACGACCTCGTCCTTCTTGACGGCATCGCCCAGGCGTTTTCGCATCTCGGCGACGGTGCCGACGACCCGGGCCGGGACGCGCGCGATCCGGTCGGTGTCGGGCGTGATCGTGCCGGGCACCAGGATATGGCGCGACAGCATGGCACCCTCGGCTTTGGCCACCTTGATGTCCTGGTTCTCGATCTGCTCAGCGGTCATCTTGACATGACCTTCCTCGCCTTCGGCCTCGGAATGCTCGTGCTCGCCCTGGGTCTGCTGGCCCGTGGGCTTGGTGGTCGGCTTGCCGTGACCGTGTCCGTCGCCCGCGGCGTGGCCCGCCTCGCCGGGGGGAGACTCGGCGGATTTGGCGGCGGTGGGGCCGCTGGCGAGGGTGGAGACGGTCGGCGGCAAGCCGGCCGATATCAACAGCCCCTGGACGAAGCCGGAGACGGCGGGAACCGCAGCGCCCACGAGGACGCCGACGGCCAGGATGAGGGCGGTCAGGATGATGCGCATGATGCCTGCTCGGGCGTGCCGGGAGCCGATGACGACATGCCGGACGGTCGCGGTCGGAGACGTGAGGGGACGGCCCGGGTCGGTCGGACCCGGGTTCGTGACGCGCCGCCTTCGCGGCGTCACCTCAGGCGCGGGGCGGTCGTGGCAGCCGGTCGGGAGAGACCGAGGGCATCTTCTCGGACAATCTGGCGTAGAGGGGTCGCGCTCCATCGGGGAGCGGGGCATCACCGGCAACGGTCGTGCTCAAGGCGACATGGCAGCCGCAATGAACATGGTCGGCCGGCCCGTGGTCGGAGGCTTGATCCAGGCCGGGTGCCGTATCCGAGACGAACGAGAGTTCGCTCCTGTCATGGCCTTGATGGCTCCGGTGACAGGTAAGGTCGTCCGTGAGCCCGGTGGTCGGCATCGCGATGGCCAGCGCCAGGACGAGCGCGAGCGCGGCGGTTGCCCACCACCCCCTCATCGCCTCGAAGGCCATATGGCGCCACACTGAACTCATCACCGTCCTTATCTGCGATTCAGAGGCTGTGTCGCAAGCCGCGGCCGCCTCTCGTGGTGAAGGCATCCCTGGCCGGAGAATGCCACAACGGTTGCTTCACGCCCTGTTCAAAGTCGTCGGTGGACCCTCGTGCGATCAGAAAAGGGACATCCGACCATGAAAAGTCTCTTGATCGCCCTCATGACTGTCGCCGCCGCGTCGGCGCCCGTGGCCGCGTCGGCCCAATATTACGGCTACGGACCACCTCCCCACCATCACGAGGAGGTGCGTCGTCACCATCACGGCGACCACGATCACGTGGAGGTTCGTCGCCGTCATCACGACTACCGGGACGAGGACCGCCACGGCTTTGAGCGCCGCCATCACCACGACTTCGACGACTGAAGGTCTCGTAAGGACGGATCATGGTGGGCGCCCGCCCCGACTTTCGTCGAGGCGGGCGTTTCCACGATGCGTGAGGGGGCGGTCCCGCACCGTGAACTGTTATCCATGCAAGGGGACGCCGCAAGCGCATAGCCGAGGCTTACGGCCAGGAGCGCGAAGACGACGAGCAGGGGCAGCAACCGCATCGCGCATCTCCCGCTCATCGTGTCACCTTGTTGGAAGCTTACTTCTTGCCGGGCTTGTCCTGGCTGTGCCCATGTGCGTGGCCGTCGCCTTCACGATGCGCGGGCTTGCCGTCCGGGCCTTTCTCCTGCGCCTCCCGCACCCGCGGATCGTCACGGTGGGCGGGTCCGCCGGAGACGTCGCCCGAGTTCGGGACGCTGCGCTCCGGGTTGGAGGCGTTGCCGTGCCCGTCGACCGCAAGGGCGGGCGTCGCCGCTCCGGCCAGCATCGCGGCGGCGAAAACGGCGGCAAGCGTAGGCTTCATCGATCTGTCTCCGTTCCATCGGCCACATCGGCCGCTTGAGGAGTGGAGATAGCCGACCCGTTTGACTGCCGTTCGCCGCGTTCGTGACGAAGTGTGTCAGGCGCGCGTGCCGACACACTTCGTCAAGGTCGAGCAAAGCCTCGGCCATGGGGTCGACGTATCCCTACCGGCTCCCCGCAGGACCGGACGCCGGGTCGAACGCGACCCCGGCGAGATCCGACGCGGCAGCGACAGGTGGCCAAGTGGACAGATCTTTCCCGTCGAGACCCGAGACCCGCGTGCCCCTGGCCGTCGCGCTGGCATTCCTGGCGGGTTCGGCCGACTCGATAGGCTTCCTGGAACACTCTCAACTGTTCATGTCGTTCATGAGTGGGAACACGACCCGGTTCGGCGTCGCGGCCAGTTCCTTCGATTGGTCGGGCGTCACCAGGTTCGGCAGCACCATCGCGCTGTTCTGCCTCGGCGCGTTCGTCGGCACCCTCGTCGCGGCCTGGGCCGGGCGGTGGCGTCTTTCGGTCCTGCTCGGCGCGCAGGCCGTCCTGCTGTCCATCGGCAACCTGCTGCCGGAGGCCCCCGATGCGTTTCCCCTTCATGCCTACCCCGTCGTCCTCGCCCTCGGCATGCTGAATGCGACGCTGCAGGATGAGGCCGGGCGGAGCCTCGCCCTGACCTACGTCACCGGAACCGTCGTACGTTTCGGGACCGGTCTGGCGAACATGGTCCTGCACAAGCCCGCGCCGTCGTTCTGGCTCCAGGCACCGCTCTGGGCGGGCCTGACGCTTGGCGCGGTCGCCGGCGGCTTCATCCAGAAGGCCCTTGGTCCCGATGCCTTCCTCGTTCCGGCGGCCCTGTCCGCGTCGCTGGCTGTCGCAGGCATCATCCTCACGGTGGCACTGCCTGGGAGCGGCTATGTCTCGAACGAGCGGTCGGCGCAGCCGGACGCGCACCCCGACGCACCGGCGACCGCCCGGTAGGCCGCGTCTCAGCCGCGTCCCTTCGCCCTCGGCAGGCGGATCTCGGCCCGCAGGCTGCCCTCCGGCCGGTTCGACAGGACGAGCGTGCCGCCGTCCGCCTCGACCGCGCGCTGGGCGATGGTCAGTCCGAGACCCGTCCCGCCCGTGTTGCGGTTGCGCGACCCCTCCAGCCTGGTGAAGGGCTGGAAGGCCCGGGCGACGTCCTCCGGCGCGATGCCGGGGCCGTCGTCGTCGATGCGCACCACCAGGGTCGCCTCTTCGATCTCGATGCCGACCCGAACCCGGGTCCCGTAGCGCACACCGTTGTCGACAAGGTTCTCGACCGCGCGGCGGAAGGCAACGGGACGTACCGACGCCAGCGCCCGGCCGGGGCCGTCGTAGCCCACCTCGCGGCCCGCGTCCGCGGAGGCGTCGGCGACGCTCATCAGCACGCTCGCCACGTTGACGACCTGCCGTGCTTCCGGGTCGGCTTCGCCACGCAGGTACGACAGCGTCGCGTCGATCATGGCCTGCATGTCGTCGAGGTCGGCAGCCATGGCACGGCGGTCCGCAAGGTCATCGACCTTGTCCAGGCGAAGACGGAGCCGGGCGATCGGCGTGCGCAGATCGTGCGAGACCGCCGCCAAAGCCTGCGTCCGTTCCGCGACGAGGCGGTGGATGCGCCCTTGCATCGCGTTCAGCGCCCGACCGATCCCGCGCGTCTCGTCCGGTCCGACCTCAGGCACGGACACGACCGTACCGTGCCCGATCCGGACGGTGGCGTGCGTCAGTTCCCTGAGCGGGCCGGCGATCCGGTGCACCAGCACGACGGCGGCGACGCCGACCAGGATGGCCATCGCGGTGGCGAGGTACGCCCAGGGTGCAAGGTGGACCAAGTGAGGCGAATGGGCGGACCGGAAGGTCAGGAAACTGCCGTCCGGCAGCGGGAAGGCGCCGCGCAGGTCCTGTTGGTGCAGCGGCTCGTCCGGCGCCGCCAGGGCGAGCGCCAGATCTGGGCCGAGCACGGGCTCGATCTCCAGGACGCGTTCGCGCAGATCGCGCAAGGCGGGGTCTGTCTTGCCGGTCTCGGCGGATTCCCCCCGCTCCCAGCCTATCTCGAAATGACCCGACGAGAGGGCTTTTGCCTCGATGCCGCGCTCCCCCGGCGGTCGCCGCAGTACCGCTTCCCGCGCCAAGACGAGCTGTCGCGCCACTTCGTTCGCGAACGCCTCGTCGGCCGCGGCCGCCGCCGACTGACGGTACAGCAACAACGCGCCCCCGTGGACCACGAGTACCGCCAGCAACAGCACGGCGACGGTGCGCCCCTCCAGGCTGCGGGCAAGATCGACCAGGAATTTCATGCCCGCTCGACCTTGGCGGCCATCATGTAGCCGGAGCCGCGAACCGTCTTGATCACGGGGAGCGTGCCCTCGGGCGGTTCGAGCTTGCGCCTGAGGCGGCTGACCAGCGTGTCCACGCTGCGGTCGGACGGGGCGGCGAGCCGTCCGCGGCTCATCTCCAGGATCTGCTCGCGGCCAAGCACGCGCCCCGGATGCTCTAGGAACACCATGAGTAGGTCGTGCTCGGCCCCCGAGAGGTCTACGGCAGCCCCCTCGGGATCGGTCAGCTGCCGGCTGCGCAAATCGAGCCGCCAGCCGGCGAAGGTCAGAACCTGTGCTCTCTCCGCCGCGGTGGCGGTCGGCGCGACGGCGGTTCGACGCAGCACCGCGCGGATGCGGGCCAGGAGTTCCGGCCGGCCGAACGGCTTGGCGACGTAGTCGTCGGCTCCGAGTTCGATTCCGAGTACCCGGTCCGCCTCCTCGTTGCGGGCGGAGAGCATGATGACCGGCACGGTGCCCTTGCTGCGCAGCGCCCGCAGTAGATCGAAGCCGGATGCGCCGGGCAGCATCACGTCGAGCAGGACGAGATCGACCGGCTTCCCGGGCAGAAGCGACCACATCTCGGCGCCGCTGCGGCAACCGGTGACGCGGTAGCCGCTCTCCCTCAGGAGTCGCGTGACCAACACCCGCATACCGTCGTCGTCTTCGATCAGGAGGATGTGCTCCTGAGCGGAGCCCGCTCCCGGCCTGTCATCGCGTTCCATCAGTCACCGTTTCACCCATCGCCGCGGGGTCCATTGCGAACAAAGCCTCCGCCAGATTCAGATAACGCATCAGGGGACCCTCATCGAGTGGGCCACGAACGTCAATGAAAGTTCTTTGTAAAATTGATCCAGATTTTTGATCGACAATACGTGAAATTGGTCAAATTATTTCCGCATCATGCTTGCAAGGAAACCCCGTAGATATGCGAGCAATAACAGTATTTAATCGAAATCATGTACATCCGTTCGTGCAAAATGCCCGGTGAGCACAAGTCGGCTTATGCATCCGGCTGCAGCGGAGGGACACATGAAGCGATCCAATGATGGCTCGCCTGATTTCCAAGCCGCATACTTGATGATGGTTCGTGGACATCGGCGAACACTTCTGGTCTTGGACGGGCCAGCGCTCGGTTCTCTCCAACGCCACAAGGCACAAGTTAATCATTTTTTAACTATGACTTATTAGGTTTGATTAACAAATTTGTGTCTGCCGGGACAGGGTGCCGGCAAGAAAGAGGCTGGCGATGAAGGAAGACATTTCCGGGCCAAGCTTGGCGTCCGCCGCCCTGCGCATTCATCAGGGTCGCATGCGCGTGTCGGTCGAGAACATTGCCAACGCGCGTTCCACGGCGTCCGCCCCAGACGGCGAACCCTATCGGCGCAAGATTGCAGTGTTCGAGCCGATCACGGGCAACACCGAAGAGGCACCGGCCATCCGTATCGTACGCGACAAGACCGAATTCCCGACGGTTCATAGTCCTGGACACCCCGCCGCCGATGCTGGCGGCAACCTCAAGCTTCCCAATGTCCGCCCTACGGTCGAGATGTCCGAACTTCGCTCTGCGATGCGAGCGTACGAGGCCAATCTGCGCACTATCGCGACCTTTGACGACCTGAAAGGAAAGACGCTCGCGCTACTGAAGAGCTGATGTCATCGACCCGAAAGCGTTTCGTGATGACGCATCGAACGCGGCCGGCCCGTGCGCCATCAACCGACAAGCTCATCAAGCAAGAGCAATAGCAGGAAGCCTGCGAAGAACATCGCGGTCACCCATGGACGGTCCTCCGTTTCGTGTGCCTCGACCAAAAGTTCCTCCGTCACGAGGTAGAGGAGCGCAATCAGGCCGAAGGCGAGAAAGCCGCCGCGGATGGCCTCGGGCAGCGTGGCGACCGGGCCGCCGAGCAGCGCACCGAGCGGCAGCAGGACGACGAGGGCGGCGGTCAAGCCGACCACCCTGGCTTTCGAGGTTCCGCCCTCGCCGAGTTCGTTCGCGACCGTCAGGCCGAGGAACAGCACCTCGATGGTCAGGGCGACCGTAAGCAGGAAACCGGCCTTGGCGCCCGCTGCGAAGGCGATGCCGAGGACGAGCCCGTCCACCAAGATGTCGATTCCGGTGACGGTCAGCAGACCGACCGGTCCTTTCACCCGACGCTCCAGAGTGCGGACCGCGAGCATGGCGGCAACACCGACGCCGCCGCCGACCAGGGTGGCCCAAGGCGATCCGGCATGCTTGAGGTCAGGCAGGATCTCGCCCGCCGCCGCGGCGAATACGACACCTGCGGCGAAGTGCTGGATGGCGCTGACCAAGACGGGTCCCGGCCGCATGTTGACGGCGACCGCGGCGCCGAGAACGGCGGCGGCTGCCGGGATGAGGGTATAGAGCCAGGCTTGCATCGCAGGTTCAGACCACGCCGTCCGGGGCCAGCGCGCAGGCGTTCGTCTCGCTCGTCTCGACCTGCAACGTGACGTGGACGATCCCGAAGCGGTCCCTCAATTCGCGTGCGGCTCGTATGAGGAAAGCGTCGTCCGTACCGTCCGGCCTTACGAGATGGCTCGTCAGGGCGACCTCGGTCGTGCTCATCGGCCAGACGTGAAAGTCGTGGACGGCCGTGACGCCCTCCAAGCCCCGCAGATGGGCGCGCACGGCGTCAGGGTCGATGCCGGGGGGCACGGCGGCGAGCGACATCCGCACGCTGTCGCGCAGGAGTCCCCAGGTGCTCCATACGACCGCCGCGGCGATGAGCAGGCTGGTAACCGGATCGAGCCAACGCCAACCCGTCAGGGCGATAAGCAGGCCGGCGACGACGACGCCCGCCGAGACGGCGGCATCGGCGGCCATGTGCAGAAAGGCGCCCTTCACGTTGAGGTCGCCTTCGCGCCCCGATGCGAACAGCCAAGCGGTGATGCCGTTGATCAGGATGCCGATGCCGGCGACCACCATCACGGTGGTCCCGGCCACCGGTGCGGGCTCACCGAAGCGCCGGACGGCCTCCCAGGCGATTGCGCCCATGGCGACGAGGAGGATGACCGCGTTGAACAAGGCGGCCAGGATCGAGGAGCTCTTCATGCCGTAGGTGTAGCGCGGCGTAGGCGCCCGTTTTCCAAGAACGGCCGCAGCCCAGGCGACGGCGAGCCCGAGCACGTCCGAGAGGTTGTGGCCTGCGTCGGCGACGAGGGCGAGGGAGTTGCTCAAGACGCCGTAGACCCCCTCGATGAGCACGAAGGCGACGTTCAGCCCGATCCCGACCGCGAAGGCCTTGCCGAAATTGGCGGGCGCGTGGGCATGACCGTGTTCGTGCCCGCCCCCGTCACGGGAGGCCTGATCCGCGTGTCCGGTCATCTGGATATCCGCTCGCATCTAAGCCCTCAACGGGGCGTCCGACATATGCGGCACGCCTAACTCCTCTAGCGACTAGAGGAGCAAGGGGTTTCGAACTTGGCGGGCGCAAAAAATGTAATTTCGCTTGACCTTAGGCATCAGTGAGCCTCGTGCAGGCATTCACCGTGATCGGCCAGCACTTCGACGATGCGGCATTCCCGGACATTGCCCCGCGAGCATTGATCCAGCATCGCCTGGACCTCCACCCTCAACCCGGTAAGCCGCGCAATCCGGTCGTCGATGTCAGCGAGATGCCGGCGGGCGATTGCGTCTACCTCCCCGCACGGGCGTTCCGGCTGCTCGGCGAGATCGAGCAGCGCGCGGATGTCCTCGATCTCAAATCCGAGTTCACGCGCGTGCCGGATGAACCGAAGCCTCCGGACGTCGGCCGCGCCGTAGGTCCGCCGGTTGCCTTCCGTTCGGGACGCGCGCGGCAGGAGTCCGCGCTCCTCGTAGAAGCGGATGGTCGGCACCTTCACGGCTGCCTTCCGCGACAATTCCCCGATTGCGATGGGCTGCATGGTACTTGCTCCTCTAGTCGCTAGAGGAAGTAGGGTCGACTTCACCACAAGGAAGGCACCCGCCGTGACCGAAGCAGCGACCCTGGACAGGACCGACGTCCCGACGACCCGCCTGCGGGTGACCGGCATGGACTGCGCGTCCTGCGCGGCGAAGGTCGAGGCCGCCGTGCGCCGGCTGCCCGACATCGCACAGGTGCAGGTCTCGGTGGCCGCCGAGACGCTCGCGGTGCGTCACGGACCCGGGACCGATGCGAGAATGATCGCTGACACCGTCCGCGGCCTCGGCTACGGGGCCGAGGACCCGGACGCCGTGGCGTCCGGGGATACCGCCGAAACGCCTTGGTGGAAGGCGCCGAAAGCCCTGCTGGCGGCTTCCTGCGGCGCGGCCCTGGTGACAGCCTACGCGCTCGGGCACGTCGCGCCGATTACCGAGCGCTGGGCTTTCCTCGCGGCTATGGCGGTTGGGCTGGTGCCGGTTGCCCGACGAGCTATCTTGGCCGCCCGGCATGGGACGCCTTTCTCCATCGAGATGCTCATGACGGTCGCCGCCGTCGGCGCGACCGTCATCGGGGCGACCGAGGAGGCGGCGACCGTCGTCTTCCTGTTCCTGATCGGCGAAGTGCTGGAGGGCGTCGCTGCTGACGGGCCCGGGCGAGCATCCGTGGGTTGACCGGTCTCGTCCCGGAGACGGCGCTGCTGGAACGGGACGGCACGACCGAATCTGTGCCCGCCGCGAGCCTCAAGGTCGGCGCCACCGTGCTGGTGCGGCCGGGTGACCGCGTCCCGGCGGACGGGACCATCCTGGACGGCGGGAGCAACATCGACGAGGCGTCGGTCACCGGTGAGAGCGTGCCGAGGCGCAAGGAGCTTGGCGACGCAGTCTTCGCCGGGACGGTCAACGGCGACGGGGCGCTCCGCGTCCGGGTGACCGCGGCTGCCAAGGACAATACCATCGCCCGGGTGGTGCAGCTGGTGGAGGAAGCGCAGGAGGCGAAGGCGCCGACCGAGCGCCTGATCGACCGGTTCTCCAGGGTCTACACCCCCGCCGTCGTCGCGGTGGCCGCCTTGGTGGCGGTGGTCCCGCCGCTTCTCACGGGCGGCGCGTGGGGGGATTGGGTCTACAAGGGGTTGGCGATCCTGCTGATCGGCTGCCCCTGCGCGCTCGTCATCTCGACGCCGGCGGCCATCGCGGCCGGCCTCTCGGCCGGGGCCCGGCGCGGGCTTCTCATCAAGGGCGGCGCCGTCCTGGAGCGGCTGGCCTCGGTGACGACGGTCGCCTTCGACAAGACGGGAACCCTGACGGAGGGCAAGCCCGTCGTGACGAACGTGGTGGCATTCGGGAGGTCCGAGCGGGACGTGCTGTCGCTGTCGGGCGCCCTTGAGGGTGGCTCCTCGCACCCGCTCGCCCGGGCCGTGCTGGCCAAGGCCGCCGAGGCCGGAGCGCCGGTGCCCCCGGCATTCGGGGCCCAGGCATTCGGCGGCAAGGGCATCGCCGGCAAGGTCGGGGGGCTCGACTTGTTCCTTGGCTCGCCGAGGGAAGCCGGCGCGCGCGTGCCGTTCACGCCCGATCAGGAGGAGCGGGTCTCCGGGCTCCAGGGCGAGGGTAAGACCGTGTCCGTGCTCCTCGCGAACGGGGCGGTAGCCGGGCTGCTCGCGATGCGAGACGAGCCCAGGTCCGACGCGAGGGAGGGGGTCGACCGCCTTGCGTCGCTCGGCGTCGGCGCGATCATGCTGACCGGCGACACCGCGCGGACGGCCTGGGCCGTGGCGGCCGCGCTCGGCATCGAGGTGCGGGCCGAGCTCCTGCCTGAGGACAAGCAGCGGATCGTGCGGGAGCGCCAAGCCACTGGCGCCGTGGTGGCCAAGGTCGGCGACGGCATCAACGACGCGCCAGCGCTCGCGGCCGCGGACGTCGGTATCGCGATGGGTGGGGGCGCCGACGTGGCGCTTGAGACGGCGGATGCGGCGGCCCTGCACGGACGCGTCGCAGACATCGCCCGGATGATCGAGCTTTCGCGCCGGACGCTGTTCAACATCAGGACGAACATCGCCCTGGCGCTCGGCTTGAAGGCAGTGTTCCTGGTCACGACGGTTCTAGGGGTCACCGGCCTATGGCCTGCCATCCTGGCGGATACCGGGGCAACCGTGCTGGTGACGGCAAACGCGCTGCGGCTCCTTGGAGAGGGAAGATCGAGCGCCTGAGGCCCTTCACGTTCCCACCATGGGAGGCCCCATCCGTGTGCGACGTCATCAACGGGAGAGCGTCACGCAAAGCTTCAAGGTCAAAAGGATGGGCTGCGGCGGCTTGAAACGGTCGAGTGACGGATGGCGTTCGGACAGTTCGTCGGAGCCATCCGCTTTCGTGCCCCCTTCCCATCGAGGAGGAAGGAGAGTGCAACCTCTAAGGACTGGAGGTTTGGCCGGGATATGAACATTTCAATCGGAGAGCTGTCGCGCCGCACGGGCGTGAAGGTGCCAACCATCCGCTACTACGAGGGAGCAGGCTTGATGCCGGCCCCGACCCGCACCGAGGGCAAGCAGCGTCGCTATTTGGAGACAGAGATATCCCGGACCAATTTCATCCGTCATGCGCGCGAACTCGGATTCGAGATCCAGGCGATTCGCGAGTTGCTGGCTCTGTCCACCGAGCCGGACCGGTCCTGCGCGGAGGTGGACGGTATCGCCCGTCGACACATGGCCGAGGTCGAGCGTCGAATCGGGCAACTCGTGGCTTTGCGCGGAGAGTTGCGGCGCATGGTCGAGGCATGTGGCCACGGTCGGGTGGGGGAGTGTCGGGTGATCGAGACGCTGGCCGACCATCGACAGTGCGCGCATGAGCACGGCCGCATCTCCTGAATCCGGGACCTGCTCAGGAAAAGCCGGGCAAGCTTGCGCCGTGTCGGCCATGACGCAGCGCTGGTTTATCCGCCACGAAAGTTTCAGCTCGTGCTGCGGTCAAAGGTCTTTCGGATGAACACGTTGGGCCTGCCGACCCTCGCTGTTCTCGCCGTAGCCGTAAATAGGACCCGCACAGCACCTTATCGACCGTGCCGGCTGGCTTCGCGTCGCGGCGTTTAGCACCAACGATGGACCCGTATCGACCGCGAGCCTCAGCGTCGGCGTCGCGGTGTCCGCCACGCACAAACGGGGAGATCCTGATGGCTGGCGCGATGTCGATGGCGGTCGGGAAGTGCCCTTCGGTCAATTCCCGGTCCGAGACCGAGCGGGCCGACCGCGAGCGGCTCGAACTCGCCGACGACCCCTGGCGAAGCGCCAAAATCTCGCTCGCATCTACGTCGAGCGCGGGCCCGAATACACGGAGATAGCGGCCTCGCTGGTGTTCCTCGCCATTCTCGGCGCCCTCGGGGCGAAGGCGGGTGGTGCCGCAGTGCCGCGGGCGACGGTACAGTACAGGTGACGTTCCGGGGATCACTCGCCGTGGGCGTCACCGCAGGCATCGGGAGCCTTGTCGGCAAGGTCGTGTGACGAGGCTCGAAGGCAGGACGGGGTGAGCCTGGAACGCGCCGAGAACCGCCACCGAGGGATTTCGAGCCTCAATCCCCCTGCGACCCACGCCTGCCGCGGGCGGGGCGCGGCTTGGCGGAACCGCCCGAGGGACCCGGGTCGGAGACGATCCCGGCTTCCTGGACTCCCTGTCCGAAGGGAACCGCCGGGACGCCCGCCTCCGTTCTCCGCCCGCTCACGATCACGCCGACGTATCCCTCGCCCGCGATGAAACGGGCGCCCGCGCCGCGAAGGGCCGCGACCAAGCGCTCCGCAAGCGCGACTCGGATCGCGATGAAGCCGTTCTCGTAGTCGTTGATCGACTTCTTCGAGACGCGCGCCATCAGGTGAAGCTCCTGCTGGGTGAGACCGACCAGCAGGCGGGCGGCTTGGCATAGGTATCCTGGCACGGTCCGGTCCGGAGGGAAATCCGCAGCCGAGGCGAAGTCCACTCCCCGAGGCGCGTCGGGCGAGGCTTGAAAGATTTTTATAGCACAGGTATAATTGGGATCTTCAACAAGCACCGCCGACTGCCCGCCCCCGCCC
This sequence comes from Methylorubrum populi, assembly GCF_002355515.1. Taxonomy (NCBI): domain Bacteria; kingdom Pseudomonadati; phylum Pseudomonadota; class Alphaproteobacteria; order Hyphomicrobiales; family Methylobacteriaceae; genus Methylorubrum; species Methylorubrum populi. Next base: position 4,353,991 of record NZ_AP014809.1, on the reverse strand, counting down.
GACTGATCGTCGAGCGGGAGGGCCGCTTTCCGCCTTTGGGGTTTCGCCATGATCATCGCGCTGTTCGGCGGCGATGGCCGTGCCGTTGGCACGCACGCCGCCTTCCTGATTGCCCGTGCCGCAGCCTCGGTCGGCACCGCCACGACGCTCCTGCGCGTCGTAGGCGCGCACGAATCCCGGCTGCCTCGACTCGACAGCGTGCCGGACACGCTGCGCGTTGTCGAGCTTTGCAGGGACGGTCCCTCCTTCGCAGAGGACTTCCCGCGGGAGACGGCCGCCGATCCCGCGCGACGCCTCGTGGTGCTCGACCTGCCGCCAGGGTGGGCGGCGGACTGCCCGGTTGATCTCGGGGAATGTCCCAGGGTGATCGCCGTCGGACCGTCCGTCCTCGAACGCGCCATGGCCGTGTCCATGCTGCGCGCGACCGCGCATGCCGCCGTCCCTTGGCTGCTGGGGTGCGGTTTCCCCTCACTCGGAGCGTCCGACCGAACCGTGCGCGACACGGCCGCGGCCGCGGGCCTGGACGACACCTCGATCCGCGTGATCCCTCGCGGCCTGCCGGCTCCGCTGCGGGACGCCGCCGCCCCGGCCCATGGATCCCTGCTCGCGTCCCTGTCCGTTCGCGCTGCGCTTCGCGTGCTGAACGCGGTCGTACCCGGTGCGGTCCCGATGCCGGGGCATCCCGGCGACGTCATCGCTCCCGTCCTGGCCGGGATGGGCGAGGCGGACCGCCGCGACGCGCAGGACCGGCTCCGGGACCTTGCCGATGCCTTGGACGCCGCGGAGGACGGCGAATACCCGTCCGCGGAGGAGCTCGCCGCCGCCCCCGTCCTTGAGGAATGGGAGTTCGGGATGCGGCCGGTCGCGGCGCTCGTCGGTCGCGTCACGCACCATCCGGACTTTCCCCCAGGTCGCCGGGTCCGAACCTCGGAAGTCTACGTTTCCGACCGTCGTACCTGGGCGCGCACCTATTCCAGGCTCTACCGCCTGGGACGGCCCGCCGGTCCGCGTCCCTCCCTGCAGTAGCGCACCGTCTGCCTTTCCGTCGAGGCGGGTCGCCCCTCCCTCGCTCGAAAGGCGGAAGCCGGTCCCGCCCGTCGAGATGTGGGCGGGGGAGCCCTTGCCGCCTGTCCGGGCGGCCATGCGAGGATGTCAGGAGATGCCCGTGCACCCCCAAGGCGAACGTCGCTGGGCGCTGCCGGCGGCGGGCGGTTCGACGTCCCTCACCAGGTTGTGGCGGACGGTCGGGCCGGGCGCCCTCGCGCCCGATCTGGCCAAGCCGTTGCTGGCTGCGGCGACGGCTGCCCTCCAAGGGTCCGGTCCCTCCGTGGCCGCCTCGGAATGGGAAGACGCCCCGGCGGCGCTCCGCGACGCCCGGGCGGTCCTCGGACGATGCGGTCCGGCGCATCCCGACGTCGACGTGGTCGCCACCGCGGCGCTCGCGCTGGCGCTTCGCGGCGAAAAGGCTGCCGCGACGTTCCTCGCCGATGCGCTCGACCGTCTCGCCGCCGACGGGACGGGCGGACCGCACCATGCCCGGTTCGCCTATGCGTGGCGGTCCCGGGTGGAACTTAAGCCGGCGGGCGTCTCCGCCGGGAGCGACGACAGGGCGCCGGACCGGCTGCGGCTTCCGGGCGACGACACCGAGGGAGAACCGATGCGCCTATGGATCTTTTCGGACCTGCACATCGACATCGGGAGTCCATGGACCCCAGCCTCGATCCCCGGGGCCGATCTCGCGGTGGTCGCCGGCGACGTCGGCGAGGGCCTCGTCAAGTCAATCGCGTGGCTCGCCGCGACGGTCCGGCCGCATATGCCGGTTGCGTTCGTGGCCGGAAACCATGAATTCTACCGTCGATGCCTGCCGGACGAGTTGCAGGCGGGGCGCGCGGCCGCGATGGAGGCCGGAATTCACCTCCTGGAGAACGACACCGTCCGCTTCGGCGACGTCGTGGTCTCGGGATGCACCCTGTGGACGGATTACGAGCTCGACGGACCGGCGACGCGGGTCCCCGCCATGCGGGACGCACGCGTGGGCCTCAACGATCACCGCCTCATCGCCTGGAGCCGCAAGCCGGAGTGGCGGCGGTTCCGGCCGGAGGAGGCGCTCGCGCTGCACCTCGCGTCACGCCGCTTCCTCGAAACTGCGCTCCGGTCCGCCGCGGACGCGACGACGCGGGCGCACGTCGTGGTCACGCATCACGCTCCCGCGGCGGGGAGCGTCGCCCCACGGTTCCTCGGCAAACCGCTCAATGCCGCCTACGCGTCGCGGTTGGACGACCTGATCGAGGCCGGTCGGCCTTCGCTCTGGGTCCACGGGCACACCCATACGCCGTTCGACTACCGCCTCGGCGGGACCCGCGTGCTCTGCAACCCGCGAGGATATCCCGGCGAGAACCCGCGCTTCCAGCCCGGGCTGGTCGTCAAGGTCTGAGACCGCCCGGGGCGGCCGCCCCGCCCTGACTGCCTCCCGCAAGCCGAGAACCGATGGAGACGCCCTTGCCGGACTTCGCCCGTGAGCCTCGTGCGCTAGGATGCCGGGGAGCACCTCCGCCGCATCCCATCCCGTTCCGCTCCCCGGGCTCGACCGGAACGGGATCGGCGGCCGCCGGGGGGCTACGATGACGCGGCATGTTCGCCCCCCTCGTCGTGTTCCGGGCGCCGAGGTCCCGGAGCCGTTGCCGCTTCCGTTTCGGCCCCGAGCGCGGATCGACGCGACGCCCGAGGTGCGGACGGCCTGTCCCGGACCGGCCTCCGTCGGGAGCCGAAGGGAGAACGCGAGGTTCTGGATCCTGTCCGACCTGCTCGTCGACCGCAATCCCGAGTTCCGGCTCCCCGATCCGCTTCCTGAGTTCGACGTCCTGCTGGTCGCGGGCGGAGTGGCCATCGGGCTGGACGTCGCGTTGAACTGGTTGGCGCGGGCCCTGGACGGCAGACAGGGGAACAGGCCCGTCCTGATGGTGGCGGGCAGCGCGGAGTTGTGGTCCGAGACGCCCATGGTGGAGGCGGTCGCCCGCGGCCGGGAGCTCGCCCGGGACCTCGGCATCCACCTGCTCGCCGACGACGCGGTACGCATCGGTCCCGAGGCCGGCGGCGGGACCGTGGTGGTCGGGGCGACCCTGTGGACCGACTGGTGCCTCGAAGGGAGCTTCGAGGGCCGCTTGGCCAGGGTCGCGGCCCGCCACAGCTGGGCGGATTGCCGGCGCGTCCTGCTTCGGCGGGGGCGCCCGTGGTCGCCGCTCGACGCCCTCGGGGCCCATGCAAGGTCGCGGGGATACATCGAGGACGCCCTCACCAGCATCGTGTGTCAATCGCTGAACGTCGCGAGGGGACCCGGGACGCTCGTGCCCGGTGTTCGCCCCGGGGACCGCGCCGTCGTGCTCACCCACTTCGCGCCTTCACGCCGTTCGCTGCCCGACGCCTGGACGGGATGGCTCGGGGACGCCTGGCTGGCAGCCTCGCATGCCTCGGACCTGGAGGATGTCATGCACGCCTGGGGCGCGCCGACGCTCTGGGTCCACGGCCGGGCCGTCGCCCCGGCGGATTACCGCATCGGCCGGACCAGGGTCGTCGCCAATCCCTTGCGGCGCTGGGATGCGGCCGATGCCTTCGACCCAGCCTTGGTGGTCGAGGCCTGAGATGGGAACGTCGACCTACGGCCCAGGACCGCCCGTACCAAGCTCCCCGGACGGGCCAACGGGCATCGGGAGCCGGGAAAGGTTGGGCCGGGACGGCGCCCATCGCTGACATCCCGCCTCGGGCTGCCGCCGCCACGACTTTTCCCGGCCGCCAATGACGGCGATGGCTTGATCGCATTATATACCGCAGGTATAATATCAGCATCCTCGAACGTCGTGGGCATTTCAACAGCCCGGCCAACCGGGCTGGGCGCTGTGAAGCCGAGCCCGTGCGCAGCGCGGCGACCGCCTATTCGCCCATCGGGTCGTCCCGGCTCCCCGCGGGGGCACGGGCCAAGTTTTTCGAAAGCGTGACGGATTCGTTGGCCGCCTTGGAACGGGCGGGGCCGCTGGAGGTGGACATGGCATCGGAGCCTGGCCGGGTGGTTTCGTGTTCGGTTTTGCGGCGTGCGATCCGAACCCCGCGGCGCGGCGTGCCGCCCGGGGTCGAAGCCGGCGTGGTGGCGGCTTGGCGGACGTACCCGCCCGGACGCCTCGACCGGGCGGAAGCAACGGCCCTCGCGCGGCTGCTGGCGACGACGTCGATACTCGGCGAACCGCGCTGGTCCGCGGCAAGGGACGGGGACGCGGCCGCGGCCACGGCGCTCGCGATCCGTCACGTCCGCACGTGCGGCGCGGCTTCGGTCGCGTCGGATCTCGTGATGGGCAATCTCCTGCTGATGGCCGAGCGCGGCGACGCGACCGCGCCGGCGGTCATCGCCTACGCCCTGCGCGCGCTGGCACGGCGCAGCGCCGACGAGCGCCGGCTCATGCGCCTCGCGGCGCGATGGGCGCGACCGAGGATGCGCAAGCTTCGCCGCCGCTGAACCATCGGCCCCTCACCATCGAAGTCCCACGCGAAGCCGGAGGATGCCATGCCCGAACCGAACGAGGCGGCCTGCGCGATGGCGCGCGCCTTCGTCGAGGCGTTGCGGAAGGAAGCCGCGAGCCCGGATCCATCATGGTGCCTGGACGAAACCGAGCTCGACGCGCTCGCGCTCGGCCGGCGGGAGGCATCGCCCATGCCCCGGCTGGCCGCCGACGTCGTGGCCGCCGCGGTCATGCTGGGGCGCGCGTTCGCTCCGGCAGGACCACCCGCGGCCGATGAAGGCTTCCCCGTCCTACTGGTGCGCGTATCCTCTCCGGATTGGGTGGAGCCGATGCGGTGCGTCGTGGGACCCTGCCTCCTCGGACTGGGATGGAGGGTTCGGGATGGCGAGGGCGGGCGCGGGGCCTGGAACGACCGCAGCCGGCGGGAGGTCGTCGTGTTCGCGCGTGACGGGGCCTCGCGCGAGCATAGGCCCGACCGCGGCAACGAAACCGTCGGCGCGGCCGTGGTCGCCGGCGTCCCGCTCATCGGCGTCGCGTCGGATCCCGCCAGGACGCTGCCGCGCGACTTCCTGCGCGCCGTCGACCGGGAGGTTCTCGTCGCTCCGCTCGACGCCGAGGTTCTGAGCCTGGTGATCGAGGCGGTGACCGGCGAGGTTCCGCCCCTCGCCGCGCTCGGGGACTGCGTGGCGGTCCGGGCCGCCGCCGACCTTCGGCTCGGTATCCGCCCGGGTCGTGGAGCATCCGAGGCCCTGGAGCGCCTCGGGCGTTCGCGCCAGCGAGAGAGGCAGCGCACCGCGAACGCGCCCCGCCTTGAGGACACGCTCGGTCTCGGAGCCGCCCGGGATTGGGGGCTCGGCTTGGTGGCGGACCTACGGTCGTGGCAGGAAGGGATCATCCCGTTCGCGGCCTGTGAATCGGCCGTCCTCGTCAGCGGGCCGCCCGGCACGGGCAAGACGCGGTTCGCGGCGGCCCTGGCCCGAAGTGCAAACCTACCGCTTCATCCGGGCTCCCTCGCGCAGTGGCAGGGCTCCCGTGACGGACATCTTGGCCATACCCTGGGCGCCATGCGGCAGTTCTTCGAGGAAGCGCGGCGCTCGCCTTGCGTGGTCCTGATCGACGAGCTCGACTCCTTTGGTGATAGGAATACTTTCTTAGAACATCATCGTGACTACTCCAGCCAGGTCGTCAACGCCCTCCTGGAACACCTCGACGGCGCCGTCGGCCGCGAAGGGGTCGTCGTCGTCGGCACGACGAACCATCCATCAAGGATCGATCCTGCGATCTTGCGTTCGGGGCGGCTCGAACGGCACTTTCGGATCGAGCTTCCCGGTCTCGAAGCGCTGACCGGCATGCTGGTCCAGTATCTCGGGGCCGACGCCGATGACCTCGACCTTGCGCCGGTGGTCCCGCTGCTGCGTGGCATGACGGGTGCCGACGTCGAGGCGCTGGTGCGGCGGGCGCGTGGCAGCGCGCGACGGGCCGGCCGCACCCTCACGGTGGCCGACATCCTGGCAGGCTCCTCGGATGGGACGCCGGCGCTCGGGGATGGGCTCCGGATGCGCTGCGCCGTCCACGAGGCCGGGCATGCGGTCGCGCTCCTGGCCAGCGGCGCGAGCGGACCAGTGACGCTATCCATCGCCCCGACCGGCGGCCTGACCGAGCATGCGCTCGTCGATGCCTACGGAGCCCTGACCGAGGGCGACTTCGAACGGTCCCTGGTGATGATCCTGTCGGGCCGCGCGGCCGAGGAGGTGCTCCTGGGCGACGTCTCCGCCGGCGCGGTCTCGGATCTCGCCGAGGCGACCCGATGCGCCGCGGCGATGGAGGCGTCGTGGGGGTTCTCCGCCGATTTCCCGCTGCTGTCCCTGGCCCCCGCCCAGGACATCGACCTGGCCCGGATGCCCTGGCTGATGCGCCCGGTCCTTGAGCGGCTCCGGCTGGCCTACGAGCGCGCGTGCGACCTCATGCGGACCGAGCGCCTCGCCCTCGAACGGATCGCGGAGGCCCTGTTCCGCACGGCCTACCTCGACGACGCGGCCACCCGGGCGTTGTTCTCGGGAAAGGCCGCCTCCCCCCGACGCCGCGCCGGTCCGGGCCGCGGTGCCCGCCGCACGCACGACACCTGAAATGGAGAGGCCATGACGTCCTTCGTACGCCGACCGATTGCATGCCGGGACCCGTCCGCGTCGCGCTCACCCGCCCGTCGCCCGCTCGCGGAACGGACGTTGTTCGACGCCGCCACACCCGGGGCGGAGGCGCGCCCCGACACCATGCGACATCCCTTGCGCCGCCGCGACTTCGACGAGGGCAGCCCGGACACGTTGATGATGCTGGACATCGAGACCGTTCCGGACCCGACCCTGACGCCCGCGGATTGGCCGGCCGACCGGTTTCCAAAGGCCATGTGGCATCAGGTCGTCGCCATCTCGGTGATCGAGGCGGGGGTCGGTCGCGACGCGGGCACGGGCGTCGAGACCTACGAGTTGCGGTCCTGTCGCAGCGGCGGCGAACCGGGATGGGACGAGGCACGTCTGCTGCGCGCCTTCTGGAGGCTCTTCGAGGGTGGACGGTACAGGCTCGTCACCTGGAACGGCAGGGCGTTCGACATGCCGGTGGTCCTCGCCCGCTCGTTGATGCACGGTCTCGCGGCCCCCGCATGGTTTCTTCGCGGAACGCGCTGGGCCAATTACGGGCAGCGCTACGCCCAGGACTGGCACCTCGACCTCATGGATGCGATCTCATCCTTCGGGGCGGCCTCGCGTCTCACCCTGGAGGAGGCTGCGGCGGCGGTCGGCGCACCGGGCAAGATGGGCGAGCACGGGTCCTGCGTCGCCGAATTGGTCGCGCGCGACGAACTTAGTCGGGTGCGGGACTACTGCGAGACCGACGTGGCGAACCTCTACGTCATCTTCATGCGCTGGGCGCATCTGACGGGTAAGACGGATGCCGCGGGCCACGATGCAGCCGTGGAGGGATTCCTGCGCTACCTTGATGCGGAGGGGCCGGCCCGTCCGCACTTGGCAGCCTTCGCGCGGGAATGGCGACGGACTGGATCGCGCGCGCCGATGCATGTGGGTCGAACGACCGGGTCGGGTGCGGTGGTGGCTGGTCCGGACGCCTGTCACGGAGCGCGACGGAGCTCGCTCGGGGCCTGAGGGCCGGGTCGCGGGGTAGCCAATCCTCGGGATGCGCCATGAGCGGGCGGCGGGACGCAGGTCCCGCGCCCGGATCCGCCGGTCCGGCGTGAGTGCGCGATAAAACCGGGCGTTAGCCATGCGTGAGTCGAAGGCGTCGAAAGCCATCGGGGTAAATCGACCGTAATGGCTGGCGTGCGAACGATCGGGCAACGGCCAGCAAGCCGAGGAGGAACAGCCGATGACCCTGCCGCGCCTCTCGCGACCACTTGAACATAGCCGCGCTTGGGTGGCGCTCGGGGTCCTGGCACCTATCGGCATGCTGATCGTGTCGGCATCGATGCTCCTCGATCTTCGTCGCGATGCCTAGGACAAGGCCGAGCAGACCTCCAGGAACCTCATGCAGGTCATCGAGCGCGACATCGTGCGCAACGTCGAGATCATCGACCTTTCGCTGCGGGCCGTCGTCGACAACCTGCGCGCGCCCGAGACCGGGGAAGCGAGCCCGAAGGCACGGCAGATGATCCTGTTCGACCGTGCCGCGAGCGCCAGGGACCTCGGCGTGATGCTGGTCCTGGACGGGAACGGCGACAGCAGCCTCGTGATCACTCAGAACCAGTACGCTGCCGGTGTCGCTGCTCGCTCAGACGTGATCACCGCGCAAACCCAGCTTCAGACAACCGAAGCCTTGAGCATTGCGGTCGAGCTCAGCCGGGCGACACTGACGACGAACAAATGAAGACTATGAGAAGTCGCCTCGCAGATGATGACGCAACTAGATCGCAAAATCGATATTAGACTGAGCCGAAGCCGGATCTACCGTTGAGCATCCGGCCCCGACGACAAATAATAGTATAGCAGGCACACTCGACCGTGCTCAGTAACCGTAGTGGTAATCAAAGCTCGGAGCGTAACCACAACCGTAGTGGCCGTAGTATGGGCTGTGCGCCACGAGCCCACCGAGCGCCAAGCCACCGATCAATCCAGCTGCAACGGGGACCCCGTAGTAACCCCGCCTATGGCCGTAATGTCCGTGTCCTCTGCGGTAGCCGTGACCGCTATAGTAGCGGCGCCCATAGCCAAAACCACCATACCCATAAGTGCGACCGTGGCCGCCATAGTACCTGTGGCCTCCGCCATGGCCGCCATAAAACCCATGTCCTCCGCCATGGCCGCCATGATGGCCTTGAGCCTGGGCCGCACTCGGAATGGCCACGAGGCTGCCGACGAGCGTGACCGTCAGAAGGCCGACACTCAGTGCCGTCTTCACCCTACCAAGACGAGCCATAACTATTTCTCCTTTGCTTTGCGCGTCCCTTCCCGAAGACTCGTTTGAGCGGGTCAAGGCCCTCTGCCTTGCCCAACGCCTGAACGCACGGATGCGATCCGGCAGGCTCTGCTGAATGGTGTTTTCATCCCACCTCGCCCACGCGCTTGGCAGGAGCGTTCCATCACATGACTTCGAAGAAAGCAAATAAGGTGAAGAGTTATACAGTAATAAAAATATATTTTATAGCCACAGCTAAGCTGTAAATTCACCTTGTTTGTACGTCAGCTTCAGAAGCAACTGAATTGATCTGTGCTAGTCGGCCTAGACAATATCGTTGAAATGTACACGAGGGGCGACCTGTAATGGCCACCCGTCGCTTATTCACAGCTCTTTTTATCTCAAGGCGTCAGTGACGTTCCCGCGGGGCATCGCCATGGTGTCCCTCTCGACGCTCTTCGTGGTGCTCTCTGCGAGGTTCATGATGGCCGCCCTCGCGACGCTCTTCGACAACGCGTCGTCCGTGGCTATCGCCTTCCACCCGAACCTCGCCCGGATTGACATCGATATGCTGAGCGAAGACTGCTGTTGGAGATACGGCAAAGGCCGCAACGATCATTGCTATTGCTGACTTTTTCATCACGACATCATTCTCCTGTGCTCGGATTTGGAAGAAAAACATGGCTGTGCGTTGCTTCCGGATCGGATTTCGTTACGTCGGAGAATTATTCTGAGTAACGAACTATTTGCCGTCATCCGATGACTGAGTCCCGCCAACCTCGCCTAACGCTTGGGCTCAAGACAATCTTTGCGGGATCAAGCTTCTAGTTTGTGTCCCTAGTGGCCACCACCCCTGTGATGACCGCCACCCGAGCGTCCGTGCCCACCGAAATAGCCATGTCGCCGACCGCCGCCGTGCCCACTGTACGATCTGCGATGTCCGCCGCCATAGCCGTGCCGACCGCCGCCACCGTGACCGCCGTAGCCGCCACCATGACCGCGGGAATGACCGTAGCCATGGCCTTGGGCGGCTGCCGGTTCGGGGATTGTTGCCAAGCCAAAGCCTAGTGCGAGCGCAGCAAAGCCAGCGATGAGTGAGGCTCTGAACTTAGACGTACGTGTCATGGAATAAACTCCGCAATTACGGGGATCGATTTCGTGTGGCGACCTTGGCAGGTTCAACGACCGCCGCTGAAGACGATGTGAACAGCGAGCGGCGGCGGATGCGCATTTCCTACAGGCACCTAACGCTCGACGGGACGGAAAAGTCGAAGTCTCGTTCCAAAATGATCCGCAAACGGCCGTTTTCGGCGCAAAGCCGGCGACGAGCGAGGCAACCAGGAATTGCTGCGCTTAAATTGTCCCGCATCTCTGCTGCACAATCAGCGTACCCATAATACCAATCGGTACGGGTGAGGACCCGCGGGTTTACGCGGAAGCGGCGGATGTGATTCGATGTGGCAAGCTAGAGCGCGATCCGAGCGGGTTGAATCGTCTGGGGTTTTGGTTCGGGCGGGGATGTGATTCGATGTGCGGCCTTCCGAAGAGGAGAGCCGAATGCCGTCTGCCCTGTCCGCCGATCTGCGTGAGCGCGTCGTCATGGCCATCGAGGCAGGAGCCTCGCGCCGGGAGGCGGCGCGGCGCTTCGAGGTCAGCCCAGCCAGCGCGGTGCGTTGGCACGAGAGCTTCGTGCAGGAGGGGCGGACACAGGCCAAGCCGATGGGCGGCGATCAGCGCTCACACGCCGTCGAGGCACAAGCCATGTTGATCCGACGGACCTACGAGGGACAGCCCGGACTATTCCTGCACGAATTGCGCGACCGTCTGGCCGAGCATGGCTTGCGGGTCGGGGTGAGCAGCCTGTCACGCTTCTTCAAGCGCCACGGCATCACGCGTAAAAAAACACCGACCACGCGGCCGAGCAGGATCGGGAGGACGTGAAGGCAGCCCGCCTGGCTTGGTTCGAGAGGCAACTCGATCTCGATCCGGACCGGCTCGTGTTCCTCGACGAGACCGCAACCAACACGAAGATGGCGCGGCGTTACGGGCGAGCGCCGCGCGGCGAGCGGTGCCGCGTCGCCATCCCCTTCGGGCATTGGAAAACCATCACCGTCACGGCCGGCCTACGCGCCAACGGCCTCATGGCCACCGCCCTTTTCGACGGGCCGATGACCGGAGCCCGCTTCCGCAGCTATGTCGATGAAACCCTGGTGCCGGCACTGAAGCGCGGCGACACGGTCGTGCTCGACAACCTGCCCGCCCACAAGGTCGGCGGCATCCGCGAGCGCATTGAGGCGGCCGGCGCGCGGCTGCTCTACCTGCCGGCCTACTCACCCGACTTCAATCCGATCGAACTCGTCTTCGCCAAGCTCAAGGCGATTTTGCGCGCGGACGCAGCACGCACGGTCAGCGAGCTCTGGGACACCATCAAGCGCGCGTTCAGGCGCTTCTCAACGGCGGAGTGCCGCAACTATCTCGCGGCCGCAGGCTACGACGCCTACGATCCAACCTGATCGGATGCCGCTCTAGGAGGTTTGCCATGTCGAAGGCCGTGGATCTGCGCGAGGATTTCGATGCGGATACCCTGCGACGTCTGGCGCGGAAGAGCCGCGATGCCGGTCAGAGCCGGCGGCTTCTCGCGCTGGCCGCGATCTACGAGGGTGGGAGCCGGACGCAGGCCTCGCGGATCGGCGCGGTCGGCCTGCAGACGGTGCGCGACTGGGTGCTGGCCTTCAACGCGGCCGGGCCGGGCGGCCTGATCGAGCGCAAGAAGCCCGGCCCGCGGTTCAAGCTCGACGCGGCCCAGCGGCAGGCGCTCGCGGTTGCCATCGAGGAAGGGCCGGACCTGCAACGGGACGGCGTGGTGCGCTGGCGGCTGAAGGACTTGGCGGCTTGGCTGTTCGCGCGCTTCGGCGTCAGCCTCGACGAGAGCAGTGTCGGACGGGAGGTGAAGCGGATGGGCTATGCCAAGCTGTCGGCCCGTCCGCGCCATCATCAGCAGGACCCGGCGGCGCTGACGGCGTTTAAAAAAACCTCCCCGCCCGCGTGAGCGCGATCCGCGCCCAACTGCCAGTCGACACGCCGCTCGAACTCTGGTGGCAGGACGTCCTTCGAGAGCCTCAGGATGAGAGCCCGCGTCGGTCAGAAGAACACGGTCCCGCGCCGGTGGGCGCGCAAGGGCAGCCGGCCCACGGCGCCCAAGGATCAGCGCACGGCGTCCGCCTACATCTTCGGGGCGATCTGTCCCGAGAAGGGCAAGGACGCCGGTCTCGTCCTGCCCCGCTGCGCCACACCGGCCATGAACGCGCATCTGGCCGAAATCAGCCGCGCCGTCGATCCCGGCGCGCACGCCGTCCAAATCCTCGACGGCGCCGGCTGGCACGTCGCCGCCGACCTCGTCGTCCCCGACAACTTCACCTTGCTGACGCTGCCGTCTCATGCGCCCGAACTCAACCCGGTCGAGAATGTCTGGCAGTTCCCGCGCGAGAACTGGCTCGGCGACCGGATCTTCGACTCCTACGAGGACATCCTCGATCAATGCTGCGAGGCTTGGAACAAGCTCGTCGCACAGCCTTGGATGATCATGTCGCTCGGACTGCGCGAATGGGCCTATCGGTTATGAACCATGCCGATTGGTATTAGCCGGCGCTTGGACCACGTGCGTTCTGAGGAGTTCTGGGATCGCGTGATGCACGAAGCCTACGAGATCCTGCCTGCGCAAGGCAGCATGTCGGTTGCGGACATCATGGTTCGGCTGCGAATGACGACGCTGAAGGGCGGCCGCTTGGTCAAGGAAGCGCTATCCGAGGGGATGCCGCGCAAGAAGATCGAGATCAGCGTCGAATACGAGCGATACTTCCAGAGGGTTGGCAAGGACGCCTATGCGCGCCTCCCAGGCTGGGACGGCGCGCTGGGTAAGCGGACGCGCGCCGGGTAGGGTTGGCGAAGTGTCCGGCGCCTCCCGAGAGCGCCGGCGGGCTAAACTCACCTGGACCTCAGGAAGGATTGGCGCAGCTTCGGCCCTGCGTCACCAAAGGTCCTCCTCGTCGAGACGCTGCAGGGCCGAAACATGCAGCCGCAAGCTGTCCGATAGCTCGCCTCGGACCAAGGCGAGGTCCCCGAGTTCGTCGAACGCGACGTCGAGCAGTTCGGGACCCATCATCTCGACGAAGGCTCCTTGGGTCTCCTCATCGTATTCGGTGGATTCGACGACGCGATCTGATACTGCCCTCAGCCTGCCCAACCGTTCCCTGGTCGGCGGAAGGCGCCGGCGTGTGGCCCTTCCGGTTGAGCTTGACGGAGCCTTATCCTGCTCAACGTCGCGCGGACTCGCGTGCCTCATCGTCTCGCTCCCGTTGCTAGAGTGCGCTTCGTGTCTGGGGAACCGGAGTCGTAAATCGTCTGACACCGGTCGCGGCCATGTGCTCGCGGTCGGTGCGGTTGATCAGCAGGGCGGGGCAGCCTACCGCCCGGGGGACTTCGACGTCGCGATACCGTCCGACCACTGGCGCAGGGGCAGCCAAACCCTATCGGCACTTGGCGGCACCAGCGTCGTATTTATATCGCCAGTATATTCTACCTCCGATCCGTCTGCTTGACCATCACCCTCGCCGCGCCGGACCAGGATGGTCGTGGCGACCTGTGGATTGCGGGAACTTCGGTAAGGGGAATTCGGCAACGGCCCGGCAGCACCGACGACAGGCATAGGGTCAGTGCTCTCCGGGATGGCCCTGGGGGCCATCGGTTCCCACGTCATCTCGGTCAGCGGCTGTGCTTTTGCTCCTCAGGAGCAGGCCGATTGCTCCGAGCCTAGCCGCCCGGCAAACGTCGTGAATGCCCTTCACGGGCTGCTTGGTACGGACCGAAGCCGACACCCTGGACACCTGCCCGTACCGACGGAGCATTCGCAACGGGGACTGGGACGACAAGGTCGGAGGTGGCGCTCGCGGATATCGCAAGTCAGGTGGCGGTTCCGCGGCGTCGTAACGCGCCATACCGCTTCCGCATCGACCTTTGAGGTTCATCGAGAACGGGAACGGTCTCTTGAAACTGGACAGGCTACCTTCGGCACCGCGTGCGACCGCGATGCCCTTTCGTCCCGTCGGTCGCCGCACATGGCGACAAGTTCCGGATCGGCCTCCGGTATTGCAGTTATATATACCTGCGGTATAATTAGAGACTTCACCCACGTTTCGTCGATGCGGCGCGGCCGTCCCAGAAGGCGCGGCCGACGCGCGTTTCTCGTACGCCTGCCGCCATGCGCGATCCAGGGGTAATTTCATCGGAACAAGGAGAGCGGACGATGTCGTTCGGCATCCAGAGGTTTCGGGGCGAAACGTCCAGTTCAGGACGGCCGCTCACGGTCTTAGACGCTTTGTTCGAGGGCTTGGTGGGGATGGCCGCCGAACGGTCGGACGCCCAAAGGCTGGACGCGCGCGGACAGGATAGGAAAGTTGCCAGTCGGGACTTGTACGCGGGCGACCTGGAATTAGATGTCGCCGTGACGCGAAATGCTCCGGCCAGGATGCGAAATTCACGTCGCGATGGTGCAGCGGAGACCCGGCCCCGTGGACGGGAGAAACGAAAATCACGGCCAGACGCCCGAAGTCGCTTGTCGGCGGGAGCGAGCCGAAGCGTACGTTGCGTCGCGCGGCATGGATTCGAACGCCGGTCGCTACCGGGATGCCTGGAAGGATGACCGCTTGCGACCCGGCCAGGTGCGTCGAGGAGAACGTGACGGTCTCGGGCGGAGTCAAAGGAAAGTCATCCGGCGCACCGAGATGGACGTAAAGCGAACCCGCGCACGTCCCGGCTATCGCGTCCTCAGGCAAGCAATTCTCCCTTCTCTTCGCATGGAGCGGCGTTGCGATGGCCCACGGTGAACGGACGACCGACCTGATGCCTGGCGCCGTGGATCTGCGGCAGGTGGTCGATGCGACGGCATTGTGCCCTCTGGACCGGTTGGCCCTTCGACGGAACCTGGATGTCGAACGCCGTGACGGCTTCGGCCCACCGGACAAGCTTGTGCCCGTGGGCCTCTACGCTCGCTACTCGTCTAATAAGCAGAAGGAGATGAGCATCGAGCGTCAGGTCAAGGTTGTAACCGCTTACATGAGGAAGCTTGGTTACGCGATTTACGTGCTGTATGACGACCCTGCTCGAAGTGCCCGATCAATGCGTGATCGTGAAAGCCTGCAGCGTTTGCTCGAAGACTGTCGGTCTGGCAAGATAAAAGTCATCATGGTTGAGGACTTTGACCGGTGGTCCCGCGAAACTTACGATGCGGTCGAAGTATGCGAGGAATTGAATGAGCTTGGCGTGGAATTTCATAGCGCCGGCGACTTCAAGGCACTGAACAAGAAGGAGGTCATTGAAGCGGCACTTAAGGCCGAGGCGGATCGGGACCGTCGCACCCTGATCATGGGCATGGGCAGGTTCCAGCACGCAGCCCAGGGCGGCGCCCATTCCGGTGCGTTCTTCGGATACCGGTACGGCGAAGAAAGGGGCTTCCTCGTGCGTCACCCCGAGGAAGAGAAGACCATATTTTCAATCTTTGAAATGGCAGCCGCGGGAATTTCCTACCGAAGCATCGGCCGGATCATGAAGGAACGCGGGGTTGCAGGACCGACGAAGGATTGCAGATGGACGAAATCGACCGTTGCGAACGTTTTGGGCCAGTTGGCCTATACGGGTAGATGGTACTATCCATTTACCTTGAATACGTTCGACCGCAAATCGGGGAAGGTCACGGTCCAGCGTCGACATCCGAGCGAGATGACGCGCAACTACTTCGATCACCTTCGAATTGTGCCAGACGATCTATTTTTCGCTGTCAACGAGAAGCGACGCCCCCGGGGGAAGCATAAGTTCGAGCACAGCCACTTCTTGGCCGGAAAGGCGACGTGCGACTGCGCCGGGGTCGAAGGCCAGCGGTTCACCTTGGGTGGTCGACAGCTAACCTGCAACGTCTGGTCGGACGGGGGCTGCTGCCCGGCGAGGCGTCACTCCGTTATGCACGAGACCGTGGAGCGCGCCGTCCTCACAGCCGTTTGCGGCAAGCTGCGGTCCTTCGTCGGCGAGGAGGATTTCGCGGCTGCCGTCGACCGCTCGCTACGTGAAGCCTCCGCCGCCCGCCGCGCCGCCCGTGCGGATGTTGCGCGTAAGATTGCGGTCACCCGCGAACAGCTTCGCCGGGCGCTCGTCAAGGAGCTTGAATCGACCTACCCATCCGACCTGTTGTCCGAGGAGAGGAGCCGCCTGACGGGGGAGCTCGCAGACCTTCAGGCCCGTTCGGCGGACCTCGCCGAGCTGCCCGAGGTGGACGAAGCCGGTGAGAGGCTTCGAACGCTTTCCGCCACGTTGGATCACCTTATCGAGCGGGTGCCATTCAGGGCCTTGACGGAGGCGGAGGCGAAGGTCTCCGCCGCCCTTGCCCGCCTCGTCCAGCGGGTGGTGGTCATGCGGGATGGCCGGCCGGCGGGGACCTTGGGCCTGGCCATCCACCTGGACTTCTTGGCGTTCCTACAGGAGGACGGGAGCTGCGGCTCGCCCGGTGTTGGCTTGGACGTGATCCATGTCGATGTCGAGCAGCCGATGGGACGCCATGTCCGCCTTCGCGAAGACGCCCAGCGGCTTATGGCAACCGGAGGTTATCGGATCGACGACGCGCGTTGGGCCCTCGTCGCCAAGCACCTCCCGGACGTCACGGGCCACAGGAATGACTCGCGCCACATCCCGACGCGGGCTCTGGTCGACGCCCTCCTGCTCCGGCTCCGGACGGGCCTGCCTTTGCTGTCGGCGGCGTTCGGCGACGCGCTGGAGATGCGGCGTGCACTCTCGCGGTTCGTCTATGCCGCAGGGGACCAGATCCTGATTGACCTCCTTCGCGAGGCGGACCCTTCCTTCGTGGCTGGACTGGACCTCGGTCCGGTCGTGGCCGCGCGGGCGCGCTGGAAGGTTGGCGGTGATGATTGGCGCAAGCGCAGGGGGCCGGCCGCACGCTTCCAGGCCCTGGATGGCCAGGATGCGCTCACCGACGAGCAATGGCTGGCTTCGAAGCCGCTGTTGCATTCATCCATCGAGATCTCGTTCAAGGGCACCCCGGGCATTCCCGGCCGGCTGCTGCTGGAGGCGGTGATCCTGGCGCTGCGGACCGGCCTCTCATGGCGGAGGATGCCGGAGCGGTTCGGCGACGAACGGAACCTCACGAATTCCGTGCGTCGGCTGGTCCGCAGCGGAAGTTGGGACCGGTTGTTGGAGCTATGGGCGCTGCGCTTCCCTGAGCTTCTCGACGGCTTGGATGTCGGGCGCTTGGCCAATATGCTTCGGGGCTCGGCAGAGTGGCGTGGCCCGTCCCCCAGGCGCTCGCGCTACGCCAGGAACGGCGGCGTGGCCCCGGCCATCCATCGAGCGCGCCGACGCAAGTCGCCTGCCGGGCGGAAGACGGACGCGGCCTAGTCGCCGCCAGCCATGTTCTTGGACGGCGAGCGTCAAGGGCCTGGACGTTGGGCGCAGGAACGAATGCAGAGAGCGCTCGATGGCGATCGGCCAACGCGCGTGCTGGTCGCGGCGTCCCGGTCGCTCTCCTGCGTACGCCTCCGGGCGAAAGGGCACGCGGCCAGCCTTCAGCTCCTGTCGGCGACCAGGATCGTGCCGGCCGCTATCAGGTCGACGCCCAACCAGTTGGGGACGGTCAGGCGTTCTCCGAGGAACATGATCGCGAAGACCGCCACTAGGACGACGCTCAACTTGTCGATGGGCGCCACGCGGGCGGCATCCCCGAGCTTCAGGGCGCGGAAGTGGCAGAGCCACGATCCACCGGTGGCGCGCCCCGATAGGACAAGAAACAGGTATGTTCGTCCCGAAACTGAATCGAGTGGTTGCCATTGGCCCGTGCCGGCCAAAAGCGCGCCGAGGACGCACAGGATCACCACCGTACGGATGAATGTGGCGAAGTCCGAGTTGATGTTCTCTATCCCGATCTTGGCAAAGATCGCCGTCAGCGCGGCAAATGCCGCCGAGAACAACGCCCAGAACTGCCAGGAGGCCAGCACGGCTTTCATCGGCATCTCCGAAAGTCGGAACCGAAAGGGGTCGTGACGAGCAGCCGCCGAACCGAGCAACATGCAACGCTGTTCGACGGTCTTATGCGGATGCCGATGATCCACGGCGCCGTGGCGCTGCCGCGCCCCGGCACAAGATGGAGCGGGGCGAGGCTGCCGCCTCAGCATTCCGCCGGCGCCGGAAGGGAGGTCGCCCCGGCCTGCCCGCCCCTTCGGCATCGGTGAAGCCCTCACGCATTTGGGGTTGATGTGGACCGGGAGCAGGAAGGAATCACGGGTCGCTCGCTTAAACCGGGCGGCGGGTCGGTCAGAGGCGGTCGAACACGGAACCCATCCTCGGGCTGAACAAGCGCTCGTAAGTGCGCATGAGGAAGGCGTCGGTCATGCCGGCCACGTGGTCGCAGATTACGCGCCGACCGTCAGGCGCCTTTTCGTACGCCTCGTAGGTCGACCGCGGCAGGAACGACTTCGGCTCCGAGGCGAGGGCCTCGAACACCGCGACGACCATACCCTGACCCTTGAATTCGAGGTGCTGGACCCCCGGGCTGCGAATGACGACCTCCCGGACCAGTTCCTTCAGCGCTTCCAGGAAGGTGTTCGCTCCGGCTTCGATGGCAGCCCGATATCGAACGAGGGGCTCGTCGAACTCCTCCCTGGTCTCGATCACGCAGTTCGTGATCAGGTGATGGACCATCCGGCCGATGCACCTCTTCCGGGTATCGCCGGCACCGAACAGCCGATCAAGGAATCCCTCATAGACGTTGTTGCCGAACTCCTCCGGGTATTTCTCCTTGAGACTGTTGAGGAAACTTGAGCTCTTCTCCTCGGTCACGTGCGCCTCGAAATCCACCCGCGCTACCAGGCCAAGGGCGAGGGCATCCTCCAGGTCATGGATGCCGAAGCCGATGTCGTCGGCGACGTCCATAATGCTGCAATCGAACGACTTGTGGAGGGGCTTGCGGTGCTTGCCCTCTTGATCGCGGGCCTCGGTGAAGGCGTTGCGGTCCTTTTCGCTGAGTGGGGCGAGGATCCAGTCGACGACGTCTTGCTCGCAATCCAGGTAGCACTTGGGCGGCTTGGAGGCCTCGCGGTCGATGATCCGGATCGACTCCGGGCCGACGTGGAGGGCGGGGCGGATGTCCACGTTCATCGCGAGGCTGAAGGGCACGGGATACTTCAGAACCCCGAGCAGGGTGCGCCGCATCAGGTTCGCGCCGGCGACCTTGGAGAACTTTTCCAGCCTGGACAGGATGCGCAGGGTCTGGCCGTTGCCCTCGAAACCGCCGGCACCGCGCATGCAGAAATTCAGGGCAACCTCGCCGCCGTGGCCGAACGGGGGGTGGCCGAGGTCGTGGGTCATGCCCACGGCCTGGATCATGCTGAGGTCCGGGATGTATTGCCGGGCGGCATGGTCGGCATAAACCTTCTCGAACCGCCGCGCGATCCCGCCGGCAATCTGCGCGACCTCAAGCGAATGGGTGAGCCTCGTCCGGTAGAAGTCGCTGTCGCCGAGGTTCAGGATTTGCGTCTTGCCCTGCAAACGCCGGAACGACGCGGAGTGGATGACCCGGCTGTAATCGGTGGCGGCCCCATCGCGGGCGTCGTCGGCCTGGGCCTGCCATGGTTCGCGGCGGTCGTACCAATCCATATGCAATCACTTTCGCGGCTAAACTCGATCCAGGCAGCCGGTACCTCTCGGCTGCGCTGAATACCAACGGAAAGCGTCGATGCCGCCGCGGTTCCTTGCTCACGGCGCCTCCGTCCTCTTAGGAGCCTCGGCAGTTGGATGTGCGGGTCTTCCACCGTCGGTGTTTCGAGCCGCGGGACAAGGGCCGCTACGCCCGTAAGGGAGGCTGACAGCGCAATCCGCAGGCCGGGACCGAGGCTCGCTCCACGGGGGAACGGTCCGTCTACCGCTTCACGAACCCGATGTCGGCGGCGACGCCCTTGAAGCGCTCGGGCTCGCGCTCCTTACGCTCGGAGTAGCGGTCGACGAGGTAGTCGGCCCGTCCACGCGTCAGGAGAGTGAACTTCATCAGCTCCTCGCAGACATCGACCACGCGGTCGTAGAGCGGCCCTGGCCTCATGCGGCCGGCATCGTCGAACTCCTTGTAGGCCATCGGCACCGACGACTGGTTCGGGATGGTGATCATCCGCATCCAGCGCCCCAGCACCCGCATGCTGTTGACCGCATTGAAACTCTGCGATCCGCCCGAGACCTGCATCACCGCAAGCGTCCGCCCCTGCGTCGGGCGCACCGAGCCCTCGCTCAGCGGCAGCCAGTCGATCTGGGACTTCATCACCCCGGTCATGTTGCCGTGCCGCTCCGGGCTGACCCAGACCTGCCCCTCCGACCAGATCGAGAGCTGCCGGAGTTCCTGCACCTTCGGATGTTCGACGGGCGCGTCGTCGGGCAGCGGTAGCCCGTCCGCGTGGAATATGCGGACCTCCCCGCCCATCGCCTCCAGCAGCCGTGCCGCCTCGAAGGCCAGGAAGCGGCTGAACGAACGCTCCCGGAGCGACCCGTAGAGGACGAGGAACCGAGGCGCATGGTCGAGCGGCGTCGGCGCCGCCATCCGTTCCTCGGTCGGCACCTTGAAATGCGCCTCGGAGAGGTTCGGCACCCCGTCGGCGAACGGCTGCTGGGGCTTGTTCAAGGCGCTTAACTCCTCTACGTTTCAACGATAGTTGATATGTAGGTCATTCGATGGACGAACGGCAAGCCCTCGCCGCCTTCGCCGCCCTCGGCCAGGAGCATAGGCTCCGGGTCGTGCGCGCCCTGGTCACCGCCGGTCCGGACGGCCTCGCCGCGGGCGTCCTCGCCGAGACGGTGAACGTCGCCGGCAACAACCTGTCCTTCCACCTGAAGGAGCTCTCGCACGCCGGGCTGATCACCTCCCGGCGCGAGGGCAAGTCGGTCATCTACAGCGCCGCCTACGCCGGCCTGTCCGACCTCGTCCAGTTCCTCATGCGTGACTGCTGCCAGGGCCACCCCGAGGTGTGCGCCGCGGCCGTCGCCGCGCTCGCCGCCTGCGACTGCACCACCGGGGACACCCTACATGCCTGAGCCAGTCTACAACGTCCTGTTCCTCTGCACCGGCAACTCGGCCCGCTCGATCCTGGCCGAGGCCATGCTCAAAAAGGAGGGCGGCGGGCGCTTCCGCGCCTTCTCCGCCGGCAGCCAACCGAAGGACGAGCCGCACCCGCTGGCGCTGCAGGTCCTGCGGGAAAGCGACTACCCGACCGAGGGCCTGCGCTCGAAGTCGTGGGACGAGTTCGCCGGTCCCGAAGTCCCCGTCATGGATTTCGTCTTCACCGTCTGTGACAACGCCGCCGGCGAGACGTGCCCGTACTGGCCGGGCCAGCCGGTGACGGCCCACTGGGGCATCGAGGACCCCGCAGCGGCGGAAGGCTCCGAGATGGAGCGCAAGCGCGCCTTCGTCACTGCCCAGCGCTACCTCAAGAATCGGATCGCGGCCTTCGTCGCCCTGCCGCTCGGCAGCCTCGACCAAGTTGCTCTGTCGTCGAAGGTCCGCGAGATCGGCCAGCTCGTCGGCGCGACCTCGGCCCGCCCGGAGGTCGCGTGATGGACGTCGTCATCTACCACAACCCCGCCTGCGGCACGTCCCGCAACACCCTGGCGATGATCCGCAACGCCGGCATCGAGCCGCACGTCGTCGAGTACCTCAATACGCCCCCGAACCGGGCGCTCATCCGGCAGTTGCTCGCCCGCGCTGGCCTCTCGGTCCGGGACGCGCTGCGCGAGAAGGGCACGCCCTACGCCGAGCTCGGCCTCGCCGACCCGGCGCTGACCGACGAGCAACTCCTCGACGCGGTCGAGGCGCACCCGGTCCTGCTCAACCGCCCGCTGGTCGTCAGCCCCAAGGGTGTGCGCCTGTGCCGCCCATCCGAGGCGGTGCTGGACCTCCTCCCCGCCCAGCAGGGGGAGTTCGTGAAGGAGGACGGCGAGCGCGTCGTCGACGAGCGCGGCCGCCGCGTCGCCACCGCTTGAGGACACCATGAGCACCTTCGAACGCTACCTGACCCTCTGGGTCGCCCTCTGCATCGTGGCCGGCATCGCCCTCGGCCACGTCATGCCGGGCTTCTTCCACGCCGTCGGCGACGCTGAGGTCGCCAAGGTGAACCTGCCGGTCGCCGTCCTGATCTGGCTCATGGTCATCCCCATGCTGCTCAAGATCGACTTCGCCTCGCTGCGCCACGTCGGGCGGCACTGGCGCGGCATCGGCGTGACGCTGTTCATCAACTGGGCGGTGAAGCCCTTCTCGATGGCCGCGCTCGGCTGGCTGTTCATCGGCACCCTGTTCCGGCCCTACCTGCCGGCCGACCAGGTCGACAGCTACATCGCCGGGCTCATCATCCTGGCGGCGGCGCCCTGCACCGCCATGGTGTTCGTCTGGTCGAACCTGACCCGAGGCGAGCCGTACTTCACCCTAAGCCAGGTGGCGCTCAACGACACCATCATGGTGGTGGCCTTCGCCCCCATCGTTGGCCTGCTTCTCGGGCTCTCGGCCATCACCGTGCCTTGGGGGACGCTGGTGTTGTCGGTGGCGCTCTACATCGTCATCCCGGTCGTCGTCGCGCAAGTGATCCGCCGTGGCCTCCTGGCCTCCGGCGGGCGGGCCGCCCTCGACCGGCTGCTCGCCAGGCTCGGGCCCACCTCGCTCGCCGCACTTCTGGCGACCCTGGTGCTGCTGTTCGGCTTCCAGGGCGAGCAGATCCGGGCCCAGCCCGCGGTCATCGGGCTGCTCGCGGTCCCCATCCTCATCCAGGTTTACCTGAACTCGGGGCTGGCCTACCTCCTGAACCGGGTCGCCGGGGAGCAGCACTGCGTGGCCGGGCCCTCGGCACTGATTGGCGCCTCGAACTTCTTCGAGCTCGCGGTGGCGGCCGCGATCAGCCTGTTCGGCTTCAACTCGGGCGCGGCGCTGGCCACCGTGGTCGGCGTCCTCATCGAGGTCCCAGTCATGCTTTCCGTCGTATGGATCGTGAACCGCTCGCAGGGCTGGTACGAGCGTGGCGCGGCCGGCAAGGCAGCGGCGCTGAAGCCTGCCTCCCGTGAGGTCTGAGGTCCACAACCGCCTCGTCGTCATCTCGGCCCTGGGCGTGGTGGAGATCCTCGCCTGGGGCTCGTCCTTCTACTTGCCGGCGGTGCTCGCGGGGCCCATCGCCGCCGACACGGGTTGGCCGCTCGCATGGGTGGTCGGGGGGCTGTCCATCGGCCTGCTGGTGGCGGCAATCGCCTCGCCCCGGGTCGGAATCGCCATCCACCGGCACGGGGGTCGGCCGGTCCTTGTATCGGCGGCCTTGCTGCTAACGGGTGGCCACTTGGTGATCGGACTGGCACCGAACCTTCCGGTGTTCCTGTCCGGCTGGCTGGTCATTGGGCTCGGGATGGGCTGCGGCCTCTACGACCCGGCCTTCGCCACCCTCGGCCGGCTCTACGGCGACGAGGCGCGCCCGGCCATCACCACCCTGACCCTATGGGGTGGGTTCGCCAGCACCGTCTGCTGGCCGCTCTCGGCCCTTCTCGTCGAGCAGGTCGGCTGGCGCTCGACATGTCTTGCCTATGCCGGGCTGCACCTCTTCGTCACGCTTCCCCTGGTGCTCGGTCTGATCCCTGAGGCGCCTGCCTTGGCTAACGGCGGGGACGTAAAACACCTTGGCGAGGCGCCGCTCACCTCGCGGGAACGGCGCGCCTTCGCGCTGATGGCCGGCGTGCTGGTTTTCGGCGGCACCGTGATGACGTTGATCTCGGTCCACCTGATTACCTTGCTGCAGGCACGCGGCGTGGCCTTTGCCGCCGCCGTATCCTACGGCGCCCTGATCGGGCCGTCCCAGGTCGGAGCCCGCGTTGTCGAGATGGCCAATAAGGGGCGGCACCACCCGCTCTGGACGCTAAACGTGGCCATGGCCCTCGTGGCGTTCGGACTGGCAATCCTGGCATTGGGCATTCCTGCGGTCGGCATCGCCTTGGTGCTCTACGGTGCCGGCAACGGGATCTACTCGATCGCGAGAGGCACGGTGCCGCTCGCCCTGTTCGGGTCGGAACGCTACCCGGTTCTGGCGGGGCGGCTCGCCCGGCCGAGCCTGATCGCCCAGGCTCTTGCTCCGTCGCTGGGGGCCACGGTCCTCACCTACGGCGGCCCCGATTTGGCCTATGCCCTTCTGGCGGTGCTCGCGCTCGCGAACGTCGGTTTGGCAGGCGCCTTGTGGGGCACACGACCGGAAGCGGTCGGCATCCCTGGCGAGGCCGAGGCGGTTTCGAAGAACAGGTGCTTCGCGTCAGCAGCCAAGCCGAAAGGCCGCCTTCGAAACGGCCCCCCTTCTTCGCTCTAGGTTGCTTCAGTGCAGAATAATGGTGCTCGGCACCGGAATGCCGGGTTGACCAAATGAGGTGGCCGGTTCGGCACCACACTCCTGGCGGCAATGATCCGTCCACGTCGGCCTCTGGCGACCGCAAGTCCTCGCAAATCGCCCGATGTCATTGATCTTTGAATAATTTTTGGCAGACATCTCGCAATTGGGCGAACGGTCTCCGCTGGCTCCCGAGCCTCCGCTTGGGAGCCAGCGGAGGCCGGTCGCCCAAATGTCTGCTCTCTGCGATATCTATCTGTACATGCGCGATTTTTTTGATGTTGGGTGGTTACGTGTCCTCAGGATCCTGCAGTAGATAATTGGCCTCCTACCCCCGGGCCCGGAAATCGAAACGAAGAACGGCATCTCGGCAGTTTCGTGTGATGCATGGCTGCCGCCGCCTTGTCGCTAGAGTGGTGTTCAAGTCTGCTAGATGTTCGGTCCCGGCATTTGGTGGAGCGGGTTTGCCCTGAAGCGACTGGGCTCGGCGGACCATGCTTTGCAGATAGCCTCGTAGGGCGTGAGACCGCGCAGGGTCTTGAGACGGCGGGCAAAATTGTAGGCGCTGACGAAGTCGGCCAGGTGAGCGCCGAGCTGCTCGTGGCTGTCGTAGTGGTAGCGCTTGACCGTCGCGTCCTTGATCGTGCGGTTCATCCGCTCGACCTGACCGTTGGTCCAGGGGTGCCGCGGTCTGGTCAGCCGATGGTCGATCTCGTTGCGGGCGCAGGCGGACTCGAAGCTGTGGGCTCGGAACGTCTCGCCGGCTGCGATCGCCTCCCGGATGATGGAGGCGGCCGAAGCGATGTTGCCGGGCGTGGTGAAGTGGGTGCCGTTGTCGGTGAGCACCGTGTGCACCTTGTAGGGCACGGCCTCGATCAAATGGCGTAGAAAGTCACCCGCGACCCTTCGCGTCGCCTTCTCGTGGAGCTCAACGAAGGCGAACTTGGTCGTGCGATCGATTGCGACGAACAGGTAGAGCCGTCCTTCGGCCGTGTGGACCTCAGCCAGATCGATGTGGAAGTAGCCGAGCGGATAGGCCTTGAAGCGCGACCGCTTCGGCTTGTCGCCGTCGACCTCCGGCAATCGGCTGATCCCGTGCCGCTGCAGGCAGCGATGCAGTGACGAGCGGGTCAGGTGCGGGATCGTGGCCTGGAGCGCGTAGAGGCAGTCGTCCAGCGGCAGAAGTGTGTGGCGGCGAAAGGCGACGACGACCGCCTCGTCTTCCGATGACAGCACCGTCGAGCGCGGATCCTTCGGACCGGTGCGCTGGTCGGCAACCGAGGTCCGCTGCCGCCACTTGGCGACCGTCTTCGGGTTGATCCCGTAGCGCTTCGAGAGTGCCCTCAGGCTCGCTTGACTATGCTGGATCGCTCGACGGATCGCCTCAGTCGTCGTGGCGCTGCCGTGAAGAATTTGGCCCATAGCGCATCCCTCCACTCCGACGTGAAGAGTGCACCATCAAACCCTGGGATCAAACATCTAACCGCAGCAATCGGAGCAGCGCGGCCGAGCGCTTGCCGGAACCAGCCAGTGCGCAGCATCCGTGCGATCCCGAGCGCCGTCGCGGGCGGTCTCGTGGGCCATCGCCCGCGGGCGCGACGCACGTCCATGCACACGACGTGGAACACCGCGACTTCGGTCATCCGCCCGCACGGCCGACCCGCCAGCGCCCGTCTCCTGTCCGCAGCCGATCAGCGACAGGCCGAGGCCACCCAGCGACGCCGCCGCGCACGCGCGATATTGGCTTCGCTGATGATGCCGTCGTCCTCGCCTACGACGCATGCGCAGGTCTCAAGCCAGCGAGGCGTCGATATGGGTATAGCAGCGCATGAGCCACGCCCGTACGGTCGGTCGCGAGCGGAACCCGGCAGACCGGCCGGCCATCTCGGCAGCTTGCCACGATCCGCGGCTCGCGGGAGGCTGGCGATGGCTCGACCACTCGATCCAAGTCGTGACCGATCCGCCCGAAACCGCTGGCCCGCCCCGGGCGACGTGACCGGCACGTCGGAGCCCTTCGATCAGCGTGGTCGATCCGGCGGAAGCGGAAACCGCTGCGGCGCCTCCCGCGACCGTCGCTGATGGTCCAGGAGATCCAGGGCCCAATCCGGCCTCGGCGCGACGGACGCCTCGTACAATTCACGGTATGCTTCAGGTGTCAGCCAAGTGCCGACGGGATGACGTCCGGTCAGGTGCAGGAAGGCGCTCAGCGATAGGCAAACCGGCGGCGGCAGGCCGACGACGGTCTGGAGAGCGCAGCTGGAACTCTTGCTGCGCTGTCCCACGATACGCGTGTTGAGGAGGCCCATGGCCCCGGCCCGGGCATCCGGGCCGACGAGTTCCTCGTCGAGCGGCGTGGGCGTGCCGGGCGTCTCAAGCGCCGAAAGCAACTCGCTCCAGGACTGCCACCCCCACGCCAGCGCGACGACCTGTCGAGCGGTCGCCTCGGCGATAGGCTGCCGGACATTGGCGAGTTGCGCGCGCAGGGCGTGCACCTTGCGGTTTGCGAAGAAGATCGAGGACGGGCGGAACATCGCGGACCATGGGACTGCGTACGGTGAGCCAATGGATTCAGCTCGCTACGGAGCGGTCAAGGCAACGCCGCGTCGGAAGCTTCGTCGGGTCGCCCCGGCCAGGACGAGGTCCGGCTGGAAAGGCGCCTTGCCCCTTCAACGCCGCCGCCCAGGCGGCGACTTGGTCCGCGACCTGGGCGACGGTTCCGTCGCCGAGCGCGGAAGCGGTCGGGTATGTTGTCGCCTGCTCCTCGGCGGCGGCCGACCCACGTCCACCAGGATCTCTGCAATTCGCTGTGGCCATCCCTCCGCCGTGACGCGAAACTCCCTGTGGATAAATCGCGTCGCCTCGAACCCCGCTTAGATATCCATGTGGACGTGTAACCGTCGGAGGTTAGTGTGGCGCAACGGAGGTACGGCACCATGGGCGACTCGGATTGGGCGGCGGAGCGGGCGGAGGAATACTGGCGGCTCCACGCGGAACCCGTGCTCAAGCGCGTCGTCATCGACGCCTTCCTGTCCGGAACGGCGGCCGTGCCCCCTGCCTTGGCGAACTGGCTGGCTTCGGCGCCCATCGGGCGCGGTGCCGAGGCTGTCACGCCGCCTCCACCCCCGGAGCCTGCGCAGCAGGTGCCGCCCGGCGCCAAGGAGGTCGCGGCACCGCAAGCCGGTCCTCGGCCCAAGAGGTCCCCCCGCCCGCTCAAGGGGGTGAGCGCCGCTGCGTACGACCTCGTCAAGCGCGCAGGCAAGCCCCTGACATCCCGGGAGCTGCTCGGACAGCTGAGGGACTGGGACGGGGGCGAGCGGACCGAGGCGCGCGACAATTCCCTTCTGGCCGCGATGCGGCGGCTTCGCAAGGCCGGTTGGGTCGACTTCGACGGGACGCATTACAGCCCGTCGGCGAAGAGGCCCCGCAGCAAAGGCAGGTCCGATCCCGCCGGGCCGGGTCGGGTCTGATCGCCCGCCCATGGCAAGGCCAATCCATCGCCGCGCACATCGGCTCCCCGCGCAAGAAGGCTGGGCGCTGGCGGAGATCGAGACCCGGCAAGCCCGCGGCCTACTGCCCGTTCGACCATCCACCGCAAACATGAATTCGGAGCGCACATGAATACCTCGTTCGGCGACGCGCGTCGCCTGCACGTCCTGTCTCTCGTCGCCCTGCTCTCGGTCGTGACGCCGCCGCGCAGCCGGGCCGCCGACGGAACCATGAGCGAGCACGAGATCGCTCCCGGCATGGTCATCCGCGGCCTGGTCACCGCCGCGGGCGCGCGGGCTTTTCGCCTGATCGTGCGGGGAACGCTCGTTGCCTCCTTGACCGCGAGGGATGGGGCGCCGCCGACCGGGTACTGCCTCGTTGGAGAGTGGTTGTCCGTGCTGGAGGCAGTGGCTGCGCCATGGCGCGCGTTCGCCGGCGAGACCTCGCCGCGGAACTTCGGACCGCCGCGCCGGTCGCATTCCGAGCGCTCACCCTTCGTCGCACGGTTCCCGGCGCGCCAAGCCCGCCTCACGGGCCCGAAGCTCGTTCGGTTCCTCGCCGAGTGCACCGCTTCCCTTGGAGCGAAGGACTCGATGCGCGGCGATGAGATCGCCCTCGTCGTCGGCACGCCGGAGACCCGAGTTCGGATCGCGTGCAGCGGTGCCGAACTTCACGTCCTGGTCCATCGAGAGCGGCGCTTGGTCATGGCCGGCACCCTGTCGCGCCTCGACCTGAGTCGGCCCGGACGGACGCGCTGCTGCATCGGTCGCCAGTGGCTGCCCGAGTTGTTGGATTGGTTCTGGGCCGTGTCCGACGATGTCGATCCTGCAGACCTTGTTCGGTTCTGCCAGGGTGCCGCCTCGGATCGGCCCTAGCCCACGTCGGCCGATGGCGCCGACGCCCGGATGCAGGGCCGGCCCTCGCCAAGCTTAAGCTCTCGCCTCTCGGGCCGTGACGTGTGCCAGGAGGGAGCGCAGCTTGGGTGTACGGCGGTCGTTGTGCGTTCGAAGCGCATACCACCAACGAAAAAGCCCCGCCTGAGCGGGGCTTTCGTTTGAGGGGAATACCCGCGGGCAAACCCCGACCTCGGATGGCGAGCATCCTCGGTCAGCTGAAAAGACGGTGTGACCCGCCTCCAGCGAGTGAGAGGGATATCGCATATCCGCCTCGCCGGGTCAATGATCGAGGCCTAGCACGGTTCCGAGGAGCGCTCGGATGCCGGCGAGCTCGGCGGGCGAGATGGACGGCAGCGCCGGGCGGCGGTTCACGTTGACCTGCCACAGCCGGACCAAGGAAACGGTGTAGATGTGGTCGCAGACGGCCCAAACCGGGTCGGTCTGGTGGAAGAAGGGATACGTGCCCGGCTCGAACCGGAAATGATGGGTGTTGTTCTCCCGGGGCGGGCTCTTGCTCACCGGCACCACCGTGCAGCGCCCGGCGGCGCCGGCCGAGCGCGAGGACACGACGATCGCCCGCCGTTCCTTCTGCATCTCCGGCTTCACGAGGTAGGTGAAATCGCACATCACGACCCGGCCGGGGCTCGGAGCGTGCGGAACCGGCCGCCTGACCTCGGCCGTGCGGCGCGTGACGACCGAACCTTCCAGCGTCGTCAGGAACGCGTCCGCCTTCGCGGCGGCGATGCCGCCGCGAACCAGCGCCGTCTTCAGCTTGGTCCGCTCGTACTGCGCGGTGGCCTTTTCCGACAGGAAGCAGTGGCGCAACGCGCTGGCCACCGCCTCGGCGGTCTCTTCGGCGAAGCCTCCCTCGCACAGCCGGTCGAGGCAAGCCTCGCCGTTGAAGCGGGTATCGGGATGCCGGGAAATCTCCATCAATCCGCCGACGGCGAGCGCCTCGCCCTGGGCGAAGCCGAGATCCGTCATGGCCTTGAACATGCGAAAGGCGTGGGGCACCCCGAGACAAATGCTCCTGCCGATGGGAAGGCGATGGCGTAGCCCGGGCGACGTCGCGTCGGGCAGGCCGAGGGCGAGCCGATCCGTTCGAAGTCGGCAAACACCTCGGCCGACGCCGTATCCGCACGCCGGACCATTGTCATCCCACGCCGAAGGGGCCGAGCGCCGCCGGCGCCCGGGCGCCGCGATCTTGTCGGGGCCTGCCCGCCGTGGGTGCCTTGGTTTGAGCGACCCGACCCGGGGGGGCGGCACCCGCGCTCGTCATCGAGGCGCCGGTTCCCGCCGCCCGGGCGCGCCGCCTCGGCCTGGTCCCGGGGCACGTTCCATCCGGCGCCGAGAACGACGGTCCCCGACCTTGCCGCACCGCTCGAAGCGGCTATTCGTTTTCATTCAAGAGCGCCACCGCGGCCTCCAGGAGCGCTCGGAACGCGACCGACTGACCTGCAGCCGCCTCCACGCGCCGCGTCAGGTCCGAGGAAGCCGCGGGATCCTCCGACGGGTGCGCACCGATGAACCGAACCGCGGCGAGATGCAGCCCGGGTCTAGGCTTATGTTGCCCAGCCAACAGCTTCGATACGGTCGCCTGGCTCGCGCCGAGGATCTTGGCAAGGGCAGCCTGCGTAAGCCCGCGCTCTCGACGCGCGCGACCGAGGGCAATCGCCAGCGCATGCGCATCCCCGCCGTCAGCCGCCCGCTTGCTTCCGCTCATGAAGTCAATAAAATCGAATGGAAACGAATAATCAAGGCACGCAGGATGCAGGCTCAGACGTCCGGGAGGCCGCGGTCGGTCGCGACGATTCCCGCGGACCCGGAGGCCGAATTGATGCCGGGGGTGCGGTGGGGGCGCCCGGAATGGGTGCCGAGTGCCGCGTTCTGGGCTTTCATGGTCGGTCGGGCCAGCGAACCGGTCGACGGGTTCGTGGGGCGGGAGGTCAGCCTGGCTCACGAGATCGGCTTCTGTCTGCTCGGGGGCTACGGCATCACGGCCGAGGTCAACCACGCGGTCCATCGCGCGCTGGCCGCGGATGGGATCTTCGAGCCTGGCCGTCGTCCTGGGGCCGATGAGATCGAGGCCCTCCTGCGCAGGCCGGTCCGCATCGGCGAAAGGTCGGTGCGCTACCGCTTCCCGAAGCAGAGGGCGGGCAGGCTCGCCGACGCGCTGACGCTGATCGAGACCGATCCGCCGCCGTCGAGCGACGCCCTGGCCTTCCGACGCCACCTGATGCGCCTGCCCGGCGTCGGTCCGAAGACCGCCTCGTGGGTCACCCGGAACTGGCTGGGCTCGGACGAGGTCGCCATCCTCGACATTCACATCATCCGTGCAGGCCTCCTGATCGGCCTGTTCGAGCGGCCGATCCGCCTCCCGCGGGACTACGAGGCGCTCGAACGGCGCTTCCTGCAGTTCTGCGTGGCCCTGGACGCGAAGCCGTCGCTGGTCGATGCCGTCATGTGGCGGGCGATGCGCAACATCGGCCGGGGACCGGTTTGACCGGCGACGGCGGAGGCCGATAAGAAATCAGGTCTCCTTCACCAGTGGCCGGGCAAGCGGGATGTCGGGGGGCAGCAAGAAGAGTTCGGGCCGTCGCCTGGTCGCGCCGGCCGGTGCAGGGCCGGGAGCGCCGGGCTCGACCGCCGGATCGGAGGGCGGGAACGCGCCTACGGGCTCGCCCTGCGACCTCAGTTACGACGTCGAACTGACCGGGGTCCGGGCCGACGTCGTCGCCGTCGTGCGCATCGGCGACGTCCTGGACGTCGCGCTGCACAGGGCGGGTGCGTTCGAGACCGCCGTGTGCCGTACCCGCCCCGCCGGGCAGGTGGTCGGCACGCTGGCGAACGTCGAAGGCCTCGACGAACTTCTCGGTTGCCTGCGCACCCACCACCGCTACGCGGCGACCGTGACGCAGGTCGGCCGCCTCCTCTGTCGCGTCGCCATCGCACCGGTGCTGGGTTGATCGTCGCCGGAGGGTCCTACCTGGAGATCTGCGAGATCCCGCGCTGGCGCCGGCTGTTCGGTTCGGGCGGCCGCGCCGCCGCGGCGGTCGGGCAGCTCTCGCCGGGCAGCAGCCTTCACACCTATGCCTTCGCAGGCTGGGCCCGCGACGTCGAGAGCTCGATGCACGCCTGCGGGGTGACGGCGACGGTAATGCCCATCGCCGAGGAGATCAGCTTCGGCTACTTCCATGCCCTGTCGCCGGCCACGTTGCGGCCCGCCGTGCCGACGCGACACCCGGCCCTCTCGGTCGAGGGGCGGGTCGTGCTGCGTTTCGGCTTCGTGGAGGGCGACGCGGTCGTGTCCGCGGAGCGGGCGGTCCACGACCCGCAGGGCGACGACGTTGTCCCGTTCCGCGCCAACGGGTCCCGGGCCGAGACCCTGGCCGTAGTCCTGAACGAGGGGGAGGCGGAGGCGGCGACGGGCGAGGAGGGGCCGGCCGCAGGCGAGGCCGTTCTCGCCCTGCACGCGGCCGACGTGGTCGTGGTCAAGCGTGGCTGCTCGGGCGCGACCGTCCACCGGCCTGGTCGCGACCCCGTCGCGGTGCCCGCTTATCGATCCGCCCGCGTGTTCAAGATCGGCTCGGGCGACGTCTTCAGCGCCGCCTTCGCGCATCACTGGGGCGAGCGCGGCCTCGACGCCGCGGTGGCGGCCGACTTGGCGTCGCGCGCGGTCCACCATTTCGTCGACACGCGCTCGCTGCCGCTGCCCGCGGCCGCCGACCTCGCCGACCAGGCGCTCGCACCCGTGGGCGGGGAGCCCGGCCGCGTCTACCTCGCGGCCCCGTTCTTCCACATCGCCCAACGCTGGCTCGTCGAGGAGGCACGGGACCGGCTGCACGCCCTCGGCGCGTCTGTCTTCTCGCCGTTGCACGACGTGGGCACGGGGGGCGGTGCCGTCGCCCTCGCCACCGCCGACCTCGCGGGGCTCGACGGCTGCCAAGCCGTGCTCGCCCTGCTCGACGGGGCGGACCCAGGCTCCATCTTCGAGGTTGGACATGCGCGGGCGCGCGGCATCCCTGTGGTCGTGCTGGCCGAACGCCTCGACGAGCATCATCTGACCATGCTGGCCGGCACCGGCTGCGAGGTCGTCGACGATTTCGCCTCCGCCCTCTATCGGGTCGTGTGGGCCTCGCTGCGATGAGGGTTCTGCTGTTTTCCGGCGGTCTCGATTCGACCGCCCTCGCCTGGTGGCAGAGGCCGGACGCCTGCCTGTTCGTCGATTACGGCCAGCGACCGGCGGCGGGCGAAAGGGCTGCCGCGACATCCATCGCGGCCGAGTTCGGGCTGCGGCTCGAAACGCTTCAGGTCGACCTGTCCGCGCTTGGCCTCGGCCCCCTGGCCGGCGGGGAGCCCGCCGCGCTCGCGCGTGCCCCCGAATGGTGGCCCTACCGCAACCAGATCCTGGTCACCCTGGCAGGCATGCGCTTCGTCGCGGAAGGCCTGTCGGAGATCCTCATCGGAACGGTGGCGACCGATGTCCACGCCGACGGACGCGCCCCATTCCTGCGGACGCTCGACCGACTGATGCGGCTCCAGGAGGGTGGGGTGCGCGTCGTGGCGCCCGCACGCCACCTGAGCGGGCCGGCCCTGCTCGCGGCGTCCGGCCTTCCCGCCTCGGCGCTCGGGGCGACATTCTCCTGTCACGTCATGGAATATGCCTGCGGGCGGTGCCGCGGATGCGAGAAGCATCGCGAGACCTTGCGGTCGTTCGGCCTGCGGTCCGACGCGAAGGCATCCCGCGCGGCCCCGGACCGACCGGACGCGGCGCGGGCGGAGGGCTGACGAATGGGCGGAGGGCTCCCACCCAAACGCCGCCGCATGCCGTACGGCATGGGACAGGTCCGGACAGGGTCCGACGAGTGCGACCTGACCTTCACGGTCGACCTGATCGGTGTCCGCCGCGACGCCACGCGCGGCCTGCAGGCCGGGGACGTGTTGGAGGTTGACCTCGTGGCCGGCGCGGGCGCCAGCACCGCAGTCTGCCGCACCGCCGACGGGGCGACCGTCGGCGCCCTCGCCGCGTTCCGCGGCCTCGTGAGCCTGCTCGGCTGCCTCGACCAGGGGGTGCGGTTCGAGGCCCTCATCGAGGATGTCGGCGCGACGCGCTGCACCGTTACGGTCACGAGGGCCGAGACGTGAACGTCGTCGGCGGCACATATTTCGAGAGCTGCGCGTTCCCCGCCTGGGCCGGCCTGTTCGGTTCGGGCGCGCGCGCCGCCATGGCGGTGAGCGCGCTGTCCCCGGGCACCCGCCTGAGCACGTATGCTTACGCCGAGTCGGCCGGCGACCTCCGGGCGACCATGGCCGCCTTCGAGGTCGAGACGGATATCGTCGCCATCGGGGAGCGGCTCGAATTCGAGTATTGGCATCCCCTTCGCAAGAGCTGGGTTCCCGAGGCCGGCCGGCGCTACGCCGACCTGGCCGTCACCGGCGACGTCGTGCTCGGGTTCGGCATGCTGGAGGGCACGGCCCGGCTCACGGCCGGCCGGGCGGTCTACGACCCACGCTCCGCCGACCCCGCGTCCTCCTTCGTGCGTTCCGGCTCGCGGGCGACGGAGCAACTCGCCTACGTGGTGCAGGATGCCGACTTGGTCCGGCTCGGTCCGCTCCCGGACCCGCGCGACGCCGCGACCGGCGTCATGGCCCGCGAGGGCGCCACGCTCGTCGTGTCGCGCCACGCGTTCGGCGGTGCCACGGTGTACCGGGGCGACGCCCCCGGCATCCCGGTGCCGGCGTACGCCGCCCGCCGCTGGTTCAGGATCGGGGCCGGCGACGTCTTCTGCGCGGCCTTCGCGCACTATTGGGGCGAGCGTGGCTTCGACGCCGTGGGGGCGGCCGACCTCGCGTCCCGCTGCGTGGCGTGGTTCAACGACGGGGCTCGGTTGCCGCTGCCTCCGCCGGACGAGCTCGAAGGGATGGAGGCGGTGCCCGGGCGCCCCGCGTCGGGTTGCCGGGTCTACCTGTCCGGACCGCGCCGGACCATGGCCCAAAGATGGCTCTTCGACGAGGCGGCCGCTTACCTCGACGCGCTCGGGTTCAGGACGGAGACGGCGTTCGCGGACGACGGCCCCCGCTCACCCACGCGAGCGCATTGGCCGCCCCGGCCCCGCGTGCCCCATTCGGCCCTCCTCGCCCTGGGCGACGTCGCCGACCTCGGGACGAACCTTCACGTCGGCTACGCGCAAGCCAACGGCATGCCGGTGGTGCTGCTCGCCGAGACGGCCTCCGGCGGGGATTTGACGATGTTCTCGGGAAGCGGCTGCGAGGTGACGCACGATCTCGCCACGGCGCTCTACCGGACGTGTATGGCATGCCTTCGGTGATCGGCGGCCGGGAGGGCACCCGTTGAGGCCGCCTCGGTTTCCGCCCGCCCCGGCGCGCCTGCGGGCGCCTGAGCGCACGCCGTCCCCGCCCGGACCATTGGGGTCCGGCGATGGAGAGGGCGGTCCGGCGCAGGAGCGCTGGCAGGCGTTCCACGCCTTCCTGGCGGCACGCATGAACTCACGATGGGTGTTCCGCGGCTGCGCGTCGAAGGCCTTCGAGTGCAAGCCCAGCGCCGGCCGGGGCGCCGAGTTCGACCCGCGCCACGAACGGCAACTATTCCAGGATTTCAAGCGCGAGGCCAGGCTGCACGTCGCGATGCCCGGGGCGACGGATTGGGACTGGCTGGCGCTGGGTCAGCATTACGGTCTCCCGACCCGCTTGCTCGACTGGACGACCAATCCGCTCATCGCCTGCTTCTTCGCCGTTGCCAGCCAGCCCGCGAACGAGGACGCCATCGTGTACGCGCACCCGCTGGGCGGCAGTTCCATGATCGACCCCGAGCGGGGTCCCGGCCCCTTCGAGATCGCCGAGGTCGGCTTCCTGCTGCCCTCCGCCCTGGCGCCCCGCATCGCGAGCCAGAAGGGCCTGTTCTCGGCCCACCCCGATCCGGCCTCGGCGTGGACGCCGCCCGGCATGGCGGAGAACAGCTTCGAGATCCCGCGGGACACTCGCGCGGTCTTCCAGCGCAACCTGTTCCAGCTCGGCGTGGATGCGGCCCACATCTGGGCCAGCCTCGAAGGCGTCTGCCTCTCGCTGACGTGGCAGTACCGCCTCCGCATCGGGCTCGGCGCGGCCTTGTAGCCCCCGCCGCTCGGAATCCTCGGAGCATCCGGTCCGGACGGCGGCGGTCCCGCCAAGGCGGCGCAGGCTTCGACATTCACCGGCCGGCGCGCCCTCTACCGACGCGCACGGCGTGGGTCAGGCACAGCAAGGCTTGCCCGCCGTCGCCGCGCGGGGGTGGTGTGGATATCCTGTCGAAAACCGGACCGCGCCTGGGATTTAGCGAAACGGAAGCGTGGGAGGAATTGGGATTTTTCCGGGAGCTACCACTCCCCAAGTCCTTGATGCCACACACCAATTTTCAAGCAAAAGTTGGTGGTGGAGCTGAGGGGATTCGAACCCCTGACCTCCGCAGTGCGATTGCGGCGCTCTCCCATCTGAGCTACAGCCCCGTCCGAGGCGAGGGCCTTGTAGGCTTGTCCGCTTCGGCCTGTCAATTCCGGAAATTTCCCGCCGCGCCCCGCGCATCCGCGCCGGACGTGCGTTTGGGGCGACGAGGACCGATACCCCCCGCATGAACGCCCTGCTCTGGCTCTTCAACACCATCATCCAGCTCTACATCTACGTCCTCGTCGCGAGCGCGGTGCTGAGCTGGCTCGTGGCCTTCAACGTGGTCAATGTGCGCAACCCGATCGTCTCGCAGATCGGCGAATTCCTCTACCGCGTCACCGAGCCCGTGTTGCGGCCGATCCGGAATCTGCTGCCCAATCTCGGCGGCGTCGACATCTCGCCGATCATCCTGATCCTGCTCCTGCTGTTCGCGCAGAAGCTCATCACCGACCTCTACATCCAGCTCGCTTTCTGAGACGGCGCCTCGGCTCGGTCGAGGCGCCCCGTCCGAACCGCGGCGGCGCTCGGGCGAAGCCCGGATCCATCATCCATAAACATAGCCGGAAGGATCGATCGGGCCCGTTGCGACGGCGCGGCCCGACCGAGCGCGGCATTGCGCGGGCGCCGGGCTGGTTGCTAAGGCGGTCTGGCACCGGCTCGGCCGAAAAGCCGGTGCAACGTCAGAAGTTTAGGGCCTCGTTCTGAATACGGTATTCAAGACGGTGCCCCCTCGGCCAGCAAGAGCCGTACAGGGAGCGACGCGCGCGCCATGAAGACCAATCCGGGCCGCTTCTTCGAGGACTTCCGCCTCGGGGAGACCATCCGCCACGCCACGCCGCGCACCGTCACCACGGGCGACGTGGCGCTCTACACCGCCCTCTACGGTCCGCGCTTCGCCGTGCAATCCTCGGACGCCTTCGCGCGTGCGATCGGCTATCCGGCGAGCCCGCTCGACGACTGGCTCACCTTCCACGTGGTGTTCGGCAAGACCGTGCCGGACGTCTCCCTCAACGCGCTAGCCAATCTCGGCTACGCCGAGGGCGGCTTCCACCGCCCGGTCTATCCCGGCGAGACGCTCTCCACCGTCTCCGAGGTGATCGGCCTGAAGGAGAGCTCCAACCGCCAGACCGGCGTGGTCTACGTGCGCTCGACCGGCTCCGATTCCTCGGGCCGGACCGTGCTGAGCTATTGCCGCTGGGTGCTCGTGCGCAAGCGCGATCCGGAGGCCAAGATCGCCGAGGAGCACGTGCCGCAGCTCGCCAAGGTGGTGAACCCGGCCGACCTTGCCAACGCCCTGCCCCCGCTCGACCCGGCGGCCTACGACGCGGCGCTCGCCGGCAGCCCGCACCGCTTCGCGGATTACGCGGTGGGCGAGAAGATCGACCACGTCGACGGCATGACCGTCGAGGAGGCCGAGCACCAGATCGCCACCCGTCTGTTCCAGAACACCGCCAAGGTCCATTTCGACGCCGTGGCGACCCGGGAGACCAAGTTCGGCAAGCGGCTGATCTATGGCGGCCACGTCATCTCGCTGGCCCGGGCGCTCAGCTTCAACGGGCTCGCCAACGCGTTTGCCATCGGCGGCATCAATGCCGGCCGGCACGTGGCGCCGCTGTTTGCCGGCGACACGGTCTACGCATGGTCCGAGGTGCTGGAGACCGCCGAACTTCCCGGCCGCAGCGATATCGGTGCGCTGCGTCTGCGCACCGTGGCGGCCAAGAACCAGCCCTGCGGCGCCTATCCGGACAAGCAGGGCGAGGGTTACGACCCGTCGGTGATCCTCGATCTCGACTACTGGGCCTTCATCCCGCGCTGAAACGTCGGTCTGTAAGAGGCTGATCGGTCTACGAAAAGAACCCGGCCACGGCCTGACGCAGCGGATTGGCCGGGTTCGACAGCAGGCGTAGCGCCATCGCGCAGGCGATGACGACGAGGAGCGGGCGGATCAGCCGGGCGCCGAGGCGGACGGCCAGCGCCGAGCCGACCTGGGCGCCGAGAAAGGCGCCGGCCGCCATGGCGAGCCCGATGGGCCAGATCACCGCGCCCTGAAACGTGAACAGGGCGAGGCTGCCGAGATTGCTCGCGGCGTTCGACAGCTTGGTATGGGCGGTGGCGCGCACCACGCCGAGCCCGAGCAGGGTGACGAAGCCGATCATGTAGAACGAGCCGGCGCCGGGCCCGAACACGCCGTCGTAGAAGCCGACGGCCGGGGCCAGCGTCACGGCGAACAGGCCGGGGGTGATGCGCGCCGCTGCGTCCTCGTTGCTCATCCGCCGCGCGGTGGCGAAGTAGAGCGCGATGCCGACGAGCATGAGCGGCACCAGCGCGTCGAGGACCGGGCGCGGCAGCAGGCTGACGCAGAGCGCGCCTGCGACCGAGGCGAGGCCGGCCCCGAGCGCGGCGGGGGCCGCTTCCGGCCAGCGGATCAATCCGCGCCGGGCGAAGGCGATCGTGGCCGAGACCGAGCCGGCGCTGCCCTGGAGCTTGTTGGTGGCGATGGCGCTCACGGGGTCGAGCCCGGCGAGCAGCAGGGCCGGCAGAGTCATCAACCCGCCCCCGCCGGCAATGGCGTCGATGGCGCCTGCCACCACGGCTACGCCGAACAGCCCCGCCACGGTCTCGAACGCAATACTCATTGGGGATCCCAAAGGGCTTCAAGCCCTTTGGCGGGTTGTCAGGGCAGCGCCCTGACGTCGGCGGAGCCGATTTGCAGGGCCTTACCCTGCACCTTTGACAAGGACTCGTCCGTTCGAATCCTTGACCATGGCTGTGTCGTCCGGGCAAGCCTTCAGGCGGCGGCCCGCTCCGCCCGCGGCAGGCTGACGACGGCGCGGCTGCCGCGGCTCGCCCGCAGCGTGCCGCCCTTGGGCACGATCATCCAGCCCTCCTTGCAGCCGTCGATCGGCTCGGAGACGACGGTCAGGCCGCGCTCGCTCTCGCGGTAGTACAGGCTCGGCGGGCGGCCGTCGCAGGCCCAGCGGAAGGCGGTGAGGGTCTCGCCGTCGGTGAGAACGGCGGTGAAGCGGAACGCCTCCGTGATCCGCGCCTCCTGCATCAGCCCGCGCACGGTGGCGCAGGTCGTCTCCATCGCGGCGACGGGATCGGTGTCGAGGCCGTTGGCGAGCGCCAGCAGGAAGAGCGCCTCCGAATCGGTCGAGCCGCGGCGGCTGTCGTAGAGGGCGTCGGGGATCAGCGCCTCCAGGCGCCGCTTGATCCGGTGATAGCCGCCGATCTGACCGTTATGCATGAACAGGTGCCGGCCGTGGACAAAGGGGTGGCAGTTCGCCCGCGTCGTCGCCGTGCCGGTGGCCGCCCGCACATGGGCGAAGAAGGTCCGCGCCCGCACCTGACGGCAGAGGTTCACCAGGTTCTCGTCCGACCAGGCCGGGCAGATGTCGCGGTAGAGGCCGGGCTCGGCATGCTCGCCGTACCAGCCGATCCCGAACCCGTCGCCGTTGGTCTCGGTCTTGGCCTCGGAGGCGTGCAGCGACTGA
Source organism: Methylorubrum populi (assembly GCF_002355515.1). Lineage (NCBI taxonomy): Bacteria > Pseudomonadati > Pseudomonadota > Alphaproteobacteria > Hyphomicrobiales > Methylobacteriaceae > Methylorubrum > Methylorubrum populi. The sequence goes on along the minus strand of NZ_AP014809.1, from coordinate 4,314,329 downwards.
TGAACCAGTGAATGGGTCGGGGCGCAGACCAGCTCGTTCAGGAAGACCGGCTCACCGAGATAGGCGAGGAAGCGGCACATGGCGGGACGAGAGCCTCCTTTGCGGTCCAGGGCGAGAGATGCAAGCATCGGTCCGTTCGGGCCGCCGCGCGTCGCCGGACTGTAACAATTCAACTCGTGTGGTGAACAGTCCGTTAAGGGGCGGCTCGATGCGAGCGGTTCAGGCCGGCACAATTTCGCTGAACCGATCATCCCCGAACTTGTTGTCGCAGGGCAAGCATCGCCGCCGCCGCGTCCGCCGCGTCGTACCCTTGCGCAACGTGCCCTTGTGCGACGTGCCCTGGCCGGGCCGCCGCTTCCGAACCGCTCGCACAGCTTCAGGGAGACATCATGGCTCACACCGGAGACAGCCCGGTCGCGCTCGTCGTCGAGGAGGACGAGGCCGCCCGCGACCTCGCGACCGCCCTGATCGAGGAGACCGACCTCGACGTCATCGCTTGTTCGAGCGCCGAGGACGCGCTCGCCGTGCTCGAGCGCGGCGATGTGACCGTGGCGATGGTGATCGCCGACACGCATCTCTCGGGTGAGATGGATGGCGCGGCCCTGGCGCGCACCGTCGAGGACCGGTGGCCGGAGGTGCGGCTCGTGGTGACCTCCGAGGCCCGCGAGGAGCGCCGGACCGAGATCCCGCCGCACGCGGTCTATATGCGCAAGCCGTGGCTGCCTCTGGAGCTGCTGCGGCAGGCCGAGCGCGCCACCCTCACCGCGCGCGCCGCCTGAGTCGAGCGTCGGATCCGACTAAAAAAGGCCCCGCCGGTGCGACCGGCGGGGCCTTTTTAGTCTCGTCGCTGTGCGACCCGCGCCGGGGCCGGCCGGCCTCAGGAGGCGGCGGCGGGCGCCGGCGTGGCGGCCGGCTGCTGCGAGAAGCTCGGCATGCCGGGGCGGCGCGGGGCGCCGGTCCGGGGCTTCGGCTTCGGCGCGGCGATCAGGCCCTCGCGGATCGCGGTCTTGCGGGCCTGCTTGCGGGCGCGGCGGACGGCCTCGGCCTTCTCGCGAGCCTTGCGCACGGAGGGCTTCTCGTAGGCCTTGCGCTGCTTCATCTCGCGGAAGATGCCCTCGCGCTGCATCTTCTTCTTGAGGACGCGGAGCGCCTGATCGACGTTGTTATCGCGAACGAGTACCTGCAACGGAATCAACCCCTAGGATCTGTTGTTTCGAACCGCACCGGCCTCGGATTCCCGGCGGAACCGGGAAAAAGCCGTCAGGCGCCCCTGCCCCGGCTTTGTTCCGGAGGAGGCGTCGTGACGGCAGCCGAATCGGTGCGAAAGAATTGCACCTGAGCGCGCGGCATACACGAAACAGGTTCGTGTTGGAAGTGCGCGAAAGCCTCTTGCAAGCCTTCGCCCGTTCGGAGCCGCGCGGTTTTCGATCGATCGCCCCGGGCTCGCCGACGCTCGCGGCGAGGCCCACACACTCATCATGACGACGGGAGGCTCGGCTCAGGCGTGCGAGGCGATGAAGTTGCGCACGATCGGGTAGGTCTGGGCCTCCCACTTGCGCCCCGAGAACACGCCGTAGTGACCCACCCCCGCCTGGAGATGGTGGCTCTTCATGTGCGGCGGCAGGCCCGAGCAGAGGTCGTGGGCGGCCATGGTCTGGCCGACCGCGCAGATGTCGTCGCGCTCGCCCTCCACCGTCATCAGGGCGGTGCGGCGGATGGCACCCATGTCGATGGGCTCGCCGCGATAGGTGAGCTGGTTGCGGGCCAGCGTGTAGTCCTGGAAGACGGTCTTGACGGTCTCGAGGTAGAACTCGGCGGTCAAGTCGAGCACGGCGAAATACTCGTCGTAGAAGGTCTCGATCGCCTGCGCCTTGTCGGCGCTGCCGTCCACGTAGTGCCAGAACAGGTCGCGATGCGCGTCCGAGTGGCGCTTGGCGTTCATCGAGACGAAGGCGGACACCTGCATGAAGCCGGGATAGACCCGGCGCCCCGCACCCTTGTGGCGGCCTGGCACCGTCTCGATCAGGTTCTGCTCGAACCATTCGATCGGCTTGGAGGTGGCGAGCCTGTTCACCGAGGTCGGGCTGACGCGGCAATCGACCGGTCCGGCCATCAGGGTCATGCTGCGCGGCTGGGCCGGGTTCTTGGTGTGCGCCATCACCGCCGTGGCGGCGAGCGCCTGCACCGCGGGCTGGCACACGGCCATGAGGTGGGCGCCCTCGCCGATGGTCTCCAGGAAGCGCACGACGTGGTCGACGTAATCGTCGAAGCCGAAGCGCCCCTCCGAGACCGGCACGTCGCGGGCGTTGTGCCAGTCGGTGATGTAGACGTCGTGGTCGGGCAGCAGCGTGCGCACGGTGCCGCGCAGCAGCGTGGCGAAATGGCCCGAGAGGGGCGCGAGCACCAGCACCTTGGGCTGAACGGTGTCGATATCCTTGCGGAAGCGCAACAGGGTGCCGAAGGGCGTGGCGAGCACCGGCTCCTCGATCACCGGCACGTCGCGGTTGCCGACCCGCACGGCATGGATGCCGTAGGCCGGCCGCGCGAAGGTGAGGCCGGCCCGCATCATCATACGCGCGCCCGCCGACCACCATTTCGCGGCATCGTGCCAGGGCGTCCGCATCCATGGGGCGGCGGCCTCCTGCAGGAGCCGGCCCCATTGCCGGGTCTGCCGGGCGATGTCCGATTGGACATCGAAGGCGTGGTAGAGCATCGGGCCCGAACTCCAAGCGCGCAAGGTGCCTGCACGCGCCAATCTCTCGCGAACGTCCCGAATGGCCCGGATTCGCCCGCCTCGCTTCCGGATCGCCGCTGCCGCCCTCACGAGACGATGCCGGACGAAGCAGGCTAAGCGGTTCTGGATTGGGCGCAACTGATCAAAAGTACATCCCGCGCCGCTGTGATGTGGATGCATCACTTTGCACGCCTGCCGCGAGGAGAGGAAATCTATCTCCGGGCCGTGGCGGTCCGGGCGGGTGCAGACCCCCGTCGCGGCACCTGTCGCGGCACGAGTCTTGGATGTCGGTCGGGCGCCCTGGGCCGTCGGCTCGGGTGGAACGCGTATCCGGGAGAGGGCCATGGCCGAGGCGACGCTCACGATCTCCAGTCGCAACTACTCGTCCTGGTCCCTGCGCGGCTGGCTGCTGTGCCGGATGGCCGGACTCGATCTCTCGGTGGCGGTGCTGTCCGGCTCGGACGCCGCGACGCGGGCCGAACTGCTCCACCTGTCGCCGTCCTTCCTCGTGCCGCGCCTGGAGCACGGGGCGGTCGCGGTGTGGGACGTGCTCGCCATCGCCGAATATCTCAACGAGATCCGGCCGGAAGCCGGCCTCCTGCCCGAGGCCGCCGCCGAGCGCGCGCGCTGCCGCGCCGTCTCGGGCGAGATGCATGGCGGCTTCGTCAACCTGCGCTCGGCCCTGCCGATGAACCTGCGCAGCCTCCATCGCGGCTTCAAGATCTTCAACGGCGCCAAGGGCGATATCGAGCGCATCTGCGCGATCTTCGAGGATTGCCTGTCGCGCTCGGGCGGCCCCTACCTGTTCGGGGCGCGCCCGACCCTGGCGGATGCGATGTACGCGCCCGTCTGCACCCGTTTCCGCACTTACGACGTCACGCTTCCCTACACCGCAGCGACCTACCGCGACACGATCCTCGCCTGGGACCTGATGAACGAGTGGGCGGCGCTCGCCGAAGCCGAGCCGGAGGAGATCGAGGAGCTCGACATGGAGTTCTGAGGGCGGCCGCCGGCCCAGCCCGTCAGGCGGAGGCGCCACTGTCCGCGGACCGCCCTGCGGCGAGCGGCAGCTCGATGCGTGCGCAGAGGCCGCCGCCGGGGCGGTTCTCCAGGCGCAGGCGCCCGCCATGGCCCTCGACGATGGCGAGCACGATCGACAGGCCGAGGCCGAAGCCGCTGGCGGAATCGAGGTTGCGGGCCCGGTCGCCGCGCACGAAGGGCTGCAGCATGGCGCTGCGCTCGGCATCGGGGATGCCGGGGCCGTCGTCGATCACCTCCACCGCCACGCCGGGATGATCGCCGGAGCCTGCCGGCCCCATGACGAGGCGGGCGCCGCCGCCGTACTTCACGGCGTTGTCGACGAGATTGGTGATCGCCCGCTGCAGGTCGTCGGGGCGGCCACGCACGAGGACGTGGCGCGTCCGCTCTAGGCTCACCGCCGCGCCGATATCGGAGAACCCGTCGCAGACCGTCTGCACCACCGAGGCGAGGTCGATCAGCGTGGTCTCGCCCCCGCCCGGCGCCCCCTGCCCGTCCCGGACGTAGGAGAGCGCGGATTCCACGAGGCCGTTCATCTGATCGAGGTCGCGCAGGGTCATCTCGCGGGCGCGCTCGTCCTCGATGAATTCGGCGCGCAGCCGCAGCCGGGTGATCGGGGTGCGCAGGTCGTGGCTGATTGCGGCGAGCATCTGCGTGCGGTCGTCGAGCAGGCGCAGCAGGCGGGTGCGCATCCGGTCGAGGGCGCGGGCGAGCGCCAGCACCTCCTCCGGGCCGCGCTTGGGCAGGGGCGGCGGTTCCTCCGCCGTGCCGAAGGCTTCCGCCGCCGCGGCGAGCCCGGCGAGCGGCGCGGTGAGCGCCCGCGTCGCCCAGAACGAGAGCAGCGTGAGGCTGACGCCCAGGAAGACGAAGGTGAAGATGATCGGTCCCTGCGCCGGCGGGCGGGGAAAATCGTCGGGCAGCACCGCCCGCAGCCGGGCGCCGGCCGGGGTGGTGATGCCGATCTGCAGGAGCCCGGTCCGCCCCCGGTCGTGGCCGGGGGAGAGGTCGGTCACCGGCAGCGCCCGCCCGAAGCCGTCGCGCAGGCGCGTGATCAGGGGATGATGCTCGATCTCGTCGTCGGCATCGCCCGTCCCCGCCGGCGGCGTCTCGCCATCCCAGGGGGCGATGCGCAGGGTCGGAAGGCCGCGTGCCGCCGCCCGGAGGATCCCCTCCCGCTCGCCCGGCTCGGCGGCATCGAGCAGCCGCGCCACGGTCGAGAGCCGCGTCGCCGCCACCCCCGGCCGCTCGTCCGGCCGCCACGGCTCGCGCAGGGCGAGCAGCATGACCGCCGCCAGGACATGGGCGGCGAGCAGGGCCGCCACGACGAGGAGCGCGATCTGCCCGGCCGCCTTCTTCGGGCGCGGCCAGGCGAGGCGGAGCCGCGGCGGGCGCCGGCTCCGGTCCTGCTTGGGGGACGAGTCCGAGGCCGGGGCTTCCGCCGGGCCCGTTGCGGTCTTGACGAGGCTCATGAGCGGCCGATCTCCGGTGCGAACAGGTAGCCGCCCGAGCGGATCGTGCGGATGATCTCGGGGTTGCGCGGGTCGCGCTCGATCTTCTGTCGGATGCGGGAGACCAGGACGTCGATGCTGCGCTCGAACGGACCCGCCGCCCGCCCCTGCGTCAAGTCGAGGAGTTGGTCGCGGGACAGCACCCGCCCCGGCCGCAGGCAGAGCGCGTGGAGCAGGTCGAACTCGGCCCCCGTGATGGCGATGCGCGCGCCTTCCGGACTCAGCACCTGGCGCAGGCCGACATCGAGGGTCCAGCCCGAGAAGTGAAAGCGGCGCGCGCCATCCCCGTCCTGCGGTTCGGACCCCTTGCGCCGCAGGATCGCCCGGATGCGCGCCAGCAATTCGCGCGGGTTGAACGGCTTGCCGAGATAGTCGTCGGCGCCGATCTCTAGCCCGACGATCCGGTCGATCTCCTCAGACTTGGCCGTGAGCATCAGGATCGGCACCTGCGACGAGGCCCTGAGGCGCCGGCACAGGCTCAATCCGTCCTCGCCCGGCAGCATCAGGTCGAGCACGATCAGATCGACCCGCGCATCGGCCAGGACCCGATCCATCTCGCGCCCGTCGCCCGCGAGGCTGACGCGGCACTCGTTGGCGCGCAGGTAGCGCGCGACGAGCGCGCTGATCTCGCGGTCGTCCTCGACGACGAGGATGTGGGGCGTCGGCTGGTTCGTGGTCATGGCGGCACGAAGCTTACGCCCCCGCACGGCCCGCCCGGAAGTATGACCGTCCGCGAAGATTGTAACCGGGCGTTTCCGCTGCCGGGTCCGACACCTGCGGCAACAATCCGGCCCGGTTTTCCGCGCGCCGCCGGCACCGGCGACGGACGCGTTTCGTGAACGCCGCTCGATTGCCCTGCCGGCCGCCGATTCTTATGTCGTGGAGACGTGCTCGAACAGGTCCGGGCGCGGGAGGAGATCCCCATGCAAGGCTCGAACCGCCTTTTCGACGATGTCGCCCGCCTGTTCACCGACGCCGCCGGGGCCGCCCAGGGCGTGCGCCGCGAGGCGGAGACGATGTTCAAGGGCCAGGTCGAGCGCCTGATCCGCGACATGGACGTCGCCACCCGCGAGGAGGTGGACGTGCTGCGCGACCTCGTCGCCGCCCTGCGCAGCCAGAACGA